>CAYPWY010000006.1:0-98874 GCA_964414835.1 uncultured Butyrivibrio sp. | reverse complement strand
TTCTCTCTATGGTGGAGGCGGACTGTGAGGTCACAGTGAACGGAAAAGCGGTACTTGAGCGTTTTGAAGCCTCCGAACCGGGAGAATTTGATGCGATTCTGATGGATATCCAGATGCCGGTAATGAACGGCTATGAAGCCTGCCGTGCCATCCGTGCGGGCGGTCATCCCCTGGCAAAAACAATCCCGATTATTGCCATGACTGCCAACGCTTTCGCTGATGATGTGGCGCAGGCCCTCAATTCAGGCATGAATGCACATATTGCCAAGCCGATTGACATGGACAAATTGGAGAAAACCCTGAAAAAGATTTTAGGGAACAGAGAATGATTGGATCTATAATGTAACCATAAGAGTGGAAATGGATTGCCGCCTTATGTCATGATATAATCAGACCACGGCTGCGACGAACTGTTTCCACTGAACAAGGTGGAATTAAAGCGGTCGTCAGTGAAAGCGAGGCACATCATGGAATATAATGTTGGTGATATTGTAAAAATGAAGAAATCACATCCATGCGGAAACGACCGGTGGGAGATATTGCGTGTCGGCGCTGATTTCAGATTAAAATGTATGGGATGCGGACATCAGATAATGATTGCCCGCAGATTAGTAGAGAAAAACACTCGCGGCATCGGAAAAAATACTTGCCAAGAGTGACAACTTATGGTATCATATATTTTCGTGATATATTAGATATATTCCTTGCTCTCTGTGTAACAGGGGGCCATAAGACCAAAAGGAGGTGCAGTACAGCATGAACAAGTATGAATTAGTAGTCGTTGTTAACGCAGTTATCGAGGACGAAGCAAGAGCAGCTGTCATTGAGAAAGCTAAGAACCTTATCACACGTTTTGGAGGAACAATCACAGGAGTTGATGAGTGGGGTAAGAGGAAATTAGCTTATGAGATTCAGAAAATGAATGACGGTTTCTATTATTTCATCAGATTTGAAGCAGAAGCAGCCGCTCCGGCACAAATCGAAGCACAGATGCGTATTATGGACAATGTTCTCAGATACTTATGCGTTAAGGTAGAAGAATAATCGTCTGACGGTTAGTCCCCATAGTTTTTCAACCTTCGGCATTGGATAGGCTGTAATTGTTGATACAGCCGGAAATGGAGGCAGATATGAATAAAGTTATCTTAATGGGAAGATTAACAAGAGACCCTGACGTTCGTTACGGAACGGGCGAAAGGTCCACAACAATAGCCAGATATACTTTGGCAGTAGACAGAAGACGCCGCAGCAATGACGGTGAGCAGACAGCGGATTTTATTACCTGCGTTGCTTTTGATAGAAATGCAGAATTTGCAGAGAAGTATCTTAAGCAGGGGAAAAAGATTGCTGTTACCGGAAGAATACAGACCGGAAGCTACGTTAATAAAGACGGCAATAAAGTCTATACAACGGATATAGTTGTAGAAGAACAGGAGTTTGCAGAGAGCAAATCATCTTCAGAAAGTGGTTATGCACCTGCAGAGGGAAGACCTGAACCGGGCGCAGCAGCAGGTGATGGATTTATGAACATACCTGATGGCGTTGAGGATGAAGGTTTGCCTTTTTAAACCGGAATTTATAAGGAGGTCATGACAATGTCTAATCCAAGAGATGCTAAGGGCGATTCTCCAATGAAGAAGAGAATGGGCCGTAGAAGAAAAAAAGTTTGTGTATTCTGTAGCGACAGCGCCAACAACGTAATCGACTACAAGGATGTTAATAAATTAAAAAGATATATCTCAGAGAGAGGTAAGATTCTTCCCAGAAGAATTACCGGAACATGTGCAAAGCACCAGAGAGCTCTTACTGTTGTAATCAAGAGAGCAAGACATATTGCACTTCTTCCATATACAATGGATTAATTTCGAGGATATAGCAGACTTTAAGCACCTGTCAATTATTATTGTAAATTGACAGGTGCTTTTTGCTGTAGAAATGGTGCCGGATGATGAAGAGTCAATCTGCCTGCTGTTGATACAGCCTGTTGTAAGAGCTGACAAAGCGGCTAACGAAACTGCAGTAAAAACAGACAATATTTTTTTCATAAGGATCCCTCAAAAAAATAACGCTCCTGTCATATGACAGGAGCGCAGTAATTTATTACCCCATTACAATTTCAACGTTGTATACGGATTTGCCTTTCTCGTAAGGAATTATACATCCCTCCACTGCTGTACCGTCAACCGTAAGAGACTTGACGCCCTTCTGAACGTTGTCCGGGTTTTTAACAGTGATGTTATATGTTCCCTCACGAAATTTTCTCGTAAGAGTAAAATCACCAAATCCATCAGGAACACAAGGATTAACCTGAAGTCCCTTATGTGTAGGAGCTACACCAAGGATGTACTGTGATATATTGACAAATGTCCATGCCGCTGTACCTGTAAGCCAACTGTTCTTGGCTTCGCCGTGGAACTTGGCATCCGCACCGGCAACCATCTGTGAGTATACATAAGGTTCTGTTCTGTGAATCTCGCTGAATTCCTCACAGTATGCAGGGCAAGTCTTCTGATAGATTTCAAAAGCCCTGTCGCCCCGCCCGATAACTGTTTCAGCACAGGATACCCAAGGGTTGTTGTGGCAGAAGATACCGGCATTCTCCTTATATCCCGGCGGATATGACGTAACCTCGCCAAGCTCTACATGATACCTGGTGTAAGCAGGCTGGAGAATCATAACGCCGTATTTTGTATCAAGCTTCTCTTTAACGGAATCAAGAGCCTTCTTAGCGTACCCTTCCTCAACACCGATTCCGGCAAGTACACAGAAGCCCTGCGGTTCGATGAAAATCTGACCTTCTTCACATTCCTTAGAACCAACCTTGCTGCTGTATGCGTCATAAGCTCTGATGAACCAGTCGCCGTCCCAACCGTCCTTGAGAACGGCATCATACATTTTGTCAACCTCTGCAAGAGCTCTTGCAGCCTCGGCACTGTCGCCCAAAAGCTCACAAAGCTCCGCGTATTCCTTACCGTATTTGACGAACATTCCGGCAATAAATACGGACTCTGCAACAGGTCCTTCAGAAGGGCCGAAGGTCTGGAAGGACTCACCCGGATGCTCTGAGAAGCAGTTAAGGTTAAGACAGTCATTCCAATCCGCACGTCCGATAAGAGGAAGCTCATGAGGACCCTTATGGTTAACTGTATAATCAAATGAACGCTTGAGATGTGTCATAAGCGTCTGAGCCTTAGACTCATCATTATCAAAAGGTACCATCTCATTAAGAATCGATACATCACCGCTTTCCTTAATGTATGCACTAGTACCGGCAATGAGCCATAACGGGTCGTCATTGAAGCCGCTTCCTATATCCGAGTTACCCTTCTTGGTAAGCGGCTGATACTGATGATAAGCGCTTCCGTCCTCAAACTGTGTTGAAGCAATATCAATAATTCTCTGTCTTGCTCTTTCAGGAATAAGATGAACAAAACCCAGAAGGTCCTGACAGGAATCCCTGAATCCCATTCCACGTCCGATACCTGACTCATAGTAAGATGCAGAACGGCTCATGTTAAAGGTTACCATACACTGATACTGATTCCAGATATTAACCATACGGTTAACCTTGTCGTTGGAGGAATTAACAGTATATTTTGAAAGAAGATCACTCCAATATTCGTTAAGCTCTGTGAATGCCTTATCGACATCGGCGTCGGTCTGATACCTGGCAAGGAGGGCTCTGGCAGGAGTCTTGTTTACAACATTATGCGATTCCCATTTGTCCTCAACCGGATTCTCAATGTAAGCAAGTACAAACACGAAGGACTTGCTTTCTCCCGGATTAAGCTTAACATTAAGCTGATGGCTTGCTATTGGAGACCAGCCGCTTGCCATCGAATTAGTGCAGGCACCGTTAACCACAACATCGGGAGTGTCGGCACCATTGTAAAATCCCATAAAACTGTCTCTGGCTGTATCAAAGCCATCAACAGGAGCGTTGACAGAATAAACAGCATAGTGATTACGTCTCTCACGATATTCTGTCTTGTGGTAGATGGCAGAACCATCGACCTCAACCTCGCCGGTGCTTAAATTACGCTGGAAATTACGGGAATCGTCGTCCGCATTCCAAAGGCACCATTCAACATATGAGAATACCTTGAAATCCTTAACCTCTGATGAATTGTTGGTAAGTACAAGCTTAGTGACCTCGCAGTTATCGTTCATAGGCACAAAGGTAAGTACTGATGCCTGAAGTCCGTTCTTGGAAGAGGTGAATTTGCTGTAGCCCATTCCGTGACGGCACTCGTATGAATCCAGCTCGGTTTTGGTTGGCTTCCAGCCCGGATTCCACATTGTGTCTCCGTCCTTAATGTACAGGTACTTACCGTTAATATCGTTAGGTACATCGTTGTAACGGTAACGTGTAAGGCGAAGCAGTTTTGCATCCTTATAAAAGGTATATCCGCCGCATGTGTTGGATATAAGGGTAAAAAACTCCTTAGAGCCTAAATAGTTAATCCATGGCAGTGGAGTCTTTGGTGTGGTGATGACGTATTCCCTGTTGGAATCGTCAAAAAAACCATACTTCATAATACGTTGTTCCTCCTAATAAAAATATCCCGTTCACAGGGTAACCGAAAACGATTTCGGTAATTAACTCCATAAAACATATACATTATATCAAAAACCGATTTGGATTACAAGTTGTTTAGCCGAACACTAGGTAAAAAATATCAAAAATGAATAAAAACATGACCGTTTATGTTGCTTTTTTGTGGAATTTGTTATATTATTGATTTGCGAAAACGATTTAGCGATTGGGAGATATATATGGCGAATTTATTCCATGCGGAAAATCCGCTTAATAAATTTTTGTACAAATTCGGAAGCATGATACTTCTTAATATATATTTTTTGGTATGCTGTATTCCTGTTATTACGATTGGCGCGTCCCTTACGGCGGCTAATACGGTGTGTTATAAGATGCGTCAGGAGCCGGATGTTAAAATTACCTCCACATTTTTTAAGACATTTGGAAAGAATTTTATTGATGCAACGCTCGTATGGATTATTCTTGCAGGCGTAATGTCGGCTATAGGGTTTGTATTTGTAAGGTTTCTGGCAGGAAGCGGATATGCAGCCATGGCGGTTTGTGTTGTATGTATAATAGCGGCAATAGTGGTCATGTCAGGCGGAACATTTATTTTTATTATTTTAGGAAGATATGATAATCCTATATACCAACAGATAATCAATGCATATAAAGTAGGATTTTCCCATTTGAACTGGTGCGCAGCCATATGGCTTTTGTGGGGGATTCCCATATTGCTCTTTGCTTCGTTTCCGGTGCTGTTCCAGTATTTGGGATGGATATGGCTGATAGTGGGCTTTACCCTTCTTATATATGCAACAGCGGGAATTTACGGAAGAGTATTCAGACACATTGAAAATAAAGACTGATTACAAAGAATGGAGAAAAAATGATTTCAATTAAAGACATAGCGGCGGAATGTGGGGTTTCGGTATCTACTGTCAGCAAGGCACTTAACAATCACAGAGATGTCAGTGAGGCAAAGAAAGCTCTTATCAGGCAAAAGGCCAAAGAGATGGGATATTCCCCTAACTCTTCGGCACGGGCGCTTAAAACTAACAGGAGTCATAATATAGGTGTACTTTTTGTGGATGAAGCGCAGAGCGGACTGACCCATGACTATTTTGCAAGCGTTTTGGACAGCGTTAAATCCACAGCAGAAAGCAGGGGCTATGATTTGACCTTTATTATTTCAGGGAAAAGGCATCAGGGACAGATGACATATTTGGAGCATAGCCGTTACAGAGGCGTGGACGGCGTTGTTATTGCCTGTGTCAACTTTGTGGAGCCGGAGGTCGTAGAGCTTATGCAAAGCGATATTCCGACGGTGACAATCGACTATACCTTTAACAGAACAATATCCGTCATTTCAAATAATATGGAAGGAATGTCGGAGCTTACACAGTATGCGATAGATATGGGACACAGAAAAATTGCTTACCTTTATGGAGAGGACTCGGTGGTTACCACCAACCGTATGTCAGGTTTTTATATTACATTGGAAAAAAACGGTATTAAGCCTAATGATGATTATGTCTTAGAAGTAAAATACCGTAATATAGAAACGGCGGAGAAAGCTACGAGAAGGCTGCTTTCAATGAAAGAGCCTCCAACATGCATATTTTATCCTGACGATTATGCCGCTTTCGGCGGAATCAATGTAATAAAAGAAATGGGACTGAGAATACCGGAGGACATATCGGTTGCAGGCTACGATGGAATACCGATTTCCAGAATGATAGAACCAAGACTTACCACAGTGATTCAGGACACTAAGCAAATAGGAAAAAGTGCAGCAGAAAGACTTATAAGCCTTATAGAGAAACCGAGAACCACAATAATCGACCAGATTGTTATTGACTCAAAGCTTTATCAGGGAGAGACAATTAAGAAAATCCAGTGAATGTACAGATATGTACAGTCAGATACATTTCCATAAATGTATATAATGATTGTACATATTTTTTATTTTTATTTTACGAAAACGATTTCGGACAAGCCCGGGTCTAAACCCTTTAAAATAAGGCTTTTGGCTGTTTTTGCCAGCCAGATATATAGCGGTACATTTGTCTAAATTAGACAAAATACACAAAATAAACAAAAAAGTAGTTGCATTTATTGACAAAATGATGTATTATACAATTACGAAAACGATTTAGTTATCCCTAAAACGTTTTAAAGAGAAAAAGATTTGTTACTATTAAAGTAACGGAATGGAGGAGCAATGAGAAAATTTAAAAAGGCTGCGGCAAGAGCAGCAGTTCATCAGGTACGGCGGGCGTAACCCCTGCTGAAAGCAAAGAGCCTGTAACAGATGCAGAGGGGAATGAGTTATCTTTGACAGAGCAGATTAAGGCTAAGACATATGATGGAGAGGGTTCAGTTCTTAACATCTATGTATGGAATGATGAGTTCATCAGCCGTCTTACTGACCATTTCCCAGGATATGAGAAAATTGATGAAACAAGCGGAAAGATTGGAAACGTAACAGTTCAGTTCACAAAGGTTGAGAACACAGATAATAAGTATCAGAATAACCTTGATGACACTCTTCTTGCATATGGTGCTAACCAGGAGAATGCATCAGCAGATGAAAAGATTGATATTTTCCTTGTAGAAGCTGACTATGCTCTTAAATATGCAGATACAGACTATACAATGGATATTACTGATCTTGGTATTACAGCAGCAGACATCGCAGAGCAGTATACATATACCCAGGACGTAGTTACAGATTCAAACGGTAAGGTTAAAGGCCTTTCATGGCAGGCATGCCCTGGTCTTCTTATTTACAGAAGAGATATGGCTATAGAAGTTCTCGGAACGGATGACCCAACAGAGGTTCAGAAGGCTGTAAGCGATTGGGATACATTCCAGGAAACAGCAGAGAAGATGGCTGAAGCAGGTCATTATATGACATCATCAGTTAACGATATTTATCGTATATTCTCTAACACAGCAACATCTCCATGGGTAGTTGACGGAAAGTTCAATGTTGACTCAAGACTTGAGGAGTGGGTTGAATTGTCTAAGACAATGGTAGATGCTAAGCAGACAGAGACATATGCTCTTTGGAGTGATGACTGGTATACAGGATTCTATGAGAGCGGTAACGTATTCTGCTACTTTGGACCGGCTTGGTTAATCGACTTCTCTATGAAGTGTGATGAAGAAGGCAGCGTTGGTTATGACGGCGGATGGGCTGTTACTGACGGACCGGAGCCTTTCTTCTGGGGCGGTACATGGATTTGTGCAGCACAGGGAACAGATAACCCAGAGCTTGTTAAGGACATTATGCTTGCTCTTACAACAGATCAGGAGATTATGTCAGATATCGTTGATGCAGACCATGACTTTGTTAACAATACAGCAGTAATGGAAGCTAAGACAACAGATCCTGAAGCTAACGATGCTTACCTTGGCGGACAGAACCCATATGGTCTTTTCTGCGAGGGAATCAAATCAGTAAATATTCAGAACCTTTCGGCATATGACCAGGGCTGCAACGAGGAGTTCCAGAATGCAATGAAGGGATACTTCGACGGCAACTATGCTACATATGAGGATGCACTTGCAGCATTCTATGATGCAGTTAAAACCAAATACCCTGCAATTGATATTCCAGAGTAAATCTAATCAGGTTTAATTACATGCCTGCTCATATGGGCAGGCATGTTTTTTACGGAATGGTATTCATACAAATAGTTAGGAGTGGGAATATGGCACAGAATCAAGCGAGTGTTGCTCCTATGGGAAAAGGTAAGAAGAGCAGGATAGTCCGTTACAACAAGTGGGGATATATATTCTTGATACCATTTATTGCAGTCTTTCTTGTGTTTAACCTTATTCCGTTGGTAAGTACATTTTATAACAGCTTTTATGAAAACTTTATGGACGGACTTACGCAGATAGGTCCGAGATTTATAGGATTTGAAAATTACAAATCATTATTTTCAGATGCTAAAATCTGGAAATACGCAGCCAATACAGGAATTATGTGGATAATGGGATTTATTCCGCAGATAATCGTATCACTGTTGTTGGCACAGTGGTTCTCTGATTCAAGATTAAGACTCAAGGGAAGCACGTTTTTTAAGACAGTTATTTATATGCCTAACCTGATTATGGCATCGGCATTTGCATTGTTGTTTTTTGCTTTGTTTGCAGACGGCGGACCAATCAATGATATGTTAGTTAAAGCGCATATACTTAAAGAACCGTTTAAGTTCTTCTCAAGTACATGGGCAACAAGAGGTATCGTTGCCGCTATGAACTTCTTAATGTGGTTCGGTAATACTACGATACTCCTAATGGCGGGTATTATGGGTATTGATACATCACTTTATGAAGCAGCAGAGGTAGACGGAGCCAATTCATGGCAGCGATTTACCAAAATTACACTTCCGCTTTTGAAGCCGATTCTTATTTATGTAATGATTACTTCCTTAATCGGTGGTATCCAGATGTACGATGTACCGCAGATTTTGACAAACGGAACAGGTAATCCGGCTAACACAACAATGACATTGATTATGTATTTGAATAAACATTTGTACAGCAAGAATTATGGTATGGCAGGTGCACTGTCGGTTGTACTGTTCTTCCTGACAGGTATTTTGAGTCTTGTTGTATATAATATTATGTATAGAAAAAGAGATAAGGAGGCATAAATATGAGCGAACCGATTGGTGAAATCAAAAAGAGTGCATCAACTCGCGCAAGACGTGTAATAGCTTATATCGTATTAATAATTTTATCAATACTCTGCCTCTTTTGGTTCTATATCCTGTTGATTTATTCGACCAGAAATACAGGTGAGATTCAAAAAGGAATCTCATTTATTCCGAGTACACATTTTGCACAGAATTTTAAAAACCTTATTAACAGCTCCCAGCCCGTATTTAAGGGCTTGAGAAACAGCTTGATTATTGCGGCGTCATCGGCATTGCTGAGTACATATTTTTCAACAATGACGGCATATGCGATACATGTATATAATTTTAAGCTTAAGAAATTTATTTTCACGTTCATTCTTATGATTATGATGGTTCCGACACAGGTAACTGTTCTTGGTTTCATTCAGTTGATGACTAAGATGAACCTGATTAATAACTTTATACCGCTTATTGTACCTACAATTGCGGCGCCTGTTACATTCTATTATCTGAAACAGTATATGGACAGTGCATTGCCTCTTGCGCTTATTGAGGCGGCAAGAATTGACGGCTCCAACGAGATGAGAACCTTCAACACAATAGCACTTCCTCTTATGAAACCGGCGATTGCGGTTCAGGCAATATTTACTTTTGTAAGCAGCTGGAATAATTTCTTTATTCCTACTTATATACTTAAGAAAGAGGATATGAAGACAATTCCTATTCTCATTGCACAGCTTCGTTCCGCCGATTATCTGAAGTTTGATATGGGTCAGGTATATATGATGATTACGCTTTCCATTTTCCCTGTAATTATTGTATACCTTATTCTTTCAAGACATATTGTATCAGGTATTGCTATGGGTTCTGTTAAGGGCTAATGAGTACATAAATAGTCAAAACAGCATTGACCGGTCAGCCAGTAAGGGCGGACCGGTCTTTTAATTCTTGTACTAGTCAAAATTGATTGTGTGTGGTACAATGTACACGAGAACTGTCGGCTGTGATGCGTAGGCAAGTCATATGCCTGAGTGCAGTGTGTATATTATTAGGAGATTATGATATGAAGGGTACATTTGGTAAAATTAAAGGGCCGCTTAGGGCGTATCTGCGTTGGCCGGCATACGGCGCAGTGTTTTTTGCCTTAGTTAATATCGCATTGTACTTTTTTGACCTGCGTGCGGCGGCGATTTTTTCCGCAGCGTTGTTTGTATATATTGTTGCGTTTGCGATATTTGTGTTTACTAAGCGTAATCTTTTTACCAGAGGAATAATTGAGTTTGCTTCAGGCTACGCTCAGATGCAGAAGCGCATGATGGATGATTTTATGGTGCCCTACGGATTGCTGGATGAGGATGGCAAGATAATTTGGCTGAACAATGCTTTTGCGGAAATTATCAGTAAGGACAATTATCACAGGAATATAACATCTATTTTTCCTGAAATAGAACAATTAGATTATACCGGCAGTCAAAACCAGATTAATGAAGTTCAGCTTACTTTTAACGACAGGGATTACAGACTGGTTATAGAGACTGTTGATATGGATGGAATAAATACGGACACCAGCATAATAGTGACGGATGAAAATTCCAAGCTGTATGCAATATATCTTTTTGATGAGACAGAGATTAATGAATGTCGCAAGGAACTCCATGATGAGAGATGCGTTGTTGGTCTGATATATATTGATAATTATGATGAGGCGCTGGAAAGTATTGATGAAGTGCGCCGTTCACTTCTTATAGCGCTTGTTGACCGTAAGATTAATAAGTATGTTTCCGGCGGCAACGGAATAGTCAAGAAGCTTGAGAAGGACAAGTATCTTGTAGTTTTCAGATACAGGTTTTTGGAGCAGTTAAGGGAAGACAGATTCTCGGTGCTGGAAGATGTAAAGTCTGTTAATATAGGAAATGAGATGTCGGTCACATTAAGTATCGGTATCGGTGCCATGAACGGTACATATACTAAGAACTATGATATGGCAAGAGCCGCTATAGATTTGGCTCTTGGACGGGGCGGTGACCAGGCGGTTGTCCGGGAGGGCAACAAGGTAACATATTACGGCGGCAAGACCAATACAATAGAGAAAAATACCCGTGTCAAGGCGAGAGTTAAAGCACATGCCCTGCGTGAACTTCTTGAGGCCACAGATAATGTATTAATTATGGGCCATAAGATAAGCGATGTGGATGCTGTGGGGGCTGCTGTGGGTATATATGCGGCGGCGAGAGCTTTTGACAAAAAGGCAAACATTGTTCTTAACGAGGTCACAACATCTCTTCGTCCTATTGTTGATTTGTATAAGAACAGCTCCGATTATGAAAAAGACCTTTTTGTTACAAGTGATGAAGCTGTTACAAAAGTCACATCTAATACACTTTTGGTTGTGGTTGATGTCAACAGAAAGAGCTATACGGAGTGTCCGGAGCTTATCGGTAAATGTAAGACAACAGTTGTTTTAGACCATCACAGACAGGGCAGCGAGCCTATTGAGAATGCGACCCTTTCTTATATAGAGCCTTACGCATCTTCTACCTGTGAGATGGTTGCGGAGATTTTGCAGTATATATGCGACAACGTGAAAATTAAGGCTATTGAAGCGGACACCATATATTCTGGTATCTTAATTGATACTAATAATTTCAGCAATAAGGCAGGAGCCAGAACCTTTGAGGCGGCAGCTTTTATCAGGCGTAATGGCGCCGACATTATAAGGGTTCGTAAGCTTCTCAGAAGCGATATGTCAGAGTACAAGGCAAAGGCAGAGACAGTGAGACATGCGGAAGTATACCGTGACAGTTATGCGATTTCAATATGTCCCAGCGCAGGGCTTCAAAGTCCTACAATTGTCGGTGCACAGGCAGCCAATGAACTTTTGGATATATCAGGAATAAAGGCGTCTATTGTTTTTACACTTTATAACGATGAAATCTATATAAGCGCAAGGTCTATTGATGAGGTCAATGTGCAGCTTATTATGGAGCGGCTGGGCGGCGGCGGTCATATGACAATAGCAGGAGCACAGCTGAAAGACATAAGTATTGATGATGCCATCCAGCTTGTAAAAAACACTTTGGATGAGATGATACAGGAGGGTGCAATCTAATGAAGGTTATTTTATTACAGGATGTTAAATCACTTGGCAAAAAAGGGCAGACAGTCAATGTAAGTGACGGATATGCACGTAATTTTATTTTGCCTAAGAAGCTTGGGGTGGAGGCAAATGCCAGCAATATGAATGATTTGAAGCTTCAGAAAGCCAATGAGGAAAAGATTGCCAGAGAGCAGCTTGAAGAGGCAAAAGCCCTTGCAGAGCGCATCGGCGGGATTTCTGTAGAAGTTTCAATTAAGTCCGGTCAGAACGGCAGAACATTCGGCTCAATTTCTTCCAAGGAAATTGCCTCAGAGCTGAAAGCACAGCATGGAATTGAGATTGATAAAAAGAAAATAACACTGGATGAGCCAATCAGGACGGCAGGAGTATCGATAGTAGCTGTAAAGCTTCATAGGGATGTTACAGCCAAGCTTACTGTTAAGGTAAAAGAAGCGTAGCGGAGAGGATATTTTATGGATGAGGCGCTTATAAAGCGCGTGATGCCACACAGTGTGGAAGCGGAGCAGTCTGTTATAGGCTCAATGCTTATGGACAAGGAAGCGGTTGCTATTGCTGTTGATATGTTGGAGAAGGATGATTTCTATTCCTCCCAATACGGAATCTTGTTTGATGCAATAGCGCAGCTTAACAATGAGGGCAGACCGGCAGACCTTATACAGGTTCAGGAGAAGGTTCGGCAGACCGGAGCTCCTCCGGAGATTGCAGGAATGGAATTTTTGCGAGAAGTGCTGGCAGCAGTTCCCACATCTGCAAACATAAGGCATTATGCGGATATAGTTAAAAATAAATCAATTTTGCGCAGACTTATCAAAACTGTGCATGACATAGAGGAAGATTGTTACCAAGGTAAAGACGACATAGATGACATTCTTTTTAATGCGGAAAAAAATGTTACAAGTCTTACACAGAATGGTCAGGGCGGAGAGTTTCAGCCAATAAGTGAGATTGTCATTGAAGCCCTTGACAGAATACAGGCAGCAGCCAACGCAGGAGGTAAGATAACCGGCATTGCAACAGGATTTACCGATTTGGATTACAAAATGGCAGGTATGCAGAATTCTGACCTTATACTGGTGGCAGCCAGACCATCAATGGGAAAAACAGCGTTTGCGCTTAATATAGCCCAATATGTGTCCGTAAAGCATGACACAACCACGGCGATTTTCAGTCTGGAGATGTCAAAGCTTCAGCTTGTAAACCGTATAATATCCATGGAGTCACGTGTTGATTCCAAGAACATAAGAACAGGTAATTTATCTCCGGCGGAATGGGCTAATATTGCCGAGGGTGCTTCCAATGTAGGAATGTCAAATATTATCATAGATGATACTCCAGGCATATCTATAGGAGAATTCAGGAGCAAGTGCCGTAAACTCAAAAGAGACAATAATCTGGGACTTATTGTGATTGACTACATACAGCTTATGACTGCCGGAGGAAAAAGCGAATCCAGACAGCAGGAGGTATCGGAAATTTCACGTGCCCTTAAGGGGGTAGCCAGGGAACTTAATGTACCGGTTGTGGCGCTTTCGCAGCTTAGCCGAAGCGTGGAGGGCAGACCGGACAAAAGACCGATGCTTTCAGACCTTAGAGAGTCGGGAGCTATTGAGCAGGATGCGGACGTTGTAATGTTCATATACAGAGATGAATATTACAATAGGGATACAGACAGAAAAGGTGTTGCAGAGATTATAATTGCCAAGCAGAGGAATGGTCCTACGGGAACGGTTGAGCTGGCATGGATACCTGATTTGACCAAATTCGCCAATCTTGAGCTTAAAAACCGCAATAATTATGAATAGAAATTTACCGTGGCTGATATCCTTGTTGGCTGCGGTATTTTTTTGTCGCAAGAAGTCGCACGATTAATGAATTGTATGTCATTATGTTCTGTTATAATCAAGGTGACAAAAGTTAAAACATAATTCATAAGGGGAGAACGTAATGGGAGAAAAGCGATACATAATTTCAGAAACTTCGGCAAAGACAGGTCTTGAGGCACATGTGCTGAGATACTGGGAGGAGGAGCTTGGGCTTGTAATTCCAAGAAATGAATTGGGACACCGCTATTATACGGACGAGCATATAGCTTTGTTTTGTAAGATTAAAGAGCTGAAGGAGAGGGGATATCAGCTTAAGGCGATTAAGGCAGAGTTAAAGGGAGAAAACACATTGGAGCCGATACATGTGGGAGAGATTAAAACAGTTGAAAATCATCCGGCTGCAGCGGACAAGATGGAGCAGTTTAAGGCAATTATAGGTGGTATAGTGACACAGTCCCTTAAGGAAAATAATGTTCTTCTGCAAGATGAAATTTCATATAAGGTAAGTGACAAGGTTATAAAGGAAATGGATTATCTGCTTAGAATGAAGGAGGAGGCGGAAGAGGAACGTTACAAACGTCTGGATGAAACTATCCGTAACTGCCAGAAAAGCAATCGTGAGGCAGCAGCAGGAAGTGAGCCGCGCAGCAGAAAGAAAAAGCATAAGAGTGTATTCGGTTAGATAATATGTAATATGTTAGAAAGCCGCCATGCTGTGCATGGCGGCTTTCTTATACGGTTGAACCGTATGTATACGTCTTATTCGACGATTATTCAGCTGAAATAGCGCCTACTGGACAAGCTGCTTCACAAGCTCCGCATGAAAGACAAGTATCCTTGTCGATTTCATACTGTGAATCCCCCTGTGAAATTGCTCCGGCAGGACATCCGCCTGCACAAGTACCGCAGCTAACACAGCTATCTGAGATAACGTATGCCATAATAAGTACCTCCTAAAGTATAGAATAAATTAATTATATACCAAGTTGTTTGATTTCACAAGAGTTAAAAATTAGAAAATATAGTCAAAATTTATCATTAAAGAAAGGACTTGAATGTATTTTAGACTTATTATATAATCATAATGTATTTTCAGATGGGAATACTCCCAATGAATAACTAATGTATACAGGAGGAATTATATAATGGCAACAATCAGCAAAGATATGATTATTCATGATATTATTCAGGTGGACACCAATATTGTAGGAATACTTATGGCATCGGGAATGCATTGTGTGGGATGTCCGTCAGCACAGGGTGAATCACTTGAGGAGGCTGCAATGGTTCACGGAATTAATCCGGACGAGCTCGTTGAGCGCATTAATGAGTATCTTGCAACCAAAGAAGCTGCTAACTAAGTAATTATACTCCCCCAAGTACACTTATGGGTTCTTGGAGGAGTTATCATTTTATGGTATGTTCAAAAGACTGTTTATAGGAAAAGAAACTAATAATACAGGGAAAACCTTTGCGTGGACGGTTTCTTCGGGTATAGTGTATTCGCTGCAGTCGCTTTTGTTTCTGGTGGTTATAACCAATCTGCTGGATGATACGGCTGCCGGAGTATATAATGCAGGAATGGTTGTAGCGCAGATGATGCTTACGGTAGGTAAGTATTCGGTTCGTAATTTTCAGGTATCGGATGTCAGAGAAAAATATTCCTTTATAGATTATTTTACCTTCCGCCTTGTGACCTGCATAGCTGCCATGCTTATGACTTTCGTGTGGATATTTGTCAAAGGCTACACGGGTGACATAGCGATAGTTGTTGTATCATTGACTGTTTACAAGATGGCGGAATGTCTGTCGGATGTTTTTGAAGGGTTGTATCAGCAGAAATTCAGATTTGATGTAAGCGGGAAAAGCCAGTTTGTCAAAGACCTATCAATGATTATTGTTTATATAGCCATGCTTGCTGTAACACGTGATGTTGTTATATCCTCCATTGTGCTTGCGGTAATATCAATACTGCTGATAGTTATTATTGATTTCCCTCTGACCAAATATTTTGATAAGCTGGGAGTTAAATTCAAGTGGCATACAATAAAAGGCCTGACAATCGCCTGTTTCGCATTGTTTGTAAGTTCATTTCTGTGCGCTTACATACACAGTGCGCCTAAGCTGGCAATAGAGTCTTATTACGGGCGCGGCAGCAAGTATGTGGATTTCAGTGCGATTTTTATGCCTACATTTGTAGTAGACCTTCTTGCAGGTTTTACTATGAGAATGTGGATTACTAAGATGGCAGTGTGCCATGACAGGGGCGAACATAAGACCTTTAACAGGCTGATTTTGCAGCAGATGGGAGTTATCACATTTATTACAGTTGTCAGTATGGTGGTAATGTATTTTGCCGGAGGTTTTTTCCTGTCATTCATATACGGAAGAGATTTGTACGGTTACCAGTGGAGTAATGCGCTGCTTATGCTTGCCGGAGGTATGGTGGCAGTGTACACGTTGTTTGAGAACGTTATTATCATATACAGGCACCAGCATTTCAGCATAGTAATTAATATATTGTCGGCAGTCTCAACAGTGATAATAATGCCTGTTTTTACCAAGCATGGGGGTGTTTTCGGAGCGACACTTGCATATCTTATGGCAAATACGCTGAGAGCTTTGGGATATTTGGGAACGGCATTGTATTATATGATAAAAGACAAGAGAAGTTCATCACAAATACAATAAAAGGTGCGCACCCGATTTTAAGGTGGCACCTTTATTTTTATAACACTATAAAAAACACAAAGTATGCGGCGTAGGTAAGAAGCATTATAATCCCGCCGGGACGTGTAAGTTTTTTATTTTTCAGTACGCAGAAAAATAAGAGTATCATTACGCATATGGCAGCAATATTGTCGGCAATGAAATCGTTGGAGTATTTGACAGGTGATATAACTGCGGTTGCGCCCAGCACAAATAATATGTTGAAAATATTGCTGCCCACAATATTTCCGATTGCAATATCCGCATTGTGTTTGCAGGCGGCGGTTACTGACGTGATAAGCTCAGGCAGGGATGTTCCGAAAGCAACAATCGTAAGACCTATAAGGCGTTCACTCATTCCGAAATATGTGGCAATTTCCGTTGCCGCATTGACAGTAAGCTGACTTCCGCCGACGATTGCCGCGCCGCCGAGAAGTATGAAAACAATCATTTGCCACAGGGGCATCTTCTTAATTGTTCCGTCTTCCGAAGAACCTTTGTTTTTCTTGGACATCATCACAAGATATACCATAAATCCCGCCATCATCAGAAGAAAAATAATTCCGTCAATCCGTCCGAGAGAATTGCCCCATATACCCAGACCGAGCAGGATTGCTGTTATAACAGCCACAAAAGGAATTTCATATCTAAGAGTATTTTTCTGAATAGCAAGGGGAGAGATTACCGATGCAAGACCCAGAATCAGAAGCACGTTCATTATATTGCTTCCAATGACATTGCTGACGGCTAAATCTGCGCTTCCTTTTACACCTGCTGTAATACTTATGGCAGCCTCAGGAGCGCTTGTGCCGAAAGCAACAATCGTAAGTCCTATAACTATCTGTGGGATTCCGATTTTATCAGCCAATGCTGATGAACCGTCCACAAAGATATCGGCGCCCTTCATAAGAAGAACAAATCCGACCACCAATAATAAAAATTGAATAGGTAATGGCATATGACACCGCCCTTTCTAAAAAAATATTATCCCAAAATGTTCAAGAATTATTTTGATACCAAGTAAAATGAGAATTATTCCTCCGGCAAATTCAGCTTTGTTCTTATATCTGGCACCGAACACATTGCCAATCTTGACTCCTGCCATGGATAACAGACAAGTAGTAATACCGATAATCAAAACAGCGGCAATGGTATTAACAAGTATACCGGCAGGAATTATTGCAACGGGAATACATGCAAAGGTGATTCCTACGGCAAGGGCATCAATGCTGGTTGCGGTTGCCATTAAAAGCATAGTCTTAAAGCCAAGAGCATCAGATGTATGGTCATCGCCTTTTGAAAAGGATTCCCTAATCATATTTATACCGATTAAAGCTAAAAGTACAAAAGCAATCCAAGGCGCAACTGAAGTAATCAGCGCAATAAAACGGCTTCCCAGAAAATAGCCTACCAGCGGCATCAACGCCTGAAAACCGCCAAACCATGCTCCCACAATGAGCATGTGACGGAATTTAAGCTGCTTCATTGCCAGTCCTTTACATATGGACACAGCAAAGGCATCCATGGAAAGCCCTACTGCCAAAAGCAATAGTGTGATTAAATCCATAGTTTATTATCCTCGTAACATAAAGTATTACCCACGGAGCGTTTTTGTTATATCGGTAAAACAGGAAGCTTTTCTGATATAACAAAAAAAGACACACGTGCAGAATTGCACATGAGTCTCATCAATTAAGGCAAGCCAGGGAATTCCCGAGATTGTTGGCTTGCCACGTTATCACGCTGACTACTCCCTCACGGGTTATTGATATTTTATTTCATTATCCAAAATCTGTCAAGAAAAATATTTATAATAGCAAAAAATGAGACAGCCGCGTATGCTGTCTCACTAAAAATAAAATAAAAAAGAGGGGGAGATCAATGAAAAAGATTCTATAAATATCCCGGCGCAAATGACCTGTATTTTACGCCGATGCTATATAGCTCTTTAACAATTCTCAGTATATACGCCCTTTGTGGATAAAAAATGGATAAAATATGAACAAATTGCAACTTGTTCATAAAATAATTGTTAATGTTGGCTCTTAACACTCATCAGCAATCTTGTAAAGGAGTTTTTCTGTGTCCTCCCATCCAAGGCAAGGGTCAGTTATTGATTTGCCGTAAATCATATCGGAACAAATCTTCTGGCTGCCCTCTTCAAGATAGCTTTCAATCATAACGCCTTTGACAAGCTTATGAAATTCAGGATTATAACGGCGGCTGTGCAAAACCTCGCTTGTTATACGAATCTGCTCCTTGAACTTCTTGTTGGAATTAGAGTGGTTGGCATCAATAATTGCCGCAGGATTTTTCAGGTTCTTGGAAGCATACAGCTCATACAGACGCTCTAAATCCTCATAATGATAATTAGGAATACATATTCCGTATTTGTTGACGCCTCCTCGTAAAATAACGTGTGCCAAATCGTTGCCGGTTGTGCTGACACTGTACCCCCTGTATATAAATTCGTGGGAGCTTTGTGCAGCTATTACGGAGTTGAGCATTACACCGAAATCTCCGCTTGTAGGGTTTTTCATGCCGATAGGAATATCCATTCCGCTGGCAGTAAGCCTGTGCTGCTGATTTTCAACGGAACGGGCGCCGATTGCCTCATATGAAAGAATATCATCAAGGTAGCTTCGGTTTTCAGGATAAAGCATTTCATCCGCACAAGTCAGATGGCTTTCGCCGATGGCGCGGATATGCATTTTACGGATGGCAGCAATTCCCACATACAAATCAGGGTTTTTGTTAGGGTCAGGCTGGTGAAGCATTCCCTTGTACCCCTCTCCTGTGGTACGTGGCTTGTTGGTATATACTCTTGGGATAATCATAAGCTTGTCCTTGGTTTTTTCGTTGACCTTGGCAAGCCTGCTTATATATTCACATACGGCATCCTCACGGTCTGCGGAGCAGGGACCGACAATAACTATAAATTTATCCGATTTGCCCGTAAAAATATCACGTATTTCGCTGTCTCTCTCTTTCTTAATGGCAGTAAGCTCTGCACTCATAGGGTATTCCTGCTTCAAAATCTCTGGGTCAGGAAGCTTTTTAAAATAATTCATTGCCATAGTATTGCCCTTCTCTCATATAACTAATTGATACATTATAATGTAACACTTTAAAGTGGTAAAGTCAACATATAATCATAAAAATATTTATTGTGCCAAATTTTATAAAAATTAAAGAATTTTGACATATATTATTCATATGGAGGGGTTATAATGACCACATAAAAATGAGAAAAATGTGCTTAGTATGGCACATCTAAATTATGACAGAATCAGGAGATTTGCACAATGGGCAAAATAATTGGAATTGATTTGGGAACCACCAACAGCTGTGTGGCGGTTATCGAAGGCGGGCAGCCTACGGTAATTGTCAATGCCGAAGGAGCCAGAACCACGCCGTCTGTGGTGGCGTTCAGCAAGAAGGGCGAAAGGCTTGTGGGTGAGCCTGCCAAGAGACAGGCTGTTACTAATGCGGAGCGTACAATCGCATCTATCAAGCGTGAGATGGGGACGGACCATAAAGTGTCCATTGACCGTAAGAAATATACTCCTCAGGAAATATCTGCTTTTATCCTTATGAAGCTCAAGAAGGATGCGGAGAATTATCTGGGCGAGCGCGTGACAGAGGCGGTTATCACAGTTCCGGCATATTTCAGCGATGCGCAGCGTCAGGCCACTAAGGACGCTGGCAGAATTGCAGGGCTTAAGGTGGACCGTATTATCAATGAGCCGACGGCAGCGGCGCTGGCATATGGGCTTGATAATGGTGAAGCCCAGAAGATACTTGTCTACGACTTAGGCGGAGGAACCTTTGACGTTTCGGTGATTGAAATCGGAGATAAGGTCATTGAAGTGCTTGCCACATCCGGGGACAACCATCTGGGCGGCGACGATTTTGACGAAAGAATAGTTAGATACCTTATAAGTGAGTTTAAGCGGATAGAGGGTGTGGATATAAGCAAGGATAAGATGGCATTGCAGCGTGTAAGGGAAGAGGCAGAGAAGGCCAAGAAGGAGCTGTCATCTGCAATGTCCACCAATGTCAATCTGCCGTTTGTAACCACCACAAAGGCAGGGCCGAAGCATATGGATATTACGTTGACAAGAGCCAAATTTAATGAATTGACATCGGATTTGGTTGACAGAACAGCAGGACCTGTTATGAATGCCCTTTCGGATGCGGGAGTCAGCAAAGGAGAACTGAATAAAGTTCTTTTGGTTGGAGGTTCTACCAGAATACCTGCCGTACAGGACAAGGTAAAGCAGCTTACCGGACTTGAGCCAAGTAAAAATATGAATCCGGATGAATGTGTTGCCCTTGGAGCGTCAATTCAGGGAGGAAAGCTGTCGGGAGATTCTGCGGCTTCGGAGCTTCTTCTTTTGGATGTAACGCCGCTGACACTTTCAATAGAGACAGTGGGAGGTGTTGCAACCAGACTTATTGAACGCAACTCCACCATACCGTGTAAGAAAAGTCAGGTATTCTCAACTGCCATGAATTATCAGACCTCTGTTGAGATTAAGGTTTTGCAGGGAGAAAGGCAGTTTGCAAGGGATAACAAGCTTCTGGGAACCTTCCGGCTTAACGGCATAAGGCGTGCTCCGGCAGGTGTTCCTCAGATTGAGGTTACTTTTGATATAGATGCCAACGGAATTGTAAATGTATCAGCCAGAGACTTGGAAACCGGAAGAGAACAGGGAATTACCATAACGGCAAGCTCCAATCTGTCAGAAGAGGAGATAGAGAGAGCTATGCGGGATGCGGCGGAATATGAAGCGTCCGACGGAACACGCATGGAAGCATTTGAGACCATCAATGAGGCGAAGACTGCCATTAATGACGCTCAAGTAAAGCTTCATCAGGAGCGTAAAAACATTGACAGACTTTGCAAACAGCAGGCAAAAGCAGATATTGATTATTTGTCAAAGCTTATAAGAAGGGCAGCGCCTGAGCGCATGTCGGAGGCGGACATAAGTGAAGTGAAGGTCGCAATAGACAAATTAAAAACAACAATATCTTCAATATAATTATTGACTTTGTGTTGTGTTTTTTTTATAATGTTTATATAAAAATTAGAGCGAAGGCATTATAAGCCTTCGCTTTGTTTGACAGGAGAGACAACAGCTATGGATATGAAGGAGATTTTAGCAAAATGCGACCACACAATGCTTAAGCAGACAGCTAAGTGGAATGACATCAAGAAGTTATGTGATGAAGGAATTGATAACGGATGCGCTGCTGTGTGCATACCGGCTGCTTATGTAAGGAAGGCGGCAGACTATATCAGAGATAAGGAAACAAAGCTTAAAATATGTACGGTAATAGGATTTCCTAATGGATACAATACTACCAGAGTTAAGGTTTTTGAGACTGAGGATGCAGTTCTGAATGGTGCAGACGAGATTGATATGGTTATTAATCTGGGATGGGTTAAGGATAAGAAGTATGACGAGATTATAGAGGAGATTAATGCTGTTAAGGAAGCGTGCCATGGAAGAATCCTTAAGGTTATAGTTGAGACATGTCTTTTGACCCAGGAAGAGAAGCTTCAGATGTGCAAGACTGTAACCAAGTCAAATGCGGACTACATTAAGACCTCCACCGGATTTTCCACGGCAGGAGCTACGCCTCAGGATATTGCCCTTATGAAGGCAAATGTAGGCAAGAATATCAAAATCAAAGCGGCAGGCGGCATATCGTCTCTTGAGGATGCGGACCTGATGCTTAAGCTTGGGGCGTCAAGACTGGGAACAAGCCGTGTGGTTGAGTTGTTTAAGAAGCTTAAGGATAAGAATTAAAGGGATTGTCCGTATATGTTTGAAAACTGGAGGAACTGGGCGAGGGTCAGTAAAATATTTTGATAGCAGCAGGAAAAGCCCTGAGAATTATAAAAAATTGCACCTTATATGTCAGACGAAACATATCTGTCATATAAGGTGCAATTATTTTATTCCAGTACAGAAGGGTCAAAGCGGTATTTTTTATAATTTTTACCCTTTATAAACAGTTTCAGCTGGTTTTTGTTGGCGGCAAGATATGCGTTCGGATTGATGTAAATGTTATCCAAAACATACTCATGTCTGTGCTTTCCGGTAAAATCCTCGTAGTGACAATACAGAATAAAAGGATGCTTCCCGTCCTCTGAGGTGATGGAAGTTTCATAGACAACTTTGTCAACGTTGACGTATATGTATTTGCCCCCCTGAAGGATTATGTCAACCTTACCCATCATTTTGCGGCGCAGAAGGAATCCGCCAATTCCCGACAACAGGAAAATAAGTCCCACAACAAGGAAAATTACAGCAATCCGCTGACTTATATCATAGCTTGCGGCAGAAGAGTAATCCTCTTTGTCAAGATAGACGGTTATGGTTTCACCTACAGAAGGCTTATGGAACATTACAAGCTCAATGTTTTTAAAATCAAGTCCACCGTATGAATAATCAACATAAACCGATTCCTCAACATTCACTACTACGGCGGTGGTTTTAAGTTTAGCTTTTTTGCCTGCATTCATAGCGTAGAAACAAAAAAGTGAGATGCATAAAATGATTATCCCCACGACAATGCAAAATATGAATGCCCCTTTAGGTATTATTCGCGTATCTTTTTTTTCGTTATCCATTATAAAATCTCCTTATTCTGACAACCTTACGGATGCCTTGTTATAATACAAAGCCAGATGCGCATTTTTCCAATCAGAGGCATCGGCAGTGATATCCGTATGAAAAATCGGTTCGGGTGCAACGCTTAAGGCGGGAACAATCACATCTGCATCCGAAGTTGAATTAAGATACTCTGCCCGTTGGCAAAGCTCCATGTCATATTGTGCGGCACTGCCGTCGGCAATGGAACATACAGCTTCAATGCTGAGAGGAAGCCCTCCGAAATCTGCACTGCCATCTTCAGCTTCTGTAACGGTGATAAGTCCCACACAGCCTATTGCAAAGAATATCAATGCGGCAATAAAACCTATAAGGCGGCGCTTTGAATTTCCATAAGCATCTGACAAACATCCGATAATGTGGGAACCGCCAAAACGTCTGTGCATCCAGCCCATAATATATATAAGATTGATGGTCATAAATCCATAGTAAGCAAAATAAATTATGTTCATCATTCTGTAAGGCATCCTTAAGCCCTGTGCGTAAAAAACAGGAGTGCCTTGTGAGCAGTATACGCAGAATGTGAAAATAAGAACAATCAGCGGATGTCTGAATTTGAAATTACTGTTTGCGGCAATGCGGTAAAATACAGGCAAAAGTGCAATCCACATAACAATTACCGGAAAAGTGGTGGAGCTTGCGATATTGTATCCTCCGTATGCAAAGGAATATATAAGGGCTTTGACAACGCCTGAGCTTCCGCCAACAGATGCCTGACGGATGGAGTTGCCTGGAGCCATCATGCTTATTCCAAGAGCAGCGGCAGACACCAGCGCAATCAGTACGAGGGGGATGCTGCTGCGTTCTTTTTTATGTATCTGCCATACTGCAAGCAGCACTATAATAATCGTTGTAAAAAGTGCCGTTGCATAATTGCCGCCTCCGATAACAAAGGCAAGAGGCAGAGACAATACCGTACATAGTATTTGAACCCAAAGCCGTTCTGATTGAATGACAAGCGTTGCCAAAGTGAAAAGAAGCAGCATAAGTGAAAAGAAAAAGGTATAATATATTGCACCATTGTACCAGTAAAAGGAATCTGACGGCACATATGTAAACTGCATTGCGGTAAATGTAATTGCAACTGCAACACAAGAGGAGGCCCTACGTCCTGCTTTGAACCAACGGCGCAGAAGCACATGGAAAAACAACAGCATTGAAACGGCAAATACGGTAATTAATATAATAGGTGCAATTATATAATACTGTTCGCCGAAGATGGCAGGCTGTAACCGCATAAGAAAAACAGCTGAAAAATTACCCTGCCATTCTTTATATGTAGTCTGCATAAGCCGGTAGGATTTGGATATAACATCACTGACGGAATGGGTGTCCTGCCATACAGCGGAGGTTTCCGCGCCGTAATAGTAATCATCCACACTGGGATGAGCAAATCTGCCTACATAGTACAGCGGTACAAGTGATATAATAAATGCAATTATTAAAATAAGGTTAACAGTTCTTTTTTTCATAGCACTTTTATAATATCATAGGTATATCATTAATTGCAATTAAGAAAGTAATGTGATAATCTTAAATTATTATAAATTGTCAGGCGAATCTGAATGGAGATGAAAATGAACAGTAATAAAATATTATATTTGGTAATTCCCTGCTATAACGAGGAAGAAGTGCTCCGTGATACTGCGGAAAAGCTTAAGGATAAAATGAATGATATGATAGCGCGCAGGATAATAGCCCCGGCAAGCCGTATTATTTTTGTTAATGACGGCTCCATGGATTTGACGTGGCGCATAATAGAAACTCTTCATGCTGAGGACAAGCTTTTCGGCGGAATTAATCTGACCCGTAACCGTGGTCATCAGAATGCGCTTCTTGGAGGACTGCTTACGGTAAAAGATGATGCGGACATGGTCATAAGCCTTGACGCGGATTTGCAGGACGATATAGAAGTCCTTGAGACCATGGTAATGAAATATTATGATGGATATGATGTGGTGTACGGAGTCCGAAGCGACAGAAAAAAAGATTCTTTTTTCAAAAGATTTACAGCGCAGACTTTTTACAAGCTGACCAGAAATCTGGGAGGGGAATTAGTGTACAATCATGCGGATTTCAGGCTTATGAGCCACAGGGCAATCGAAGGACTTGAAGAATTTAAGGAGGTCAATCTGTTTCTCCGGGGTATTGTACCATTGATAGGGTATCCTTCAACAACAGTGGAATATGAGAGGAAAGAGCGGCTTGCGGGAAACAGCAAATATCCTCTTGGCAAAATGGTAGGTCTGGCGATTGAGGGAATCACTTCATTGAGTATTAAGCCGATTCGGATTGTTACCTCGCTTGGAGTGCTTGTGTTTATAGGAAGCATCATAATGCTGATTTATGTGCTTGTCAGCTATTTTACAGGTCATGTAGTAGCAGGCTGGTCAAGTATTCTGGTGTCCGTGTGGGTAATCGGAGGCATACTTCTTATATCCATGGGGATTGTGGGTGAGTACATCGGCAAAATATATCTGGAAACCAAGAAAAGACCAAGATATATTATAGAACAGTATATTAATGAAAAATAGATTTGATATAACAAAAAATCCCGCCTTTGAAAAGGAACCGACTCTCAAAAGTCTAACTTTTTGGAGTCACCTTAAAAGGCGGGGTTTTTATTATACAGCAGCATCGGTTTCGGTCTGGCTTTCTTTTGGTTTTTCATGGTTCATACATCTGCCTATGAAATTCTGTTCATCGGACGCTACAAGGCAGTATATTCCAAGCGGTACAATGATGAGGCTAATCCACTGGGAAGTGGAAAACGGTCCCCATATTCCGCGTACGGTATCACCACGCCAAAATTCAATAATAAACCGCATTGTTCCATACAGTATAAAATACAATCCCAAAGGTTTAAAATACTTATTGTTATGTCTCTGCTGAATACAGAGAATAATGAAAATAATCAGGTTGCCAAAAGCTTCATATAACTGAGTCGGCAAAA
The DNA here is from genome assembly GCA_964414835.1 of uncultured Butyrivibrio sp. Classification (GTDB taxonomy): domain Bacteria; phylum Bacillota; class Clostridia; order Lachnospirales; family Lachnospiraceae; genus Eshraghiella. The sequence continues at coordinate 72,396 of CAYPWY010000006.1, read as the reverse complement.
ACGGTATACCGTTTTCTACAAGTACCGCTTCTGTATATGCAATACCGAATTTTTCATTGGCAACACCGTGGCAGCATCCGGCAAGAAAGCATCCTATTCTTCCAAATATATGAAAAAGTGAAATGGACGGAGCTGTTATCATCATTAACTTTCTGGCATCCTGCTTAAATACCTTGGAATATATGCAGGCTCCCCAGATTACACCGAAGAGTCCTCCGTAGAATACTATACCCACCGAGAAATTAGAGCGGAAATATTCAAAATCCTTAAAAAGGTACGGAAGTATTCTTATTGTGTTAGGCAGCACTGTTATCTGATACAGCAGGGCAGCGCCAACAAGCAGAAATGCAAAGCAGAAAACAAGGAAGTACAGCTCATCGTTGTAGCTGTACTTCTTCTGGCGGCATCTGATTGCAGTATATCCGAAAACTGCAATCATGCCTATTATTGTCATAACACTGTATGAAGATATCTGTCGACCGAAAATATTAAAAAACGGGCGCATATGTATCTTAATATCCTGCTGAACAAAGAATTGCGCTGCAGGCGAAGTAGCAAATTGTTACAGGGATACTGTAAACAAGTCCGATGATACCTGTAACAAGTCCTCCGGTTGCAAGACCATTAGGACCGATGGCTTCTTTGGATTTGGATGAAAATACGATAGCAAGAACACCCAATACAATTGCTACAAAGTAACCAACCCATCCTGTGAAAAGTGAGAGTATGCCACATACGAGAGAAGCAATACCCATGTTATTCTTCTGTTCCATATCATTTCTCCTTTTGGTATAATTTGTCAATACAATTTTATAACGGATATACCATTGGTGTCAAGAAAAATATATTGAGAAAATGTATTAAATATAACAAAATAAGAGATATAACCCCCTACGGGGCTTGCGGCGAAACCGCAGTAAAGATATTATAGAAACAGCAATATTTGGAGGGAATATATTATGCATATGGCAGATGCGTTGGTTTCACCTGCTGTTGCGGCAGTTATGGGAGCCGCATCGGTGGGGGCAATAGCGTATTCCGTGAACAAAGTTAAGATAGAACCAAAAGATACAAAGAAGATTCCTCTTATGGGAGTTATGGGGGCATTTGTTTTTGCAGCACAGATGCTCAACTTTACAATTCCGGGAACAGGGTCCAGCGGACATATATGCGGAGGACTGCTTTTGGCGGCAATGCTGGGACCATATTCGGCGTTTTTGTCAATGGTGGTTGTTCTTTTGCTGCAGTGCCTGATATTTGCGGACGGAGGTCTTATGGCTCTTGGCTGCAATATATGGAACATGGCTTTTTATGCCTGCTTTGCGGGGTATTTTGCAATATACAGACCGATTACAAGGAGAAAAATATCAGGAGCTGCAATTATGGCAGGCTCAATACTGGGTTGTGTCATAAGCTTACAGCTTGGCGCTTTCAGTGTCGTTATAGAAACTCTGGCTTCGGGCATAACAGAGCTGCCATTTGGCGTGTTTGCAGGACTTATGCAGCCTATACACCTTATAATCGGTGTTGTTGAGGGTGTGGCTACGGGACTTGTGCTCATATTTGTATATGAAGCAAGACCGGAGATGATACATGCTGCGGAGCGCAAAAACCGGCTTTCCTATGGCAAGGTGATTGCAGTTTTTGCCATTGCTGCCGTTATTTTTGCGGGAGGGGTGTCGCTTATGGCATCAGGCAGTCCCGACGGACTGGAATGGTCAATAGGCAAAGCTACGGGAGCGCAGGAGCTTGAGGCGGAAGGCGGAGCTTATGATGCTGCAGACAGCGTTGTTGATAAAACGGCATTTTTGGCAGATTATACAGTTGATGATACCGATAAACCTATCGGAACTACCGTTGCCGGAATTGTGGGAGCCGGGGCGGCAGCAGCGGTGTGCGCAGGAGTATGCGTGATTTCCACGAAAATCAGAAAGAGGCGGTTGACCGCAGATGAAAGCCGACAATGCGATACATCAGATAATCGAAATAGAGGATGAGGCATCACTTGATACATGGGTGCATAGGCTCAATCCCCTTGTGAAGCTGCTGGTAACGGCAGCTTTTTTGGGGTTGACAGTATCTGTTGGCAGATATGATTTATCAGGCGTGATTATTATGTGCATATATCCCTTTGCGGTTTTTGCCATGAGCCTTGTATCCTTTTCCCATTGTATAAGAAGAATATGGCCCGTTATTCCCCTGTTGGCGATGTTGGGGGCAGCCAATATTTTTATGGACAGGGAAACGGCTGGGCAAATAGGCAGGCTTGCGGTAAGCTATGGAGTTATATCATTTTCGGTTCTTATTTTTAAAGGAACCCTGACGGTAATGGCGTGCTATCTTTTGATAGCAACAACCGGGATAGAAAATATATGTCATGGACTGACGTTGATTCGTATTCCCAAAATACTAATCACGCTTATTCTTCTTACATACCGTTATATGTGGCTGTTAGCGGCACAAGCAGGAGATATTTTCAGGGCATACACACTTCGTGCGCCGGGACAGAAAGGAATCAATGTGAAGGCATGGGGTCCGCTTTTAGGTCAGCTGCTTATAAGAACCGTTGACCGGGCGGAAACGGTGTATGACAGTATGCTTATGAGGGGCTATAATGGAAATTTTCCGTTGCGTGGACATAAGGGTAACAGGGCGGCAAGCCTGTTGTGGATGCTGCTTTGGACAGGGCTTCTTGTTTTCCTGCGTTTTGGCAATGCGGCTGAGCTTATAGGGCGGTTTATACTTGAAATTTTCAATGTAAATTGATACTATATTGACAACAAAAACGAGTGATTAAAATATGATTTTACAGGTTAAAGATTTAAAATACGGATATGATGCATCGGCAGATGTTTTAAAGGGCTGTAATTTGTGCTGTGACGATAACGAAAAGGTAGGATTGATTGGCTGTAACGGGGCGGGCAAATCCACGCTTCTTAAACTGATAGTGGGACTTTTGGTACCTGAAAGGGGCGTGGTTACAGTTGATGGAATAAGGGTTCAGCGCCAAAACTATGAAAAAGTGCGAAAGGCAGCAGGCTTTGTTTTTCAGGATGCGGATAACCAGCTTTTTATGCCCACAGTGGCGGAGGATGTGGCTTTTGGACCTGCAAATTACGGAATATCAGGCAGTGAGCTTGATGGGCTTGTGGAGGAAACTCTTATGTCCCTTGGTATAGAGCAGCTTGCAAAACGCAGAACCACAAGACTTTCCGGCGGAGAGAAAAAACTGGTATCCTTGGCGACGGTCCTTGCGCTCAGACCAAAGCTGCTTATTTTGGACGAGCCCACGATTGCCCTTGACCCGGGAAACAGGAGAAGACTGATTAATATTTTAAAAGGGCTGGATATAGCGCAGCTTATAGCAAGTCACGACCTTGATATGGTATGGGATATATGCGACAGAGTGGTACTGATGAGCAATGGAGAAATCATAGCCGACGGAGCCGCTAAAACAATACTCAGTGACAGGGAGCTTCTTGAGAAAAGCGGATTGGAGCTGCCGCTGAGATTGCAAGGAGATATATGATATGAAAGAAAATACTAAGCAGGAGCATAACGGACACGAAGCTTCGACACATGACCATGGACATTACCATCAAAATACCAAGGCGGTATTGAATCGTTTGTCGAAAATAATCGGACATCTTGAGTCCGTCAAGAAGATGGTGGAAAGCGGCAGGGACTGCAGCGAGGTGCTTATACAGCTTTCGGCGGTAAAAGCGGCAATCAACAATACCGGAAAGGTTATTTTGAAGGACCATATGGAGCATTGTATAGTCCATGCCATTGAGGACGGCAACAATAAAATGATTGAAGAACTGAATGAAGCAATAGATAAGTTTATAAAGTAAGGTATGTGCGGTTTAAGGAGGCTGACAGAATTATGGATGAACAGAGAATCAGGAAACAGTTTGAATTTATTCAGGAGATAGATAAAGAGAAAAATGTATTCCGCCAGACATACCTTGCAGATGGAAAACGTAAGGAAAACGATGCGGAGCATTCATGGCATCTTGCCATTATGGCAATGCTTATGGCGGAACATTCCAATGAGGAAATAGATGTGCTTCATACTATGTCAATGGTGCTGATTCATGATTTGATTGAAATTGATGCAGGCGATACATATGCATATGATACCGAGGGCAATAAAACAAAACGTCAGCGTGAGATTAAGGCAGCGGACAGGCTTTTTAACATACTGCCTGAAGACCAGGCAAAAAAGCTCAGGGCTTTGTGGGATGAATTTGAAGAAGGCGCAACGCCGGAGTCGAAATTTGCTAACAGCCTTGATAAATTACAGCCTTTGATGCTCAACAACGCATCGGGAGGACTTAGCTGGACGGAGCATAATGTATGTGCCGCACAGGTGTATAAGCGCAATGAAAAGACCGCCGACGGTTCACAGGCTATGTGGCAGTATGCCGAGGAGAATTTTATCAAGCCGAATATAGGAAATGCATTGAGAGAATAATTCTCTTGCAATTTTTACCGCATTGTGCTAATCTTTCCATAGATAATAATGTAATGCAATAACAACACTGAGAAGGAAAGAGTAGGCATGTGGTACATTTACAGAGAACCGACGGAGTGCTGAGACGGCGGGATGGAAAGCAGGCTGAACATGGCTCCGGAGTGGCGCACCGAACAGGTTTTTCATAAACTGCAAGGCTGCGACAGGTTCGCCTGTTATAGCGAAAGCATATCGGATATGACATATTTGCGGAAGGTTGTTCCTGTATGCACAGAGGTCTGTTTTGCAAGGAACAGACAAAGAGAAGTGGTACCACGGATTAAGTTTATAACCCGTCTTCTATGAGAATAATAGAAGACGGGATTTTTTGTTTTATGAAAACTGATTTTTCATAAAACTAAAATGCTCCGTCAGGATGCTCCATACTAATATAAATGCTATTTGGAAAAATCAGGAGGAAGAAGAAATGAGCAAAACACCTTATTACATCACAACGGCCATTGCCTATACATCAGGCAAGCCACATATCGGCAACACATATGAGATTGTCCTTGCAGACAGCATTGCCAGATATAAGAGAATGCAGGGATTCGATGTGCGTTTCCAGACAGGAACCGATGAACACGGACAGAAAATTGAGACTAAAGCTGCGGAAGCTGGAGTCACGCCCAAGGAGTTTGTTGACAATGTTGCAGGAGAAATCAAGAGAATATGGGATTTGATGAATACATCCTATGACAAGTTCATAAGAACTACTGATGATTATCACGAAAAACAGGTACAGAAAATTTTCAAAAAGCTTTATGATAAGGGCGACATATACAAAGGGCATTATGAAGGTATGTATTGTACTCCTTGCGAGTCATTTTGGACGGAGTCGCAGCTTGTTGACGGTAAATGCCCTGACTGCGGCAGAGAGGTTAAGCCTGCCAAGGAGGAAGCCTACTTTTTCAAGATGAGCAAGTATGCTGACAGACTTATTGCACATATCAATACTCATCCTGAATTTATACAGCCTGTTTCAAGGAAAAATGAGATGATGAACAATTTCCTGCTTCCGGGCTTACAGGATTTGTGTGTATCAAGAACATCCTTTAAATGGGGAATACCTGTTGATTTTGATGACAAGCATGTGGTTTATGTGTGGCTTGATGCACTGACCAACTATATGACCGGTCTTGGATATGATGCGGACGGAAACCATGATGATTTATACAAAAAATACTGGCCTGCCGACCTTCATCTTATCGGCAAGGATATTATCCGTTTCCATACAATCTACTGGCCTATATTCCTTATGGCGCTTGATTTGCCTCTTCCTAAGCAGGTATTCGGACATCCTTGGCTTTTGCAGAATAACGACAAGATGAGCAAATCGAAAGGAAACGTTATATATGCTGATGACCTTGTGGAATTTTTCGGAGTGGATGTTGTAAGATTTTTCGTTCTCCATGAGATGCCTTTTGAAAATGACGGCAATGTGACATGGGAGCTTGTTGTGGAAAGGCTCAATTCAGAGCTTGCCAATACATTGGGCAACCTTGTAAACAGAACTATTTCAATGTCAAATAAATATTTCGGCGGAGTTGTTGAAAATAAAGGTATTGAAGAGGCAGTGGATGATGACCTGAAAAAGACAATTCTTGCTGCGGTAAAGTCAGTTGATGAAAAGATGAACCGTCTTCGCGTGGCAGACGCAATGACCGATATTTTCAATATATTCAAGAGATGCAACAAATATATTGACGAGACAATGCCATGGGTGCTTGCCAAGGAAGAGGATAAAAAAGACAGACTTGCGACTGTTCTTTACAACCTTGTTGAGGGAATTGCAATAGGAGCAACACTTCTTTTCCCATTTATGCCGGAGACATCGGAGAAGATTCTTGCACAGCTTAACGCACCGGCCAGAGAGCTTCAGGAGCTTGATGAGTTTGGCAGATATCCGGGAGGCACAAAGGTTGTTGAAAAGCCGGAAATTCTTTTTGCAAGACTTGACGTTGAAGAAGTAATGGAAAAAGTTGCGGCAGCAGAGGCAAATACGGAAGGAGCAGACGGCAATCAGCAGGGCGAACCGGGAATTGATGCGGAGAAGAAGCCTGAAATTACAATAGACGACTTTGATAAGGTTCAGCTTAGAATCGGTGAAATTATCAAGTGTGAGGAGGTTCCTAAATCCAAGAAGCTTCTCTGTTCACAGGTAAAAATGGGAAGTGAAATCAGACAGATTGTGTCGGGAATCAAGCAATACTATTCTGCGGAGGAGATGGTTGGCAAAAAGGTAGTGGTTGTTGCAAATCTTAAGCCTGCCAAGCTTGCCGGAATACTCTCTGAGGGAATGTTATTGTGTGCGGAAAATGACAAGGGCGAATATGTCCTTCTTACGGCAGAAAGCGATGTACCTAACGGTGCAGAGGTTGGTTGATGAGCAGTATTTTTGAATCACATGCCCATTATGAGGATGAGGCATTTGACCAGGACAGAGAGGCGATTATTGCCTCTCTCCCTGTTAACGGAATAGGATATGTTGTCAATGTAGGTTCTACGGTGGAAACCTGTCATAAGACGGCAGCGCTTGTGGATAAGTATGATTTTTTCTATGGAGCATTGGGAATACATCCCAGTGAAATTGCCGGAGTGACAGATGAGGACATGCAGTGGATTGCAGATGAGGCAATGCGTAATCCTAAGATTGTTGCAATCGGTGAAATCGGACTTGACTATTATTGGGATAAGGACAACAAGGATGAGCAGAAGGATTTTTTTGCAAGACAGATAGCTATGGCAAAAGAACTTGAAAAACCTGTTATTGTCCATTCAAGGGAAGCCGCCAAGGACACATATGATGTGATGAGTGCCGAGAGTGCACAGCTGTGCGGCGGAGTGGTTCATTGCTTTTCCTATCATAAAGAGGAGGCTGCTAAATACCTGAATATGGGATTTTATATCGGTATCGGCGGTGCGGCGACCTTCAAAAATAACCAGAAGACAAGGGAGGTTATAGCGTATGTACCTATTGACCGTATTTTGCTTGAGACGGACTGCCCTTATCTGGCGCCGGTTCCGTATAGAGGAAAGCGCAATTCTTCCCTGAATCTGCCGCTTGTGGCGCAGTGCATTGCCGAGGTAAAAGGTATCTCATATGATTCAGTAATTTCCGCCACATATGATAACGCAAGGAGGATGTACAACATTAATGAGTAAATTTTATCTGAGCAATCCCACAAATACACTTGCAGTCATTAACAGATACAATTTTGTTTTTCAGAAGAAATTCGGTCAGAATTTTCTTGTTGAACAGGGAATAGTTGAAAAAATAGTGCGGGAGGCGGGCGTCACAAAGGACGATTTTGTTTTGGAAATCGGACCGGGAATAGGCACCATGACACAGCTTTTATGCGAGAATGCAAGAGAGGTTGCAGCGGTTGAGATAGACAGAAAGCTGATTCCCATACTGGAGGACACGCTTTCGGAATACGACAATGTTACCATAATCAATGAAGATATTCTTAAAGTTGACATTAATGCTCTTGCCTTGGAAAAAAACGGAGGCAGACCGATAAAGGTGGTTGCAAATCTTCCATACTATATAACCACGCCGATTATAATGGGACTTTTTGAGAGCCATGTTCCTATTGACAGTATAACGATAATGGTACAGAAAGAGGTGGCAGACCGTATGCAGACAGGTCCGGGAAGCAAGGATTACGGTGCGCTTTCTTTAGCGGTTCAGTATTATGCCAAGCCTGAGCCTGTGGTAAATGTTCCGCCGGAATGTTTCATCCCTCGTCCAAACGTAGGTTCTGCGGTAATCCGACTGAAAAAACACCTGACAGCTCCCGTAAATGTTGCGGATGAAAAACTGATGTTCCGCATAATAAGGGCCTCTTTTAATCAAAGGCGCAAAACGCTTGCCAATGGACTTAACAATTCGCCTGAAATTAATTTTTCCAAAGAGATGATTAGTGAGGCAATAGAAGAGCTTGGAAGGGGTTCAGCCATAAGAGGAGAGGCGCTTACCCTTGAAGAGTTTGCCAGGTTGTCTAATATTTTTTCATCAAAAATAAAGTAATATTTTATACACTCCTTCAATATATTTTAAAGTACCCGTGGATATAAAGAAAGGAGTGTTTTTATATGGAATACAACAGGATGGTGGCATACATATATTCCTACAATGCCGGACAAAAATGCCAAAATGCCGGATTTGCCAAAATTGAGGTCAGACAGGATATTCTGAAACTGCAAATAAACATGAAAGGTGCATATTCGGAAAGCTGCTATATATGGAGCGTTAATCTTTTTTACAGGAAAAACGCCAGAATAATAGGCATAAAGCTGGGCGATATGAATATTAAAAATGGTGTGGGCGAGTATCGATATACCGGAAGTGCACTTGATATAGAAGGAAGCGGAATCAATTTCAACGGAATCAAGGGGATTTACCTTGAGGAGAGCGGCGAGACTGAAAACGCAGAGATTCACCGAGGTAAAATGTTTGCAAGCGAGTGGGATGATTTGGGATTTACCCCAGAGGCGGTTGCCTCCAGAGACTGGTCCAGCGGAAACGGAGAAATTCTGGTTGAATTTGCAGGAGGCGAGATAGCACATACACCGGAATACGGAATGGAGCAAAGCCCTGAGCAGGACATTCAGCAAAAACTACGGCAAAAATCTCAGCAAGAGACGGAAAATAGACAGGAAGAAAAGGTACGTGAAAAACAGGAAAATAGTCCTGAGGAACCTGATGCGGTGATTTTAACAGCGGCAGAGGCGCCGGAGGTTAAGACAAAATATATGTCAGATGACTGGTTTAACAGGCTGTCCGCAGAGCGTAACCGTGTTTTTCTTTTTGCAGATGATGATTTATATGACATTATAGAAATTACGCCCGATGATATTGACAGACTGCCTGATACAAACTGGGGATTGAAAAATAACAGTTTTCTTAATCATGGCTATTTTCAATTCAGGCATCTCATACTGGGAAGAATGTACAGCGGCGAAGCCTGTGGTTATTTTATCGGCGTGCCGGGAGTATACACCAGAAGGGACAGAAATACGGCTTCAATGTTTAACTTTAACCATTTTAAATTCAGTATCCGCAGCGATATGCGTTTAAGTCAGTTCGGATATTGGTACAGAGAGCTTAAATGCTGATAACGGCGGTGCGCAGGCACCGCCGTTTTTAAATATTTATGGTTGTTCGGCTATTTATGTGTTATAATATATTTTAATAAAACTGAAAGCGAGGAGATGGAAATATGGACAAAAATGCTTTATACAGTCTAAGCTATGGTGTTTTCATGTTGTCAACAAAAGCCGGGGAAATCAAAAACGGATGTATTACAAACACTTGTATACAGATTGCTAACAGTCCTACGAGGGCGGCAATTTCGGTGTTGAATACAAACTATACATGCGAGCTTATTAAACAGAGCGGGCTGTTTGCAGTCAGCATATTAGATGACACATGTACATTTGAAACAATCCGGCACTTTGGTTTCCAGTCAGGAAGGGATGTTAATAAATTTGCTGATATGGAGCTGCCGTTGGATGTCAATGGCATACCTTATCTTGGCTGGCAGACATGTGCGGTAATAAGCTGTAAGGTAATCAGCAGTGAAGACTTGGGAAGTCATACTTTATTCATTGCAGAGGTTCAGGATGCCAAGGCATTGAGCGATAATGCGCCTGTCACCTATGCGGATTATCAGAGCAGGATAAAGCCTAAGCCGGAGGCAAAAAGTGCGGATAAAAAAATCGTAGGATGGCGCTGTAAAATCTGCAATTATGTTTATGATGGCAGTGAATTACCAAAGGATTTCGTATGCCCGTTATGCGGACATGGTGCAGATGATTTTGAACCGATTTATGAAACTTGACTTGCAGTTAGGGCGGCACTATTATTAGTGCTGCCATTATTTATGCCTTTATTTAAAATAAAACAAATGGATGGCAGTAGTAATTTTGACAAAAGGCTGTTTAAATATTGTGGGAGGGAAGTACAAAATGAAAAAAATCAGAATATTAATTCCGCTGATTGTTTTGATATTGGTTTTATCAGGCTGCACGAAGCGGGAGGCAAAGGAAGAGCTAAAGGGAGAACTTGAATATATGCCGTATGAAACGGTAATATCGGCCGAATTTTCATTTATGATTGAAAAGGAGAAACATAAGACAATATCCAAGGAAGAAAATGAAAATGATTTAATAAAGCTTTACAATGTCTTTGTGGAGGCTGCAGATACACCATATGACGATTACGACTGTACGGTATATTATTCGGGAGCACAGTTATATGGAATAAATTTTGCGGTTGAAGTTGAGAAAAGCACAGAGTATGAGAAGTGGATGAATGAAGTAGTAAATTTTAGCTGGGATGTAGCTACAGGTAAAATAGAAATATGGAAGCAAGCTTATGATAATCCTGTAGAAGAATATGAGATTTATATAGAAAAATATATTGATACGGAATCTGCGGATGTGCTTGAGGAAATATTTTTTAAATATCTGTATGAATAAGAAAAGACGGTTAAGAGGATTATTTGTTTAAATTCCAAGTGTTTTAGTTCATATAAACGCAGTGTTTGATTTATATTCACGTATGTGGTATCATCTATTTATTATATATGAATGACAGGTATCACAATGCATTTTGAATATGAGACAAGACGTTTGAATCTGAAAGTTTTGGGTGAGAGCTTTGCACCGGAGGTCTTGCAGTTTTATCTTTCCGGCCGCCGGGTGTTTGATGCGGTGGAATCGCCCAAGAGTATCAAATATTATACATTTGAATATCAAAGTGCTGCATTGAAGGGTGAATATAATGCCTTTTTAAACGGTATGTATATGAGGTACTTCTTTTTTGTCAAGGATGAGCCTGACAAAATAATCGGTACGGCTTCTTTCGGCAATATCATAAGAGGCGCATATCATTCCTGCGTATTGGGGTATAAATTACTGCCGGAATATCAGAAACAGGGATACGCGTTAGAGGCGGTTTCAAGGCTGGTGACGGCAGTATTTGAGGAGGAAAAGCTTCATAGAATAGAGGCGTATACACTTCCGGACAATATTAATTCCATAAGTCTGCTGACAAGGCTTGGTTTTGAATTTGAAAGTCTTGCCAAGTCAGTGCTGCTCCTGCGCAGCGGATATACTGACCATAGGAGATATGTGCTTATTAACCCTAGGGATTTGAAGGCGAAAATATGAAACGCAAAGATATGACAACCGATGAAAAATATATGTACGAAGCCATAAAGCTTGCCAGACGTGCGGCGCATATTGATGAGGTGCCTATCGGCTGTGTTATAGTATATGATAATAAAATAATTGCCCGTGGCTATAACAGGCGCAATACTGACAAAAGCACTCTTGCCCATGCAGAGATTATGGCAATTAAGAAAGCCGGAAAAATCATCGGAGACTGGCGGCTTGAGGGCTGTACAATGTATGTAACGTTGGAGCCTTGTCCTATGTGCGCCGGGGCAATTGTTCAGGCCCGTATTCCAAGAGTTGTGGTAGGTACAATGAATCCCAAGGCAGGCTGCGCAGGGTCGGTCATAAATCTGCTTCGTATGGATGGATTTAACCACAAGGCAGAGGTGACTACCGGAGTTTTGACAGACCAGTGCAGAGATATAATGCAGGATTTTTTTAAAAAGATGAGGGAAAGCAAAAAATGACCGGGGCTTTTCATTGACAAAGCCATTTGAAGTAATGTATAATTTAAATGGATGCTTGGAAGGGGAGTTCCGGTGTCATATGAGGGAACTTAGCATTATTAATTATTATAGTTATATTTATATATGCGCAGAACTCCGATTGAGTTTCTGTGCATTTTATTTTACACATAAAAATAATTTACAGTATGAAAAGGTGGGGATAGTATGAAAAAAATAAATTTGGTGGTATTATTTTTGTTAGTGGTTGTTTTGACTGCATGTGGTAAGTCATCCTCAGATAATAACAGTGAAACTAAGACAACAAACGAAGAGGCTTCATTGTTAGATATGTTGTCGGAAGAGCAATTAGACTATTTAACGCAGGAAGAACAGTTGACAGAAGACGCAATAAAATTAATGGATTACGAAAGCGTTAACTGGTATTTGTTGGGAACAGGATTGGAGTTATACAATAAGTCGTCCGGCGTCGAAAAATTTGGTATAACATATGATAATTCAAACGGAGTGGATTATATTAATGCTGATTTTGGAAATGGAAAAAAGATAACATAGGAAGAAGTATACGGCATCAGGGACAAAGAATCTGATATGAGAGTTGAAGATTTTATGGAATATGAGTATCATATCAGGGTTGTCGATGAGGATAGAAGTATATATAGTATGGAAGTGCCTTTGGAAGGATATGAAAATACATATGTGGATATAACCTTTAAAATTGATGATGATATGGTTTATATGCAGGTACCGATTTTATCGTATCATATATCGGATGATGAAAGATATACATTTTCAATTTATTATGATAAAGCCGCCTTTTTGTCATTCTGTGAAAACGGGGATTATTCCAACGATGATAAGCTGTATTTTGGGATTCAGTATTCATCGGTAACGGGAAAGTCACTTGTTTTGCAGATATTCAACAATACTGAGAATGAATACAGCTTAAACGACAGCTTTGAAATATATAGGCTGATTAATGGGGAAAGAGAACTTTTGACGGACTATTCACATAATTCGGACGATACCACGACAATAGAAAAACAGACATGGTCAATTTATCCTGTTAATTTTCCTTCGGAAAATAATCTGGACAAAGGGGAATATATTATTGTGTTTGGAACTGATTCCGAAAATTCAGTGTATGGCGAATTGGAATTTAAAGTAGAATAAGCGTAATATAGGTATAGAAATGTAGGGAAAAGGCATTAATTCCTTGACATCTTTTTCTAAAATGGGTATACTAACCATTGTCTCGGTAGTTTGCCGTATTTACAAATATGATATTACATTTTCCATGCAGCCGGGGAAGTAGCGGCTCCCTGAACCTGAAATCCGCTATAGCAGGGGTGATGTTCTGCCGAGGGCGTGTTTTGTTGCAGCCGCCCTGTGCGGACGGTGTTGAAGCTTGGGTCTTGCGCAATAGGAATCCGCGAACCATGTCAGGTCGGGAACGAAGCAGCATTAAGCGGAATCTCCTATGTGCCGTAAGGTCGCCTGGGCTGAGCCGGGCGTGCAGGTAACGTGCAGCGGAGCGGGTTCGACGCAGGACGCATGGAATTTTTTTGCCTTATTCGGAAGGCTTGTTTTATTTTAGTAAAAAACATACAAATCCATTGGGAGATTATGTAAGTTTCCGTTGTATGTTCTTGTGATTTTGGCAAAAATATGATAAAATGTATCTATGATTGAACACTCAAATATACTTATGGAGGATGTGAATATGCTTAGAATCGGAATGTTAACAAGCGGCGGAGACTGTCAGAGCCTTAATGCGGCTATGCGGGGAGTTGCCAAGGCACTTTACAGCGCAAGGAAGGATGTCAAGATTATAGGCTTCGAGGACGGATACAAGGGTCTTATATACGGCAATTACCGTGAGATGAAGGAAAGTGATTTTTCCGGCATTCTTACTGAAGGAGGAACTATTCTTGGAAGTTCAAGGCAGCCATTTAAGCTTATGCGTACACCTGATGATAATGGACTTGATAAGGTCAAGGCTATGAAAGAGAACTATGCCAAGCTTAAGCTGGACTGTATCGTTATACTTGGAGGAAACGGAACACAGAAGACTGCCAATCTTCTTAGAGAGGAAGGACTTAACGTGGTTTCGCTTCCTAAGACCATTGATAATGATTTGTGGGGAACAGATATTACATTCGGTTTTCAGAGTGCGGTGGACGTGGCGACTAATGCAATCGATTGTATTCATACAACGGCATCATCACACGGAAGAGTGTTTATTGTTGAGGTTATGGGACATAAGGTAGGCTGGATTACACTCCATGCAGGAATCGCCGGCGGAGCAGATATTATCCTTATACCTGAAATACCTTACGATATTGATAAAGTAATTAAGAAGCTTGAAGAACGTAATAAGAAGGGCAAGAATTTTTCTATTCTTGCAGTAGCCGAGGGTGCAATTTCCAAAGAGGATGCAGCACTGTCCAAGAAAGAGCTTAAGAAAAAACTGGCTGAAAGTCCATACCCGTCTGTGTCTTATAAGATTGGTAAAGAAATAGAGGAGCGTACAGGACAGGAAGTAAGAATTACGGTTCCGGGGCATATGCAGAGAGGCGGAAGCCCTTGTCCATATGACAGAGTTCTCTCCACAATGTTTGGCGCAGAGGCTGCAAGACTTATTCTCAACAAGGATTTTGGCAATATGGTTGCAATGAAAAATAACGAAATTACCAGTGTGCCGCTTAGTGAGGTTGCAGGTAAGCTTAAAACAGTAGACCCTGAGTGTACAACAATAAGGGATGCCAAGATTCTTGGAATAGGGTTTGGAAATTAGACAGGAGTTAAACTGTGTCGTATACAGCATTATATAGAAAATGGAGACCTGACACGTTCAAGGATGTGAAAGGTCAGGACCATATTGTTAAAACTTTAACAAATCAAATTGAATCAGACAGAATAGGACATGCATATCTTTTCTGCGGTACAAGAGGAACAGGTAAAACAACAATAGCTAAGATTCTGGCAAAGGCAGTAAACTGCCAGCATCCTGCAGACGGAAGCCCATGTGGTGAATGTGCCGTCTGCAAGGCAATAAGCAATGGCTCATCATTAAATGTAATCGAGATTGATGCCGCAAGCAACAATGGTGTCGATAATATCAGGCAGATTCGCGAGGAGGTTGCATACAGACCTACTGAGGGAAGATACAAGGTCTATATAATTGATGAGGTTCATATGCTTTCTATAGGAGCCTTCAATGCGTTGCTCAAGACACTTGAAGAGCCGCCGGAATATGTTATTTTTATTCTTGCCACGACAGAAGCCCATAAGATTCCCGTTACAATTATGTCAAGATGCCAGAGATACGATTTTAAGCGCATTTCAGTGGATGTGATTACGGAAAGGCTTAAGGAGCTTGTGACGGTTGAAAATGTGTCCGTAGAAGACAAGGCACTACGTTATATTGCCAGAATGGCAGACGGTGCATTGAGAGACGCGTTGAGCCTTCTTGACCAGTGCATTGCCTTTTATATGGATAAAGAGCTTAAATATGAGAATGTGCTTGAAGTCTTGGGAGCTGTTGATACGGAAGTGTTTTCAAGGATGCTGCGTCTTGTCATTAACGGTGATGTGGCAGCGCTAATAAAAGAGCTTGACGAGCTTATACTGCTGGGTAGGGATTTATCACAATTTGTATCAGATTTTACATGGTATCTTCGCAATCTTCTGATGCTTAAGACCTCCCCCGAAACTGAAAATATGATGGATATGTCCGCAGAAAATCTGAAACACCTTAAAGAAGAAGCGTTTATGATTGATGCGGATGTGATTATGCGGTATATACGCATTTTGTCAGAGCTTTCACAATCCATTAAGTTTACGGGGCAAAAGCGTGTTCAGGTGGAAGTGGCGCTCATTAAGCTTACAAAGCCGCAGATGGAGACAGATATGACCTCTGTTAATGACAGGTTGAAGCGTCTTGAGGCACTTGTCAAAGAGAAAGAGGATTTGATAGCTCTCAATGCCATAAGACCGGAAGTTCCGGCAGGAGCCGCGCCGCAGCCTATGATTGCGGCGCCGCCGGCATCCCGAAGCGTAAGACAGGAAATTAAGGCATTGCCGGAGGATTTGCGTAAGGTTGCAGAAAACTGGCGGGGAATAATCGGACAGTCTGAGAATGTATATGAAAATTTTCTTAAGGCAGTAAGAATTACTGTTGACGGGGATAAGCTTGTGCTGGTTACTGAAAGCAAATTCATACACGAGTTTCTCAGCAGCGATAAGTCAGTGGATGCACTTAAGGGCGTCATAGAAAATACAATAGGTAAGTCGGTCGAACTTGAAGTAAGACTTTTAGATAACGGAACTACGTTTGAAGACTCATTTACAGATGTTGAAGAATACGTTAAAATGAACATATCGATAGAAGATTAGCATGACAGAATAATAATGACAAAAGGAGAATAGACAAATGGCAAAACGTGGAGGCTATCCCGGCGGAGCAATGCCGGGCAATATGAACAATCTGATGAAGCAGGCCCAGAGAATGCAGAGGCAGATGGAGGAGTCGCAGAAGGAGCTTGAAGAAAAGGAAATTACCGCCGCAGCCGGAGGCGGAGCCGTTGAGGTAACAATTAGCGGTAAGAAGGAAATTACCAAAGTAAAATTATCTCCTGAGGTAGTTGACCCTGATGACATAGAGATGCTTGAGGATTTGATTATGGCAGCAGCCAATGAGGCAATCAGACAGATTGAGGAATTGTCACAGGAATCTATGGCGAAGATTACAGGAGGACTCGGAGGAGGATTCCCATTCTAATGGACTACTACGGAAAGCAGATAAGCAGGTTAATTGAAGAGTTGGCAGCACTTCCGGGCGTTGGTGCTAAGACAGCACAACGCCTTGCTTTTCATATTATCAATATGCCTGAGCAAAGGGCAGCGGCTCTTTCACAGGCAATTATCGATGCCAAGCAGAATGTATGTTACTGTAAGACTTGTCAGACGCTTACCGACAGGGAAGAGTGTCCGATATGCAGTGATGTGGAGCGCAATCATAAAGAGATTATGGTTGTTGAGAATACAAGGGATCTTGCTGCATATGAAAAGACAGGCAAATACAAGGGCGTGTATCATGTATTACACGGCGCAATATCGCCGATGCTGGGAATCGGACCCAACGATATTAGAATTAAGGAGCTTTTGGTCAGGCTTCAGGGAGATGTGGATGAAGTGATTATTGCCACAAACTCAAGTCTTGAGGGGGAGGCGACTGCCATGTATCTTTCTAAGCTGATTAAGCCCACAGGCATCAAGGTTACAAGGATAGCCAGCGGAGTGCCGGTCGGGGGCGATTTGGAATACATAGATGAAGTTACGCTTCTGCGTGCCTTGGAGGGACGTACGGAGCTTTAGTATACGGAGGCATTCTATGCCACAGAAGCATATATTAGTTAATGACATAATTGCAGACCATAGGGAGCGCATGCTTAACCTTAAGAAATATTACCCGTTTTTCAGGCTGTCAGAGGTGTCCTTTTCATGGTTTATGGAGGGACGTTATGAGAATCTGGATATGGGATATATTCTTATGGCAGTGCTGCGCTTTTTTATTGAGGAAAATAATTTTAAAGAGCGTGACGTCACATATCCGGTGTACTATGATTTTATGAGCGAGTGCATAAGAAGGGATTTTGGAATAATCCTTGATGAACCGGATAACAAGATTCTGGTTGATTATATTTTTGATAAGCTTAAGAATGACGGCAGACCTTTTTCTTTTGAATATTATGACCCTGTTGACAAGGTAAAAAAAGTATCCCGCGTCAAACTTCTTGAGAGCCGTATTCAGGATGGAACAGTGTGGTATTCGATAAGTCCGGATGGCATAGAGTTTTATCTTGACACAAAGGAAATCAGGGATGAGAGCAAAATAAGCGTAGAACAGCTTTTGCTGGAGAAAATGATACAGTCTGAAGATTTCAAGGGCGGCACAGAGGTGGTCAAGCGCATCAATCAGGAGGTTGACCGCTTAAAACTGCGCAAAAATCAGGTTATAGAGCTTCTGACTATTGATGTTTTTGCCGGTGTGGAGGCTTATGAGAGGTTTTTTGATACGGGAATCAAATGGTTTGAGGACGAGCAGAAGCTTTTTGTGAAAAATAAAGAGCTTATTGAATCGGCAATGAAACGGGCGGAGAATGATAAAGTATCCGGTGACGCAGGGCAGTTCGGAAGAAGTGCCGCAGAGATATACAGGCTTGATACTGAGCTTAAGGTTGCCATGAACAACCACAGTGAGCTTTTAAAAGCATGTACGCAGCTTGGGATTAAGGCAGATGAAATAATCCACAAATCCAAGCTCAGCAGGCTCAGAAGCCGTTTTGATTTTAAGAGCGCACTTGAAACAATGGTCAGAAATAATAAGCCGGAGGCGCTGGAATGTGTCATAAAGCCGTTTTTGGGCTTCAACATACATAAAACCTTTGACTTTGTTAAAATAGAAGATATGTTAAGCTACAGACCTCAGATGACAGAAACGGCTGAGGTTATCACACAGCAGACCGTAACGGATATAGTTTTTGAGGACGAGCTTGACAATGAGCGTTTTGTGAATAATGCAAGAACGCTGCTGATGATTTTGCTTGGTATGCTGGAGCGCAGAGAACAGTTTACACTTAAAGACTACAATACTGAAATTGAAGGTATTTTTTCCGAAGAAGTATTTAAAAACGG
The DNA here is from genome assembly GCA_964414835.1 of uncultured Butyrivibrio sp. Taxonomy (GTDB): domain Bacteria; phylum Bacillota; class Clostridia; order Lachnospirales; family Lachnospiraceae; genus Eshraghiella. The sequence goes on along the minus strand of CAYPWY010000006.1, from coordinate 53,532 downwards.
AGATTATTATACGTTTCTGGTGCACCTGTGTGAAAAGACGGATTATTTTCTTAAAAGCGGAGATGGCAAAGAAGAGACTTTTCTTGATGAGATAATTGCAGGCTTTATGGAGGAAGAGGATTTCCTCAGGTACAGCGGCACGCATTTTGTGCTGGAGCTGGCAGGCGGCAATGAAGAAGAAATTCAGCTTGGCGGTCTTGCCAGTGTAACCAATTTTGTGATTAAAAGGGCATGAGGTATCAATATGGAAAACAGAAATCTGGAAAAAGCGCTTGATATTGTATCGGCACTTTTTATGGGCGAAAGCGTAGGAGCAAAGGGAAGCAATGCAATGCTTTATGAGGAATACAGCCATAACAGTGAAGTCTATGATGGTGTTATGCAGGTCTTTAAGAGGCTGGACATAAACCTTTATGAATACAATGATGCGCTTTTCATAAGTGCAGGAAGCAGCAACCGTGTATTTGGATTTTCCAATGAGGAACTGAAGCGTATAATGGGACTGCGGCTTAACAAGGAACTGTTTTTGTCATATTTTATCATATATAATATGATTACCGAATTTTATAAGGACTCAGCCGGAAGTACGTATCTGGAATACCTTAGAGTGGAAGATGTTATAAAATCGGTTAATGCTTCCCTTAACGGAATGATTGACCACACCAAAGGAATTGTCATGGAAGAAGCGGAGGCGGATTCCTTCAAGGCAATAGCACTTTTGTGGGATGAGCTTCCCGATGTCAGCGTTGAGGACAAAAACGGACAGAGGGCTGCAAGAAACTCACGTATGGGATTTGTAAAACTGACATTCAATTTTCTGGTATCGCAGAATCTTTTTACGGAGGCATCGGAACGATATTATCCTACCGACAGATTTAAAGCCATTGCAGAGAATTATTTTGAAGACAACAGGGGAAGAATTTACGAGATAATAAACAGTAAGGAAAACAAGCAGGAGGAAAGCAATGCCGCAGATTAACAGAATCAGAGTCAATAATGTAAAATATAATTTCGGCACACAGGTCTATGATGATTTTGTGATGCGCTTTTCATGCCGTAATTCCATCTATGACTTGGCCAACGGAGGCGGCAAAAGTGTGCTCATGCTGCTTCTTTTGCAGAATTTGATACCGAACTGTACTCTTGATGATAAGCAGCCGGTGGAGAAGCTTTTCAGGACGGCGGGAGTGAATACAACAATTCATTCACTGATTGAGTGGAAGCTTGATACCTGTGACATACGCGACGGGTACAGATATATGACCACGGGATTTTGTGCCAGAAAGGGACGGGATAACGGAGAAGAAGGTGTGCCGAAGGATACCGCCAGCATAGAATATTTTAATTATTGCATTTTTTACAAGGAGTTCGGAGATAACGATATTAAGAACCTTCCTCTGAGTACGGGCAGTGAAAGGATTACATATAACGGTCTTAAAGCATATCTCAGGGATTTGGAGAAAAAAGATTTTGGTGTTGAAGTGCATATATTCGAGCGCAAAGGAGATTACCAGAATTTTATAAGCGGTTACGGGCTGTTTGAAAGCCAGTGGGAGATTATACGAGGAATAAACAAAACCGAAGGACATGTGCGTACCTATTTTGAAAACAGCTATAAGACCACGAGGAAGGTAGTGGAGGACCTGCTGATTGAGGAAATTATTGAGAAATCCTATAATAACCGTATTCGCAGGGACGGAACTGATGATGATGAGATGGCACAGACGCTTCTTGACATTAAGGACAAGCTGATTGAGCTTTCAAAGCGCAGGGGTGAAATTGACAATTATGATAAGCAGATTGAGCTTCTAAGCGATTTTGCGGGGGAGCTTGATAAATTTAAGGATGTGTATAACGAAAAGGAATGTGCGGCAGAGAAGCTTGTTGAGTGTCTTTTTGTGTGCCGCAATGCCCTTGCAGATAAAAAAACAGAAATTGAGGCTCTGGAAGAAGAAAACAGGCAGCTGGAAACAGATTATATCCAACAGGACAAAAAAGCGGCACTGGCTGAAATTGAGGTTGAATACGTGCAGCTTGATGAGCTTAAAAGCCTGACAGATGATACTCTGTCAAGGCAGGATGCATTGAAAAGGACAAGAAAAGACCTTGCCGACAGGCTGCGTCTTAATGAGATAGCGGTTGAATACAGGGATTATCTTTCCAATAAAGCAGAGTATGATAAGCTTCGTGAATTTATGGACAGCAAGGATATGGGTAAGGATGAAATCTTATCCCAGCTTAAAAGGCTTGCCGCCATGAAACACAGCTATGTGGAGAAAAAGAAAGCTGTACTTGCGGAAAGAATAGAAAAAGCAGAAAATGACGAGAAAAACAGTCTTTATGCTTTGGAAGCATCAAGGACTGAGGAAAAAGAGCTTTTTGCAGACATTAACAGCGTTAAAGGCATATGCGGGGAACTGGAAAGAAATGCCGCACAGATGGAAGAAGAATTGTCAAAGCTCCTTAGTCAGTGCGGAATTTTGGTGCCAGATAATATAGCAGATGCTGTTTGGGAGCAAAAGGACAGACTTTCTTCCTGCAGGGAAAATATAGCCATGCTTGAGAAAAGCATTGCAGCTAATAAAATCTCAATGCAGAATGCGGATAGGGAAATTATTGAAGCCAATAGTTCATTGGAGAGTATGTATGCGCAAAGGACTAAAGGATATGCAAGGCTTTCTAAGTGTCAGGAAACGGAAAATAAATTTTCTGTAATGGCAAAGGTCTATAATTGTCCGAAATCCGGACTTTTGGAAACCATGGAGCAGGTTTTTGCAGGCGTAACATCACAAAAGCTTACGGTTCAAAAGAAGCTTGGGGAATTGGAAGCATATGAAAACAGCATCAGGGCCCGCAGGCTGCCGGAATATGACAGCCATTTTGCGGTGCTTACGGAATATTTAAAAGGAAGATACGGCGATGACGTGCAATCCGGCAAAGAACTGCTTGAGGCAATGGACGAAAAAGAAGCATTACAGACAGTCAGGGATTTTCCATTTATTTCATATGTCATTTTTGCCGGTGAATGTTATGATGAAATTGCATCGGATAAAGTAATTACAACTATGAATACAGGCAGCCATATTATACCGATTGTCCGCCGGGGAACAAGAGATATAGCTGCGGGGCAGTGGATTCCCGCATATAAAAATATGGATTTTCTATGGAACGACAGTGCGCTTGCAACGGAGCTTGACAAGCTTGCGGAAGAAAAGCATCGTCTTGCAGAGCAGCTCGACAAATTACAGGACAGAAGTAAGGTTATCTGGGATGATATTGCTTATGTAAAAGCAGCACAGCAGGGTGATGATATGGATACGGTCAAGTCTGAGCTTGACGCTATGGAAAAAGAAATTGCCCGGCTTGAAAGCCTTGTGGAAGCATTAAGGCAGTCAAAGGAAAATATTGATACACAGACAAACGCAGAGCAGCAGTCTCTTATGAAGGAGCAGGCTTTGAACACGGAATTTGCCGAAAATGTTATGCTGCTTGATAAAGCCGCGTCGCTTAATCAAAGCTTCTCTGACTTAAAAACAAGGAAAAAACAGTCACAAGCAGAGCTTGCTGCCCTTAATGTACGGTATGCTAAGGCAGAAGAACAGCTTGACATCAAAGAACGGAAGCTTCAGGAGGCTGAGAGCCGCAAGAATAATGCCAAGGCAGAGCTTTTGGCAGTTAACGAGGATTTTGACCAGCGTTACAGGCAGTATTATTCGGAAGAATTTTCTGTTGATAATGCTGAAAATATGGATGAAAATGAAGTTGATGCCAGATTCGGAGCGCTTGAGCAGCTTGCCGTAAAACAGGCAGGTGACATAGCCGATAAAACAAGACTTATGGCAAATTATCAGTCCGCTATGAATAAATGTGTTCAGAACATAAAGTATAATGGCATGGATATGGATGAGGCTGACAGACTTTACAGCAATGGTGAACTTACAGCAACAGACATGTCCGTACTTATGGAGCTTAAAAGTCAGATATCGGCAAAGGACAAAGCCATAGGTGAGCTTGACGGAACTGTTGAGGCACAGAATGCCCAGAAAAACAGGATTGAGGGAAGCCTTGAGCATGCAAGACGGGGATATGAGGAAAAGTACGGTGAATTTGAGAGAATGAATTTTGACAATCCGCAGAATTCCATAGTTATGTACCGTCATAAAATGTCCGACATTAAATCTCGTATCAATCAGGTGAAGGCTGACATTAAGGCACTTGAAAATGACAATAAAGATGCGCTGGTTATGGAAAAGGACTTGGAGCGCATTATCAGAAATGCCGGACTTGACAACAGAACTCCGGTGAAAGATATAAAAGGAATGGTGATTAATTTTGAGGCTTACGAAGACCTTCAGAAAAATTATAACCGTATACTCAGGTCAGAAGAGAAACTGAAAACGGACTTCTACAACAGCAGACAAAAGCTTATTGACAGTCTTGACGGCTGCCATGCATATGAGCTGGCACAGGAGATAAGAACAAGTCTTAAGCTGCCTGCTGATAATGGGGATATTGAAACCATAGCTAATGGATTGGCTGAGACTAACCGATGCATCGCCCTTGAGCGTGACAGAATAGAAAAAACCATGAGTGATATGGAGCGCATTAAGGACAGCTTTGAGAACCGTTGTATACAGATATGCAGCAACATCAAAACCGAACTGGACAGACTTCCGAAGCAGTCCCGAATAACTCTTGATGATGAAATTATTCCGATAATAACGCTTGCCATACCTTACATCAAAGAGGAAATGTACAAGGACAGGATGGCTGCATATATTAACGAAACCGTATCGGCGGCGGAAACATTTTTCACTCCGGAGGAAAAGCTTAAATATATAAAAGGCCGTCTGTCGTGGAAAAAACTTTTTTCCGTAATAGTAACCGACATGAACAGAATAAAGCTGTGTCTGTACAAGAGGGAGCATATCAAAGACCAGAGCCGGTACCTGAAATATGAAGAGGCAGTGGGCAGTACAGGTCAGTCGCAGGGTATTTACATACAGTTTTTGATTGCAATAATCAATTATATATCCGGCATTAACGCCATTGGCAAAGACATTGATGTTACAGGTAAAACAATATTTATTGATAACCCGTTTGGCGCTGCCAAGGATGTATATATATGGGAACCTATTTTTAAAATGCTGAAAACAAACCATGTACAGCTTATTGTTCCGGCAAGAGGAGCAACTCCCGCCATCACCAAGATGTTTGATGTCAATTATGTTCTTGGACAAAAAATGGTGTCAGGAAGACAGCAGACTGTTGTGGTGGATTACCGAAGTCAGGTGCAGGCAGACGAAATGGATTACTCACAGCTTGATTATGAACAGGCAACATTTGACTTTATCTAGTTTTGACATTGGTATATAGCTGTGTTACAATTAATTATCAAACGGAATCTCCATTAGAAAGAATGAGAGGTAATTGGATTGGATCGAGTAGAACTTGGAATCAAACTTGAACAAATTAATAAACTGCGTGACAAGGGCGACTATGCAGGGGCATCCAAAGTCACTGACAGTATAGATTGGCGCAAGGTTAAGAAATGGTCTGAGCTTGCGGTGGCAGAAGATGTCTATGAGAAAGCAGGCAGGCTTAAGGATGCGCGCAATATTTGCGTTTATGCTTATAACAGGAATTTAGGCGGCAAAAGGCTGATTTATAAGCTTGCGGAGCTTTCAATACTTATTAATGATTTGGACGAGGCAGATGATTTATATAATGAGTTCATTGAGGCGGCACCTCATGATATGGAGCGGTATGTACTTTTGTATATGCTTAACAAGGCGCGCAAAGCTCCTACGGAAAGACTTATACAGATACTGGAGGAATACAAGCAGAGTGAATTGGACGAGCAGTATGAGTATGAGCTGGCAAGCCTTTATGCGGAAGCAGGCCGTATTGAGGAATGTATAAGAGAATGCGATGACCTGATTCTTTGGTTCAATGAAGGCGAGTATGTTGAGAAGGCATTGCGTCTTAAAGCAAAATATGCCAGTCTTACCAAATCCCAGAAAGCTAAGCTTGAGATGATGGAGGAATACAGGGCGGCAGGAATGGAATACAGTTCCCTGATGCCTGAGTATGACAATGAGCCTGACGATGAAGCGTACAGTGAGCAGTACAGCCAACCGGAGAATAAAGAAACTTTGGCGGCAGTTGAGACACAGCCTGAACCGGTTGAGGAATATAGAGTACCTGAGAAAGATTATTCAATATATGACACACAGAATGTGCAGGCAGAACTGGCAAAAAGCATGGCGTTGATTCTTGCCGGAATTAACGGTCAGGAGCCTGACGGGGATAAAATAGAAGAAGAACGATTGGACCATGTTGGAGCAGGTGACGGATTTGCCGAAAATATGGAAGAAGCAGGCGGGCTTTCAGATAGTATTCAAGAAGAGGCAGCAACTGAAGAGGATGGTTTAGCGGAGCAGTTTGCAGAGCCGCAGTGGGAAAATGCTGAGGAGCCGCAGCCGGAGCTGTCTGAAGAACAGCAGCTTGCTCAGGAATTTGTCATGGCTCAAATAGAGGCGTTGGACAGCGAGCAGGCTACCACAGAAGAGCTTTATCGTGAAATGGAGCATAAAGAGGATGCCTGTGATGAAGTGGATGAGCCTACCAAAGAAATACGTATTAATACACATCATTGGAAAAGATATAAAAGCGTAATGGTTGAGGAAGAGCAGGAGATACCATCGGCTAAGGAGGCAGCGGCACCTGTGGTTCCCGGAGCTTTGCCTAAATATATTGTAGAGGAATCCGTTATTGAGGCAGAGGCAGATACAGAGCCTCAGTTTATCATAGAAGACATAGAAACTATCATTGGGACTCATGCTGATGAAGAACATGTCCATGCAGAAGACAATGCAGAAGACAATGCAGCGGAGGCTGTAAATGGCGGCGAAGATGAGCTGACAATTCAGGACGAGGATATGTTGTTTGAAAAAGCTTATGAGGAAGTCCCGGAAGAGCTGACCGAAGAAACAGAAGCCGAATCAGAAGAAGAGATTACAGAAGAACCGTCCGAGGAAACAGAAGCCGAATCAGAAGAAGAGATTACAGAAGAACCGTCCGAGGAAACAGAAGCCGAATCAGAAGAAATCCCGGAAGAACCGTCCGAAGAAACAGAAGCCGAATCAGATGAAAATCTGACGGATAAAAATGTGCCGGAAGGGCATACTTTGACAGAAACGCCGTATTTGTCTGCACCTGCCATTGTGGCAGCGGAAAGTGCAGTATCGGCAGGTCAAAATAATACAGAACAGCCCATAGACGGTCAAATTGATTTAATGCAATGGCTGGATGCTGTTGGTGATACAGAATGTGCTGATAAAACTCAGACACAGACAAATGAACAGGATATTCCGGAAGAAGAGCAGACGGAAGCAGATGCAAAGGATGTTTCGGAAGAACAGACAGAAGCAGATGCAAAGGATGTTTCGGAAGAACAGACAGAAGCAGATGCAAAGGATGTTTCGGAAGAACAGACAGAAGCGGATGCAAAGGATGCTTCAGAAGAAGAACAGTCTGCAGCACAGCAGCCTACAGAAGAGGAACTTGTCGATGCAGCAATGAATGAAATTGCTAATCAGCTTATGGAAGAGGTTGCTGCCGAATTAGAGGAAAAAGAACGTCAGGAAGCACCTACCGCAATATTAGAGGAAGAGTATGCTGACGAAGAGCTGTCAGAAGAAGCACCATACGAAGAAACGTCCGGGGAAGCGATGTATGGAGAAGCATCTGAAGAAATGCCGTATGGGGAAACAGCCGGAGAAAATCATATTGCTGATAAAGGAAATGAAGAAACTGCGGAGAAGGCTGTTGATGATGAAAACGATGGTGAACAGGAATATTCGGAGAAGCCGGAAGATGAGGGAAACGATTATGTTCTTAAATCATCAGAGCGCAAATATCTTCAAAAATATTTATTCATAAACAGGATTGAGGAAAACGCGGCAGAAATCATTAACAGAAAGAAGCGCGAGATACCGGACGGGACATCTGCACATGGCAACATTGTGGTTATCGGTAAAGCCAAAACCAACAAGACGGAATTTGCCATAGATTTATTCAAGGCAATTCATTCAGAAGACAAAAACACTAAACTCAGGGTAGCCAAAACCAATGCTGCGGTAATTAACAATAAAGGCATACTTGCATCGGCAGACAAGATAAAAGGTGCAACGCTTATTATCGAAAATATCGGACAACTTACCAAGGCGGCGGCAAAAGAGCTTTCGGAGCTTATGTCTTCTGATACAGATTCAATGCTGGTTATTGCCACAGGGGAAGATTATGCAGTTAATCGTGTTTTTGCAGAAAATCCAAAACTTGCGGAAATGTTTAGTTACAAAATAGAAGTGCGCCGATACTCCGTCAACGAGCTTGTTACTGCGGCAAAGGAACATGCCAGAGCCAATGGATATATTATAGGCGAAAAAGCACTTTTAAAGCTTTACCTTCTTGTAGGGGAGATTGACAGCAGCGATGGTGCGGCGGCGCTTAGCAAATCCAAAGAAATTGTTGATAATGCCATTGAGCACAGCAGGAAAAAAAGGCGAGGACGCCACGGAAAGAAGTCGGGCAACGGTGTCCAGCTTAAAGAAAAGGATTTTATATAAAATATAGGAGATGGGGCAATGCTTGAGGAGTTAAAAGAAAAAGTTCTTGATGCTAATCTTGAACTGGTAAGACAGGGACTTGTAATATATACCTGGGGCAATGTAAGCGGTATCGACAGGGATAAAGGATTAGTTGTAATTAAGCCCAGCGGTGTGGATTATGACGGAATGAAAGCGTCCGATATGGTAGTACTTGATATGGAGGGTAATATTGTTGATGGGCATTATAATCCTTCCTCTGACACACCTACCCATCTTGTGTTATATAACAGATTCTCCGAAATGGGAGGAATAGTACACACACATTCCCATTGGGCAGTATCCTTTGCACAGGCAGGTATGGCGGTTCCTGCATTCGGAACCACACATGCGGATTATTTTTACCGGGATATTCCATGCACAAGGTCTCTCACCAAAGAAGAAGTTGAGAATGAGTATGAGAAGCATACTGGTGATGTTATAGTTGAAACCTTAGAAGGAATGGAGGTTATGGCAACGCCGGGTATACTTGTCCGCAATCACGGACCTTTTGCGTGGGGCAAAGACCCTGCCAATGCAGTATATAATGCCACCGTTCTTGAACATGTGGCAGAGATGGCATACCACACAATGACACTTAATCCACAGGTACCGCGGGTACCGCAGTACCTATTGGATAAGCATTATAATCGTAAACATGGAGCTAACGCTTACTACGGACAGAAGAATTAGCCATTGCTGATTTCCTGTGATTCATCGTCCAATGGGGATGTACAATGAGGACACTTTGTTGCTTTTATGTTAATCTCTGACATACAGAACGGACAGGTTTTTGTTGTGGGCTCCTTTGGAGCCTCTTCTTTTTTCTTTTTGATGCTTCTCAAACCGTTGATGGCTTTGACTACTATAAACAGGCAGAGCGCCGTCAGGAAAAATGTAATAAGTGCGTTGATAAAATTACCGAAATTGAAACCGGGACCTATGCCGTTAAGTGCCGAAAAGCCTCCTTCGGGAATTAAAAATCCCAGAATAGGTGTAAAAACATCACTTACAAGGGAAGTTACAATTGAGGTAAATGCGGCACCTATAATCATACCGACTGCCAAATCAAGGACATTGCCCTTTGAGATAAATTCTTTAAATTCATTTAATATTTTTTTCATTAGTACCTCCATAAAACTAGTTTTCTGCAGTGCTTTCATCAGGCTTGGTGATGTAAGCGTGAACCTTAATTATACGGTTCTTGTCACATTCCTCCACAACAAGACGAAGGTTGTCAAATGCAACCTCATCACCCTCCTGCGGAAGACGTTCCAGATGTTTTACTATAAAACCGCCAATGGAATCATAGTATTCCGATGTGTCCGCATCCTCAGGAAGTTCAAAGACATCATCTATATCGTTAAGTCTGGCTGAGCCGGAAATCATATATTCCGTATCGCTTAGCTGGAGAATATCATCCTCCTCGTCATAGTCGTATTCATCACGGATTTCACCGACAATCTCTTCAAGCAAATCTTCAAGCGTAATCATGCCGACAGTTGAACCGTATTCGTCCACAACGATTGTAAAGTTATTGGAAGTTTTTTTCAGCTCTTCCATAAGCTCCGACACCTTTTTGAACTCAAATGTATAATATGGCTTACGAAGAATATCATTTACATTAAAGCTTCCGGTGTCTTCGCAGAGAAGCAAATCCTTCACATTGATGATGCCCACCACATTGTCTACATTTTCTTCATATACGGGAAGACGTGTATATTTAAATTCCCTGAAAACATCAATGATTTCATCATAGGTACTTGTTATAGATATACAAGTCATATCAATTCTGGGAATCATAACATCCTTTGCCAATGAATCGCCAAAATCAAACACGTTGCTAATCATTTCGTGCTCGTCATTTTCAATAACACCTTCTTCGCGGCTTACGTTGACAATTGTTCTAAGCTCGTCCTCAGTTATGGAGGCTTTATGCCTGTCGGGATTAAAGCCCAGTAAGAAAAGAAAACCCTTTGCAAGCTTGTTGACAACAAAAATAACAGGCGTCAGCACAACCATTAAAAACCATATCACTCCGCTGTATGCGGGAGCCATTTTGTCAGCGTAAGTGGTGGCAACGGTTTTAGGAGAAATCTCACCGAAAATAAGTACAATAAGGGTAAGAACTGCTGTTGCAACGCTGACGGCAGTATTGCCCCACAGCGCAAGAGAAACTGTTGTTGCCAAAGCGGAAGCGGATATATTGACAAGGTTATTGCCTATCAAAACAGCGCTTAACATTCTGGAAGAATCCGATGTGATTTTTAAAACCTTCTTAGCTTTACGGTTACCGTCATCTGCAAGTGAACGCATACGCATGAGATTAACCGATACGAAAGCGGTTTCCGCCGATGAAAAAAATGCTGACAAAATAATAAGTACGAAAAGTGCTATTATCTGTATCACGACACTGGGGTCCAAAAAATCAACTCCTTTTAATGTAGTATTTTATGACAATAATAACATCTTAATGAGAAGAATTCAACAAATATTATTGTACATAATTATTTATAGTTTACCGGGCAATACACACCGCAGGCAAAAAATACAATGGAATCTTACCACGGTTTGTGCTATACTTTATAATACCCTAAAATTGTACTTAAGGAGAGTTTGACTATGTACATTATAGCAGGACTTGGCAATCCGGAAAGCAAATATGACAGGACAAGACATAATATCGGGTTCAGACTTGTTGACGCACTGGCTGACAAAAACGGAATTGCTTTTAACGATAAAAAACATAAAGGACTGATAGGAAAAGGCGTCATAGCAGGTGAAAAAGTGATACTTGTAAAGCCGCTGACATATATGAATTTAAGCGGTGAATGTATAGGTGCCGCTGCGGATTATTACAAAGTGGAGCCTGAGAATGTGATTGTTCTTTTTGACGATATAAGTCTTGATGTGGGAAGACTCAGAATACGCAAAAAAGGAAGTGCCGGCGGACATAACGGCATCAAAAGCATAATTGCCCATCTGGGAAGTGAGAATTTTCCAAGACTGAAATTCGGCGTCGGCGACAAACCTAGGGGAATGGATTTGGCGGATTATGTTCTCGGAAGATTTTCCAAAGAGGATGAGGCAATAGTCGCTGAGGGGACCGACAGGGCTTGCGAGGCGGTTGAATGTATGATTGCCGAAGGCTGTGATTTTGCAATGAACAAATATAACGGGTAGGCTTGTATGAATGTATTGGAACAGCCGGTGCATGAGCTGGCGTATTATGAAGATATTACATTTGATTTAAAAAAAATAGGCAAAGTGCCGGTTGCTTTTGGCTGTGTGGAGCAGCAGAAACCCCATTTTGTATACGGTATAGGCGGAGCTTTTTCCAAAAAACTCATAATAACACATAATGAAATCAAGGCGAGAGAGCTTTATGAGGATTACAGAGCCATGGACAGGAACGTGGTTTATTATCCCGCAAGAGATTTTATTTTTTACAGCGCCGATATTCACGGAAACCAGCTTGTGAAAGAACGTCTTGAGGCAATAAACAGGATTATCACTCAGGATAATCTGACGGTCATCACAACCATTGACGGCTGTATGGATAAGCTGATGCCTATTGGGATTTATAATAAATATACTCTCCACATCAGTGTTGATGATGATATTGATGTTGACGGGCTGGCAAGGCAGCTTACGGAGATGGGATATGAACGGTGCGCACAGACTGAAGTGGGAGGACAGTTTGCAATCAGAGGAGGAATTATAGATATTTTTCCGCTGACAGATGAAAATCCTTACAGAATAGAGCTGTGGGATACACAGGTTGACTCTATACGAAGCTTTGATGCGGAGAGCCAGCGTTCAGTTGAAAATGTTGAACAGGCGGATATTTTTCCGGCAACGGAACTTATTCTTCAGGAAAACATGGGAGACGCCATTGCAAATCTTGAAACGGAAACCCGAAAATATTCCAAATCCCTTACAGACCAGGGAAGACTTGTGGAAGCGGCCCGTATTTCCAAAGCTTTTGAAGAACTAAAAGAGAAGCTTTTTGTACTGGAGGATTACAACGGTTGTGACAGCTATGTAAGCTCCTTCGTAAAAAACTGCGTTTCTTTTATAGATTATTTTGACAGGAACGATACGCTTATTGTTTTAGATGAACCTAACCGAATAGAAGAAAAGCTGAGGGTGGTAACAGCCGAGTTCAGGGATAGTATGATACATCGTCTGGAAAAGGGATATATACTGCCGTCCCAGACTGAGGTGCTTTTCAGTGACGGAGAAATTTATGCAAAAATAGGCGCAAGACATGCCATGGCAATTTCCACACTTGACTGTAAGCTTCCTATGCTTGATGTGTCGGGACACTATAATATCGGAGCAAAAGGCATAGGTGCATATAACAATTCCTTTGAGACACTTGTGTCCGACATTGCTTCATGGAAAAAGAAAAAATACCGCATACTTCTTATGTCCGCCTCAAAAACCCGCGCCGAACGCCTTGCGTCAGACCTGAGGGATAACGGAGTAGCGGCTGTTTATTCTGAAGACAATCAGCGCCGGCTTATTGCAGGTGAGGTTATGACCACAAGCGGTAAACTACGCAAAGGATATGAATATCCTGACATAAGATTTGCCGCCATTGCTGAGGATGATATTTTCGGAACAGTCAAAAAAGAAAAGCGCAGGAAGAAAAATTATCAGGGCAAAGCTGTGGCAGATTTTGCCGAGCTTAACATAGGTGATTATGTTGTTCATGAAAATCATGGGCTTGGAATATACCGGGGAATTGAAAAAATAGAAGTGGATAAGGTAGAAAAGGATTACATTAAGATTGAATACGCCGCAGGCGGAAATCTGTATATTCTTGCAACACAGCTTGACCTTATTCAGAAGTACGCAGACGCCGAGGCTAAAAAACCGAAGCTTAATAAACTGGGAACCGCTGAATGGACCAGAACCAAGACAAGGGTAAAGGGTGCAGTAAAGCAGGTTGCCGATGAATTGGTGCGCCTTTATGCCATAAGGCAGAATAAAGAAGGCTTTGAATTTGGCAAGGACACACCATGGCAGAGAGAGTTTGAAGAGCTTTTTCCATATGAGGAAACATCTGACCAGTTATCGGCAATAGAAGATACCAAAAGGGATATGGAAAGCCGCAGGATAATGGACAGGCTTATATGCGGCGACGTAGGCTACGGTAAAACGGAAATCGCAATGCGTGCGGCATTTAAAGCGGTTCAGGATAATAAGCAGGTTGCATATCTTGTACCCACTACTATACTTGCAAAACAGCATTTTACAGGCTTTGACCAGAGAATGAAGGATTTCGGAGTTAATGTCAGGATGCTTTCACGATTCTGTACACCGAAGGAAATCAAAGAAACCGTTGAAGGGTTGAAAAAAGGGCTTGTGGACGTGGTAGTGGGAACCCACAGAATTTTATCCAAAGACGTTGTTTTCAAGGATTTGGGACTGTTGATTATAGATGAAGAGCAGCGGTTTGGCGTTACGCATAAGGAAAAAATAAAGCAGCTTAAAGACACTGTGGATGTAATAACACTTACGGCAACGCCAATACCAAGAACTCTGCATATGAGCCTTATAGGCATAAGGGATATGAGCGTTCTTCAGGAGCCTCCTGTTGACAGGCTTCCTATACAGACATTTGTCACTGAGTATGATGAGGAGATGGTTCGTGAAGCAATCAATCGTGAGCTTGCCAGAGGAGGACAGGTCTATTATGTTTTCAACAGAGTTCAGGGAATAGAGGAATTTGCTCTGAATATAAGCAAGCTTGTGCCCGATGCCAATATAGCCTTTGCCCATGGACAGATGCATGAAAGAGAACTTGAGAGAATAATGGTGGATTTTGTCAACGGAGAAATTGATGTGCTGGTATCCACAACTATTATCGAGACGGGACTTGATATACCTAATGTCAATACCATAATTATCCATGATTCGGATAAATTCGGACTTTCACAGCTTTATCAGTTAAGGGGACGAGTGGGACGTTCCGGGCGTGTGGCATACGCATTTCTGATGTACAGAAGGGATAAGATTCTGCAGGAGATTGCAGAAAAAAGGCTTAGTGCCATAAGGGAATTTACGGAGCTTGGCTCAGGGTTTAAAATCGCCATGAAGGACTTGGAGATAAGAGGCGCCGGAAATCTTCTGGGTCAGGAACAGCATGGCCACATGGAGGCAGTCGGCTACGATTTGTACTGCAAAATGCTTAATGATGCGGTTGCCAATCTTAAAGGAATCAGCTCCGGCGACGATTTTGAAACTGTGGTTGACATTGATGTTGATGCTTTTGTTCCTGCCACATATATAAGGAGTGAAAGCCAGAAGCTTGATGTCTATAAGAGAATCGCAACGATTACTACGGATGAGGAGCTGGCGGATATGACAGACGAGCTGGTTGACCGGTTTGGCGATATACCGAAATCGGCAATGAACCTTATGAGGATTGCATATATAAAATCAATGGCACATCAGGCGTATATTCTTGAAATTAAAGGAAACCGTAAGGATATGAGAATCAAGATGTACCCTAAAGCCGATATTGACGCCGCCAAAATTCCTGAGCTTATCAGAAACAGAGGAAGCAAAATGCGTTTTGTTAATGGAGAAATACCGTATTTTAATTATTATTTTGAAAAGGATGATATTAAAAACACTGACATCTATATAGAAACCGTAACAAATGTTGTAAGAGATATTTTCGCATTGAAAAAAGAGGAGCGGTAGACGGCATATGAAAATTCTTGTTATTTTTACCGGGGGAACAATAGGCAGCAGTGCAGGTGAAGAGTACATTACTCTTGACAACGCAAAACCCTATAAACTGATAGAGCTGTATCGGGAGAACTATGGCAGAGAAGTGGAATTTCATACCTCCGAACCTTATACGGTTCTCAGTGAAAATATGGATTGTAAAATGTATTTAAAGCTTGCAAAGGAAGTAAAATCACATATTGATGAAGGTTATGACGGAATCATAGTTACTCACGGAAGTGACACTATTCAATACAGTGCCGCTATGCTTGCATATGTACTTGGAAATAAGACTATTCCCGTTATGCTTGTAGCCAGCAATTATGTTCTTGAGGATTGGCGCGCCAACGGGCTTATAAATTTTGCCTGTGCGGTGGAATTTATAAGGGGACGCAGAGGCAGAGGAGTGTTTGTACCCTATGCCAATATGGGTGAAAACTGCAAGGTGCATTGCGCTTTAAAGCTTATGCCGCACCTGCCATACAGTGATTATCTTTACAGTCTTGACAATATGTATTACGGAGAATTCAGTGACAATGCTTTTTATATGAGGGAAAAAGTTTGTGAAAAAAACGACAATCTTTTCCATAAAGAAGATGGGGCACTTGTAAGTAAATTTAACATTGAAGACAGTGAAAAAGCATTGTCGTCATGTTCTCACATTCTGTGGATTAATGTGCATCCGGGAATGGTATGTCCAGAAATTCCCGATGATACCGGAGCCATTCTCATAAGCCCATATCATTCAGGGACTATATGCACGGAATATGACAATCTGGTGGAATTTTTGGAAAGCGCCGGACGCAGAGGGCTGCCTGTGTATCTTGCAGGAGCCAATGACGGGATGGACTATGAAAGCTGCCGCCGATATGAAGCTTTTGGAATAAAGGTATTACAAAAAATATCGCCTGTTGCGGCATATATAAGACTCTGGCTTGAATATGGCTGCGGTTATCTGCCGCCAAGGGTGTAGTCACGTTGGAAAAGTTCTTCACATATCTGGGCTTTAAGGATGCTCCACGGGGTTTTGTCCATAAGCTTCTGACATATGAATGACTTACTTTTCTGGCGGTATTTAGGCATATTGTTGGCGGCGAGAATGTTGGACAGTTCATTCTTCCACAGCCATGACATTTGAAATTCCCTTTTGCATTTGGGATTGGGAAGTGCGGGACGGAGTTCCTGAATAATGATTTCCCTGTTGTCCTCGTACACGCACAAAATTCCCCAAAAATCGGGAACATGCTCTGCCGCATGCTTGGAGTGGCGCAGCCCCACAACTATGTAATTGCGGTCGCAGAATTTGTTGTAGCTGCGTACCTGCCCTTTCAGCCTTTCGTAAGTATCAACGCTGCTTTTTATCTCCAGTCCCACAATCTCGTCAGGAAGTATCATTATGACATCGGCTCTGGCTCTGCCCATATTTTTTTCTTCAAGTATTCTTGACTTGCCGAACCGTTCTTCCAGATAGTCAAAAAGTGGTTCACGTATATCTTTATCGTACAGCATGTGTTCTCCTGCCAAACAATTCATAATCTTGTATTTAAGTTAATTATATGATAAAATATTATGCAATAATTGTCAAAACATAAGGGAAAACTACAATTATGTATCAAAATAGAGAAAACGTCAAAAACATAATATTATATATTGTAGATATAATTGCTATATTTATAAGTTACTTTGTGGCAAACTGCATATGGCTTGGACTTATTAAGGGATATTATATCCTTGAGCGGGTTGAGCTTTTTGATGGCTTGGGGATTGTATTGTTCTCATTTGCGGTTGTTATTTTCATATTTAACGTCAACAAAGATTTCCTTAAACGTTCAACTGCCGAGGAGCTGTTGTACTGTCTTAAGATTAACCTGATATTTGCCGCAGTATATGCTGTGTTTATGTTTATCAGGGGCCATGCGGATTATGCATCAAGAGGCGTGTTTATAATGACTCCGGTCCTCAACATAGGTATGATGCATATGGTGCATTATGTTGTAAAATATTATCTTACCAGAGTGTACAGTAAGAACAAGAAAAACGTACAGCTGTTTTTGATAACAACCACCGACAGAGTTGATTATGCCCTTGATCAGCTTAAGAAAAATGCCAGCTGGGTTAACAGAATATACGGAATATGTATCGTGGATGATGATATGGTCGGCAGAAAAATCAGCGGCATTGCCGTAAAAGCCAATTATGATACACTTATTGAATATGTTAAGAATGAGGCCATTGATGAAGTTTTTATAGATGTTCCGTATGCAACCGGGGCATCACTCCGCCATTATATTATGGAGCTTCAGCACATGGGTATAGTTGTACATCTTAATATCGAGATACTTGAGAGCTTTGAGGATTTTAACAAATCACTTTCCATGCTTGGCAGCATACCGGTGATAACCTTTGCCAACAACTATTATGATGCCAACAAAATGTTTATCAAACGCTTAATGGATATAGTGGGAGCTATTATCGGAATTATAATAACAATTCCCATAACGCTTATACTTGCGCCCATACTTTTGATTGAGTCGCCGGGGCCGTTGGTTTTCAAGCAAAAAAGAGTAGGCAAAAACGGAAGATATTTTTATCTGTATAAGTTCCGCTCCATGTATAAGGATGCAGAAGAACGGAAGAAAGCGCTTATGGAGCATAATGAGATGAAGGGGCATATGTTTAAGGTTAAGGATGACCCCAGAATCACCAAGGTCGGCAGATTTATCCGAAAGACAAGCATTGACGAGCTTCCGCAGTTTTTTAATGTCCTGCGGGGAGATATGAGCCTTGTGGGGACAAGACCTCCCACGGTGGACGAGTTTAAGCATTATGAAGGCTATCACAAAAGACGCCTTAGCATGAAGCCGGGAATTACCGGGATGTGGCAGGTAAGCGGAAGAAGTAATGTGAATGATTTTGAAGAGGTTGTCAAGATGGATTTGGAATATATCGACAACTGGAGCATAGGTCTTGACATAAGAATTATTTTTAAAACTATTGCCATTGTTTTCAAAAGGAAAGGAGCGCAATAGTCAGTCGGAGGATTTTGGGTGAACATAAAAATACTGGTGGCGGCACATAAAAAATACAGATTTCCTAAAGCTTCCATATACCTGCCTGTTCAGGTCGGGGCTGCCTGTGGCGTGGATTTCGGAATAACACGTGATGATACAGGCGAAAATATGTCGGAGATGAATCCGTACTATTGTGAACTTACGGGAATGTACTGGATGTGGAAAAATGTTGATGCGGACTATTACGGACTGGTTCATTACCGCAGGTATTTTACTGCCGATTCACTGAAATCGCGATTTGCCAAGGATAAATTGTCCTGCGTTATAGGGCGCGGCAGTCTTGAGAGCATACTTAAAAATTACGATATTATTCTGCCTAAAAAACGGCACTACTATATAGAAAGCTTATATTCTCATTATGCGCATACCCACTACGAAGAGCATCTTGTGGCAGCCCGGCAGATAATAAACGATATTTGTCCGGAGTATACAGGTTCATATGATAAAGTTATGAAGCAGCGAAGCGGTCATATGTTCAATATGATGATTATGAGTCGTGACAAATTTGACGCTTACTGCAGCTGGCTTTTCCCTATTCTCGCCGGACTTGAGAGCCGGATTGATTATAAAAGCTACGATGGATTTCAGGCACGCTTATTCGGCAGAGTCAGCGAACTGCTTCTTAATGTGTGGGTAGTTCATAACGGTTTTGATTACAAGGAGCTTGCCATTGTTAGTGTGGAGCCTATGAACTGGATACGCAAAATAAGCTCTTTTATAACTGCAAAGTTTAAGGGGAGAAAATACAATAAGAGCTTCTAGAATAACTGCTGTTCTTTCTGCATACAATGTACAAACAGCTATGCAGGGGGAACCCTTTGAAGAGATATATAGAGGAAAGAGCTATAAAAATGGCGGAGTATATCGTGGAAAATAAAACTACCGTCAGGCAGACCGCAAAGGCTTTTGGAATAAGCAAAAGCACGGTACATAAGGATGTGACGGACCGTCTTATGGGAATAAATCCGTCACTGGCACAGGAAGCCCGCAAGGTTCTTGATGTCAATAAGTCTGAGCGCCATATCCGTGGGGGAATGGCAACCAAAGAAAAATATGCACATAAAAATTAATTCCAAGCCGGAGGCGTATGCCTTCGGCTTGGCTGGCTATAGGGCTTGAAATTAAATACATATTTTTCAAAATGTCCTGTTAAATATTCAAAAGATTATGCCGATATTACAAACGTAGGTTTTTTATTTTAAAATTTATGTAAATTCCCTCTTTTAAATTTTTGCATAATTGTATATAATGTTTATGTATGTGTAGAATGTACAAGTTCAATTTTACTATAATATATGCGAAAGGGGAACATGATGATAAGCACAGATATCGGAATTGATTTAGGAACTGCCAGCATTCTTGTGTATATTAAAGGCAAGGGTGTTGTTTTGAAAGAGCCATCAGTAGTGGCATTTGATAGAGACACAAATAAAATTAAGGCTATTGGTGAAGAGGCAAGACTTATGCTTGGAAGAACTCCGGGTAATATTGTGGCAGTAAGACCGCTTCGTCAGGGCGTTATTTCTGATTATACCGTAACAGAGAAGATGCTTAAGTATTTTATACAGAAGGCACTGGGCAAGAAGCTGCTGAAAAAACCAAGAATAAGTGTCTGCGTACCAAGCGGCGTAACAGAGGTTGAGAAAAAAGCCGTTGAGGATGCAACGTATCAGGCAGGAGCCAGAGAGGTTGCAATTATTGAGGAACCTATTGCGGCAGCAATAGGAGCCGGAATAGATATATCAAGACCATGCGGTAATATGATAGTTGACATCGGAGGCGGTACAACTGACATTGCGGTAATTTCCCTTGGAGGAACCGTTGTCAGCACATCTATCAAGATTGCCGGAGATGATTTTGATGAGGCAATAGTGCGCTATATGCGTAAGAAACACAATCTTTTAATCGGAGAGAGAACGGCAGAGGACATCAAGATTAAGATAGGAAGCGCCTTCCCGAGAGCCGAGGTTGTGTCAATGGACATAAGAGGACGTAATCTTGTGACAGGTCTTCCTAAGACCGTAACCGTTACATCGGCGGAGACAGAAGAAGCTCTTAAGGAAGCGACCTCACAGATTGTTGAAGCAATACACAGTGTATTGGAGAAAACACCGCCTGAGCTTGCAGCAGATATTGCAGACAGAGGAATGGTTCTCACAGGCGGAGGAAGTCTTTTGCAGGGACTTGAAGAGCTTATTGAAGAGAAAACAGGAATCAACACGATGACAGCTGAGGACCCTATGACTGCAGTTGCAATCGGAACAGGTAAGTTTATTGAGTTTCTTGCAGGTGAAAGATAGTTATACTGAATATACGGAAATTTTTTTCTATATATAATATTTATAAGCGAGGAGTTGAGACAAATGGTTAGAAGTTTATACACAGCAAGCACAGGTATGGTTCATCAGATGAACAGACTGGATGTTATAACTAACAATATGGCCAATTCTGATACAACAGCTTATAAAAGAGAAGGCTCTACGTCGCAGAGCTTTGATTCGGTTTACGGAATCAAGATTAACGATAGTTCGGTACATTATATCCCTCAGCAGATAGGCAAGATGAGCTTAGGAGTTAAGGTTGGGGAAAGCTATACCGATTACACTGACGGTAATCTTGAGGAAACCGGACAGGTTTACGACATGGCATTGAATGGGAATGGATTCTTTGCAATATCCTACGCTGATAAAAACGGAAATGAATCAATCCGTTATACGAGAGACGGTAATTTTACTGTCAACTCTGACGGAGTATTAGTGACCAAGGATGGCGATTTCGTTTTGGCTGAAGATGGCGGACTCATAGTTATCCCTGAGGGCGTCAGCATTTCTGTTGATGAATCGGGAAGAATAACAGCAGACGGGCAGGTGATTGGACAATTCCAGCTCGTTGATTTTGAGGACTATGACTATCTTGAGAAATTCGGTGAGAATATGTATATCGCCATTGACGGTGCAACAACCAAGGACGCCGGCTGCAAAGTGTATCAGGGATACCTTGAGGCTTCCAATGTGAACATTGTATCGGAGATGGTGGAACTGATTACTATTACAAGAGATTATGAGAGTAATCAGCGAGTTATACGTGCCGTTGATGAGACACTTGAGAAATCTGTTGCATTAGGACAGCTTTAATACCGGCAGATGCATTTTAGAATGTATTTGCTATGGAAGGAGAACGATTGAACTATGATGAGAGCGTTATATACTGCGGCTTCAGGAATGAAAGCACAGCAGACTAATCTGGATGTCATTTCCAACAATTTGGCAAATGTTAATTCAACGGGTTATAAAACATCTACGGCGGAATTTAAATCGCTTTTATATCAGACATTACAGACACGTTCAACAAGTGCCAACGGTGATTATAAGCCGATAGGCGCGCAGGTTGGAACAGGTACGCGTAATGCATCCATAACTACCAGATTTACCCAGGGCTCCATGCTTGAGACCGCCAATGATTTTGGCTTTGGAATTGAGGGCGATGGCTTTTTTGCGGTGCAGGGCGCAGATGGTAATACATATTATACACGTAATGGTGATTTTCAGATGGCGGTATCTTCAACGGGATTTATGCTTTGTACACAGGAGGGCTATCCTGTGCTTGATTCCGACGGGATGCCGATTGAATTTGACTCTACATATGAGACATCCCAAATTCAGGTAACATCTGACGGAACAGTATGTTATCCTGATGAGAATAATAATCTTCAAAGCCTTGGAATAAGGATTGGTATATATCAGGTTACTAATCCTGCCGGATTTGACAGTGTAGGCAATACTATGTATAAAGTGACAGATGCTTCCGGTCCGGCTGTTGAAGAAGCGGAGAATCCTGCTCTTAAGAGAAGCACATTAAAGCAGGGATATGTAGAAGGCTCTAATGTTCAGGTTGCGGATGAGATGGTTAATATGATTATTGCCCAGAGAGCATATGAATTGAACTCTAAGGCAATTCAGGCGTCAGATGATATGCTTAGTCAGGCAAACCAGCTCAGATAATAGGAGAATAGCATATGAGTGATGTGATTAGCGGATTGTCAAATATATATACCAGCGGAAATTATTCATCGGCAACGGAAGGGCTTAAAGACAAGCTCTCCAATACGGATTATTCTAATGCCACAGATGAAGAGCTTATGGAGGCGTGCAAATCCTTTGAAGCGTATTTTATTGAACAGGCATTCAAGGGAATGGAGCAGGCAATGCTTAATGATGATGACGACAGTTCTTCGTATTTGAGTATGTTCAAGGACACACTTTATCAGGAATATGCCGAGATTGCCACAGAACGCGGTGACGGACTTGGCATTGCCAAAGCACTTTATGAGCAGATGAAGAGAAATTATAATCTCTAATTAATACAAAATATATAGCCGTTCGGGGATTTTGCGGTACCCGTGCGGCTATTTTTATTTATGAAGATGACTGCTGCGCTGACCGGAGAAAACAGGCTGCGCCGGAATACGGAATTGGCGGTTTGTCTGGTTTGCACACAGAGCTGACCGGAGAAAGCAGGCTGTGCCGGTATACGAAATTGGTCTATTTATCTGATTTGCACACAGAAAGGAAGAGAAACATTGGAAATTAAAGGATATGTTGAGAAAATAATATATTCAAACAGCGAAAACGGGCATACAATACTCAACGTTACTCTGTCCTCGGAAGAAGTGCGGAGAATCCGCGATGCCAATCCTGATTTTGCGGATGATATAGATGAGGAGCTTGTGTGTACCGGAGCGCTTTATCTGATAAATGCAGGAGAGTATGTGGTTTTTAACGGGGATTTCACTGTGCATCACACATACGGACTTCAGTTTAAGGTTACAAGTTATCAGGAAACGCAGCCGGAGGATTTGGATTCGATTGAAAGGTATCTTGGCTCCGGCGCAATAAAGGGAGTAGGCGCCGCTCTTGCGGCGCGGATAGTCAGACATTTTAAGATGGATACCTTCAGGGTTATAGAACAAAATCCGGAGGAGCTGGCGCAGGTTAAGGGCATAAGTGAGCGCATGGCTATGGAGATATCCGACCAGGTTGCAGAGAAAAAAGAAATGCGCAGCGCAATGCTTTTTCTTGGTAAGATTGGGATAGGAATGAGTCTGGCAGTTAAGATTTATAAACAGTATGGAGAAAATGTATATGATATTATACAAACCAATCCCTATAAATTGGCTGATGATATAGAGGGCGTCGGATTTAAAATTGCAGACGACATAGCACGCAGTTCGGGAATGGAGCTTGATTCGGTATATAGAATAAAAAGCGGTATATTATATACACTTTCAAGGGCTTCTTCAAACGGACATACATACGTTCCCATGGAGCTTCTGGTGGAACAGGCAGGAAATCTTTTGGGGATTGATATTAATGATGCCGAAGATATTCTTACAGAACTTGTGATAGAGCGCAGAATAATGATTCGACAGGTTGAGGAGGTTAAAGCGGTATACCTTTTTTCGTTGTATCACACAGAGCTTTCCGTGGCGAGAAAGCTTGCGGAGCTTCAAAGGACAATTCCTATTAATGAACGCAGTTTTGAGGCGGATTTGTATTACATTGAGAGGGACGAAAATATAACGCTTGAGAATATGCAGAGACAGGCTGTACGTGCTGCAGCGGAAAACGGAGTTGTCATTATTACCGGAGGGCCGGGTACAGGTAAAACTACAACAATAAATACAATAATCAAGTATTTTGAACATAAAGGGAAAGAAATTCTTCTGGCTGCCCCAACGGGCCGCGCTGCAAAAAGAATGACAGAGACAACGGGATGTCAGGCGCAGACGATACACAGGATGTTGGAACTTTCGGGAATATTATCAGATGAAACAGCCAATGCGGCATTTGAGCGCAACGAGGATAACCCTCTTGATGCAGATGTGGTCATAATAGACGAAATGTCCATGGTTGATATTTTCCTTATGAACAGCCTTCTCAAAGCGGTTGCTGAGGGAACAGTACTTATCCTTGTGGGGGATGCTGACCAGCTTCCGTCGGTGGGACCGGGCAATGTGCTGAAGGATATTATTGCATCAGAAAGATTTAAAGCAGTCAAGCTCAATAAAATATTTCGACAGGAGGAAGCCGGGGATATTGTGGTAAACGCCCATAAAATCAATCAGGGAGAACTGTTTAAAATAGGACCTTCAAGCAAGGATTTCCCTTTTATTAAGCGCACTGATGCCAATGCGATTATTAATGCAGTAGTAACCCTTGTCAGCACCAAGCTTCCCGCCTATACGGATTCAAGTCCCAATGATATTCAGGTGCTGACGCCTACCCGCAAGGGCAATTTGGGAGTGGAACGGCTTAATTCCATATTGCAGCAGTTTCTTAATCCGCCATCTGATACGAAGGTTGAAAAGGAAGTCGGGGATGTGATATTCAGGGAGGGCGACAAGGTTATGCAGATTAAAAACAATTATAAGATTCCGTGGGAGATACGCGGAAGACATAATATACCTGTGGACAGCGGCATGGGCGTTTTCAACGGAGACATGGGTGTAATTGACAATATCAATCTATATATGTCGGAGCTGACTGTACGTTTTGAGGAAAACAGATTTGTTACATACAGCTTTAAAGAGCTTGATGAATTGGAACATGCCTATGCCGTCACGGTCCATAAATCACAGGGAAGCGAGTATCCGGCAGTTGTACTGCCTCTGCTTGACGGACCCAGAATGCTTATGAACAGGAATATTCTGTACACCACTGTCACAAGAGCCAGAAAATGTATCTGCATTGTAGGGGATGAACAGACCTTCTACAATATGATACGCAACGGGAATGAGCAGAAGAGATTTTCTTCGCTTGCCATAAGAATTAAGGAGGTAGAATTATAGATTTTAGTAATGCATCGGGCAGAATCAAATCCATTATATATAATGCGCTTTATCCGCCGAGATGTCCGGTCTGCGATGATATACTTTTTGCCCGGGGACAGATACAGAGACCCCTCATATGTGCCGGCTGCCAGAGCAAAATATCACAGATAAAACAGCCATGCTGCATGAAATGCGGTAAACAGCTTGATTGTGACCAACAGGAGTTCTGCCACGACTGTACAACGCATCACCATATTTTTGACAGGGGAGTGGCGGCGTTTTCGTATTCTGATTCCATGAAAAAATCAATGTATGCGTTTAAGTATAACAACAGACGGGAGTATGCGGTGTTTTACGCAGATATAATTAATGAAAAATACGGTCCGGTAATCAAGACGTGGCAGCCGCAGGCTATAATACCGGTTCCGCTTCACAGCTCCAAATACCGCAAGAGAGGTTATAATCAGGCAGAGGTTTTGGCAAAGGAACTGTCCACACAGCTGAATATTCCTGTTGACAGCACAAGCCTTTTACGTATAAAAAACACTGTGCCGCAGAAACAGCTTAACGACAGGGAACGATGCAATAACATAATTAATGCTTTTCAAATGGCAAAAAATAGTGTAAAATATAAGAAAGTACTCTTGGTAGATGATATATATACCACGGGGATAACTATTGATGAGTGCGCCAGGGTATTGAAGGCAGAAGGCGCAGAACTTGTGTTTTTTGCTGTGGTTTGTATCGGAAGAGGATTTTAGGAGGCAAAAATGGAAGTAAGGAATTGCAGAGGATGTGGAAGACTTTATAACTATATCGGAGGAGGGTATCCTCTTTGTCCCGCATGTATGGAAGCTTTGGAGAAGAAATTTGAACAGGTCAAAGAGTATATAAGAGATAATCCTAAGGCTACGATGCCGGAAATTGCAGAGAAGAACGATGTTACCATTCCTCAGATTGAACGATGGGTAAGAGAAGAGAGACTGATTTTTTCTGATGATTCACCTATCGGAATTGAGTGTGAGGGATGTGGCGCCACCATTAAATCCGGACGATTCTGCCCTAAGTGCAAGGATACCATGCAGAAACGTTTCGGAGGCCTTTACGATCAGAAACAGAATACGGAAGCTCCCGTAAAGATTGACAGGAATGGCGCAAGAATGAGATTCCTTGATAACTGATGATGTACTTACCCAAATAGCAGACGGATGAGGCATGTGGATATGTCTCATCCGATTTTTTTGGTTTTTGGTATAAGTATTTTAAAAAAAAGTCCGATAAATAAGGTATAGATTCCAGATACTATACAATATCTGTTCATGGAAGGAGAGATAATTATGAGAATCGATGCTTATAATCAGATTAACCGGATATATCAGGCTTCCGGCAAACCTGCCGCAAGTAAGGCAGGAGCGTCCAAAAAAACTGATAAGCTGGAAATATCACAGTTTGGCAGAGATTACCATATTGCAAAACAGGCAGTCGCAGCAGCACCGGATGTCAGGGAAGACAAGGTTGCCGATGTTAAAGCACGTATCGAAGCCGGAAATTATGACGTAAGCGTAGATGAACTGGCAGCGAAACTGGCAGCAAAATATGGTACAACAACTTTCTAGGAGACAAATAGGTGGCTAGTTTAATAGAAACACTCATAGATGTTCTTGAAAAAGAAAATGACGAGTACGAGAAGCTTTTGGAACTGTCAATTGAGAAAACCGGCATTATCGTAAAAAATAATGTGGATGCTCTCAATGAGATGGTTGCCAAAGAGCAGCAGATTGTTGAGCGTATTAATGCTATTGAAAAGAAAAGAGCTGACGCAACCAATGATATTGCCATGGTTCTTAATAAGAAACCTGAAATATTGACACTGGAATATCTGACCCAGCTTCTTGCCGGTCAGAAAAAAGAATGTGACGCACTGAAAAGTGTCCATGATAAGCTTAAGAATACTCTAAGCAATATGGTACGTGTCAATGACAATAATAAAGAGCTTTTACAGGAATCTATAGATATGGTGCAGTTTGAAATTAATCTCATGCATAGTTTGAAGCAGGCACCGGCAACAGCTAATTATTCGGGAACCAGCTATGTTGACGATGGATATGGTGCAATGGGTTCCTTTGATGCAAAACAATGATTTTTAAGGAGATACAGCAATGGGCAACATTATGACGGGATTATATATTGGTCTTTCGGGAATCCAGACCAGTAGTAATTCGCTTAATACAACATCGAATAACCTTTCCAATGTAAATACAGAAGGATATGTAAGACAGGGTGTTATTAATAAGGATGTTCTGTATAATTATGTATCCACGACCTCAGGAGTAAACAGGGGTCAGAGCGGTCTTGGAGTTGCTGTATCCACAATCAGCCATGTGAGAGATATTCTTTTGGATATTGCATATCGTAAGGAAAATGGCAGACAAAATTTTTATGAAAAATTATATGATTCAGTATATGAGATAGAAGTCCAGATGGGTAATACAGAAGGTATAGACGGTATTGCGTTTCAGGAAGCAATTACGGATTTGCGTGATTCGGTCAATAAGGTTGCGGAGGCTCCCGGAGAATTGGTTTCAAGGGCGGCGTTGGCACAGAGCGCAGTTGAGTTTCTTGATAAAGCCCAGCTTATATATAACGGACTTGCCAAATATCAGAATACGCTTAATGATGAAATTGTAAGTACAATAAACAGAATTAATCAGATAGGAGAACTTATTAAAGACCTTAATAAGAGCATATCCAAAATAGAAGCCAATAAAGTAGAACAGGCTATGGACTTAAGAGACCAGAGGGACTTGCTGCTTGATGAACTTTCCTCATATTGTAAAATATCTTACAGTGAGGATGCCAATGGCGTTGTTGAGGTTTCTGTGGAAGGAGTACCGTTTGTGGATGACCTTTCAGTTAATTATATGGGATACGAGCTTATTGACGGCACTACCTTTGTGACGCCTGTATGGACGGGGCTGGCAAATCAGTCCGTATATAACCTTAGTTTTCCGATTTCCACAGAGGATAACACAGACATCGGAGGACTTAAGGGATTGCTGATAGCGAGAGGAACAATCACCCCAACGGCTGCAAGTATGATTGAACCTGACCCTGCCGACTATGCGGACGGAGAGAATGACCAGGACTATATCGATGCGCTTTCGGAATATAAAAGATATACAGAATGCAGCGGAACATCAATAATTGTCAACACAATGGCTAACTTTGATAAATTGATAGGAAGCATCATGGAGAGCATTAACGATTTGTTCTGCCCGGAGACTACCTATACAGCAGCTGACGGTACTGTCTATACGGTGCTTGATGTGGAAAATGCACCAAGAGCCAAGGATGGAACATATGGCGTTGAGCTTTTTACAAGAAATTACACTGAGAGATATACAGAACAGGTTATTGACGGCGTGACAATGTATGTGCGCAATAATACCAACAGCTTTGGGAATGTTTCCGAATATTCCATTGGCAATGTTTCGGTTAATAATGATATATTGAAAGACTACTCTAAGATGGCATTCACCCGAAAAGACGGAGCGGATGATTACGACCTTGCCAAAGCGATGGTTAATATTTTTTCTGAGAATTTGTTATATTATAATGGCGGACTTAATCCGCTTACATTTGAAGAATTTTATGAGACACTGACGCTTGATATTGCCACCACCGGTAAAATATACAGCAGCATGTCGGAAAATGAGGAGACGCTTGCTAACGGAATTGACAGCAGACGTCAGGAAATTATGGGAGTTTCTTCAGACGAAGAACTTTCCAATATGATTAGGTATCAGCAGGCATATAATGCAGCATCAAGATATGTAAATGTAGTAAGTGAAATGATAGAAACTTTGATTAATAGAACAGGAGTTCAGTAATGACAAATACTTTTTTCGGACTGACAATTGCATCAACGGGACTTGGGGCGAGCAACATTGCAATCAATACTGCGGCGCACAATGTGTCCAACGTCAATACTAAAGGATATACCAAGCAGCAGACCGTGCAGCAGGCATCCGCCGCAATCAGGGTATATACTAATTATGGTACAGTAGGTACAGGTGTGCTTGTGACGGAAATCACACAGCTCAGAAGCTCGTACTACGATACGAAATATTGGAACAATAATGCAATATACGGTAACTATTCTACATTGGAGAGCTACAATACACTCATAGAGGATTACCTTGATGAGTTTAATCTTGAAGGCTTTAATACGGAATATAGTAATCTCTTTGAGGCAATCAATGCGTTGACCAACGACCCCCACAGTGAGGTTGCAAGAAATCAGTTTATTAACTATTCCCAGAGCATAGCAGAATATTTTAATACCATGTCAGTTAATCTTGGGTCTATTCAGAAGTCTGCTGATGATGAGATTAAATCAACCGTAAACGCAATTAATACTGTTGCAAAGGAGATTGCCGCCCTTAATAAGCAGATTAATATACTGGAAGTTAACGGCGGTGCTGCCAATGATTTGCGAGATGCCAGAGCACTGCTTATAGATGAACTTTCGCAGTATGTTAATACAACTGTCAAAGAAACAGAGATTGGTAATGGAATGACAGAGTATTTTGTATATATTGACGGGCAGCAGCTTGTAGATGGATACGACTATAATGAATTGGTGTGTACTGCCAGAGCAACTGATGATAAGCGGAATGCCAGTGATATAGACGGGCTTGTGGAACTTTCATGGAGCAACGGAATGGAATTTAATATGTACAGCAGTTCTTTGAGCGGTTCGCTTAGGGCTGCTATAGATATTCGCGACGGCTGTAACGACTGCTTTGAGGTTGTAGGGCTGAAGGATGCGGATGGAAATTTCCTGACTGACGCCGACGGCAATATAGTGGATGTACAGAGTCTTACTGATGACGAGTATGCCGATTATGTGGCTCAGGGTTATGTGAAAGATATTACTACATACATAAATACATATAGGAACTCGGAATACAAGGGAATACCATACTATCAGTCACAGCTTAATGAATTTATTAAGGCATTGGCGAATGAATTCAATGCAATAATATCTCAGGGAGATATGGGCGGAGAAGAAGTGGCGCAGTTCTTTGTATCCCAATATGGTGAAAATTATATTACGGCAGGAAATGTTTCTGTTAATCCTGATATAATAAGGGATGCATCACTGCTTCCGTATTCATTTGATAATTCCCTTGGCGAGGCTAATCGTGATATGGCAGAAGCTCTTTTTGCCCTTAAAGAAAAGGACACCATTAACAACGGAACATTTCTTGAATATCTTCAGTCGATGGTATCCGTTTCATATATAGATACATCCAGAGCCAGAACATTTGCAACTAATTACGGCAATATCAGGGACACTATCAATAATCAAAGGCTGTCGGTCAGTGGTGTTGACGAGGATGAGGAAGGCGTTGACCTTGTTAAATACAAGGAGGCATACAATCTTTCGTGCAGAGTTATAGCCGTCATGCAGGAAATATACGACAAGCTTATAGAGGAAACCGGAATATAGAAGCAGGAGGACAGTGATATGAGAATTACCAACACTATGATGATAAATTCAACGCTGCGTAATGTTAACAGGTCTAAAATCAACCTCAGCAATGCAGAGAATCAGGAGGGAACAGAGAAAAAAATAACTCGCCCTTCAGATGACCCTATTATAGCAATACGCGCATTATCATTGCGTTCAAGTCTTTCAGAGATTGAGATGTATCTTACAAATAACGTACCGGAGGCACAGGCATGGCTGAAAGTAACGGAAAGCGCCCTTGACAATATGGATGGAGCCTTGTCAACTATATATACATATTGCGTACAGGGAGCTTCAGATGAGTTTGAGGTTGAAAGCAGAAGCGCTATAATTCAGGTGCTTCAGCAATATAAGGATGCTATATATTCGGAGGCAAATGCTGATTATGCCGGAAGATACTGCTTTACAGGATACAGAACCAACAGCTCGTTTACATTTGTTGATTCCGCAGAGGCGGCAGGCAAGAGTTACTCCATAACACAGGAATTCAGCGCCCGGAGTCTGGATACGGTTAATGTTATGAAAAATTCTGTTGATGCGTCAACAGTAAGTAATATTGCAGCTGCAGATACACCGGAGACTCAGGAGGTGTACAGATTAAGACTGGCATATTCTGGATGCTCGGCTGATGGATTCGGTTCTGTGGATATTGATGGCACAAGCTATACGCCTACAGCAGTGACATATAGTGAATACCAGGCTTTGCTTGGCGCAGGAACTGCAACGGATGATATTTATTATGTATATGATACAGGTGAGCTTTTGATAGCAGACAGTCTTTATGAAACAGTTAATAATGCAGAAAGCATCAGCTTTACTTATGAAAAGGACGGATTCAGCAAGGGAGATGTCAGACCTGAAATGTATTTTAATTGTCAGGACATAACTGATGCTGATAATGTAATAGATTATAAACAGAGCGAGGATGGGCAGTTAATTTCTTATACAGTTAATTTCCAACAAGACCTTCAAATCAATACACTTGGAAATAAGACACTCAGCTACGATATAGGAAGGGATATTGACGATATGTGTAATGCCCTTCAGGCAGTAGCCGATGTTGAAGATAAAATAGCAACGCTTAAGTCTATGCAGGAAAGCTCGGTTTATTCCGACAGTGAAAAAGAAGACATTGCAACCATGCTTGAGGCGGCTGAGAAAGAACTTGATTATGCCAAGGAAAATATGGAGAAGCTCTTTTCAACGGAGATGATAAGAGTCAAGGAATATCAGCAGACCGTAGACTTACAGGTTGCAGACCTTGGAGCCAGAAGCGCAAGACTGACTCTTATTGAGAGCAGACTTACCGAACAGCAGACAACGTTCAAAGACCTGAAGTCGCAGAACGAGGATGCAGACCTTGAAGAAATTGTTATCAATTATGAGGCGGCTAAAGTGCTTTATCAGGCAGCCCTTAATGCAGCAGCATCATGTGTAAAGCAGACGTTGCTTGACTATATTTAAAATATAAAGGAGAAGATATAATGCAGATTAATTCCAGATTATTTGGGGAAATTGATATTGAGGATAATAAAATTATAAGCTTTGACAATGGTATTATAGGATTTGAAGATTATACTAAATATGCCCTGATTTTTGATGCTGAGAAAGAATCCCAAAAAACCATCATGTGGCTTCAATCGATGGATGAGCCGGAACTGGCATTTCCTGTTATTGACCCGATGTATATATATGATGGATATAATCCTGTTGTCGAGGAGGAGTGGCTTGCGCCTATTGGCGGCATTGACAATATGGAAGCAATATATGTTCTGGTGGTTCTTACCATTCCGTCAGACTTAACTAAAATGACGGCAAATCTTAAGGCACCTCTTATTATAAACACGGATACAAAGAAAGGTTGTCAGATGATAGTTGACAACGAAAAGTATTCTGTGAGATATAACGTGTATGACTATGTCGAGAGAATAAGGAAGGGGGCAGAATGATGTTAGCCTTGTCCAGAAAAAAGAATGAATCCATAGTAATTAATAATGATATTGAGATAGCAGTCCTTGATATAAAAGGCGACCAGGTAAAAATCGGTATTATGGCACCTAAAAGCATACCGGTATACCGTAAGGAAGTCTATTTACAGATACAGGAGTCCAATAAAGTCGCAAGTCAGGTCGATGGTATTGAGGCATTGAAAAATTTGCTTGGATAGTGTAAACTATTTGTATAAGACTGCCGAAATAAGTAAGAGACACATTTGTTTTATTTTTGACACATGGAGGTGCTATGATGACAATTGATTCAATTTCAAACGAGGGAACGAAATCGTATAGGACAATGGATGTCAGCACAACGGTTTCAAAGCCGGAAACCCGTACAGGCGAACCGGCAATTACAGAACAGGACAGCATATACAGCAAAGAGGAGCAGAAACACTCCGAGGAAAGAACAGGAGGCAATCCGCCGTCTGACAGCACGTTAAGGCAGGCTATTTCAGATATTAACAAAAAAATCAATCCAAATACAATAGCCGAGTATGGTTTTCATGAGAAAACGAATCGTGTAACTATCAAGATAGTTGATAAGAATACCGAGGAAGTAATCAAGGAGTTTCCGCCGGAGGAGACACTTGACATGATAGCTAAAGTCTGGGAACTTGCAGGTATGTTCCTTGACGAAAAAGGATAGAAAGGAGAGGAATATTATGGCAATAAGGCTTA
Source organism: uncultured Butyrivibrio sp. (assembly GCA_964414835.1). GTDB lineage: Bacteria > Bacillota > Clostridia > Lachnospirales > Lachnospiraceae > Eshraghiella. The sequence goes on along the minus strand of CAYPWY010000006.1, from coordinate 20,029 downwards.
CAGGACTCAATTCAGGATTAGATACTGATTCTATGGTAGAGGCTCTTGTATCGGCATATGCTACCAAGAAGGATAATTATGTCAAGTCGCAGACCAAGCTGGAATGGACTATGTCTACATGGAAAGACCTTAACAGCAAGGTGTATAGTTTCTATACAACAACCTTGTCACCTATGCAGTATTCATCAGGATACAATCTTAAGACAGCATCCGTTTCTGATTCAACGGTTGCATCTGTTAAAGCGTCAAGTGATGCTGTTACAAGTACACAGACGCTGACAGTGTCCCAGCTGGCCACATCCGGGTATATAACCGGAGGAAAGGTTACTGCGGCTGACAAAAGTGCAAGTACGGCAAATACCAAACTTAGCGAATTAGGGATTACAGATGCAACACTTAAGGTTAATGATACATTAATAACACTAAATGGCGATATGACGTTGTCAGGACTTGCAACCAAGCTTAAACAGGCAGGAGTCAATGCAAACTTTGATGCTGCAAACCAGAGATTTTTCGTTAGTTCAACAGCTTCAGGTGCAGATGGAGAATTCACGCTGACAGCAGGCAATGTGAATGGTATTGATGCATTGCAGAAGCTGGGATTATATGCCGCTACTGATGTGAACGGCAATGACACTGCAGAGATTTCTTATTATAAGCAGATGGCTGCGGCAGATGAGAATTCTGTTGTTGCAGAGCGTTATGATAAGCAGAAATACACGACGAGTACATATACCAAATATGTGCAGGAGCTTATTGATACAGCAGAAACCAATAAAACAGCAGCCGAAACCAGCCTTGCAAAGCTGACTGCTGATGACTATGACTGGTCGAAGGATTACGAAAGCGAGGAGGATTATCAGGAAGCGGTTGATGATCTTCGGGCTAAGGCAGACGAATACCAAAAAACAATAGATGATAATCAGGCATTGCTTGATGACCCTGATGCGCTTGAGACTTCAATGACTGCAGCCAATCAGGCGATTGAGGATAAAATAAGAGGTCAGGTACAGGACGAGATTGCTGCAGCCAAGAAGGTCGTTGACGAGGGAATTTATACTAATTCCGGTGACGTTGCAAGGATAACGGCACGGGATGCGGTTATACAGCTTAATGGAGCTACTTTTACGGGAAACACCAATACATTTTCCATCAATGGTCTTACCATTGATGTTAAGAACACAACCGACAGTCCGGTTACAATAACAACATCTCTTGATACACAGGGAATATATGACCGCATTAAGTCTTTCTTCAGCGGATATAATGAATTGATTGGAAGTATTGATACGCTTTATTATGCTGAGTCGGCAGATGGCTATGAGCCTCTTACTACCGATGAGAAGGATGCTATGACAGACACCCAGATAGAAGAGTGGGAGGAGAAGGTCAAAACTTCACTTCTCAGGAAAGATTCCACATTGGGCAGTTTGTCTACAGCCATGAAGAATGTATTTTTATCTACCACCACGGAGTACAATGGTGTGAAATACAATCTGGCGTCATTTGGAATTGCTACAGGCAGCTATTTTTCAACAGAGCAGGCAGACAGAGGCAAGTTCCATATTGACGGTGACCCTGACGATGCAACAACTTCGTCAAGTGCCGATAAGCTTATGGCCGCAATAGCCAATGACCCGGAAGGCGTTATGGAGTATTTCCAGACTCTTTCCCAGAATTTGTATGATACTCTCAGTAAGAAGATGTCATCCAGCACCATCAGCAGTGCATTTACAATTTATAATGATAAGCAGATGTCCAGCCAGTACAGTGAATATAAGCAGAAAGTAACGGATTGGGAAGATAAGCTTGAAACAATCAGAGAGACTTACTATAAGAAATTTGCGGCTATGGAAAGTGCATTGGCAACGCTCCAGTCACAGACATCGTCACTTTCGGCTCTATTTGGCAGTTGATTGCAGGGCTGTATAACATGGAGGAACCATTATGGTTAGCAATGCGTCAGGTTATGACACATATTTTAAAAACAAAATAATGACTGCTTCACCGGCGGAGCTTACGCTTATGCTGTATGAGGGAGCAATCAAATTTGCAAATAAAGCAGTTATGGCAATAGAGAAAAATGATATGCAGAAAGCTCATGATAACATAATGAAAACTGAGCGTATTATTGAAGAGTTTCGCGCGACACTTAATTTTAAATATCCCATTGCCAAAGAGTTTGACAATGTGTATGAATATCTTTTGAAAAGGCTTGTTGAAGCTAATATTAAGAAAGATACGGAGATTTTAGAGGAGTGTCTGGAACATCTCAGAGGGATGCGTGACACATGGAAAGAAGTAATGAAAGCCGCTAATAATCCTTTGGAGAAAGTTTGACATAAGCAGCCGACAGGAGGAATTTAATGGAAGCTACTGAGAATTATCTGCAGGTGTTGTCAGACAGCCTGGATAAAAAGATTATTATTCTGGAACAGCTTGGTAAGCTTACAGAGAGCCAAAAGCTTATTGCCAATGCGGATAGCTTTGATGATAATGCTTTTGAAGATACGATTGAGAAAAAATCTGCGCTGATAGATCAGTTAAATAAGCTGGATTCAGGGTTTCAGCTTCTATATGACAACATTAAATCCCAGTTAGAAAGCAGTAAGGATTTCTATAAAAATGAAATAGCGAATCTGCAGGATAAGATTAAAGTCATTCTTGACAAAAACGCGGAACTGCAGGCGGCAGAGCGGGAGAACAAAAATCTCATAAGCAGGCGCTTTGGCGAATTAAAAAAAGAAATCCGCCAAATCAAAAAAACAAGAGATACTGCTGCCAATTATTATAAGGTGATGAACAATATTACAACAGAACCTTATTTTATGGATCAAAAAAAATAATTTTTTGATTAAAAAAGTTTATATCAGGGGTTAAGTATTTTATACTTATTCCGATATATATAACAAGTAAGAAAGTTACTTAACAATGCCGGTGCTAAACCGGTACACAAACTTACCAGGATGGTAAAATGAATTCAAGGAGGAATTATTATGGTAGTTCAGCACAATTTAACAGCAATGAACACAAACAGACAGCTTGGTATCACAACAAGCGCACAGGCAAAGTCAACAGAGAAGTTATCATCAGGTTACAAGGTTAACCGCGCAGGTGATGACGCAGCCGGCCTCACAATCAGTGAGAAGATGAGAAGCCAGATCAGAGGTCTTGATAAGGCATCTGACAACGCTCAGAACGGTGTATCTCTTGTACAGACAGCTGAAGGTGCTCTTAATGAAGCACATTCAATTCTTCAGCGTATGAATGAGATTGCTACTCAGGCAGCAAACGACACTAATACATCAGCAGACAGGACTGCTATCCAGAAAGAGATTGATTCTCTTGCAAGCGAGCTTACAAGAATCTCTTCTACGACACAGTTCAACACAATGAACCTCTTAGACGGTAGTTTCACAGGAAAGAACCTTCAGGTTGGTTCTCTTTGCGGCCAGGCTATTGCTATCAGCATCGGATCAATGTCTGCTTCAACACTTGGTGTTGATTCCCTTGATGTTTCCAGTTTCTCAAGTGCCGGTAGCGCAATGTGTTCAATTCAGAAGGCTATTTCAAAGGTATCTGTTCAGAGATCAGAGCTTGGTGCTGTTCAGAACAGACTTGAGTACACAATCAACAACCTTGATACCACATCTGAGAACACAAGTTCAGCTGAGTCACTCATCAGAGATACTGACATGGCTTCAGAGATGGTTAATTACAGCAAGAACCAGATTCTTGCTCAGGCTGGTCAGGCAATGTTAGCTCAGGCAAACCAGGCAACACAGGGTGTTCTTTCATTACTTGGTTAATTAAAAAACTATCAAAGATAAGCCGGCATTTATGCCGGCTTTATCTGTTTTTGGCAAAATTATTAAATAAATGTTCCATAAATCTGCCGGCAATGTTATAATCTGCCGGCCGGCCTGTGATTTGCATAGTTTTGAACAGTTGTGCGAGGGGAAAATATTATGGTTATATCAGAGATTTTTAATAAGAACGTGGAAGCTTTAAGAGAAAATTATGCTGACAAAGGTGAAAGTTTTCACAGCATAGCGGACAAGGCTGAGAAGGCTGCCGAAGAGATGGCAGACGTTACGGATATATGCTATCCTACACAGGAACAGGCAGTCCGGTGGGCCGCCGCTTTCGGAGAACCTGTGATTAACAGAACTTTTTATCTGGTAGGTTTTTCCGATGGAAGGTTTATACGAGAGCTTCTAAAGGTTACAAATAACACGAATATGATATGTGTCTATGAGCCAAGTCTCAGCTCATTTATTTATGCTGCAAATCATTATGAATTATGGGATGTTTTGTCCGATGAAAGAATTATACTCTGTATTGAGGGAATAAACGGCAGCAGTATGTTTGATATAATATTCAGTACAGTGTCGTATATAAATTTCAGGCTTATTATGATGGGAGTGCTTCCCGGCTATGAGAAATTCGGGGAAGTTCACGGGCGAATCAAAAAAATGCTGGAATACAGAATGGAAATGGTACAGTTTGAAAAGGTGACGGACATTGAGCTTGGCGAAAAAGAGTGCCGTAATATTCTTAGTAATCTTCCTGATGTTGTGAAGGAACGCAGGCTCAATGAGCTGATAAAAGCATTTGAAAACATAGACAAAGTAGGCAGACCGGCCATAATAGTATCTGCCGGACCATCCCTGGATAAAAATGTAAAAGAACTTGCAAAAGCTGAAAATATTGGATTTATAATAGTCGTAGATACGGCGCTTAAGGCCGTTCTCAGGGCAGGAATAAAACCGGACATCACAATATGTATAGACCCTCGTAAGGAACTTGTATTTTTTAACCATGATGAAATAAAGAATATACCGGCTGTTTTCGGAATGGGGATAACGGCCCGGGTCATAGATGACCATTGCGGAAACAGATTTTACGTTGGCAATGATGATGGGGGCATAGCTGATATGTTCAGCAGATGTGCCTTTGGGGATTGTTACAGAATTCTCAATGCAGGAGGCTCCGTTGCAAACAGCGCATATTCACTGGCTGTTGCATTGGGCTTTAAAACCATAATACTTGCCGGACAGGATTTGGCTTTTACCGATGGGAAAGGGCATACCAAGGATGCCTATGATGATGACGAGAAGAATGTCAAGGATGCATCTGAAAGAGCTGACCTTTGTCAGGTGGAAGCAGTGGACGGAGGAACCGTTGCAACAGAAACAAGGATGAGGTCATATATTCAGTGGTTTGAGAACAACATAAGCAGCATGCCGGACATAAAGGTTATAGACGGGACAGAGGGCGGTGCGCTTATTCACGGAAGCGTTGTCATGACTTTAAAGGACGCCATCGCACAGGAATGTACGGGAAGAGATATTGATTATGGTCATATAATCAATTCAATACCACCTGCTTATAACAATGAATTTCAGCAGGAATTTACCCAATATATGAAAAGCATAAATGAGAAGCTGGATTGTGTGAAAGAAGAGCTTCAAGGGGGGATTCTGGCGTATCAGGACTTGAGAAAAGCCATAGCAGCCCGTAGTGGAACGGCAATAAAAACAGCCATGGAAGCTGTTAAGAAAGCGAACGGTCTTGAAGAAGAGGAGCCTTTGATGTCCCTTGTAACAAAGTATGCCATGCGCGATAAATATGAGGTCAGAGAGGACCTTTATGACAGCAGCGCTGATGATACTGAGGCTGCCATAAGAAATGGAATACGTCTTTTAGAGTCATATATAAGAGGAATAGAGAAGATGAAAACAGAAACTTACCTTATGACGGACAAACTTATCTGTCAGCAAAAGCCATTTTAATCATCTGACCTACCCTTATAGTGTATGTGTGGTTTTTCTTTACGCACTCATAGCCGTTGCGGGCTATTTCCGCACGGAGATTTTCATGATTGAGATAATAATCAATCTTGTATTCCAAGTCCTCAAAAGATTCATATATGTCGAGATGCTCACCTATATTAAATATTTCATTCAGTTCCGGCTGATAGTTGGTAATCAAAAAGCCCTGACAGCCCAGAACGTCAAATATTCTCAGGGGCAGACCGCTGCGTATGGATTTGGCAGTGGGATTCAGATTAATACGGCTGTGGTTGAATACAAGGGGCATTTCCGTCAGGGTTTTAACGGTGCCGTGATTGTGAAGCCCCGGCATTGCAGATGTATCGCTTGCCGTATATATGTCAACGTCAAAACGGCTGCCCAGCCGGGAAAAAAGTCTTGTGCGCTCAAGGGCTGTTATTTTGTTTCCTATGTAATGCTGCGCCAACACCGCCCGGTAATTTTCATTGTACTTAGGCGGGAAGCGATAGAACCCGGAATAATCATTGCGGATTTCTTCCACAAGCTTGTCATCAAGCAAATTTTCAATAAAATAGCAGCCGTAAATTTTGAGTTGGGCTTCCATAAGTCCCTCAATGTAACCACGGTTATATTCTGAGGTAAAAGGTATTTTGTCATAAGGACATTTTTCAGTGTAAAGGGAGCCCACGAAAGATATATCGCTTTTGAAAGCCTCCCCGGAGGAGCTGTTTATCACCTTATCCCACGCTGCAACATTGGAAGCAAGGGGGATATGAAAAATGCAGTCAGGATTAACGGGATGAAACTCTCTGTAAAGTTCCATATCAAAAAGAAATATTCTGTTGCATGGATTAGACAAAGCGTCAGAATACAGCTCAAGTATGGGACTGTCAACAATAAGGCACATATATGGAATGTTAAAAATGCTGCATACATCTGACAGCTCCGGAAAAAAATTAATACTGAATACGAATGAGTAATCACGTTCAAAAAGACTTTTGCTGAAAAGGGAAACTCTTTGGGCAGGCAGTATATCTTTTTGGATAATTTCCGTATTCTGCTCAAAAACATTTATGCCGTATTCGGTGAAAGCGCTTATTAAATCCGGTTCACATATGCTTCCATACCTGTAAAAAAGAATATTCATTGATATTCTCCTTTCGCTGTCGTTAATTACATTATATCACAAAATATCTTGTAAATATAGTCCTGAAAAGGTATTATTATAATAAAGAAAGGATCCTGATATGAACATAACTTATAAAACACCGCGGCTTATTGCGGAAGCGGGCTGTAACCACAAGGGCGATATAGAAATCGCAAAAGAGCTTATAAGAACTGCGGCAATATACTGCAAGGCAGATGTTATAAAATTTCAGAAAAGATGTAACAGGGAGCTGCTTACCCCTGAGCAATATGATGCCCCTCATCCCAACCCGGCCAATTCATATGGCAGGACATACGGAGAGCACAGGGAGTTTCTTGAGTTTACCGCAGAGCAGCATGCTGAATTGAAAAAGTACTGCGAGGAGGTTGGGATTACATACAGTACATCTGTGTGGGATATGACTTCGGCAAAGGAAATCGCAGAACTTAAACCGGAGCTTATAAAGATTCCGTCTGCCTGCAATAATCACTATGAGATGCTGCGATGGCTTTGTGACAATTATTATGGAGAGATACATATTTCACTTGGAATGACAACTCATGCTGAGGAGGAAGCTCTGATGAGGCTTTTTGAGGAAAAAGGCAGGGCAGGAGATGTGGTTCTTTATGTATGTACATCGGGCTATCCCGTATCATTTGAAGATATGTGCCTTCTTGAAATTAACAGAGTACGTGATACATATGGCAGCAGGGTTAAGGAGATTGCCTTTTCAGGGCATCATCTTGGAATTGCCGCAGACATTGCAGCTTACACATTGGGAGCTTCCACAATAGAGAGACATTATACACTTGACAGGACATGGAAGGGAACTGACCATGCGGCATCATTGGAGCCGGAGGGAATGCGTAAGCTGAAAAGAGATTTGACGGCAGTAAATAAAGCGCTTACATACAAGGCTCAGGAAATTCTTCCTGTTGAACAGGTGCAGAGGGACAAGCTTAAATACAGGGAACATTAGGGAAATTCCGGAACCGGAAGGATAGGAGATATATTTATGGCTGGGACTCGCGAGGAATATGATAAGGTAATAAGTCTTTTGACAACACTCAGGGATAAGATACAGAACGGAAGCATAAGCTTTAAGGCTCTTGGTTCCGACCTTATTGATGACTTGATTAAATCGAGCTTCGGTCATGGTGATAATACAGCGGAAAACACAGCAAGACAGGCTTTTGCAGATGCCAATGTCAGAAATTATGAGCTTATATGCGGGGCTGACAACCGCCAATTGGAGACGGCTTTTTTTGACACAATAATCAGCGGCATGGGGTTATGGAAAGAAATTGCTGCGGCTTTAAAAGACGACCTTGACGAAGCCAAAGACATTCAAAGGCGGGTTGTTCCATATAAAGAAGGTGATGGCAGTGATGACAGACATATAATTATGGATGTCAGAGAGCTTTTCCTTCAACAGAATAATTCAATGACCGGAATTGACTATCAGAGACTTGATGTTGTTATAAAATATCTGGCAATAGAAAATCACTTCGGCCGGAATGATTACGGAATGAAGCTGTACAAAAAGCTTCAGGCGCACCGCAGTAAAATTATGAAAGGTGTTCCTGAGGGTTACGAGGATTCAGGGGAGAAGGTCTTTGGCAGCCTTATAGATTCCATAGCAGAAAACGGATTTGACACAGACTCTGAGATAACCTGCGAGGCAGGACTTTCTCTTATGGACGGCGCCCATCGTCTGGCGGCATGTTTGTATTTCGGAATACCTGAAATCAGGGTGCGGGTATTGAAGGACAGAATTGCTATAGAGCCGTCATTTAATGAGGAATATATCCGCAGCGGTGATTTTACGGAGGAAGAGATACGGATAATACGGGAAACAACGGCGACGCTTATTAACAGATGTAAAGTGGGTATATCATGCATATTGTGGCCGCCGGTCTGTCAGTATTTTGACAAAATAACTATGGAAATAGCTTCCGTATTTAAAGTAACGGAGATAAAGGATTTTGAATATTCCAATGAAACGTTTCCGAGAGTGGTGCGCGGAGTATATAATGTTGACGATATAGAACAGTGGAAAATCGACAGGAAGATTCAGGCAATGAGCCGTTTTACCCTAAAAAGGGTCCGCGTGCTTAAGCTTGACATGACAGCGCCAAGGTTCAGACTTAAAGAATTGAATAACAACACAATATCAGAAACGGGGGAAAGACTGAAAAATATAATCCGCAGCAAATATAAGGAACAAGTGCCGGATTATATATACGACATAATAGTTCATACAGCTGACAATTACAGGCAGAGCGAGTACATGGATAAGCTTTTCTCCAAGGCGGTGAAGCTTGATGAATATCTTAAAGGAATAGGTGGCATGAAATATGTACTTATTAAGCATGACACTCCGTATATGACACCGGATTTTCCTGAAACATATCCTTTTTCCAAAGATATTGATATAGTGTGTGACTGCAAAGACTATAACCGTATTGTAGAGTATACCGGACAGGTTCTGTCCCGTATAGAGGGGTATGAACTGAAGCATATCAGTTATGAGGGCAGGGATTTGTTCAGGCTGGAGCTTTCGGGATTCCTTATTATACAGTTTGACATATCGGTAGGTATGGATGGAATCAGTCAGGATTTTTGGAGGGATGTAATGGACAACAGATGCTCCAGAGGAATATATTATATTCCGCAGACTGCCCATGAGGTATGCATAAGAATATGTGAATATCTGAAAAATCCGGCAAAGAAGCACCACCTGCAATATCTTATAGACAATAAGGACTATATCGATTCGGATTATGCATCCGTGATGGTTGATGGTGTGGATCGTAAAAAAATCAACGAACTCATAGCAAGCATAAAGGGATAGGTATGCCAATGAAAATATCCGTGTGTATTATTACCAAAAATGAAGCAGACAGGCTGGAATCGTGTCTTAAGGCTCTTTCAAAATATGATTTTGAACTTGTCGTCATTGATACAGGCTCAACTGACAATACAGTTGAAACCGGTAAAAAATACGCTCATAAGCTGGAATATTTTAAATGGTGTGATGATTTTGCGGCGGCAAGAAATTATGCCATGGAAGCGGCTTCCAACGATTATATTCTAATGGTTGACAGTGATGAAATTCTTACGCAGGCAGACGCGGCGGAGCTTGAACTGCTTGCGGCAGAAAATCCTTTATCTGTGGGAAGAATACAGAGGATAAATATATTCACAAGGGACGGGGAGAAGAACTGCCTTAAGGAGAGAGTCGGCAGATTCTTCGACAGAAGGCTGTACCGGTATCAGGGATGCATACATGAGCAGATTGTAAGGCGTGACGGCTCAGAGTATGATATGTACAATATTCCCCTGACATTTGAGCATTTAGGATATGAAGGAACACCGGAACAGGTGTCAGCCAAGGCGGAGAGAAATATAAGGCTCCTTCTTAAGGAATACAGCCGGAAACCGGAAGATACATATATTTTATACCAGCTTGGAAAAAGCTATTATATGAACCGTGATTACGAGAATGCATATGTATTTTTTAACAAGGCAACATACCTTGATATGAATCCGGCACTTGAATATGTAGCGGACCTGATAATTACATACGGCTATTCCATGCTGAATACGGGCAGAAGCGCACAGGCGCTTGCATTGGAAAATCTTTACGGTGAGTTTGGACATCAGGCTGAATTTCGTTTCCTGATGGGGCTTGTTTATATGAACAATATGTTTTTTGACAAGGCATATGATATGTTTCTGGAGGCAGCCAAGGTGAAGGAGTGTCAGATGGAGGGGGTAAACTCCTACAAAGCGTATTACAATGCCGGAGTAATCAGGGAATGTCTGGGAGATATAGAAAAGGCAAGGGAAATGTATCTTAAATGCGGAGGCTGTTATCCAAAAGCGGAGGAAAGACTCAGGCTGTTGGAACAGGAACGAGGATAGATTATGAACGTACTTATAATTGAAACGCCTTCCTTTGGATTGGAAGACGCAAAGGAAAGCTTTATGCGGCTTGGACACAATGTTATATCATTTGAGCATAAGGATATATTTGAACGAAAAAGCGATGAATTTGCCGCCCGATTCCAAAATGCTGCAAAAGCGGGGATAGATATTGTATTTTCCATAAATTATTATCCCATTGTGTCCATGTGCTGTAAAGAGCTTCAGAAAACAATGGCAGGGTTGAAATACATATCCATAGTGTACGATAGTCCTCACATCGGACTGTATCATTATTCCCTTATAAATAGCTGCAATATGGTGTATATTTTTGACTATTCTATGTATCAGGAGCTTAAATCCGGCGGAATAGATACCGTTCATTATCTTCCGCTGCCGGTAAATGTTGACCGTTACGATAAGATGGTTGGAAAGGATGAAAAATATGCCAATGAGGCTGCATTTGTGGGGCATTTTTACAATGAATCCCATAACCTGTATGACAGACTTATAGCAGGACTTGATAAGGTTGAGGGCGGTTCATACGTGAAGGGGTATCTGAACGGAGTGGTTGAAGCACAGTCAGTCATAGACGGATATTTTTTTGCGGAAGAAATGCTTAATGATGCGGTGCTGAAAGTGATGCAGCAGGCATATCCATATGAAATGTCAAAGGATTCCATTGCAAGCGACAGGTATGTTTACGGCAGCTATTTTATCGGAAGAAAGGCAACCGAGCTGGCAAGAGTAAGGCTGCTGAAAGCGCTTTCCGAGGAGCTTCCAGTATCTATTTATACGCCGGGAACAGTAAAGGAATTGCCCAAAGCAGTAAATAAAGGAACTGTGGAATGGTACAATGAGACGCCGCAGGTATTTTATAATTCCAAGGTTAATATTAATATTTCATTAAAAAGCATAAAAACGGGCATACCGTTCAGAGTTCTTGACATAATGGCGTCAAGAGGTTTTGTTATTACTAATTATCAGGAAGATTTGTTAAGGCACTTTGAACCGGATGTTGATTTCGTATACTATAATGATGAGAAGGATTTGGTCGATAAGACAAGATATTATCTGGAACATGACAATGAAAGAAACCGCATTGCAATGAACGGATACAATAAGGTTAAGGAAATCTGTAATTATGTGAATGTGCTGGATGGAATCCTGAAAGCGTTGTAGGAGTGGGATTATATCTATGAAAATAATTATGTACAAATGGAAAGCGTACAATCATTTTGATTTAAAAAGAAGCCTTCAGCAAAGGGGGCATATTGTTGACGAAATATCAGGTGAGCTGGCTAGCTTTCAGGCTGACGAGCAGTTTGAAACGCGTTTTGAAGAAGCCTTAAATTCAGAAAATTATGATTTGGTTATGAGCGTCAACTATTTTCCTCTTATTTCAAATATTTGCGAAAGATATAAAATATGCTATGTATCGTGGTGCTGTGACAGTCCGATATCCACTATGTATGACAACAGCATATTTAATTCAGTGAACAGGGTGTTTACATTTGACAAAGTAAATCAGCTGGAATTTGAGGAGATGGGTGCTCCGGTGTATTATCTTCCTCTTTGCAGCGCAGCTGACAGGGCGGATGAGATTATCAGCGGTGCGGATAATTTAGAGAACTATGATGCGCCTGTGTCGTTTGTGGGCAGTATGTACAACAAAAATTCCTATGATGAGGTTTACGGTCATTTTCCTGAATATATGAAAGGTTATTTTGACTGTGCAATTAAGCTTCAGATGAACGTGTATGACAGATACCTTTTGGATAGTGTTTTGGATGGGGATATGTTGGCGCAGTTGGGAAAATATTTTGTTATAGCCAAGTCAGAAGGTTCATTTTCGGATTTGTCGCTTATATTTTCCACCACTGTTTTGAGCTATAAGATTGCGCAGCTTGAAAGAAAAAACCTGATTGCGGAAATTTCAAAACGTTTCCCTATGGATGTGTATACGGATGACGAAACGGATTTTATTATGGCGAGAAACAGGGGACTGGCAGATTACTGGACAGAGTCGCCTAAAATTTTTAACAGAAGCAAAATCAATCTGAATCTTACACTCAGAAGCATCAGAAGCGGGATTCCGCTCAGGGTGTGGGACATAATGGCATCAGGAGGCTTCTGTATGACAAATTACCAGCCTGAGCTGTTGTTGTATTTTGAGGAGAACAAGGACGTTGTTATTTTCAGAAACAAGGAAGAACTGCTTAAGAAAACAGCATATTATCTTAAGCATGATGATGAGCGCGAAGCTATTGCACGAAACGGATATAATAAGGTAAAAAAATACCATGACTACACAAGCAGGATTGACGAGATTGCACAATATGTCACAGGGCTGTGATTAACGGCAGTTAAATCAAAATAATTTCTTTTAACATTTTCTCCAGTTCAAATAATTGATGGGTGCGGGCGCGGCCTTTTGAGGCTATCTGCCTTCGCTCATCCTCATGGGACAGGTAATAACCGCATTTTTCCACAAGTTCATCAATACTTTGATACATTACAATTTCACTGCCGTCAGTAAAATTGTCGGCAAGCTCTTTCTGCCAGTTAGACATAAGGAAGCCTCCGGCGCCGAGAATGTCAAGAACACGAAGGGGCATACCTGTTTTGATTATTTTGAGGGTTATATTAAGGTTAATGCGGCATTGGCTGAAAACTTTAGGCATTTCGGTGTAATAGTTGACAGGTCCCTTGTTGGTTACACCTGCCAGCTCCGGGGAGTTGTCATAACTGAAAAGAGTCACAGGATATTTACTGTTAAGCCTTTTTATAACTTCAATACGTTCCCTGTGGGTAACTTCACTTGCCAGAGTAAACTCCAACTCCTCCTTGAGAATCTGAAAACCGTTATTGCCGGAAGCTTTTTTGTAATAGTAATTAAGTTCCTCCATATATGAGTTTGTTAAAAAATTATCAATCTCGTACTGACCATATAGCCGGAGCTGATGGTTCACAAGCTCGTCAAGCTTTTTTCGATGAGTTTCGGGCAATGGAGCAGTAAGATATTCAAAATCGGAAGAATACAGTTTTCCTATAAACGATATTTCGCAGCCGAATCGCGCAGCATCATCTGCGGTAATATTCATGGAATCTGCTTTATGGGTGTCAACGCCAAGCGGTTTGTGGAAAACACGGTCAAAGCCTTTGGAACGCAGATCATTGTATTGTCCTCCGTCAAAAACATATATGGTGTTTACTGGATTGGCAAAGCTCTCCACACGCCGTACATTCATAGGGGCATCGTACACCCATGATATATAAGGAATGTTATATTTATTGCACAAATCCGACACAAGCGGAAAAAAGTTAAGTGAAAAAACGGCATCATATTTGTCTTTAAGCAGTTCAGTAGGAAAACGCCTGAGAAAATAATCGTCTTCATCAAGATTTCTGAACTCATATGATACACATGTCAATTCAATTCCGTCCGTCTGGGAAAGAATACGCTCGACATCGTTCTGCATAAAAGCATTCCATTGGAAAAATAAAAGTTTCATTGACTGCCTCCGTTATTCACTGTATTATTATAATATCAGAACTGCCTTTGGTTGACAAGGCAGACATTGTGGGGAAATGCTATGCCTAATGCCATAATTGTAGTTGGACAATCCGAAAATAATATTCATATAGCAGCCGCCAAATATACCGCTGCCAGACTATCTCAGGAAGGGTATACGCCAAGCTTTATTAATACTATGGCAACCGATGATAAAAATGTAATCAAGTACCATATGCAGCAGGCAAAGCCTGATTTGGCAGTGACCTTCGACTGTGCAGGATTTGATTTGGAATTGCTTGGCGGAGACTTGTTTTATAACAGTCTTTGCTGTCCTGCCGCGCATATACTTTTAAAGCCGCCGTTTACATATGGTGACTTCCTTTGCAAGAGAATGAATTTCACAATGGATTTTTATACATTGGGGCAGTCGGATGCAGAGTATCTTAGAGGGAATTATAGAAGGGTTCCCTATGCCAAAATCGTTGAACCACCCATAGGAAAGCCGTCATCTGACCGCAGAGAACATCAGCTTGGCATAGTGATTGCAGGCTCCTATGACAAGCCTGCTGAGGTGTATGAGCGTATGCGTCTGTGTGCAGGAACGGATGCAGATTTATTTGGTAAAATAGCGGACCGGCTGTGTGAAGGAAGAAAAAGCATATATGCCATAGCCGTTGAACTGGGTATCGGGCAGGAGATTTTTTGCCGGAAACCGGATGCGGCAATGCTTGCTATAGAATACGCCAGAGTGATGGGTCTTAAAAATGTTGCTGATGCACTTATTAAAATTAATGTTCCGTTTGCAGTATGTGCACCGGGATGGAAGGAAAATTTCAGTTACAGCGGACTTATATGTATTTCCCGGCAGCAGTTTGATGCTGAACAAATGATTCAGGTGTATGGGATGTCGGCAATAGTAATCGACTGCAATCCGGGAAGACCTGATACATATTCTGTTGCCTGTATGATGGCATCAGCCTGCGGAGCGGAGGCTGTGAATGTGACAGAGTGGAAAGAAGCGGATTTCTATAATAGATTGCGGACGCTTATATGATAATTAGAGAAGAGGTGCTGTATGGCAGTAAACCGTAATGATATGTATGTATATTTAGAGAGCGCACAGCAGCTGGAGGCTGCCGTAATTCTTGATGCAGGAATGTTTATTAAGCAGATTGGCGGCATATCCAGAGCACTAGCTGACAAGGAGCTTGATGAAAACTGTCATATAACTGGAATTGATGTGCAGGAAGAATATTCTTTTCCCATATATAACACAGTCTATGACAAAATAACTAATATCAAAGATTACATAATAGAGCTTCAGGGAGAAAATTATGACCTTGGAATTATGCTTGGGAGCATCAATATTGATGATGAGCAGCTGCAGCAGCTGGTGGATTTTATGTCGGAGCGCTGCAGATATATGGTATCATCCGTAAAATTTGTACCTATGGTGCGTAAGGCGGTTAAGGTGAACCGGCTTACGGTAGATGAAGATACATATGCATTGTTTAAATTTTAAGGAGTGACCATGAGGACTGAGATATTTGTAATGACCCACAAACCGTATAATGAGACTGAGAATCCTATATATAAAACACTCCATGTGGGCAGGGCTCTTGCGGAAAATTCAGGATATATGGGTGATGATACCGGGGACAATATTTCACGGCTTAATCCCTATTATTGTGAGCTTACGGGTCTGTACTGGCTTTGGAAAAATTACGACTGTGATTATATAGGAATCTGCCATTACAGAAGATTTTTTGTTAGAAATCAACAGATGCTCAGTAAGGAATATATAGAGTCAACTCTTCAGCGCTACGATATTATACTTCCATATTCCCAGACTGTTCCTGACAAAAATGTTATGGAACATTATGAAAAAAAGCATATACTTGATGATTTGCTTTTGTGTCGTCAGGTAATCCGCAGCAAATATCCGGAATATGCGGATGCTTTTGATTTCTGTATGGATTCAAAGGTTTTCAGCATGGCTAATATGATGATTACATCCAAAAGTATTTTTGACAGCTATTGCCGGTGGCTTTTTGATATACTTTTTGAAGTGTGGAATAAAATAGACCTGAATGGCAGGGACGACTATCAGAAGCGTGTCATGGGATTTTTATCCGAAAGGCTTATAAGAGTATGGTTGATGAAGCATACATACAAGATTAAAGAAGAGAAAGTCCAAATGATGGATGCGGATGAAGCCGATAAACATCAGAAAAGACGCAGTCTGGTGTATAGGATATTATCGCTTATGACAACGGAGCTTGTAAGCAGATATCAAAAAGGCATTAATGTTAAGCTGCCGCCTATATCCGCAGATGTGGGATTGGATGGCAGGATTCCGGTGTGGATTTGCCGGTGGCATGGGCTTGAAAATGCACCTGACTTGGTGAAAAAATGTGTGGAAAGCATAAGACGCCATTTCCCTGACAGTATGGCAGACATACGGATAATCACATTTGAAAATTATATGCGTTATGTGGAGTTTTCACAGAATGTAGTCGACAAATTTAATTCAGGGAAAATAACCGAGGAGTGCCTTTCGGATATTTTGCAGGCACAGCTTCTTTACAGGTATGGAGGGTTGTGGATAGATGCATCGTATTTTATAACGGATGACAGGGCGCAGGAGCTTCTTACACGGACCGGATTTTATTGTCAGAAAAGCGGAAAATCAGATTGTGATGATATTATACGGGGAAGATGGTCATGGGATTTGATAATGGGTAATGCCGGATTTGAGTTGTTTGGCTTTGTCATGGAGGCTTTTGAGCTATACCTTGCATCAGACAGTGAATTTCAGGACTATTTTACGGTGGATTATTTCATAGCTATTGCTTATGACAACATACAGTCAGTGCGTAATGCAATAGATGTATGCCCGGTAAATAATCCCCGATTTTTGGAACTGTCTGAAATTTCAAACCGTATATTTTGCAAGGAGCGGTTTGACAAAATCAGCCGTGACACATATGCTTTCAAGATGAATTGCCGTGAGGATTACAGAAAATCCAATATAGCAGGACAGCCAACATTTTTTGGCAAAATAATTTTATAAAGGCTTAAGAAAAAAAATGGCAGAACCGATATATTTACTATAGTATGAAAGGAGTACAGGCTATGGGAATGAATGATATAGATTTGAGAGCGGAGCAAATAGAGGCTTTGGAGACATTGGTTGATTATACACCGAAGCTTATCAATGGAATAAATACAGTTGAGACAGAACTTTCGGGTGAGCGTAAGGAAGACACTGATGAGTATCTGAAGATGGTTATTGATGGAATTAACTGGGAGCTGGGAATACTTAACGGATGCCTTGATTTAATAGTGAAAAATAATGTGGAATTTGACAAGGAAACAGCCAATGTGATGTCAACAAATTTTAGTGAGGCGTATTTATCCAAAATAGACGCTGATATAGCAGCGTCTCTGAATAAGGATATTTTACCTTTGATTAGGACGATTACTGATGTAGCAAATAAAACCGTTGCAATTTGCAAATAATTGTGACTTTTACAATTAAAACCCCGTCTATATTGTTATATAACATAACAGTGTGGAGGGGTTTTTATTTTACCTGAAAAAGTTGTAAAAGTACTATCTGAAGCCTATGAGAAGAACATAGAGTCTCTGCACCGCAGGGCAATGGACATCATTCACGATTACCATGAGGCATATGACATTGTCAATGAAACTTTTTTGACTGTAATGATGCATTATGGCTGGTGGATAAAGCTGGGAGAAGCCGGAAAACTGAAATACATAAATTCCTGTTGTCTTCGCTTATGTAACAGGTATATTTTGAGAAACAGCAAAATATACAGTGTGGAATTTCTGGATGAACAGTTTGAACACATAGAATGGGGAAGCTGCGAGACTGATGAGATAATTGAGAGGGAAACCTTAAGAAAATGTATGATGTCCATAGGCTTGCCGGAACGGCGGATTATAAGGCAATACTATGAATTGGGATTGAAAGCGGACGAGATAGCCCATATGGAAAATGTCAGCAAGGACTGTATAATTAAAAGGCTGTCAAGAAGCAGGCGGTGCCTAAAAAAATATTACCGGCAGTCATAACAAAGTAAAAAACCGCTTTTTGTCATGCAAAAAGCGGTTTAGCAATATCCGTTATACATCATTCCGGTGTACATTGAGGTGGTGTAAGGGTTGGCACTAGGTCGTGCCGGATTCTTATAACTGATGATGGACTTGTTAATGTATTCCATTGGATTAATCATTACGGCGTTAGCCTTATTCTTAAGAGCATTTTTGAATCTGCTAATCTGTGAAAGCGTGTCAAGCATATCACCATTATCAGAGCTTTGGCGCAGCTTATCATC
Source organism: uncultured Butyrivibrio sp. (assembly GCA_964414835.1). Lineage (GTDB taxonomy): Bacteria > Bacillota > Clostridia > Lachnospirales > Lachnospiraceae > Eshraghiella. Next base: position 1,282 of record CAYPWY010000006.1, on the reverse strand, counting down.
GTCTATATCTATAAGACCATTCTCATTCACAGACAATCCGTTGGAATTAAGTACATCATTATATTTAGAAGCGATAGCAGTAAGGTCACTGTATAATCGCTGGCTTCCTGAGCTTGTTCCTGTTTTGGCAAGGACGGTTAATTTATTATAATTATCCGTAAGCTCATGGAGGCTGTCTACAAGAGAATCCATGTTCTGCTTCAGGCTTACTGTGACGGTTTCACCTTCACGGCTTACATCCTTCAGCGTTATCTCAAATTCCCTGTCAACAGTAAAAGTGTTGGAGGAAGAAAGCCTGATGTCTCCGTTAAGTCTGAATACGGCGTTGGACGGGTACTGACTTGTATTGTTAAGCCCAAGTATATCCACAACTCCGGAAAGTGCGGAGCCGGTATCATCTGTGACTGTAAAAATTACCGGCTTATCACCAACGCCTGTCATATTGGAAGTCAGGTTAAGTGCGGTTCTGCCCTGTTCATCAGTGACAACATTGGCATTAAGACCAATGTTGGATTTATTGATTAATCTTGCTAACTTGTTCTGAACATCTGAATTGGTTTCTCCGTCTTTGACACTAAACTGTAATTCATATGTAATTGATGATATGTTGACGTCAAAGGAATATGAGCCTGTGAACAGATTACGTGCTTTTGGATTAAGATATTCACCTGTATTCACCTGAGGGGTGGCAAGCTGGTCAACAGCGATTGTAAAGCTGTGATGAGCCCCTGCGGTTTTGTTATCGCCTATATATTCTGCATGCACGACATCTTCATTGTCTGAATGTGCAATACTTTTGAATGTCATCTCGCCGTCTTCGGCGTCCGTAAGGTCCTCGGCTATTTCAGAAAGGCTTCTTGCATTTTCCTTAATATCAATGGCACGCTTCTGGGATTCCTCAGAAACATCTACCTTATAGAAAGGACTTGACTTGTTAAGCTTAACAATGTTGTTGTATACGCTGCGTAATTCACTTTTCTTGTGAGCACTATGCTTGGAATAAGGACGCAAGCCATGCTCAGCTATGTAATGGCTGTAAACATTACTAATCATAACAGTCACCTCCTTGTCTGTATATGATTAAATATATTAATCAATTAATCTATAAAAATCCATTTTTACAATTACATTATATTATAAATAAGGGTATTTGTCACTATTTTTTTGGGAATTTTATGCAGGAATAACGAAAAAAAAGAAAATTCATATTATAATTAATAAGAAACGACTCTGGAGTTTGACAGTTGAATAACTAAAAAATCGCTACAGGTATTGATTTACC
>CAYPWY010000005.1:87175-100264 GCA_964414835.1 uncultured Butyrivibrio sp. | reverse complement strand
TAGCTGGCAGAACCTCTCATTTTATTTTGTACTAAATCTTGACACAGGACCACAAATTTTGTTTTGTGCTATGTGTTTCAAAGTGTAATATAATTAATATTGTGGTTATGGGAGGATTAATGAATAAAAAAATTTTGAAAAAAATTACTGCTGTGGGAGCATTGTCTATTGAAATTATTGCGACAGGGATGACACAGGTTAGTGCGTTGGATACAATAGATGCAGTAAAATTATCTTGTGGTGATTATGGGTGTAGTCATGGTTATCACACAATGCGTGATTATTATTTATTGTCATCGTCAAATGAAAAACATGGAACAAGATATTATTATTTAAGTTCTTCTTTTTCATCTACGAAAAAACATATCTATATTCAGCAGTGGCAAGATGGCAGTCACTGCCATATTTTAATGTAATTATTAATCTTGAAAAAGTAAATAATCCATCGGATAAATCATGTATAAATATAGAGCCAGGGACGCTTGGTGCAAATACGTTGGGGCTGACATACCATAAGGATACGTCAAATAGTGAGTATGATAGTCAGTATGTTCCTAAATGTAACTTTGTTGCCGCAAAATGTGTTTTAGATACGGGGCAGATATCCAGTTATACGGAGTTAGTGGACGTATGCGTACACGAAATGGGACATGCGTTTGGACTTATGCATGTCACATGTCGGAATAGCATAATGTATCCAGCTATAAATTCATCAGCTTTTTCAAGTGCTATAACTAATGATGATATGATGACCTTAAGGCATATTTATTGTTAAAGGAGAAGTATATGATTAAAAAAACAATAAAAATAGCAGGGGTTATTATAATCTTATTTGGGATTTTGATGGTAGGGTGCAATAGAAAAATACCATCAATAAAATTCAATGGAAATGAAATATATATGGAGGATATAATTGATGTTAGTGATGAAATCAGTGTTGAAGCTTGTTTTGCCCTTGATTTATCAATGGAATCATTTGTAGACAATTCATCTGATATTGTAAAAGGTACGATAGTTGATATTGAATATTGTACACAGAATGATTTACCATGGACCGTGTTAACTGTAGAAATTGATGAAGTATTTAAAGGGGATAATTTCGAGAATGAATTGATTAGTATTTATGATATGGGCGGATATATGACAAGATCAGAGTTTGAATCATACTTATGGGACTTAGAATATGCCGTTAAGGATAATCAATATATTAAAATGGATTATTTCCAGTCCGGTCTATATGCTGTTGAAAATGAAGGATATTTTTATATGGTTAAATCCCATAATTTTGAAAATAGTTTTGAGCCGGTATGTGGTTCCTATTCAATAGTTATGTATGATAGCAGTATTGGGGAATATTGTTTAAATACATTGGAAAAGGAATGGGTTAATGAAACATACTTAATAAATAATACAAATATGTATTTGGAGGTGGATTATGAGTAATAAAATAAGAATTTATGCCATATTAGCATTAATGGCTTTGGTGGTTGCCGGGTGTTCAAACACTAAACATGAGGGGGTAGTACACAAGGATTCTTCGATTAAAATGGAAACGGTGTCAATTTTACAGGAAAATTATGGCAGGGAGAATGTTGAGGGTGCAGACTTGCGTTATGGATATGCGGGTGAATATTACGACGATAAGGAAAAAATACAAGAAATATGTGATTTACTGGATTATGTGTATATGGAACCTGTTGAGGGATACGATTTCAATATTCCTCAACAGTATGTGTCAATTGTACTTAATCCAACGGATATATATAGTATGTTTGGAATTCAATGGAATACATCTACAGGAGAAATTGAACTTTGGGAAAGTAAGGGACCTCAGGACATAGAGACATTTGATAAAACATATTATATTGATAATTATATGGCAAAAAAGTGGTATAAGTTGTTTGAGGAATCTGGTGTGTTTGTTACAGGGGGAATTGATTAGCACAGCGATGCTTTACCGCCTTCTGCGCCTTCTGACCATATCGCTGCGTTTCCTGCGGAGCATAATCATAACAATCAAAACCGCAGCAAGTACAACAAGCAAAACAATCATCACAAAAAGAACGGTCTTAAGACTGTTCTTTTTTGATTCCTGACGGGATATTTCCTCCTGCTGGCTGGCTGCATTGGAAGCACTGACAGACTCTTCTATGGAAGCCCTTTCCGATTCAGCAATGGAAATGGACTCAGCTTCGCGTGAAGATTCCTCCTCGGCGGCAATGCGTGCCTGTTCCTCGTATGTTATAAGATTTTCCAAAATATCTGCCATTGTGTCCAAACCTACGGTTGTGCGGTAAAGTCCGAATCTTCCGCAGCTGTATTCATAATCATCGGACACATAAAACCAGCACCACTGCTGTGATTGGTGCTGCAAATAGCCCTCAGCAGCAACCTCAAGGACGGTTTTGCCGTCAAAATTCGTCAGAGGACGGCGGCAGTCAAGGTCGATTTGATTTTCCGGGTAAAGATGGAGATATGTTTTAGGCACATCATATACTCCGTATAAGCTGGCTGAATCAGGATATGAATCCGGGTCATTGCTGATTTCCACAGCATCACATATTGCTGCTGCCGTAATCATATGTCCTCCGTGACCATACTCACCGTTAAGGTCCTGACCTACAACCACCAGCGGTTTAAAACGACGGATAAGCTCAGTCATAAACCCGACGGTGTCGTTATAGCTGTAAACCTCCATGGCAGATTCCAGTGAAGTAGCATAAATATCATCAAAATCACCGTTTACAGGATAATTTTTCACACCGACAGTCCAAAGTCCGTCCAGTTTTTCGTGTTCACGCACATTGGCACCGTTCCAGTAATTTGTGTAGTATGCAACCTGAACCTGTAACTTAAGCTCTCCGGCATAGTAGGGAATAATACCGCCGAAAAATAGCTGTTCGTCATCTGCGTGAGTGGAGATAAGAAGGATATCCGCACTGTCGCATGGGTTGTCCCAATCCTGAACCCACTGAGGTTTATCGCCTTCGCCGAAAACAAAAAGCTTACAGATGTTCATTCCGTCAGCCTGAATATTTATAATTACATTGCGGGAAGGGGCGTCAAGCTCTACATATTCATGAAGAAAACCTGATTCTCCGCAGGATTGCGTAGTTCCGTCCTCAAGCGTAAGGGTCCATGGAGATACTGTTTTGTTATTCCACGCAATGTACAGTGATGTCATGGGAGTGTCGGAGCTTATAGTAATGGTATCGCCGTTATTAAAAGAAGACATACTGTAATAGGAATCGTCAGTCATGTCATATACGGATGCCCTGTTGGAACAGGTGTACTCAGGGGTAAGAGCTGCTGCATCATCGGCATATACACGAAATGCCATAATCATTATTCCTGCAACGGCGGCAAAAGCAAATATCCCATAGCGGCATATTTTTCTGCAAAAATCTTTTATCATATAAAACCTCTCAATCTGTTAAATATAGGCTTTCAATACGAAACCTGTCAAGCTGTTTCTTCGTCGGCTTCATTAATTATGGTATCCACAAATCCATCATTAATCATATCTATCATATATAATACAATATCAGGGTCAAACTGTGTTCCTGAATTATTGTGAAGTTCCGAAAGAATAACGTCTTTTGGAAGGTGTCTTCTGTAACATCTGTTGCTGGACATTGCATCGTAGGAATCAGCTACACATATTATTCTGGCATAAAGCGGAATGTCCCTTCCGGAAATACCCTTTGGATAGCCCTTACCGTCAAATCTTTCGTGATGGTAAAGCGCTCCTTCTATGATACCTTCAATTGATGTAAAAGACTGAAGCATATTGCCGCCTATGGTAGTGTGGTTTTCGATGATTTTGCGCTCATCGGCGGTAAGCGCTCCTTTTTTGTTAAGAATGGCATCGGGGATACCTATTTTACCTGCGTCATGCATAAGGGCAATGTAGTATAATTTCTCAAGCCTATCCTCGGCAAGCCCCATTCGCCGGGCAATCTCGCGGGAATATACTGCCACACGGGAGGAATGTCCCTTGGTATACGGGTCTTTGGCATCAACAAAATTGACAAATGTGCTTATTGATTGTGTTATGATTTCATGGTCATGCTGTTGACGTTGGCGGTAAGCCCTAACTGATAATTTTACTATGATATTTGAAATAAGTACCGCAGTCCATATTACTCCGGCAGCAATAAGTATGTAGAAAAATGCCGAAGTTTTATAATTAAAGAACGAAGTTGTTTCAAATGTGGCGCTTTCAATCTCGTATGGACCGGGTGTATACATTATCATACCGAATTTGCAGTCTGATTTGCCGGTAATCATTTCGTTGTAGCTTTCGTTGGAGATATACAGCTTAGTGCCTTCAATTTTAAAAATGCCGTCCCAGCTGCTGTCAATATATGAGCCTTCAGGAACATTTATTGTAAGATTCCAGCCCTGACAGTCATCGCCGGTGTTATTATGGATAAAACCGTCATATTCCGCACCGATGCTTCCGTCGGCATTCTGCCAGCTTTTGGAGATTGTGACTGTAAGTCCGTAATCAGCCTTGTCCGCTTCGTCCGCAGAGTGGCCTTCCGCATTTGCGTTTATAATACTGTGGGAAATTTTATTGAGTTGATATTAAAAAGCGTTACAAAGCACCCTATTATCAGTAAAAGCACCAGCAGCATTATTATTTTAAAAGAAATTTTTTTCATAAATATTACCTCATTATCACACACAAAATATCCATTTTATAATTTTACCATATATTAGCAAAATAGGCAAAAACAAAATAAAAGACTTGTTTTATAAATTCACAAGGAATATACTTATACTAATATTGAAAAGATGATTTTACGGTTGGAGGTAGTGTATGATATCAGATAAAATGGTTAATCTTGTCAACAACAGCTCGGTTGTAAGGGCGATGTTCGAGGAGGGTAAGCGTCTTGCAGGAATATATGGGGCAGAGAATGTGTATGATTTCAGTCTGGGCAATCCCAATGTCCCTGCGCCGAAAGAGGTTAATGAAACAATCAAAGCACTTGTTGATGAAGAGGTATCTACGGTGCTTCACGGATATATGAGCAATTCAGGATATGAGGATGTAAGGGCTGCAGTAGCGGCATCTCTTAACAGACGATTCGGCACTGCCTTTGATGACAGTAATATAATTATGACCGTGGGAGCTGCCGGAGGAATCAATGTTTTGTTTAAGTCAGTTGTAAATCCCGAAGATGAGATAATAGCTTTTGCTCCGTACTTTGGAGAATACAGGTCATATGCAGCCAATGCTGACGGAAAGCTTGTTGTGGTTCCTCCTGATACGGAAACTTTCCAGCCTAACCTTAGTGAATTTGAGAGGCTTATAACACCTAAGACAAAGGCAGTCATTGTAAATACTCCTAACAATCCTACAGGTGTCGTTTATTCAGAAGACACCATCAGGAAAATGGCGGATATTATGGAGCGCAAGCAGAAGGAATACGGAACAGTCATTATACTGTTTTCGGATGAGCCATACAGAGAGCTTGCTTATGACGGCGTGGAGGTTCCATACCTGACCAAATACTATGCGAATACGGTTGTGGGCTATTCATACAGCAAGTCGTTGTCACTGCCAGGTGAACGTATCGGATACCTTGTGATACCTGATGAGCTTGACGATTCTGCCGCCATAAAGACAGCATGCAATGTGGCAACCAGAATTTTAGGTTTTGTCAATGCACCGTCCCTTATGCAGAAGGTAATAGGAAGATGCCTTGATGTGGATATATCCGAAAATATTGAAAAGTACAACCGCAACCGTGAGACTCTTTATAAGGGACTTCTCAGTCTTGGGTTTGAGTGTATTAAGCCGGAAGGGGCTTTTTACATGTTTGTTAAGACTCCGGTTGATGATAAGGAGTTTTGTGAGAAAGCTAAGAAATATAATATTCTTGTGGTTCCGGGAAGTTCATTTGACTGTGCCGGCTTTGTGAGGATTGCATATTGTGTATCATATGATACAATAGTAAACTCGCTTCCAAAATTTAAAGAGCTTGCAGCAGAGCTGGGACTTGTGAAATAGAGAGGTACATTATGAGAGAATGGGAAAAAAATATTCGCAGGGTTGAGCCTTATGTTCCCGGCGAACAGCCGAAAAATACTGACGTGATTAAGCTTAATACCAATGAAAATCCATATCCGCCGGCACCTGCTGTGATAGAAGCGGCGGCATCCATGGATATGAAAATGCTTAAACTTTACCCAGACCCGGCATCCACAGACCTTGTGGATGCCCTTGCCGGACTGCATGGAGTGGACAGTGCACAGATTTTTCCGGGAGTGGGTTCAGACGACGTATTGTCAATGATTTTTCTGACATTTTTCAATTCTGACAAGCCTATACTGTTTCCTGATATTACATATTCTTTTTACAGCGTGTGGGCTGATGTATACAGGATTCCTTATGAAAGACCTGCTCTTGACAATGATTTTATGATTAGGGCAGAGGATTATTACAGGGACAACGGAGGAGTGGTTATAGCCAATCCAAATGCCCCGACATCAATATACAGGGAGCTTGACTTTATTCAGGACATTCTTGAACATAATATGGAATCAATCGTTGTGGTTGATGAAGCTTATATTGATTTTGCGGGAAGGTCAGCCATTGAACTTTTGGACAAATACGACAATCTGATTGTGGTTCGTACTTTTTCCAAATCACGTTCAATGGCAGGGCTCAGAATAGGCTATGCCATTGCAGGCAGGGAGATAATAAAGGCACTTAATGACGTGAAATATTCAATTAATTCATATACGCTCAATAGACCTGCAATAGAGATGGGAACAGTTGCTGTCAAGAACGATGATTATTATGCAGGAATTACCCAAAAAGTAATTGCCACAAGGGAAAGGACGACAGCGGAGCTTGCAAAGCTCGGATTTAAGTGTCTTCCGTCCGGCGCCAATTTTGTTTTTGCCAAGCATGACACTATTGCGGGGCAGGTTATTTTCAAAGAGCTTAAGGATGCCGGAATATATGTGAGACATTTTAATTCTCCGAGAATAGAAGATTATCTTAGAATAACAATCGGAACAGATGAGCAGATGGATAAGCTGTTTGAATTTTTGAAAAAATATAAATAAAACAGCGTTTTTGTAAGTGTATTATTGACGACAGGTAGGAATATATGGACAAGGAACAGGCGTGGAAGCAGATTTGCCGACAGATAAAAAGTGATGACAGAAAAATTGCGGGAGTGGTTTTAAGTCTTTTGCTGGTGGCGGCAGGCGCATTCACGCTTGTTTTTTATGTGGGAATAGTACTTGTGATTGCGGGAGGATTGCTGCTTACAATTACGGTGAAAACCGGAAGAAATCAGACCTTGAGCGTGGATTCTGTTTATGAGAAATACATACTTCCCCAATGGCTTTGTGAAATTCTGGATGATGTGGTATTTGATGCTGATTACGGATATTCAGAAGAGGAAATCGGACAACTGCAGGAAGCAGGGCTTTTTGAAGGGGAATGGCTTGATATGCTTTGCGACAGGTCTTTTACATGTCAGTATAAAGGATATAAGCTGCGGGCGGCACAGGTTATTCTTTCGGGGAAAGCGGAAGACGAATTTAAAAATTCCAAATGGGATTATGATGAGCCGGCTTATCTTTTCTGGGGAAGAGTGTGGCAGGTGGAAATCAAGCTTGACAGACAGCAGGCAGCGGAGATTATTAAAGAAATACAAATGATTGACGAGAACCGCTGGAGCGCAGTGTATTTTGGCGGCAGGCTTACCTTTGCCCATAATCTTTATGATAATATGGGTGCTTATCCATGGTGGATGCCGGCACCGTCCAAGGATAATATGGATGTGGAAGCATTGAAAAATACAGCTCAGGAACATATCAGACCGTATACAGAGGTTTGCGGAAACATAATTTTTAAAAATAATGAATGAAAATCTATTGACATATCTGCAGGTAAGTGTATAATGAACATATGAACAAGTGAACATATGTTTAAATGTTGAAAGGAGAGTGCCTATGGAAGCCGATGATAATAGTGTTTCACAGCATATAGACACTGTTGCAAAGCGTATTATTGACAACCAGCCGCCGGAAGAAGTACTTTACGACTTGGCTGAGCTTTTCAAGGTATTCGGCGATTCCACAAGAATAAGGATACTGTACGCTTTGGTTGAGAGCGAATTGTGTGTGGGCGACATTGCCCAACTTCTTGGAATGGGACAGTCGGCGGTCAGCCATCAGCTGAAAATACTGAAGGACGCCAAGCTGGTACGTTACAGGAGAGAAGGCAAAAGCATTATTTATGCTCTCGATGATGACCACGTGAGAAACATACTCAATATGGGTATGGAACACGTAGAGGAATGATTTAATCATTTACAAAAATTAAAAGGAGATTTAATTATTATGAAAAAGACTTACAATGTTGAAGTTGATTGTGCAAACTGTGCTGCAAAGATGGAGGAGGCTGTCAAGGCAACGGCGGGAGTAAAGGATGCAACCCTCAGTTTTATGACACTTAAGTTAAAGGTTGAATTTGAAGAAGGCGCAGACGTTGATGCAGTTATGCAGGAGGCACTTAAGAACTGTAAAAAGGTAGAAAGCGACTGCGAAATTTTCCTCTAGAAAGGAGATTTGCTATGACATCTAAGCAGAAAAAGGTTCTATACAGAATAGTGATAGCGGCAATCCTTCTGGCGGTCATATGGGTAGTTACCGAATTTGTCAAAATGCCGCTGTGGCTTCAGGTTGTTTTGTATCTGGTACCGTATTTTGTAATAGGATATGACATTCTTAAGAAGGCCGGAAAGGGCATCTTAAACAGACAGATTTTCGATGAGAATTTTCTTATGGCGATTGCCACAGTGGGCGCTATGGCACTGGGAGAGTTCAGAGAAGGCGTAGCTGTTATGCTATTTTACCAGATAGGTGAGCTGTTTCAAGCCTGTGCAGTGGGTAAAAGCAGACGAAACATAGCGGCGCTTATGGACATCAGACCGGATTACGCCAATGTTATTGTTGACGGGAATATCCGGAAGGTTGACCCTGATGATGTAGAGATTGGAACGGAGATTGTTGTCAATCCCGGAGAAAAAGTACCTATTGACGGTATTATAGTGGAAGGAAGCACAACGCTGAACACCAGTGCGCTTACAGGTGAAAGCGTTCCCAGGGATGTTGTTTGCGGTGATGAGATTATCAGCGGATGCATCAATATGACAGGAGCTATTAAGGTTAGGACCACCAAGGAATTCGGCGATTCCACAGTATCCAGGATTCTTGATATGGTGGAAAATTCCAGCATGAAAAAATCACGCTCTGAAAATTTTATTACAAGATTTGCAAAATATTACACTCCGATTGTGTGCTGCGGGGCACTGGCGCTTGCTATTCTGCCGCCGGTTATAAGACTTATGGCGGGAATGAGTCCTGAATGGCAGAATTGGATTATCAGAGCCCTTACCTTCCTTGTTATAAGCTGTCCGTGTGCGCTTGTAATATCCATACCTCTGAGCTTTTTCGGCGGAATCGGCTGTGCGTCGACTAACGGAATCTTGGTGAAGGGTTCCAATTATCTTGAAGCGCTTGCCTCCACAGGGTATGTTGTTTTTGATAAGACCGGAACTTTGACAAAAGGCGTTTTTGAAGTGACAGGAACGTATCCGGAAGGCAGCTATGACAATCAAATGCTTTTATACTATGCGGCATATGCGGAAAACGCATCAAGCCATCCCATAAGTATAAGCCTGAAGAAAGCTTATGGTGAAAAAATAGATATTGACAGAATAAAAGATGTAGAGGAAATTGCAGGTCACGGCGTCAAGGCATCGGTTGACGGACATCTGGTATGTGCAGGAAACGGGAAGCTGATGGATAAAACAGGTGTTGTGGTGAAGAATCCCCATAATGAGGGAACGGTAGTTTATGTTTCTGTTGATAATGAATATGCCGGATGTGTTACAATATCGGATGTTATCAAGCCCACTTCCAAGAAGGCGGTGGGGCTGTTAAAGGCAAAAAATATCCGTACCGTTATGCTTACGGGAGATGGCGCTGATACTGCTGATAAAGTGGCGGAAGAAATCGGTATTGACATGGTGAGAAGCGAACTGCTTCCGGTTGATAAGGTTACAGAGGTTGAAAAACTTCTGGAAGAGAAAAAAGCCAATGAAAAGCTTGCTTTTGTAGGTGACGGAATCAATGATGCACCTGTACTTTCAAGAGCGGATGTAGGAATTGCAATGGGTGCGCTTGGCTCGGATGCGGCAATAGAAGCTGCTGATATTGTACTTATGGATGATGACCCGGCAAAAATATCGCTGGCTATGCGTATTGCCATGAAAACACTGGCTATTGTCAAAGAAAACATAGTATTTGCTCTTGCAATAAAGCTTGCCTGCCTTGTACTGGGAGCCCTTGGAATTGCCAATATGTGGGTAGCAATATTTGCCGACGTGGGAGTTATGGTCATAGCGGTCATTAATGCCACAAGGGCATTGAGGATAAAATAAAATCAAATTAATAATATCTTTTACACAGGCTGTTAATTGCACAGGTAATAAAACCGGCATTGACAGCCTGTGTATATTTTATGGGAAATCTGCTTTATTCCCCATGGGAATATCTGCACATAAAATCAGTAAACTCAGCTCTGTTATGACTTCCGACGGCATAAAGCCCCAGAATAACTCCTGTAAATCCGTTTGCAACCTCGCTGGAAAGGTACTTAGAAGATGCGCTTCCCAGAAGGATTTTGGTATCATTATCTTCAATAAAAAAGCTGTATTGCTGGCTGTCTGCTTCTACAATGATTTTTACTTTGTCACAGCTTACCGGAATAACAGCCTGAGTATGTTTTATATCACCGATATTAAGCTTTAACACTGCCTCATATCCTGAGGAGGATTTGCGTATTGCCGCATCATAGTGCTGGCATTCATCCATATATACGGTGATTCCGGCTTCACCGCGGTCAATCTGTACATCACATATGAGATTTATATCAAAATCACGCTGGCGTACGCCTATAAAAGTAGGGGTGTCACATTCGTCAAGGGTAATGTCGGTTCCGTAAAGTACTGCCGAATTATCTGACAGCATATAGTTGTCCATAACAGGATGGCGCAGATAGCACCAGTCTATATTCCAGTCAGTTGTTTGAAATGTGTAGTCCTTAAGGGATTCCTGATTAAAATCACCTTTAATCTCATATGTGAAGTCTGTGGTTCCGTCAGTACCTGCCGAAAACCAGCCGTCGGCATCAAACTGTACAGGAGTAAGGAAAACTTCCCGACCCAGATGATGGTATGCCAGCCACGGATGAATCTGCCTGAAACCTAAAGACAGAATATGCCAGTCGCCGTTGGTATCCTGAATCAAATCGCCGTGTCCGATACCCTGAATGATAAAAGGTGCCTTATTTCTGTTGGTAAGGACAGGGTTATGTGGATAATTGACAAAAGGCCCCCATGGATTGTCTGATTTGCCGTAGGTAATCATATGACCGTATTCGGTGCCGCCCTCGGCTGCCATTATATAGTAGCTGTCATTTATTTTGTACATATGGGGGCTTTCAAGATAACGTCCGCCTGAACCCTGCCATATAGTTTTGCTTTGAGTCAGTTTTCTGCCTGTTGCAATATCGATTTCGCACTGTACTACTCCCGGAACACCGTTGTCATCGGAGCCATTGCTGATAAAATATGTATGACCGTCTTCAAAATACAGCGATGGGTCAATTCCGTCCTGGTCAACCGTAACAGGGTCAGACCACTCACCATATATATCATCAGTGTACACATAAAAGTGTTTGTGCGTAGAGTTATTGGTTGTAACCATATAAAATCTTCCGTTATTGTGACGGATTGTGGGCGCAAAGACACCGCCGGAGCTGCTGATTTTATTCAGTTCAACCTGATTCGGCCTTGTAAGCACATGTCCAATCTGTCTCCAGTTTACAAGGTCATCGCTTTCAAAGAGAGGAACACCCGGGAAAAACTGAAAAGAGCTGCACACAAGGTAATATTTTCCGTTGGCAAAACATACGCTTGGGTCCGGGTAAAAGCCTTTGATAACAGGGTTTGTATATTTCATAAAAGCCTCCTGAAAAATGCTGTCATTCCGCCGAAAGCGAAAAGGTCCGGCGGAAATACATTAGTATAATCAAGCAAAGTCTAACAAATCAATTATTGAATAGCAACTGACATAATTTTATTATTTGTGTATAACAAATTGCAGATTGAGTTTATATAAATTTTATATAATTATTAGGAAATTTTAATGGAATAATATAAAAAAACAGTGTAAGATAAAAAATAAGCAACAGCTATACGAAGGGAATTAACAGTATGTCAGGATTTAGGGATAAGTTTTCAAATTTTATGTCAGGCAGATACGGAATGGACGAGTTTGGCAGATTTCTCAACATATTGACACTGATTTTGCTGGTGGTATCTATATTTGTAAAATTTGTGTGGATTCCGGCAGTATTAGTTCTGATATATTCATATTTCAGAATATTTTCACGCAATTACGCTGCCAGAAGCGCTGAGAATCAGAAGTATTGTTCAATAAGATATCGTAAAAGCGGCGGTGCCCACAGAGGCGGTTATAACGGATACGGCAGCAGCTACACTCATAACAGCAGTCAAAGCAGACCTATGACCAACAAACAGAAGCAGGCAGCGGACCGCAAGACACACCGTATATATAAATGCCCTAACTGCTCCCAGAAAATACGTGTGCCTAAGGGCAAGGGCAGAATATGTATTAAGTGTCCTAATTGCAGAATAGAATTCATTAAAAAGACATGATAATGAGAGAGTTAATGAAAGTCCCCCTCAGGCAGAGCCTTCGGCGGAAAGTTAGTGAAAGTCCCCCTCAGGCAGAGCCTTCGGCGGAAAGTTAGTGAAAGTCCCCCTCAGGCAGAGCCTTCGGCGGAAAGTTAGTGAAAGTCCCCCTCAGGCAGAGCCTTCGGCGGAAAGTTAATGAAAGTCCCCCTCAGGCAGAGCCTTCGGCGGAAAGTTAGTGAAAGTCCCCCTCAGGCAGAGCCTTCGGCGGAAAGTTAATGAAAGTCCCCCTCAGGCAGAGCCTTCGGCGGAAAGTTAGTGAAAGTCCCCCTCA
>CAYPWY010000005.1:0-87075 GCA_964414835.1 uncultured Butyrivibrio sp. | reverse complement strand
AAAGTCCCCCTCAGGCAGAGCCTTCGGCGGAAAGTTAGTGAAAGTCCCCCTCAGGTGAAGCCTTCGGCGGAATGGAGTTTGGATGTTTGGTTACATTACAGTCAACAAAGATGAACTTAAGATTAAGGATTACAGAAAATATCAGTCATATTATTGTGGGGTGTGTCACAGTCTGGGCGGTCACTACGGAATTTTCGGTCAGGCGACGCTTACATATGATATGACTTTTCTGGCAATACTTTTATCCTCACTGTATGAGGACGGAACAGCATCAAAGCTCCGCAGATGTGTTCCGCATCCTTTTAAAAAGCATGAGGCATTATATAATGAGTACACCGATTACGCAGCGGCTGTGAACATTATGCTTACTTATTATAAGCTTAAGGATGACTGGCAGGATGAGCGGAGTATAAAGTCAAACACCTTTGCCTCAATTATTAAATCAGGATTTAATAAAGCTAAAATGCGCTATCCAAGACAATCCATTGCCATAGAAGAATACATTGCACAGCAAAAGTACTGTGAAGATATTGGCGAGACATCGCCTGATGCAGCGTCTTCGCCTACGGGAGCGATGCTTGCGGAGATTTTTGATTATAAGCAGGACGAATGGCAAGGAAATCTGAGAAGGATGGGATTTTTTCTCGGTAAGTATATATATATAATGGATGCTTTTGATGACATCAGGCATGACATCAGGAAAAATAATTATAATGTACTTAAGCAATACGCCGGGCAGGAGAATTTTAACGGCATAGTTAAAGATATGCTTGTTACCCTTGCGGCGGAAAGCTCCAAAGCATTTGAAGCGTTGCCTGTACTTGACAATGCTGATATACTTAGAAATATAATCTACTCAGGAATCTGGTGTAAATATAATGCTGTATGCGCAGACAGCAGAACTAAAAGGTGAATAGTATGACAGACCCATATTCAGTGCTTGGCATCCAAAGAGGCGCCAATGCAGATGAAATAAAAAAAGCATATCGTAAGCTCAGCAGAATTTATCACCCCGATGCCAATGTAAACAATCCAAATAAGGCACAGGCAGAGGAAAAATTCAAGCAAATTCAGGAAGCATACAATCAGATTATGTATGAGCGTGAGCACGGTGAGGGAACCTATGGCGGCAGCAGAGGCGGCGCAGGTGCCGGAAATGCCGGAAGTGCATACGGAAGAGCGTACGGTTTTGGGGATTTCGGCGGCTTTGGCGGGTATGCCGGAGGCGGCACAAGAAGTACGGCATCCGATAATCCAAGAATGAGTGCGGCTGTAAACTACATCAACAGCGGTCATTATGCAGAGGCGATGAATATTTTGGACAGTATGCCTATATCGGAGCATAATGCAAGATGGTGCTATGTTCATGCGTACGCCAACTTTGGAATGGGCAATATTATCAACGCCAAAGAGGATGCCAGACGGGCTGTTGATATGGAGCCGGGCAATGCGGAGTACATTAATCTTCTTAACCAGCTTGAAAACGGCGGCGCATGGTATCAGAATATGGGCAGTGCATACGGTGGAACGGAAGCCAATATGGGCTCCTGCTGTATGAAACTGCTTTGTTTTGAATTACTTTGCAGCGGCTGCTGCTGCGGACGCGGTTGTTTATAGGATAAGGAGCAGGCATGGCAAAATCATCTGACCAGAAATTAAAAATATTATATCTTATAAGTTTCTTTTTTGAAAATACTGATGAAACACATCCGGCATCAATGGCGGATATAATAGAATATCTTGGGAATTATGGTATCAGCGCAGAGCGTAAAAGCATATACAGTGATATAGAGAGGCTTCGTCTTGCAGGATATGACATAATTAACCGTAAGGAACATCCGGCAGGCTACTATATGGCATCAAGGGATTTTGAACTGGCAGAGCTTAAGCTTTTGGTGGATGCTGTTCAGTCCTCCAAGTTTATAACAGAGAAAAAATCCAATGCACTTATATCCAAAATAGAGAAGCTTACAAGCAAATATCAGGGACGCAAGCTTCAAAGACAGGTGTATGTTACAAACAGAGTTAAGACATCCAACGAGGCGATACTTTATAATATAGACTACATTAACGAGGCAATAGCTGATGGCTTTAAAATAAAATTCCAGTATGGCGAGTGGAATCTGAACAAAGAGCTTGTTCCTAGAAAAAACAGCAAGTTTTATCTGGAAAGCCCGGTTATGCTTATGTGGGATGATGAAAATTATTATCTGGTTGCATATGACGATCAGGATAACAAAATTAAACATTTCAGAGTTGACAAGATGTTATCTATTTCCGTGACTAATGAAAAAATCACACGCAACAATATTACATCTGAATTTGATGCTGCGATATACGCCAGAGAGCATTTCGGAATGTTTACGGGACATGAGGATACGGTTTCTGTCAGATTCACCAATAATCTTGTAGGTGTTGTCATTGACAGATTAGGGCGTGATGTTACAATAATTAAAGAGGATGATGAACATTTTAAGGCAAGATTCAGAGTTCAGGTAAGCAATCAGTTTTTCGGCTGGTTATCGGGTTTCGGCGGCAATGCAGTCATAGAGGGACCTGAAAATGTCAGAAACGGCTATATAAAATTCATCGAAGACATCAGGAAGGCATTATAGGGCGAAAGATGTCTTCTTTTGCGTTTTTTTTGACTTGATGTGACATATTATTTTATTTAAAATCTATACACGGGAGACAGGATGGAACAAGAAATAAGATATATATACGATATTCCCAAATTTACTAAGAAAGCGTCTCTTGACAATACCAGAGAATTTATTAAGCGGCTGGGGGCGGAATGTGACAATGCCGGGATAATACATATTGCAGGAACCAACGGCAAAGGTTCAGTATGTGCTTATCTTGACAGTATATTGAGATGTGCAGGTTTTAAGGTGGGACTTTTTACCTCGCCGCATCTTGTAAATATCAACGAGCGCATTATTGCCAACGGTCAGGAGATAAGTGACAGTGATTTTGAAAGGATTTTCCGAATGTCAAAAAATGCGGCGCGGCGGATGTCGGAAGAAGGTATGACGCACCCGTCGTTTTTTGAATTTCTTTTTGGAATGGCTATGAAATATTTTTCGGAGCAGAATCCCGACTATATCATATTGGAAACAGGACTTGGGGGCAGACTGGATGCTACCAATATAATAGATAATCCGGCAGTTTGTGTCATCACATCTATAGGACTTGACCATGTAGAGTATCTGGGAGACACGTATGCCGCCATAGCCTCAGAGAAAGCAGGCATTATAAAGCCTGAAACTCCTGTAGTATGGATGCATAAGCGGGATGATGTCACCAAGGTTATATGTGATGCGGTGCATCGCTGCAATGCAGTGCCATATATGATACGTAATGAGGACGTGCGGATAATAGAGTCCGATGATAAAAATATTGATTTTTCTCTTGATAATATGTATTATTATAATGAGCGCTTTACAATCAAGACATCTGCACTGTATCAGACGGAGAATGCGGCATTGGCTCTTATGGCTGCACATATTCTCGGAATTACCGATACGGCATCGGTCAGGCAAGGGCTGATGAATGCATTTTGGATTGGACGGATGCAGCAGGTAATGAATAATTTTGTGGTGGACGGTGCTCATAATGATGACGGAATAAGGGCATTTCTCCTGACAGTCAAGGAAACGGGAGATAATGATACCAATGTGATATTTTTTTCTGCCGTTAAGGACAAGCACTATGAGGGTATGATCAAGCAGATATGTCAAAGCGGATTGTTCGGGGAAGCTATTGTTGCACCCCTTGACGACTCAAGAGGGCTTGGGACAGATATTATGTATAACTGCTTTAATGACGGAGGCATGAATGTTACGGTCTGCACAGATGTGGAAGAGGGCTGCAGGAAGGCAGTCAGTAAAGCCGGCAGCGGCACCAAGGTATATGCGGCAGGCTCGCTGTATTTTGTGGGAGAAATTATCCGGTATGTAAGGAGGATTCAATATGATAGATTTTGATGATGAGATTAAAAAATTTCAGCCAAGCCTTGAGGTTGATGATGCGGAGGATGCCATTTATAATAATGACACCACTGATGTGACGGCAGTTATTGATAGGATAATAAGAGAAATTACAGATAAATAGATTGGAGTTGCCAATGAGATGCTACAAATGTAACAGCGTATTATCAGATGAGGATTACTGCCTTAAATGCGGAGCCGATGTTTCCGTATATAAGATAGTGGTTAAAGCATCTAATGCGTATTATAATCAGGGACTTGATAAGGCGCGTGTCAGGGATTTGACAGGTGCGGTTACTGCACTTAAGACAAGTCTTGACCTTAACAGGAAGAATATTAAAGCCCGCAATCTTTTGGGGCTTGTGTATTATGAAATAGGAGAGATTGCGCTTGCTTTATCTGAGTGGGTAATAAGCCTTAACTTAAAACAGGACCGCAATGTTGCAGAGGTATATATACGCAAGGTTAAAGCCAATCCTAACAGGCTGGAGCTTATAAACCAGGCGGTCAAGAAATACAATTTAGCTCTTTTTAAGGCAACGGAGGGCGGCGATGATGTGGCACTGATTCAGCTTAAAAAGGTTGTTGCCACATACCCCAAATTCATAAGGGCTAATCTCCTTCTTGCACTGCTTTACATGAAAAAAAGCGAAGATGAACGGGCTTTGAAACTTCTCAATAAAGTCCTTAAGATTGATCGCAACAATACTATGGCGCTCAAGTATATTGATGAAATCAATAATGAAGGGGCGCAGGCCGACAGTAAGGACACTGAGGAATATTACAAAAGCAGCAGGAAAAAGCCGCTGTCCGGCAATGATGTTATTTTGCCGCGCAATTCTTATAAAGAGCCTTCAAGCGGTGTATTTACCGTTGTATATATTTTATTGGGAGTGATAATAGGAGCTGCGCTTATATGGTTTCTTATTGTTCCTGCAAAGCTTCAAAGCTCACAGCATGAGAACAACGAGACTATCAAGAAATACAGCGAGCAGTTGTCCGGGTATTCTGTTGAGATTACCGGACTTGAAAGCCGCAATGAAGAGCTTGAAAGCCAGCTTGAGGCTGCCAACCTTGAGTTGGAAAGCTACAAGGGTGATTCAAGCGAGGCTGCAATTTATTCCAGACTTATAGATGCTGTCAGTGCATATCTTGACAATGATGTTGATACCGCAGCACTTGCGCTTGCGGATATTGACGTGACACAGCTTCCTACAGAGGTTTCCAAGTCCTTGTATACCACCCTTGAGGAAAACTGTAACGGAGGAGCCAGAACATTCTATATGGCAGGTGTCAATGCATATAATCAGCAGAATTATGTGGATTCTGCCAAATACCTTGAAAAAGCTTATGAGCTTGACAATAGCACAGTTGAGACCCCATATTATCTGGCTATGTCATATTACGGACTTAACGATTTGGAAAATGCACAGAAGTATGTTGATATAGTTCATTCGCAGTTTGGCGATACGACCTATGCCGCACAGCTTGATGAATATATTAATTCACTTACTCAGGAGTAAAGCAGAATATCTGCTTAAAATACATAAACAGAATAGACCTCACATATAGGTGATGGAGCAATTAATCTGCGCGGAAAGCGTAATACCATCCGGAATGTCTGCATTCCATTTGGCGCTTCCTGCAAACCAAAAGAAGCCTTCACAGCATATTCTCTTGGTTCAAATTAACTGCTTCATCATTTTTTATATCAGAAATTTGGAAAGGAGTTTTAATATGGGCAGGATATGTAAAACCAAAAGCAACGTTATCATAGTCAGACTGTGTGGCGATTTGGACCATCATGTAACCGAACAGATACGAAATGAAATTGATGAGACAGTGGAAAGCAAAGGAATTAAAAATATTGCTTTTGACTTCAAAAATGTTAATTTTATGGACAGTTCAGGAATAGGGCTTATTATGGGAAGATACAAAAGGATAAAGCCTATGGGCGGTGAAATATTCGTGTGTAATCTGAACTGTCAGATGCAGAGGATTTTCGGCCTTTTCGGGCTGGACGGAATAACTAAACGAAGCAATAAAATAGACGTAATGGTCAACGAGGAGGATTGAAATGGACAGAATAAAAATAGAATTTGATGCGGTCTCCAAAAACGAAAGCTTTGCCAGAGTTTGTGTGGCGGCATTTGCTACCAGACTGGACCCTACACTTGATGAAATAAATGATATTAAAACCGCAGTATCAGAGGCGGTAACCAATGCGGTCATTCATGGATATAACGAACAGGGCGGAGTTATTGAGCTTACGGCTTTGATTGAGGGACAGGAGCTTACCATAACCATTTCCGACAGCGGACGGGGAATTGCCGACATAGAAAAAGCTATGGAGCCGATGTTTACAACAGGGTCGGATAAGGAACGTTCGGGAATGGGATTTACGTTTATGGAAGTTTTTATGGACGAGCTTCTTGTAGAGTCAGAGTTAAATCGAGGAACAACTGTCACTATGAAAAAAAGGATTGGTAAGTCAGAGGAATAGGCGGAGGTGTGATTATGAATCATACCAAAGAGCTTATAGAGCTGGCACATCAGGGAAACAGAGAAGCAAGAGATGTGCTTGTTATGGAAAATATGGGACTTGTATACAGCATTGCCAAAAGATTCATGGGCAGGGGCTATGATATGGAGGATATAACCCAGATTGGTACAATAGGACTTATAAAGGCTATTGATAAATTTGATTTGGAACAGCCTGTTATGTTTTCCACTTATGCGGTTCCTATGATAAGCGGTGAAATAAAAAGATTCATCCGTGATGACGGAATGATTAAAATTTCACGTTCAATTAAAGAAAACAGCTGGAAAATAAAAAAGGCGGCGGAGCAGTTTGCCAACAAAAACGGACGTGAAGCATCCGTTGAGGAGATTTCGGAAGAGACAGGAATATCGGTTGAAGATATTGCAGTGGCATCGTCCGCAGGCAAGGAAGTGGAATCCATATATCAGACTGCATATCAAAATGACGGTGCCAAAGTATATATAGTGGATAAGCTTGCGGAAACATCCGAGGTTTCGGCAAATGAAAAGCTTGTCAATCATATGATGCTTGAACAGCTTATTGAAGGTCTTAATGATACCGAAAGACAGCTTATCAGAATGCGTTATTACGAAGACAAAACCCAGACTCAGGTGGCACAAAAGCTGGGTATTTCTCAGGTTCAGGTGTCCCGTCTTGAAAAAAAAGTGCTTCTCAGAATGAGGAAAGTTATCGATGTATGAATATTTTTTGATTTTGCGCAGACAATAATCCCGAATAAAATCTAAGGGGTTTAATATGAGCGAAACAGTTTATCTCAGTTTTTCCAAAAATACCCAAGTGCATAATCAGAAAGTTCGCATCGGGCAGGCTGCATCAATCTGGTGCAGTGACAATCATATTGCTGCAAGGATTAAAGCAATGACTCTTGTAAACGTGCCGGATGTGAAAAGCAGACGGTATGTATTTTCGGTTATGAAGGTTGTAGAACTAATCAAAAAAGAATTTGATAATGTTGAAATTAACAATATGGGCGAGTCCGAGTTTGTGGTTTCATATAAACAGCAGGAGAAACCGCATTTAATATGGAGAATTATGAAGGTCATATTTGTGGCAGCCATTGTTTTCTGCGGAGGAGCCTTTGCCATAATGGCATATGGCAATGATGTGGATATTAATTCGATTTTGTCTGCCATATGTGATTTCACGACAGGCGACGTGAAATGGCTTTTTGCGCTGCAGATAGCCTATTGTGTGGGACTGGGAGCAGGAATAATTATTTTCTATAATCATCTGGGAAGCAGGCGGTATGAAAAAGACCCGACTCCCCTTGAGGTGGAAATGCGTCTGTATGAGGATGATTTGAATACTGCAATAATAAATAACAGCGCAAGAGAGGGCAAAGAAGAAGATGTGGATTAGGATAGCTTTGATGTTAATCTTCGGGCTTGGAGCCGGAGCCGTTACTGCAGGAGGTTATTTTGCGGTAGTTACATCGGTAGGTGTTGTGACACGCTTTGCCCAGTATACAGGGACTGCATATAAAATAAGATTTTATGAAAGTGCAATAATGGCGGGAGCAATTATTGGCAATGTACTGTTTGTGTTCATGCCTGATATAACCATATGGGGTGTGATTATTGTTGTTGCAGGATTATTTTCGGGGATGTTCGTGGGATGCTTTCTTATGTCACTGGCAGAGACGGTCAAAGGACTTCCTATATTTGTCAGAAGGGCGAGACTTACGGAGGGAATGCGGATAATAATTATAGCACTGGCTGTCGGAAAAAGTCTCGGAAGTCTTTTCTATTTTCTTAATAATTCAATTTCAGGCGGCTGATGATGAGACTTGCCGTCTGTCTTGTTGTATAGTATGATATAATTAGAGATAGTATATTGGCTTTTACAAAGGAGGCGGCTATGGAAGTAAACAAGGAGTTATTGGCGGAGTCAAAGTTTTCTGATAAGACGGCAGAGATTATAATATCGCTTACGGAATCATATCAGGTTATATACAGGGTAAATATTTATACAGGAGCTTATGAAGTCATACTTATGAAGTTTGACGGAAACGAGTTTGTGGATAAACACGATAACTTTATCGAGTTGGAAAAATATTATATGGAAAACAAGATTGAGCGGTATTATAGCGGTAAAAGTCAGGGAAAAATCACCATAGACAGCATAAAGAAGCATTTCGACAATAGTACGGAACCAATGGAGGGGTATTACAAGGAAAAGGACGGACGCTGGCTTAAGCTTGTTGTTTTGCCTGATAAAAATTACTCAAAGGAATATCCGTATGTTATATATGCAATACGTGAGTGCGAAGAGCAGATAAAACATGAGACAGAGTCTATTATAGATAAGACCGCCGTATCCAGAATGTATACGCTGGTGCTGATAATTGATGAAGAAACGGATTACTATAATTGTGTGTACAGCGATGATTCAAAAGAAATAAGCAAAGGACCGGGAAAGCTCAGTGATTTTCTTGAAATTATGAAGAAAAGAATCTATGAGGAAGATTATCATATTTTTGAGTCGATTTTGGAAGATGTTGTGCCCGACAGAAACGGTTTTGTGGAAAGGGAATACAGGGCGGAAGACAGAAAGGGAATGGTACATTTCTTCAGCACTTTTTCTACATATGTTATGCTTCCGGAGGGCGGAAGAAAGCTGCTTTTAGTGCGTAATATTGATGAAAGGGCTACAAATATAGCCAGAATAGGTGTTTTGGATGACCAGACTGCTATGCTGAAAAATATATTATTTGCGCTTGGCAATGAATATTTTGGAATATACATTTGTAATTTTGAAACTTTAGTTATTGCACCTGCCAGAGAAGACGGAGTAACCCATAATTTGATTGCCAGAAACAATAACTATCAGTCAGTTATGGAAAGGTATGTAAATGAGTATGTGTATTATGGGGACCGTGATAAAATAAAAGAATTTACAGACGTAAATAATCTAAAGAATGTTTTGTCGGAAGAGGGACATCTGATACATTGTGATTTTTTAAGAAAATTTGAAGAGGGTTACAGATGGGTAAGTATAGATATACAGGCAGTACGCTTTAAAAACGGAACAGTCAGTGAAATCGTACTGGCGTTTAAAGATATACATGATGAAAGAGAGGCGGAGCTGAGACACAAGAATGAACTGGAAAAAGCTCTTCTGGATGCCAAAAAAGCCAGTCAGGCAAAGTCCGAATTTTTGTCAAATATGTCCCATGATTTGAGAACACCAATGAACGCGGTTTTGGGAATGACCGATATTGCGTTAAATCATATGGATGACCGGGAACGTGTAAAATCCTGCCTGACCAGAATAGAGACTGCTGCCAAGTCGCTTTTGAGCCTTATCAATGATGTTCTTGATATGTCATATATAGAAAGCGGAAAACTGACGGTCAATGAGGAAAATTATTCATTGCCGGAGCTTATTCATGGAATGATAAGCACATTACAGACTCAGATTTGTTCAAAAAGGCTCAATTTTACGGCCAAAGCATATAATGTATATAATGAAAAGCTTTTTGGCGACAGAGTAAAGCTCAGCCGTATTCTGACCAATGTAATCGGCAACGCCATAAAATATACGGATGCCGGGAAAAATATCAGTTTTACAATTGAGCAAAAAGATGATGTGTCCGACGGAGCAGCCGAATATGTCTTTACGGTGAAGGATAACGGCTGCGGAATGAGCGAAAGCTTTATCAAAAAAATATACAAGCCTTTTGAGAGAGGGGCGGACAATGCCGAACGGCAAATAGAGGGAACAGGACTTGGAATGTCTATCACCAAGAAATATGTTGATATGCTTGGGGGAACAATAGAGATAGACAGTGTGGAAGGAGTAGGTACTACCTTTGTGATTTCTATTCCAATTAAATATATAGATAAGAAAAATAAGCATACATTTGACCAGCTGGCGAAGGATTTTGAAATCGTGTACCATGATAATATTGAAGAGGATGTTCTTATGCGGATAAGAGAGGCAGCGGAATTTAACAGCGGACGTCCGATAATAGTCACAGGAACATACGATGCCGCTGATTTTGAAAGTGCGGCTTTTGAGGCAGGCATGGCTGCTTATGTGATGCAGCCGGTTTTTGTTTCGGACTTGGAAAAAATAAAGCATAATGTGGGAAGCGACAGCCCGGAAAATTGCCGGAATGAGCCGTCAGCATATAATTTCAGCGGAAAAAGAATACTTGTGGCAGATGATAATCTGATTAATGCCGATATAGCAGTGGATTTCCTTGAGGATGTTCATGCACAGTGCGAAACGGCATCAAATGGTAAGGAAGCCTATGAGCGCATTGCATCGGGAGAGCATTTTGATGCCGTTCTGATGGATGTCAGAATGCCTGTTATGAACGGCTGTCAGGCTACAAGGCTTATAAGGGAGCTGGGAAGCGAATATGCATCAGGTCTGCCGATTATTGCCATGACTGCCAACGCTTTTAAACAGGATATGGACATGACAAGGGAATGTGGAATGAATGACCACATATCAAAGCCTATGAGCGCCGGTATTTTGTATTCAGTGCTTAATAAGTATTTGTCGTAGATTAGCGAATAGAAAAAGATTGTTTATCACAAGAAAAGTGGTGTATAATATAAGAAAAGAACTATGATATGTAAGGTGGGTCTATGACAGAATGGAAAGAGCAGTTAAAATGCGCTGATGTGGATGTGGACAATGCCATATCCAGATTCTCAGGGAAAGAGGAGCGCTACATAAAGTATCTTAAGCTTTTTTGCAAGGATGACAGCTATGATATGCTTATTGACGCTTTGAACAGAGGTGACTGTAATAAGGCATTTGAATGCTGCCATTCTATTAAGAGCGTTACGGGGAATCTTGGGTTCAGAACTGTATTTCACAATATGTACGATGCCTGTGAAAAATTAAGAGCCGGAAACATGGAAGGTGTTCCGGAGCTGGTAAAGGATGTAGAGGATAATTACCGCACAATAATTGATATAATAACTAATTATCTTTAGCACTAAGTGATTTTGTGACGCGGATTCTGCGGCGGTATGACATATGATGAAAGGAGCCATGAGCTTGGAGGATATAATTAAGATAGTGGTGGCTGACGACAATGATATAATCAGGCAGATGGTAGTCGATACATTGTCTGATGAAGCATGCTTCAGTGTTGTGGGTCAGGCTGCCGATGGGGAATGTGCAGTGGAATTAATCAAGAAAGAACGTCCGGATATAGTTCTGCTTGATTTGGTGATGCCGAGGCTTGATGGCATGAGTGTTATGGATAAAATAAAAAACAGCCGTGAACTTAATGATTACAGTCCGGAGTATATAATTCTGTCTGCTGCAGGAAGAGAGGAGATTATAAGTGAGGCTCTTAATAAGGGAGCATCATATTTTATGATGAAGCCTTTTGACGGTGAAGCACTTATTAAGCGTATTAAATATATAGCGTCAGGGAAAACACAGGAAAACAGCGGTGAATCAGATATTGTTATGAACGAGGAATACAGTACCGGAACAAAGATAGTGGAGCTTCTGAGAAGCATCGGTGTACCTGTTAAGATGGTTGGATACAAATATCTCCGCGATGCAATAGAGATTGCCATAAAAGCTCCCGATGTCATATCAGTTACAAAGGACATATATCCTGCGGTGGCACAGATACATGAAACATCGTCAGGCAATGTTGAGCGCAATATAAGATATGTTATTGAGACTACATGGACAAAGCACGAGGCTCCGCCTTCCGAGATATTTGCTGATACAGTCAAAAGACCTACCAATACGGAATTTATTCTGAATTGCTCTGAATACATAAAACTTAAATATAATTTGAAAAACGAATAAATAATCTTTTTTGACAGATAATAACATCATTATCATTTGTCGAAAGGGATTTTTGTATGGACGAGAAATATAAGAAACAATATAACCAATATGTTGAAAGTGTGACACCTACCCACAATCTTTTTTTGCAGATGCTTAAAGCGTTCATTGCAGGCGGCATTGTTTGTGTTATAGGTCAGATTATATATAATTGCGGAATATTCTATTTCCATCTGGATAAGGTAACTGCTTCAACATGGTGTTCGCTTTCGCTGATACTTTTATCGGTAATACTGACGGCAACCGGGCTGTACCCTATCATTACCAAATTTGCAGGGGCAGGGCTTTTGGTTCCTATAACCGGTTTTGCCAATTCGGTGGCGGCAGCGGCTATTGAGTTCAAAAAGGAAGGACAGGTGTTTGGCGTTGGAGCCAAGATTTTTACCATAGCCGGTCCGGTAATATTGTATGGAATACTTTCAAGCTGGTTTTTAGGGCTTGTATACTGGATTTTGAAAATATGCGGAGCGTTTTGACAAAGGCGGGTGGCGGCACCCGCTTTTGTGTTTTGACATTAAGGTGCATATGTGATATTTTTATGATTGGAGATGCGGAAGCTGATGACGGCCCTCCAACTCTGTTACATATCAATATTTAATGAGTAATATAAGGAATGGTGTATTATATGGGTAACGGAAAACAGGACGAAAAATATATACGGATGACAACTTCGCCCATTAAAAAGCTGGTATGTGCAATGGCACTGCCATCGATAGGTAGTATGCTGATAACGGCATTTTATAATCTTGCAGATACATTTTTTGTGGGGAAAATAAGTACTCAGGCAACGGGAGCCATTGGGATTGTTTTCTCATACATGGCGCTCATTCAGGCAATTTCGTTTTTCTTCGGACACGGAAGCGGTAATTACATATCAAGGTCCTTGGGAAGAAGAGATATAGAAAGCGCAGAGAAAATGGCATCCACAGGATTTTTTACCGCCATATTTACCGGAATTGTCATAGGCATAGCGGGAACCATATTTATGAAGCCGCTGCTGCATGTGCTCGGCGCAACCGACACCATAATGCCGGAGGCGGTTAAATATTTCAGGTACATACTTATTGCCACGCCGTTTATAATGGGCTCATTTGTGCTGAATAATATAATGAGAATGCAGGGAAATGCGGCAATGGCAGTAATCGGTATATCGTCGGGAGCCATCCTTAATGTGGCACTTGACCCTATAATTATATTTGGATTCAATTACGGTACGGCAGGCGCAGGACTTGCAACGGCTATTTCCCAGACTATCGGATTTGTACTGCTTTTTTATCTCAGTACCAAGAAGGATGGTATCAAAATAAAATGGAAAAATTATATGCCTAATGCCAAGAATTTCGGCGAGATAGTAGCAGGAGGAATACCGTCCCTTGCAAGACAGGGATTAGCCAGTGTGGCTACAATATGCCTTAATAATGCTGCCAGACCATATGGAGATTCGGCAATAGCAGCATTTTCTGTTGTCAGCCGGGTTACAATGATAGCAGGCTCGGCACTGATTGGTTTTGGACAGGGCTTCCAGCCGGTATGCGGCTTCAATTACGGAGCAGGGCTTTATGACAGGGTAAAGCGTGCATTTTGGTTCTGCGTGCGTTCTTCAACAGTTGCAATGGCCGTACTGGGCGTTTTCGGGTATGTTTTTGCGGAGAAAATAGTAACTGTATTCCGGCGAGATGATACTATGCTTATTGAAATTGCCACAAAGGCATTACGGTTTCAATGTATGAGCCTTCCGCTTACGGGTTTTGTTGTGATGAGCAATATGTTTCTGCAAAATACAAGAAAAACAGTGAGAGCAACAGTGATTGCAATGGCAAGGCAGGGAATAATGCTGATTCCGGCCCTTTTCCTGTTGAATATGCTGTATGAGCTTACAGGAATACAGCTTGCGCAGTCCACCGCCGATATATTGTCATTTGTGTTGGCTATACCGCTTACAATATCCGCACTTAGGGAGATGAAAAGCAAAGATGATTGACAGAGCCGGTAAATCCGATATAGAACAGCTTAAGTCTATATGGAATCAGGTTTTTAAAGATGAAAAAGAGCTTATTGAAAAATTTTTTATTTCGGCTTTTGAAAAAAGCATAGTATACGTATGGCGGCATGAGGGGGAAATTGCGTCAGTGCTATATATGATACCAACAAAGGACGAAGGTATGTATCTGTATGCCCTTGCCACTTTGCCTGATTACAGAAAGCGAGGGATAATGTCATCCCTGATAAAGTATTCCTTATCACAGGCCGACAGAATGGGTGTAAAATATGTATTTTTGATTCCGGCAGAAAGGAAGCTTTACGGTTATTATGAAAAGCTTGGGTTTAAGAAAAAAATGCCTGCGCCTGAAATCAGATTTGCCAAGCCTGTTAAGGCGGAAGGAATATCCGCGGGAGAGTATCTGTCGTTTTTGGAAAATAAAGATTTGTCATACAGAGATGATAATATTCCGTTTAATAAGTTCATAGTTGATTTTGTATTGTATGAGCATTTATCAGAAGGACATAAATTGGTTAAAATAGAATGTGGTGAGACAACTGTTGGCGTTGCGGTAACTGCGGGGGATGCTGATGGGGCGGTTATGCACTTTGCCGTAACAGGCGGTGGTGCTTCGCTTATTGAAATATCGGAAAATGATAAAGCATGGGCATTGGCAGCAGAGCTTAACGGCAGTTCGCCTGCGTGCGCCGGGGGATATATACCGTTTTAAAATAATTGAAATGCCTTGATTGGGAGAAAAATATGGAATTTAAACCTATAACTTTTGATGATGTAAAGCTTCTTAGAAAATATACGAGACTTGCCAATACCAGAAATTGTGAATTCTCTATGGTTAATGTCTTTTTTTGGAATGACAGGGAAAAGCTTAAATACGCCATTATAGATGATGTACTTGTATACAGGCTGGTTGCTGACAATACAGCATATTATTCTATTGTGGAATTTCCTGATAACCCCAAAGGATTTTTTGACATGCTGGAGGAAGATGCGGCTGAAATTGCAGGCAGGATGGTTATAAATAATCTGTCTGAGGATATGATGCTGCGCATGAAACGTGAGATGGTGGGACAGCTTTGTTTCTGGTATGAAAGGGCATACAGCGATTATATATATCAGGTTGACCATCTTATTAAGCTTTCAGGCTCTAAGTATCATGGTAAAAAGAACCACCTTAATAAGTTTATGAATGCTTTCCGGTTTCAGTATGAAGAAGTAACTGCCGGCAATATGGAGGAGTGCCGCCGCATGAAGGATGAATGGGCGCGTAAAAAAGGAGGAGATGTTTCGGAATATAAGGAAGAACTGGACATCATTGACAATGTTTTTGACAATTACGGCAGCTTTGATTTGGTTGGAGGTCTTATCAGAATTGACGGTGAAGTAGTGGCATTTACCATAGGTGAAGCTATATCACAGGATACCTTTGTCACTCATTTTGAGAAAGCCTATGAGGATATACCGGGGTTATATCAGGCAATTAACCAGCAGTTTGCCGCTAATTCCATATCAGGCTTTAAATATGTCAACAGGGAGGATGATATGGGACTTGAAGGAATAAGGCGTGCGAAGCTTTCATACAGGCCTGTTATGATGTTTGATAAATATAATGCTGAAAAAGCTTTATAACGGCAGCTTTTTGACATTGATATTGCGTTCAAAATTTGATAAAATATATTAAAAGTATAAAAGGAACGGTACACTAATGATAGACATTATTATAACTTTAATCAGTATAGCGTTTTCCTATTATTATACGGCTTTTGGGCATGAATATGTACATCCCGCTGTGTGGAAGTTCATATTGGTGTTTATAGCTGCATTTTTGGTTTGCTATATAGCATTATGTGCTATATTCTGGCTTTTTTGTTTTATTGTTTCCATTCCCATTAACACCCATAAGGAATATAGCAAGACGAGCCGGTTTTATACGGTGGTTTTTGGACTTATGCTTGAATACGCGGCATATCTTTCGGGCGCCAGAGTAAGCGTAAAGGGACGGCATAAGCTTCCTAAGAATGAGCGGTTTCTTTTTGTGTCCAATCATCGTTCAAGCTATGACACAATAGTTCAATGCGGCGAGATGAAGCTCCAGCCTATGGCGTATATTTCCAAACCT
This sequence comes from uncultured Butyrivibrio sp., assembly GCA_964414835.1. Lineage (GTDB taxonomy): Bacteria > Bacillota > Clostridia > Lachnospirales > Lachnospiraceae > Eshraghiella. The sequence goes on along the minus strand of CAYPWY010000005.1, from coordinate 70,576 downwards.
GAGAATTTTAAGATACCTCTTGGTCATAGATATATGACAAGATGCAGGTATCTTTCCATAGACAGGTCAGATATAAGGAGTGGTGCAAAAGTTACAAAGCAGGCTGCGGATATGATTAAAGCAGGCGAGGCATGTATAGGAGTGTACCCTGAAGGTACCCGCAATCCATCGGAAGAACTGTTGGAATTTAAACATGGCTGCTTTAAGATAGCGCTTTGGGCAAAGTGTCCAATAGTAGTGTCCGTCATAAAGGGAACGGACAGAATCCATAAGAATTTTCCTTTAAAGCATACCAAAGTTGTGATGGAGATAATTGATGTGATTCCATACAGCAGGATTGAAGGAATGAAAACCAATGAGATTTCCCGGCTTGTCAAAAGCATGATTGAACAGCATTTATGAATAGAGGAGAAATATAATGAATTATCTGTTTTATAATCCTGACGCGAGAAACGGCAAGGCTGCCGAAGATTTGGTGATGATAAAGCGAACAATTGAAGAACAGGAAATTAAGGAATATAACCTGCTTGATTATGAAGATTATTCAGAACTTTTGAAGCAGATTAGGCCTGAGGACGTTGTGTATCTCGTGGGCGGTGACGGAACGCTTAACAGATTTATCAATGTTGCCTGTAAGATGAAAATATCAGGTGATTTATATTTTTATTCTGCCGGAACGGGCAATGATTTCAAGCATGATGTGGACGCCGACAATAAGCTTTACAGAATCAGGCTCAACGAATACATAAACAGGCTTCCGATAGTCACCGTCAAAGATAAGGATTACAGATTTATCAATGGTGTGGGATTTGGAATAGACGGATACTGCTGTCAGGAGGGCGACAGACTTCGTGCCAAGTCTGATAAACCTGTTAATTATACCAGTATTGCAATCAAAGGCTGTTTGTTAAAGTATAAACCACGTAATGCAACAGTAACGGTTGACGGAGTTACAAAGCATTATAAAAGGGTATGGCTGGCTCCGACTATGCTTGGAAAGTATTACGGAGGCGGAATGATGATTGCTCCTAATCAGAACCGCCATAATCCGGAACACATGGTATCGTGTGTTGTCCTTTACGGAATCGGAAAGATTAAGACGCTTATGAGATTTCCTAAAATCTTTACTGGTGAACATACAAAATACGCCGATATGATTGACATATACCGCGGACATAATATTAAAGTTGAATTTGATAAGCCTTGTGCATTGCAGATTGACGGTGAGACAATTCTGGATGTAACCGAATATACGGTCAGGTATGAATAAATTATAATCGTCCTTTACATAATATTAACAGAATTTTATGTAAAGGATGATTTTTTTATGGGTAAAATCGGAAAAGCAAGTATAGAATTTGATATACCGCCGCATATAAAAGCGGCAGCGTCTGTAGTTGGACAGAAGGAAGGCGAAGGCCCTCTTGGTAAACTTTTTGACAAGGTTATAGAAGACCCTATGGCAGGCAAAAATACTTGGGAGGAGTCGGAAAGCGAGTTTCAAAAGCTTGTTGTTGAGATACTTTTGGAGAAATCCGGTCTGGACAAAAAAGATATAAGATATATTTTTGCGGGGGATTTGCTTGGGCAGCTTATAGCCACCTCATTTGGCATAGCAAATTATGAAATCCCTTTTTTCGGACTGTACGGTGCCTGTTCAACTATGGGTGAATCCCTTTCATTGGCGGCTATGGCGGTGGCGGCAGGGTATGCGGATAACGTTATTGCCATGACTTCAAGTCATTTTGCAAGTGCTGAAAAACAGTTTCGTTTTCCGCTTGATTACGGCAATCAAAGACCTCTTTGTGCCACATGGACGGTTACGGGTTCGGGCGGAGTTATTTTATCTGCCGGAAACAAGGGAAACTGTGTTACGGGTGTCACAACAGGAAAAATAGTTGACTATGGCATACAGGATTCTTTTAATATGGGAGCAGCTATGGCGCCGGCGGCATGTGATGTAATCTATAATCATTTTATGGATTTTGAGGTGGGACCTGATGACTATGATGCCATCTACACAGGTGATTTGGGCAGTGTAGGGCAGCAGATACTGACGGACCTTATGGAGGGGAAGGGCTTTGATATATCCAAAGTCCACCACGACTGCGGAATAGAAATATATGATGCAGATACTCAGGATACTCACGCAGGCGGCAGCGGATGCGGATGCAGTGCGGTAACTTTGTGTGCGCATATTCTCAAGAAACTTGATGAAGGCAGCTTTAAGCGGGTTCTATTTGTTCCCACAGGAGCACTTTTGTCTACAATCAGTTTTAATGAAGGTAAAACAGTGCCGGGTATTGCGCACGCTGTTGCTATAGAGCATTTTGATTAGGAGGGTATTATGGATTATCTGATAGCATTTGTAGTAGGCGGTGTTATATGTGCGCTTGTTCAGCTTCTTATGGAAAAAACAAAGCTTATGCCGGGCAGAATAATGGTGCTTTTGGTGTGTACGGGAGCGCTGCTGTCGGCAGTTGGGCTGTATGAGCCTTTCTCCCAGTGGGCGGGGGCAGGTGCAAGCGTTCCGCTGCTTGGCTTTGGAAATACACTTTTTAAGGGTGTAAGGGAAGCTGTTGACATGCAGGGCTTTCTGGGAATTTTTCTGGGAGGCTTCAAGGCAGGAGCGGCAGGAATAAGCGGTGCGCTTATTTTTGGATATATAGCATCGTTGATTGTAAATCCGAAAATGAAAAAATAGTAAAATAATACTGGAAATAATAGGATAATTGTAGTAGGATAATATACAACGAGATAAATTCAGCGTACTGTGCAGAGATGTCACCGCTGGAGATAAGAAAGGAAGTATTCCCATGGAAAAGAAAAACATCGATTGGGCAAATCTTGGATTTGGCTATATTAAGACTGACAAAAGATTTGTTTCTAACTACAAGAATGGAGCATGGGATGAAGGTGTGCTTACTGAAGATGACACAATAACCATCAGCGAGTGTGCCGGAGTTTTACAGTATGCTCAGACTATTTTTGAAGGACTCAAGGCTTACACAACCGAGAAAGGGCAGATTGTTATATTCAGACCTGACCTTAACGCTGAGCGTCTTGAGCAGTCAGCAGAGAGGCTTGAGATGCCTGTATTTCCTAAGGATAAGTTTGTGGAAGCAGTTGCAGCAACAGTCAAAGCCAATGACGCATACGTTCCGCCTTACGGAACCGGCGCTACATTATATGTCCGTCCGTATATGTTCGGAAGCAGCCCTGTAATAGGTGTTAAGCCTGCTGAGGAGTATCAGTTCAGAGTATTCACAACACCTGTAGGTCCTTATTTTAAGGGCGGAGCTAAGCCGCTTACAATTAAGGTTTCTGATTTTGACCGTGCTGCACCACATGGAACAGGTCACATCAAAGCAGGACTTAACTATGCTATGAGTCTTCATGCAATCGTTACGGCTCACAGAGAAGGATATGACGAGAACATGTATCTTGACCCGGCTACAAGAACCAAGGTTGAGGAGACCGGTGGGGCTAACTTCCTTTTTGTAACTAAGGACAACAGAATTGTTGTGCCTAAGTCTCCAAGCATTCTTCCGTCAATAACACGCCGTTCTCTTGTGTATGTTGCCAAGGAGTATCTGGGTCTGGAGGTTGAGGAGAGAGAGGTTCTTTTCTCCGAGATTAAGGATTTTGCTGAGGCTGGTCTTTGCGGAACGGCAGCAGTTATCTCACCTGTAGGCAAGATTGTTGACCATGGCAGGGAAATCTGTCTTCCTAGCGGAATGGGAGATATGGGTCCTGTTACCAAGAAGCTTTATGATACACTTACGGGAATCCAGCTGGGTCGTTTAGAGGCGCCTGAGGGATGGATTAAGGTGATTGAATAATATGAATCCTGCATCATTATTTAAACTGAAAGGCTTATGGGAGAAATTTACAGCCAATCATCCTAAATTCCCTGCTTTTTTGCAGGCGGCGTCCAATGGGATGATGTGTCAGGGGACGATAATTGATATTACGGTTACTGCACCTGACGGAAGGCGCATAAGCACTAATGTAAAATTGAAAGAAGAAGATTTGGAATTATTCAGGCAGTTGAAGTAAAATAATCCCGGAGAGCCATGACTTGGAATTGTGCTCTTCGGGATTTTTGTTGTTTTTGCATCATGTACAATAAGTAACAGCAGCAGGAAATCTGCTGCTGTTTTGTGTATCATTAATATTGGAATTGAGTTTCTATTTGTGTTTAGAACATTTGCGGCTCAAATCTTCATCCGTTATTGCGTATTCTGCATCGGTTATGGAAAACTTATCAAGGTCTATTCCCGTAAAGTCCTTATAAATCCGGATAACTGATTTCTGCGAAGATGAAGGACAGTTATCGCCTGCAATCTCACCGGAGTCGGTGCAGATTGTTACTTTCATATGGACATTGCATGCCTGAGTCGGTTCTGTTCCTGATTCAAAATATTCTGTCACAACCCTGCTTCCTCTTGGGTCGCAGTCACACAGCCCGTCAACTGCCAGAAGACCTGAGTCCTGACATATTTTAACGGCGACAACGTTGGTAGGAGTAGGAGGTTCGGAACAATCCTCACCTTCGTTGGCTTTTACAAGGACATTTTTCCAAATCTGCATATATGGGAATCCTGCCTCTGTAGGGAAAGTCTTGCTGCTGTCGTAGCCTGCCCATACGCCTACTGTGTATTTACCGGAGAAACCGATTGCCCATTTATCGTAATCGTTCTGAGAAGTACCGGATTTACCGCATACATACATATCACTTGGGAAACCGAGATTGCGCAAAGTACCGCTTGTGACAACGGTGTGCATTGCACTTGATATAAGCCACGCAGTGGAATCTTTGATTACCTGTGTGGATTCGATTTCCGTATTATCAAGTATGACATTTCCGTCATGGTCAAGAACCTTGGTATAAAGCTTAGGCTTCACATATGTGCCTTTGTTGGCAAATGTGGTATATGCTGCTGTCATTTCATAATTGGTAACACTGCAGGTACCAAGTGCTATTGGCAGATAATTATCCGAATCCGTAAGTGTTGTTATACCATAGTTTTTAAGGTAAGTAACGCCTGTGGATATTCCTATATCTTCAAGTGTCTTGATGGCAGGTATGTTACGGGATTCTGCAATCGCCTGTCTGACAGTGGTATATCCCTTGTATTCGCCGTCGCTGTTTTTAACAAGCTGTCCTGTGCTGTAATAGTACGGAACATCGTCAAGTACAGTGGCAAGACTGTAACCGCATATATCAATGGCAGGGCTGTACACAAGCAGCGGTTTGATTGATGAACCTGCCTGACGCTGAGAATCGGTTGCTCTGTTAAGGACAAGACTTTCCGTCTTATCGCCACGCCCGCCGATAATTACCCTTACCTGACCGGTACCGTTTTCGATTACCACAAGAGAGGTCTGCGGCTGCAAGGTATAGGTTATGGATTCACTTCCGTTGACGATTTCGCCGCCTGTCTGTTCAAGAACATAATTTTTATATTCTTCCGCATACCGGTCAGCCTCTTCGGTGGAAGAGAATAGCAGTTCAAAGCTTGAACCGTATCTGATTTGAAGATACTGCAAAAGGCTTGATTCGTTGTAGCTGGAAAGATTATCAAACTGGTCCTTGACCTGAAAACGGTATGTGATGGTATACAATACATACTGATTCCATGTATCAGGGTCATTGATAACCTCTTCTGCATACTGCTGAAGCTCTGAATCTTCACAGGAATATATTGACAATCCTCCGCGGTATACAAGATTGTATGCCTGAGTATATGTGTAGCCCTTCTGAGTCATAAGGTCATTCATAATTTCCTGAATGAGGGCATCTGTGTAGTAAGAGTATGCCTTGCTGGATGTGGTGGAGCTGTTTATATTCTGTATTCTCTCATAGACATCATCTGCCATTGCCTCATCATATTCTTCCTGACTTATATAGTTCTGTTCAAGCATATTGTCAAGAACCAGCTTACGCCTTTCGGCATTGTAATCAGGATGGCTTATTGGATTATATCTGGAAGGATTCTGGGTTATGGCTGCAATTACGGCGCTTTCGGAAATGGTCAAATCCGAGACATCTTTATTAAAGTAGTTGCGTGATGCTGATTGTACACCCAGATTATTGTTGCCAAGATTAATGGTGTTAAGATAATTTTCCAGAATCAGTTTTTTGTCATCGACCTTCTTCTCAAGAGTCAGTGCAAGATACTGCTCTTGGATTTTACGCTTTAGGCTATCGCCTAAACTGTTTTCGTTCTCGACAGAAAACACGCTGTTCTTGATGAGCTGCTGTGTAATTGTGCTGGCACCCTGTGTGAATTTGAAGCTGTTGGTAATTCCGATGTATGCCGCCCTGATAATGCCCTTGGCATCAATTCCGTTATGCTCATAGAAACGTTCATCCTCGATGGCTATAAAAGCGTTCTGAAGACATTCTGGAATCTCGTCAATAGTAGCATATATTCTGTTGGCGCCTGATGCCACCAATGTCTCTGTCTGCTTGCCGTTGCAGTCGTATACGGTGGTCTTGTACTGGGATGGCGTAACATCGTTAAGCGTTATATCAGGTGCGCTTTCTATTATTCCGTTGATTGAGCCTGCGCCCAGACTGCACACCGTGACAACACCGAACACAAAAACGATTACAATGAATTTAAATATATATACTAAAGTTTTGGTTCCGATTTTGATTTTGTGAGAAGAAAGTTCTTTTTGCTTTTTTCTAATACTGTCACTGCTGAAATTCATAAACTGCCTCCCATCTTAGTTTCCTTTTTAGTATATCAAAATATTGTTAATAAATAAAGAAAAAAACCTAAATATAACAAATTCTTAACATTCTGTTAATAAGTATTCACAAAAAAGTTTGAAATTTTCCGGAAATATGATAGCATAGTTTTATATTTTAGCTAAAGAGGTAATTATGTCTGATTATATAATGGTTAAAAAAGGCGGCGAGGGTTTTTATGAGGAGAAAAAATCCCGTTTTATAGCAAGCGTGTACAGTGTGGCGGATGAGGAAGAGGCTGCCGGATATATTGAAGCTGCCCGCAAAAAATACTGGGATGCCAGACACAACTGCTATGCGTTTGTGATTGGAGAGAATAATGAAATCACACGGTTCAGTGATGACGGTGAACCATCGGGAACGGCAGGAAAACCCGTTTTGGAGGTTATAACCAAGCTTGGGCTGCACAACTGTTTAATAATAGTCACCAGATATTTTGGCGGTACGCTGCTGGGAACAGGAGGGCTTGTGCGTGCATATACCAATGCAGCCAAGGGCGGCATTGAGCAGTCGGAGCTGGTAATACTTCGTCCGGGAGTGCGGTACATTATTACCACTGATTATACAGGGGAAGGAAAAATACGGTATATTGCATCAGCTTTGGATGCGGACATAGAGCAGGTGGTATATACCGACAAAGTGGAAATTAAACTTGTAGTCAAAGCCGAATGTGCCTTGGCGCTTACGGATAAAATAACAGAAAGCACAGGAGGCAGGGCGCAGGTAATCAAGGAATGCGACCTGCCGGTAGAAGTGCCTTACAGTATTTGATATGTCTAATCGTTCTGTCGTCCGGTTATTTTTCGGACAATAGCCGGATATGCGGCAATTATCCATATGACGACTATAATGTATCTGACTATATTTACAATAATTGTATCGCCGAAAAGCATTTTTATACCCTGCTTCAGTAAAAGCGCCACAGCAATGCCTATGACAAATTTAAGTATCTGACCCGGTATGCTTTTGATGGATTTAGGGTCAAAACCTATGAATTTGTCCTCGATAAACCATCCTATTCCGAAACCGATGCCTGCTCCGGCTGCTTTAAAGCAGTCCATAGCCAGTTCAGGGTCGGACTTGCCGCTTGACACAATATAATAGCTGAAAGCAATCAGCGCTATTGATATAATCTCAATAAATGCAAATACGGCAATTCTTGTGGCATTTGCAGGGCGGAGACGGTCAAACACATAGTTGATGATGACTGATACAACTATTGTAATGCCAAATGCCGTAAATACATCCTGAGGCGTATGACATCCCAGATACATTCTTGAAAACATGACAAGTGCAATAATTACAAATCCGCCTATATATCCCCATACTTTTTTGAAATGAAAAGCAAATGTTGAAAAAAGCCCTGTGGAGCCTTGGGTGTGGCCGCTTGGAAAGGAATATCCCGTTGCACCGCTTTTGGCTGAATCAACGCAGGTCAGCCTTGAATCCCTGACCCATGGTCTGTCAATTCGGCAGGCTATCTTAAGTCCCTGAACCATAAGCCCCGATACAAAATATGTAAAGCAGACTTTATATGCAAGCTTTTTGTTGATGCACCAGTAAGTGATGCACAATATTCCTATGACTAATATTTCGTCCCCAAAGTAAGTAAAAAAAGTCATTATCGCATCCAGTACGGGGTTACGGATGCCTTGAAGTGTATAAAGAAAATCCATATAATTTTTCCTTTCGTGTTTTTATATGTCAATATTACATTAAATAATATTTTACGTCTACATATTTTTCTGTTATAATATGAATAATAAAATAAGTACGGAGGAGTACATGGAAATTACATTTATTGGTGCAGACCATGAAGTTACGGGAAGCTGCCACGTCATTAACGCCTGCGGCAAGTACATACTCATCGACTGCGGAATGGAGCAGGGAAGCGATGAATATGAAAATCAGGAGCTGCCGGTAGACATACCTGATATAGACTATGTGCTTTTGACACATGCCCATATTGACCATTCGGGGCTTTTGCCGCTTATGTACGCAAGAGGATTCAGAGGGCAGATTCTTGCCACGGAGGCCACTGTGGATTTGTGCCGGATAATGCTTAAGGATTCCGCTCATATACAGATGTCGGAGGCAGAATGGAAAAACCGTAAAGCTAAGCGTGCCGGCAAGGATGAATATGTTCCGCTATATAATATCAATGACGCAGAAGGCGTTTTACAGCATTTTACGGCATGCAGTTACAAGGATAAAATAAATCTTACAGAGGGAATTGACATAAGATTTTCCGATGCGGGGCATCTTTTGGGCTCTGCCAGCATTGAGATGTGGATTACGGAAGGCCCTTATAATAAAAAAATAGTCTTTTCGGGTGATATAGGCAATATCCACAGACCTATTATCAAAGACCCTGAGTATATCACCAAAGCGGATTATGTGGTGATGGAGTCCACATATGGAGACAGGTTTCACAATGCCGAAACTGACTATGTGAAGGAGCTTGCGCAGATTACCCAGAGAACCTTTGACCGTGGAGGCAATGTGGTTATACCGTCTTTTGCGGTGGGAAGAACCCAGGAGATGTTATATTATTTCAGACGGATTAAGCAGGAAAATCTAGTTAAGAATCACGATGGATTTCAGGTTTATGTGGACAGTCCGCTTGCAGTGGAAGCCACACAGATTTTTAATAAGAACAAGGAATGCTGCTTTGACCGGGAGGCTATGGAGCTTGTGGCACAGGGAATCAATCCGCTGCAGTTTCAGGGGCTTATGCTGTCAGTCACAAGCAATGATTCCAAGGCAATTAATTTTGATAACAGACCTAAGGTAATCATATCAGCTTCGGGAATGTGTGAGGCGGGAAGAATAAGACATCATCTTAAGCACAACCTTTGGCGAAGGGAAAGCACGATTGTGTTTGTAGGCTATCAGGCAATAGGCACTTTGGGAAGGTCGCTGCTGGAGGGCGCATCGGAGGTTAAGCTTTTTGGGGAAACCATCAATGTTCAGGCTGATATAGTCAAGCTTGAGGGCGTAAGCGGTCATGCAGATAAGGCAGGGCTTATTAAGTGGATTGAAGCCTTTGAGAAAAAGCCTTCTACGGTATTTGTGGTACATGGCGAAAGCGATGTGTGTGACAGCTTTACACAGTGCCTGAGAGAAGAACATGGTTTTGATGCAGTGGCTCCTTACAGCGGGGCATGTTATAATCTTGCGGATGGCTCCTGCATACATGATGGCAATAATGTGCGTAAGCATAAAACTGCAGTTGCGAAAAAGGCTTCGGATGTATTTGAGCGCCTTATGGCAGCAGGAAGAAGACTTATGACGGTAATAAAACATAATGAAGGCGGTGCCAATAAGGATTTAGCCAAATTTGCAGACCAGATTAATTCATTATGTGATAAATGGGACAGATAATTTTTAGCGGTCTTTAATAACTATACGGGCGTTTAATAATTATACCGGCGCTGATGATCATATATATGTCAGAATGGTTATACAGATATCAAAGTAATTATACAGACGTAAAAGTAGTTATACAGATGTTAAATATATAAGTATTAATCAGTACAAGTATGTGATTTCGGAGGTTGGAATGCCAAAGTTTTATAATGATGAAGAGCTTAAGCGCATACAGTCCATGGAGATAGGGATTCTTAAGGACTTTATGAAAATCTGTGATGAGAATGGGCTTAAATATTTTGCCGTTGCAGGAACAGGAATAGGAGCTATACGCCATGGAGGGTTTATACCGTGGGATGATGACATAGACGTGGCTCTTCCCCGCAAGGACTACGAGAAGTTCATTAAGCTTGTGGAGGAACAGATGGGTGATAAATATTATGTTCTTAATGCGGAGCATAATCACAATTTCCCGTTGATGACTACAAGACTTTGCATAAAAGGTACTAAATTTATAGAAAAGCCCCTGAAGAATATTAAGTGTGATTTGGGAATTTTTCTTGACATATATGCGTATGACAATTATCCTGATAATGATTTTCTGTTTTTTATTCAGAGATGGAGAGCGTGGTTTTGGAGCAAGCTTCTGATATTGAGAAGTATACCTGAACCGATTATTTTTCAGACGGGGCTTCTTGGTGCAGTAATTAAGCTTATATGCAGAATGGTACACAATGCAATGGATTTTCTCCGCATTGATAAGAGGGCACTCTACAACAGATGCAAAAAAATCTGCACTATGTACAATAATACAAAGACAAAAAGGTTTGGGTATCCTTGCGATACTGACCCCAACACCAATATTTTGTATAAGAACCGCACATTCCCATGCCGAAAGTGGAAGTTTGAGGATGTTGAATTGAATTTCCCTAAGGATATGAAAGGAATGCTGCGCAATTTTTTCGGCGACACTTATATGGAGCTTCCGCCGGTGGAAAAGCGTAAGACGCATTTTCCGTATATATTGGATTTCGGCGATGGCGAAAGAATAGTTAACGATTAGTTGAATCAGGCGATAAATACAGAGGTGGAAGATGAAAAAGTTATTATTTGTGTATAATCCTCATTCGGGAAAAGGACTTATCAGAAATAAGCTTGTGGATATAATTGATATTTTTACCAAAAGCGGATATATCGTTACGGCATATCCTACGCAGCAGGCTATGGATGGCTATGACAGAGTTTGTGAGGCGGATGGGTTATATGATTTGATTGTGTGCAGCGGCGGCGACGGAACGCTCAACGAAGTGATTTCAGCCATGATGACGCATCTTAACGCAAAACCGCCAATCGGGTATATCCCGGCAGGCTCAACCAATGATTTTGCAGCGACACTTGGAATACCCAAGAACATGCTTAAAGCTGCAAAACAGATTTCCAACGGAAGAATTATATCCTGTGATATAGGAAAAATGAACGGAAGATATTTTAATTATGTTGCTGCATTCGGAGTATTTTCTGATGTATCATATAAAACACCTCAGAATATGAAAAATGTTCTGGGGCATCAGGCATATATACTGGAAAGCCTCAAAAGTCTTGCCAATGTGAAATCATATTATCTGACGGTACTCTGCAATGATATGGAGATAAAAGGCAGCTACATATACGGAATGGTGTCTAATTCCAGCTCCGTAGGAGGAATGAAGGGAATAACCGGCAAAGAGGTTGAGCTTGATGACGGGCTTTTTGAGGTAACGCTTGTAAAAGAACCGGCGTCCCCTCTTGAGCTTCAGCAGATTGTGGCAGGACTTTTGTCAAAGTCACAGAAAAGCCCTATGGTGGAACGCTTTAGAACCGACCATATTATTATAGAAAGCGATAAGGCGATAGAGTGGACTGTTGACGGGGAAAATGGCGATGCCCACCAGCGAGTGGAGATATTGGTGGTAGGCAAAGCCATTGATATTATAATTGAATAGTAAAGTTTTTTCCGTCAATTCCGAAATTGAGCCCCTTGTAATTCCACATGGCTCTTCCTATATTGTATTTTGACAGGACGTTTTGCAAATCGGCAATGTACAGCTTTGCGGACTTAGAATCAGCATTGTTTATTACACCATATTCGCCGCAGTACAAAGGGATGCCGCGTTGGGAGGATGCCATTACGGCGCTGTCAAAAAGGGAATCCAGCATAGCTGTACCTGAAGCGTTTTCATTCATGCACCGGAAAATTCCCATGCACTGTCCGTCCAGCTTTTCTTTTGCGGTATCGGAATATTCTTTTGCCGTCAGAGGGTAGTTTACCCTGAAGTCATCGGGCATAAAGCTTTCCCAGCATGCTCCTTGATGAGTAAAGATATAGGGCTCGTAAAAGTGGAATGAGTATGCGATTTTATGCTGGTTGAAATCTGCAATGTCCTTTACCGTAAAAATGCTGTTATATCTTGTACCGCCAACAATAATCCAATTATCGGCAGCGTTCTTTCTTATGATGGATATTGCATTGGAGGCAAGGTCATTCCATATGTCACAGACGCTTTCGTCAACGATTTCATTGAGAATATCAAAGGCTGCATAATTATATATGCCATAACGTGCTGATAGTCTGTCCCAAAGTCTGAGAAAGCGGTGACGGCACTGCCTGTTTTTCCAAAAATTCCCGCACGCTGAAGCTTCATTAAAAGAATATCCATATGCCCTGTGCAAATCCAGCACTATATTAAGTCCGTACCTGCCGCACCAGCTTACACAATTATCTATATACTTGTATCCTGAAAGCTTGGGGGTTCCGTCTTCTTTCTCTATAAGCATATAATCTATGGGCAGCCTTATATGGTCTGCACCCATATACTTGATGGCTGCTATATCATTTTCAACGATATAATTATCTAAATGGTCTTTTGCCATAGAGCTTTGGCTGAGCCAGCCTCCTAAATTAATGCCCCTTTTAAAACCGTTCATCCAGTATGCCTCCTTTGGCTTAGTATATTTAGACTATATTTCATTTTATCGGTATATTATATCAAAAATGTTGTTTTTATATCAAAAATGTTTTATGATGTAAAAAGAGGTGAAGTTTATGAGCATTAATAAAGAACTGAGTCTTCGGCTTTTGGAACAACAGGAGGAAGAAAAGAGCCATGTGGAATACAGCCATGAATACGGTTATTATGAAAATGTTGCCGCCGGAGATGTTGGCGAGGTAAAAAAGGTTCTTGCGGACCCTTCAGACACTTCGTTATATGACGGAGCGGAGTACGGAAAACTATCGGTCAACCGTATGCGCAATATGAGGTATCATTTTGTGGTTTCAACGGCTTTGATTACAAGGCTTTGTGTTGAAAAAGGGCTTGAAAGAGAAATGGCATATACACTTAGTGATTTGTATATCAGTAAGATGGATTTGTTGTCGGAAGCAGAGGATATAATAAGGCTTCACAATGAAATGCTTATGGATTTTACAGAGAGGATGTCAAAGCAGCCAAAGAGAAGCGTGTACTCCATGCAGGTAATAAAGGCAATGGAATATATATATAAACACCGCACAGGCAGGCTTACGTCTCAAATGGTTGCAGAAGCGGTGGGAGTTAACAGAAGCTATCTGTCAACTGTTTTTCATAAGGAGTCAGGCATAACATTACAGGATTTTATCCGAAGGGAAAAGATTAAGGCAGCCGCCAATATGCTGCGTTTTTCGGATTACTCTTATTCTGAGATTGCGGAATATTTCGGTTTCTCATCCCAAAGCCACTTTATCCAATGCTTCAAAAAAGAGTGCGGACTTACTCCGAAAGAATATCGTCTATATTCTTTGAATAGTAATCAAGCAATAGTTCCACAACCATGGAATATCTTACGTCGCCCTCCACATCGCCATTAAGCTTTATGTAAGCATCGTTGGCAGTCTGGACTGTGTCGGAAAGCTTGCCGCTAAATTTCTGCTGCGCCTCCCGCCAGTAGGCGGACTGTGCGCGTATGTCTGCAATGATTTCAGGCTCCAGCGAGTTGATAAGCTCACTGTAATGCTCATAAGAACAGCTTGTATATAAATCATTGATGACATATATCATCATTTCAACTGTGGCACTGTAACGCAAGGCCTCGCTTTCGGAACCTATACATGCAGCGTATCCGATAAAATTAGCCTCGTCTTCATGTATGAAGCCGCTTAAATGTGCCAGTTCATGACACATTGTATGGGGAATATCCAAATCCGGCATATCGGCATTGTAATTGGCTTCCATAGTAAAAGGAGAGTAAAAACCTGCCATTCCGGTAGCTGACATAAGCTTTGAGGCTGCGATAGGCTTTGGTTCAGGGTAGTATGAAGCCATAAACGGATACTGCTCAGTCAGTGCTTTCATGGCATCCACACAAAGCTCTTTTGTATTAATACCGTCAAGGGTAAAAATCCCATCAGAATCTCTGGGCACCTTGCTGCTCAATTCATTGGCATCCTGAGACATGATTTGGAAAAGAGCCACCAGCTCTTCTGTACTGTGGGCTTCAAGGCGCATATTCGCACATACCGCAAACGTTAATCTGTGGTAAAGTATCGTGCAGTTAAAGCCTAAAATAAGCAGGCATACCAAAACTATGCATACAAGATTTAACAGATATTTTTTCAGCCTGTATGTGAAAAAACAGATGCTGCTTTTACTGTGGTTGAGGACAAACGTTATAATAAGCCGTACTACGGCGTACAGCACAATGGCTGCCGCCACATATATAAGCACTTCTATTATGGAAAAAGGAGCAAGCGAGCTTACCGCGCCCATAACCTTTGAAACATTGGAATATATGGTGTTGCAGTAGCTGGTGGCAAAAACGGTGCTTACACGGAACATAATATTGAAGACAATAAGAATAAAAAGCAGTATGCCGATTACCAGTATGTATTTCTTATAATTGATGAATTTGAGCTCCTTCTTATTGGAACCTTTCGTTGAATCTTTCATAAATATAATCTCCTTGTACTGATATTTTACCTTTTTGACCCGTATTCTTCAACAAAATTAACAAACAAAACATAATAAATTAATAAAATCAAGTTTATGCCCGCTGAAAAATGCTTATGTACATATCCTGACATTACATTTTAAAGCTGATGGGTATATGCGTAAGCTTTTTTGCAGTGCTGAAGGTCAAACAAAATACACACAATTAGCTAAATTATCTGATAATAATCTGCTAAAATATAAAATATTCAAATTATCTGACAATTCCCCAAAAGTTTCTATTTACAATCAAAAAAAAACGTAGTATATTTTAGAAAATAAATTTTACGGAAAGGATGGGGAACGGATGATTTACGATAACGAATACAACAACGGATTGTACAATCCCCAGTTTGAACATGATAACTGCGGTATCGGTGCCATCGTCAACATCAAGGGTATCAAAACCCACAAGACAGTTGAGAATGCTTTGAGCATTGTTGAAAACCTTGAACACAGAGCAGGCAAGGATGCTGAAGGGAAGACGGGTGACGGCGTAGGCATTATGCTCCAGATATCACATAAATTTTTCAGTAAAGCCTGTAAGAGTATTGGAATCGAGCTTGGAGAAGAACGTGATTACGGCGTGGGAATGTTTTTCTTTTCACAGGATGAGCTTAAGAAAAAGCAGGGCATGAAAATGTTTGAAAACATCGTTGAGAAGGAAGACCTTGAATTTCTCGGGTGGAGAGATGTACCGATTAAGCCGGAAGTGCTTGGAAGCAAGGCGATAGAGGTTATGCCGTCAATCCTTCAGTGTTTTGTTAAAAGACCTGCCGGATGTGAAAAGGGACTTGCATTTGACAGGAAGCTTTATATAGTAAGAAAGGTTTTTGAACAAAGTAATGATGATACATATGTAGTATCACTTTCCAGCAGAACGATAGTATACAAAGGAATGTTTCTGGTGGACCAGCTCAGGACATTTTTCCCTGACTTGTGCAGCAAGGATTATGAGTCTGCCATAGCAACTGTCCACTCCAGATTCAGTACCAACACCAATCCAAGCTGGAGAAGAGCCCATCCTAACAGATTTATAGTGCATAATGGAGAGATTAATACTATCAAAGGCAATGCCGATAAAATGCTTGCCCGTGAAGAAAATATGAAGAGCAAGTATTTTGAGGGCAGTATGCACAAGGTTATTCCTGTTGTCAATACCGAAGGCTCCGACTCAGCCATGCTTGACAATACACTTGAATTTCTTGTTATGAGCGGAATGGATTTGCCTCTGGCAGTTATGATTACGATTCCCGAACCTTGGATGAATAATAAACTTATCGGACTTGAGAAAAGAGATTTCTATCAATATTACGCTACAATGATGGAGCCATGGGACGGACCTGCTTCGATTCTTTTCTCCGACGGTGATGTTATGGGTGCGGTGCTTGACAGAAACGGTCTCAGACCATCACGTTATTATATTACCAATGATGACTATCTTGTACTTTCATCGGAGGTAGGAGTGCTTGATATTGCCCCATCTAATATCAAGATTAAGGAGAGGCTTCATCCGGGTAAAATGCTCCTTGTGGATACCGTAGAAGGAAGAGTAATAGACGATGAAGAGCTTAAGGCAAAATATGCCACAAGAAAGCCTTACGGCGAATGGCTTGACAACAACCTTGTTATGCTGAAAGACCTTAAAATCCCTAATAAAAAAGTGGAAGAGTATGACAAAACACAGAGGGCAAGACTTCAGAAGGCATTTGGATATACCTATGAGGATTTCTATTCGGCAATCCTTAATATGGCTAAAAACGGTTCGGAGCCTATTGCGGCTATGGGAGTTGACACGCCTATTGCTGCAATCTCAAAACAAAGACCATCATTGTTTGAATATTTCAAACAGCTTTTTGCACAGGTAACAAACCCTCCGATAGATGCACTTCGTGAGAAAATCGTTACGGCTACATCAATATATATAGGTAAGGATGGAAACATCCTTGAGGAGAGAGCGGAAAACTGCCATGTACTCAGGATAGACAATCCCATACTTACCAACACCGATATTTTGAAAATAAAAAACATGAATAAAGAAGGCTTCAGGGTGGTGGAGATTCCTATTACATATTATAAGAATACATCCCTTGAAAAAGCTATAGACAGAATGTTTGTTGAGGCGGACAGAGCGTGCGGTGACGGTGCCAATATACTTATCCTTACAGACAGAGGCGTTGACGATAACCGCGTGGCAATTCCATCGCTTCTTGCAGTGGCGGCCATGAACCAGCATCTTGTAGTAACCAAGAAAAAGACAAGTGTGTCGCTTATTCTTGAAAGCGGTGAACCTAGAACGGTTCATCATTTTGCTACACTTCTTGGCTACGGAGCATGTGCGGTTAATCCGTATCTTGCGCAGGATACAATCAAAGAGCTTATCAACATAGGAATACTTGACAAGGATTACTATGCTGCCGTTGAGGATTATAATAATGCAATTCTTTCCGGAATTGTCAAAATAGCTTCCAAGATGGGGATTTCCACTATTCAGTCATATGAAGGCTCCAAGATTTTTGAGGCAATAGGAATTGCACCGGAGGTTATTGACAAATATTTTACTGGAACAGTCAGCAGAATCGGAGGCATCACATTAAAGGATATTGAGGACGATGTCAACGTAAGACACAGCAGGGCATTTGACCCTCTGGGACTTACGGCTGATGAAACCTTTGACAGTGTAGGAAGCCACAAGCTTAGAAGCGGCAAGGAGGAACATCTCTATAACCCTCAGACTATTCACCTTCTCCAGCTTGCTTCAAGAAACGGTGATTACAATACATTTAAAGAATATTCTCATCTTATGAATGAGGAAATGGAGCCGGTAACACTTCGCGGTTATATGGACTTTAAATTCCCTGAAAAAGGCATACCTATAGAAGAAGTGGAAAGCGTCGAATCAATCGTAAAGAGGTTTAAGACGGGAGCTATGTCATACGGTTCGATTTCTCAGGAAGCACACGAAACTCTGGCAATCGCCATGAACACGCTTCACGGTCGTTCCAACAGCGGTGAGGGCGGTGAAAGCATTGAACGTCTCACTGTGGGACCTGACGGACTTAATAAATGTTCCGCAATAAAACAGGTGGCATCCGGCAGGTTCGGTGTAACCTCAAGATACCTGGTAAGCGCCAATGAAATCCAGATTAAAATGGCACAGGGCGCTAAGCCGGGAGAAGGCGGACATCTTCCGGGAGGAAAGGTATATCCATGGATTGCAAAGACCAGACTTTCAACTCCGGGCGTAAGCCTTATATCACCGCCTCCTCATCACGATATTTATTCAATCGAGGATTTGGCACAGCTTATATATGATTTGAAAAATGCCAATAGGCAGGCGAGAATTTCGGTTAAGCTTGTATCAGAGGCAGGCGTGGGAACAGTAGCTGCAGGTGTTGCCAAGGCAGGTGCGCAGGTAATCCTTATTTCCGGTTATGACGGAGGAACGGGTGCTGCACCGGGAAGCTCCATCCATAATGCAGGACTTCCATGGGAGCTGGGACTTGCAGAGACACATCAGACTCTTATTATGAATGGACTTAGAAATAAGGTGGTTGTGGAAACCGACGGAAAGCTTATGAACGGAAGGGATGTTGCAATAGCATGTCTTCTTGGAGCGGAGGAGTTTGGTTTTGCCACAGCGCCGCTTGTAACGCTTGGATGTGTTATGATGAGAGTGTGTAATCTTGATACCTGTCCGGTAGGCGTGGCAACACAGAATCCTGAGCTTCGTAAAAAATTTGCCGGAAAGCCTGAATATGTAATTAACTTTATGAAGTTTGTCGCACAGGAATTAAGAGAGTATATGGCAAAGCTGGGATTCAGGACAATAGATGAGATGTGCGGAAGAAGCGACCTGCTTTTCCAGAAAATATCAGGCAATGGTAAGAGGCTTGGAGAGATTGATTTGTCATCAATTCTCAACAATCCATATGCCGGCGCTGATAAAATGGATTATAACAATAAAAATGTGTATGATTTTCAGCTTGAGAAAACACTTGATGAGACTGTTCTTATTAAAGAGCTTATGCCTGCACTTAAGAAAAAACAGAAGAAGAGCATTGAATTGGACGTAACTAATGTAAACAGCCGTGCTTTTGGCACTATGTTTGGTGCGGAGATTACAAGGCTTTATGATGACGGACTTCCTGAGGATACCTACACTATCAGATGCAACGGCAACGGAGGACAGAGCTTTGGAGCTTTTATTCCTAAGGGGCTTACCATAGAGCTTGTGGGAGATTCAAATGACTATTTCGGAAAAGGAATATCCGGCGGTAAGCTTATTGTATATCCTCCTAAAAGCTCAGGGTTCAGATATGATGAGAATATTATCATCGGTAATGTGGCATTATATGGCGCTACAAGCGGAGAAGCATATATCAATGGTGTTGCAGGAGAACGTTTCTGTGTCCGCAATTCAGGCGCAACTGCGGTTGTGGAGGGAGTCGGAGAGCATGGCTGTGAATATATGACGGGAGGACGTGTGGTGGTTCTCGGTAAAACAGGCAAAAACTTTGCGGCAGGAATGAGCGGAGGTATTGCTTACATCCTTGATGAGGACAATAAGCTTTATCTTAATCTTAACAAGGAGCTCATAAGCTCTGAAGAGGTAACGGACAAATATGATGTACTTGAACTGAAGCAGATGATACAAAAGCATGTGGCATACACCAATTCTGAAAAAGGTAAGATGATACTTGATAATTTCAGTGAATATCTTCCTAAATTCAAGAAAATTATGCCTCACGACTATAAGAAGATGCTTAATCAGATTGTTCTTATGGAAGAGAAAGGACTTTCAAGCGAGCAGGCACAGATTGAAGCGTTTTATGCAATGAAGAAGTAAGAAAGGAGGAAGTATTATGGGAAAACCAACAGGATTTATGGACTATGAACGCATTGACAGCGAGGCAGTTAAACCAAAAACAAGAATTAACAATTTTAAGGAGTTCCACGAACCGCTTCCTCTTGAAAAGCAGCGTGAACAGGCAGCAAGATGTATGGACTGCGGAGTTCCATTCTGTCAGTCAGGTAAAATGCTTAAAGGAATGATTAGCGGATGTCCCCTTAACAATCTTATTCCTGAGTGGAATGAGCTTTTGTATATAGGAAATTACAAGAGAGCTTATCACAGACTTGCAAAAACCAGCAATTTCCCTGAGTTTACATCAAGGGTGTGTCCGGCGCTTTGCGAGAAAGCGTGTACCTGCGGACTTAACGGCGATGCCGTGGGAACCAAGGAAAATGAAAAGACTATTATAGAGTATGCTTTTGAACACGGCTATGTTGAGCCGGAAATTCCTGATGTACGTACAGGCAAAAAGGTGGCAGTAATCGGTTCCGGACCTTCGGGACTTGCGGCGGCGGACCTTCTCAATACACGGGGACACAATGTTACCGTATATGAAAGAGCAGACAGGGTAGGCGGACTTTTGATGTACGGAATACCTAATATGAAGCTTGAAAAATGGGTGATTGACAGAAGGATTGACCATATGATGGCAGAGGGAATCAGATTTGTTACAGATACGGATGTAGGCAGGGACATTAAAGCGCAGACAATTTTGAAGGACTATGACGCAGTGGTTCTCGCCTGCGGCGCAGCTAATCCCCGTGACATTAAAGCGGAAGGCAGGGATGCCAAGGGAATCCATTTTGCGGTTGATTATCTTAAATCTGTCACAAAAAGCTTTCTTGATTCTGATTTTAAAGATAAGAAATATATAGACCCTAAGGATAAGAATGTGGTGGTTATCGGAGGCGGTGACACCGGAAACGATTGTGTGGGAACCTCAATCAGACTTGGCTGCAAATCCATAACACAGCTTGAGATGATGCCGAAGGCACCTGACGAAAGGGCGGAAGATAACCCATGGCCGCAGTGGCCGAAGGTCTGCAAAACAGATTACGGTCAGGAGGAGGCTATTGCCGTATTCGGTCATGACCCACGTATTTATCAGACTACGGTTAAGGAATTTGTGAAGGATAAGAACGGTAATCTCAAAAAACTTATATGCGTCAAGCTCGAGTCCAAACAGGACGTGAAAACAGGACGGTTTATGATGGAACAGGTTGCCGGCAGTGAGTTCGAGCTTCCTTGTGAGCTGGTTCTTATTGCAGCAGGTTTTCTGGGAAGCCAGAAGTACGTCACTGACGCATTTGGAGTTCAGGTTGATGAGAGGACTAATGTAAAAACGGAAAAGGACAGCTTTGCTACTAATGTGCCTAAAATATTTACTGCAGGTGACATGCATATAGGCCAGTCCCTTGTGGTACGTGCCATAAGGCAGGGACGTGATGTGGCAAAAGAGGTGGATGAGTTCCTTATGGGATATACCAATCTTGAGTAACCTGAATTGAGAGACTCCGTATAAATACCGGGCAAACTCATATCAATATGAAACAACAGAGTCAATGATTTCAAACCCGCATTTGGTGTAAAGACTGAATGCGGGTTCATTATTGTCTGCCACCTGAAGAAGTATTTTTTTGCCAAGGGAGATTATATCCTCTAAAACAGAATACAGCATCTCCCTTGAAAAACCCTGCCCTCTGTAATCAGGTTCAATATACACATTGAATATATTTATTGTATGTGCCTCTTCCAAGGTGCAGATGCAGCCAATCTCGGCATTTCCCAATCGGAAAAAGTATGTGCTTTCAATACCTGTGGGAATCATGCCGTTTTTTTCGCCGCCTTCTCCGCCACCTTCATAGGGAGCGTCTGCGGACTCGATTTCACAGTCAAGTACGGCAGTGTATTCCGGCGGAATTTTGCCCATATACTGCATAAGGCACTCACGGTGCGGACGGTTATTTTCTGACTTCATAAAATTTCCTCACAAATTAATTTCTTTACAAATTAAATATTATCTCTTGACAAAAATAAAATCATACTGTATATTATCACTTGTGACTGTCAAAGGTCAATATTTTGCGCGAGTGGCTCAGTGGTGGAGCGTCTCCTTGCCAAGGAGAAGGTCGCGGGTTCGATCCCCGTCTCGCGCTTATTTTTATGCAAAAGAGAGATGAGTTGTATTGTCATATCCTTTACAAAATGATATAATATAAATATAACATAAATGTATGACGAGGAACAGGAGAGTTATGTATAAGCAGTATAAAATAATTGCATTGTGCATTTCACGTGTAAGTGACACCAGACATTTTGAATTTATAACCGAATTTAACAAACATATCAATGACAAGGGTTACAGGCTTTTTGTATATCAAACATGTTCTGAATTATATGGGGACAGCCGTAATGAGGACGGAGAGAAAATTGTATTTAACCTGATTGATTACAGTATAACCGATGCTATAATTATATGGGATGAAGCATTTCATGACAAATCCATACTGGAGGTCGTATGCAGCAAGGCGAAAGCCAATGCTGTTCCGGTAATATCTGTAGGTGCCAGCCGCAAGAACTGCATTAATATAAATTTTGAGTATGTAACAGGATTTGAACAGATTGTGCGTCATGTTGTTGAATATCACAAAATTTCCGATATTTTTCTCGTGGCGGGAATTAAAGATAACTCGTTTTCCGATGACAGAATCAATATATACAAGAAGGTTTTGGAAGAGAACGGAATTGAGTTTAATTCTGATATGTTGGGTTACGGGGATTTTTGGGACGGTCCTACAAGGGAAATAATAACCTCTCTTGTTAATGAGCATAAAGTTCCAAGAGCAATAGTGTGCATAAATGATATGATGGCCATAACCACCTGCAATGTTTTACAGGCTAACGGATATGTGATACCGGATGATGTTATAGTGACAGGCTTTGACGGTACGGATGAAGCAAATTACTGTACGCCGTCAATTACCACATGCGGCTGTGATTTTGTGGAGATGTCCCGGCTGATTATTAATATACTTTCGTCTGCTATTGACGGCGAAGATATGAACGGAGAGTATGCAATGTCTTTCAGACCTGTTATTGAGGGGTCCTGCGGCTGCAAGACATCGGACCGCCGCAATAACATTAACACGGGTCAGATGTTGAAAATGCATAATGACAGATTTCATATTTACAGGGAGAATGAACGTCTTATGTACGGAATGTCATCCGAAGCCATTGCCTGTAAAAGCAGTAAGGAATTTGTGGCATATCTGGAAAATTTCAGGTTCAGTGATATAAGAGTTGTTGTGAATACTGAGTGTTTTGATAATTCAATTAATCCCGGAACATTTGTATGTAACGACTTTGATGATGACATGTATGAGATATACGCTGATGATATTCCGTCAGAACAGCTTCCAATACTGATTAAACGGACGGATATACTTTCAAATTTGGACGAAATACTAAGCAAAAACAGGCCGTTGATATTTGCAGCGCTTACATACATTGGTATGCCGATTGGTTATATCTGCTTTTATTTTGATGTGGATATGAATAACTATTGCCGGGTAATGCAGTTTGTCACGCTTATCAATACAATTGTAAGCGGTTATCGTAACATGCAGCATCTTCAGTATACGGCGAAGGCTATGGAAAATATGTATAAATACGACCATCTGACAGGTCTTTTTAACCGACATGCCTTCTACAATGAACTGAAGAATCTGGTTTTAACAGATGACAGTGATGAAGGTGCACAATATATTGTCGTCACAATAGATTTGGATGGACTTAAACATATTAACGATACATATGGTCATCAGGCCGGGGATTTTGCAATAAGTACAGTGGCATATGCCGTAAGAAATCTTCCTGTACAAAACAAGCTTTGCGGGCGGTTCGGCGGAGATGAGATGGTGATATGTGTAAAAACAGCCCATGCAATGGAAGAAGCGGAGCAGATTCGTACACATATAAAACATTACCTGGACTACATAAATAGAACCTCCGGTAAACCATATGAGGTTTCGGTCAGTATGGGGATTGCTTTATGCGGCGGCGACGGCTTTGATTTTGATAAAGCGTTTAAGGAATCGGATAAGCTTATGTACACAGATAAAATCAATAGAAAAGCAGTCCGCAGATAATCAGAGTGTGTTTGTGAGAGAAATGTATTGTATGCAAAAATTACACCATAAGCCTCTAATAATTACTATGTACAATAAATATTTTAAATATTATATTGAAAGAATAATAAAAGGAAAAGGAGTTTTGATATGAAATTAAGGAAAATGCGTTTTATAGCGCTGCTTCTTGTTGCAGTTATGGTTGTGGCTGCACTTTGTGCATGCGGCAAGAAATCTACTTTTACAACCAATAATGATGCGACAGATGGTAATTCTCAGGAGAATGTTGATCCTGAATCACATGAACTTCATAAATCAGCCAACGGAATTGATACGATTGATAACGGCTATGTTCGTGAAGAACTTACTGCTATTGAGCTTACTGAGCTTATGGGCAATGGTATCAATCTCGGCAACACAATGGAGTCAGGAAATGGCAAGGGTGCCGATGCTGCTATTACGCTTTATGAGACTAACTGGGGTCAGCCTGTTACTACACAGGAGATGATTACCGGTATGAAGAATGCAGGATTTGATACACTGAGAATCCCTATAGCATGGTCCGTTACTATGGATTATACAAATGGTGATTATACAATCAGAGACGAGTTCTTCGACAGAGTAGAAGAGATTATGAACTATGCTTTCAATGAGGGCATGTATGTTATCATCAATGACCACTGGGACGGTGGCTGGTGGGGAATGTTTGGTCAGGAGGACCAGGCAGTACGCGACCAGGCTCTTGAGATGTACAAGTCTATGTGGACACAGATTGCAGAGCGTTACGCAGAGTATTCAGATTACCTGATTTTTGAGTCGGCTAACGAAGAGCTTGGTAACAGGCTTAATGATGAGATTAACGGTGTAGCAGGAGTTCTCACACAGGATGAATGTTATGAGACACTTAATATGATTAACCAGACATTTGTTGATGTTGTAAGAAGCACGGGCGGAAACAATGCTAAGAGGTTCCTTTTAATAGCAGGAAGTGATACTAACATTGCCGAGACATGTGACGACAGATTCGTTATGCCTACGGATACAATTGACAATAAGCTTCTTGTATCAGTACATTTTTATGACCCTTCTAACTATACAGGAACAGCAGGAAGCGCATCAGTTTCTACATGGGGCGTAAAGTCCGAATATGAGGCTATGAACGAAACACTTGCTTTGATGACCAAATTTACGGATGCAGGTGTTGGTGTAATTATAGGTGAATGGGGCGTTCTCTTTACAGAAGGCGGCGAGGACATGTGCGCATATTATGAGAACTTCCTTAACAACTGTGATTTATATGGATATTGTCCGGTTCTTTGGGATACCAGTACAATATATGACAGAGGAACATGTACGGTTAAGTATGAGGATGTAGCCAGTGTTCTTACGTCACATAGTCTGGAAAGATATCAGGATGCAGACACCGAAGAAATTAAAGCTTTGGCACAGAAGAAAATTGACTCGGCTTTAAGCAGTGCACAGGATGTTGTAGTTGAAGACGGAACTGCATGGATAATGTTCAGTTCAAGTGACTGGGGTGTAAGCTATGCGGTAGGTGATGACCATCCGGCAGGAGGAACAGACGGCATTGTAACAGAAGAGCCTGTTATAACAGAAGCGGGTACATACACAGCATCTTTGGATTTCACAGGAACATACAGTGGTTCGGCCAACAGCTTTATATTTGCTGCTGTGGGTATCTACAATGGTGAGGCGCTGTTCCCTGGATATATTATTGATATACAGGAGATTTTAATAAACGGCGAGCCTGTTGAAATCAACGAAAAGTGGTACACCACATGTGATGATAAGGATTGTACCAGAGTTAACATTTACAATGCATGGGTTTCTTCAGTACCTGAGGAGGCAAGAACATCGGACGGAGATACATCGACAGCCAGCCCGACAATTATTGACCCTAATGATTTTGGAGCAATTGAGACTATATCGGTAACATTTACATATGGTCCTGTAGAGTAAGACATACGATTAATGATATTTCAGCGTGCCGGAATTGCCGGCACGCTGTTTTTGCTGTATGGCACAATTTTTTTGAATTTAAGAAAATGCCGTTGACAAAATGCCGGCAATGTAGTACAATGCATATTGCGTTATGAATAACGTATATGCGCGAGTGGCTCAGTGGTGGAGCGTCTCCTTGCCAAGGAGAAGGTCGCGGGTTCGATCCCCGTCTCGCGCTTTTTAATATTATGGAGGCAGCCTTTTGTTTTTTGTAGGGGAAGCGTTTTGTTTTTCATATTGACTTTTCAGCAATAAATTTGATAAAATATAATATATCGAGTGGCGGAAAGCGTAAATCCAGGTGTGGATTTGCGCTTTTTTTCCAAAGAATGGAGGTGGCATTATGGCAAATAAAATAATCACAATAAGCCGTGAATTTGGCAGTGGAGGAAGATATATCGGAGCGAAGCTGGCGGAAAGACTTGGAATATCCTTTTATGATAAGGATATTATCACAAAGGTTGCGGAAAAGTCAGGATTTTCAGAGAAATTTGTGGAGGAAAAGGGTGAGTATGCACCTACCAAGAATGTATTTGCATATGCTTTCGTAGGAAGGGATACAACAGGTAAATCCGTTACGGATTATCTTTATGAAGTGCAGAGAAATATAATTCTTGATTTAGCAGACCAAGAATCATTTGTCATTGTAGGACGCTGTGCAGATTATATTCTGCGTGACAGAGAGAATGTATATAATATTTTTATACATGGAAACAAGCCTGAGAAGGTGGATAGAATCATGAAATTGTATGATAAGTCAGAACGTGATGCGTTGGTAATGATGCGTGATATGGACAAAAAAAGACGTGTACATTATGAGTATTACACCGATTCAAAATGGGGTGCAGCCAGAAATTATGCATTGACTCTTAACAGCAGCACCTTGGGATATGATAAGTGCCTTGATATTCTTGCGCATCTTTAATTGAGTAATTTGCATAACCGTCATGCCGGCGTAAAGCTTTTTTCATCAGCAATGATATTATTTCATCAGCAATGATATTATAACAATTTGCAATTTGTGTTATATTATGTTATTATGTGGTTACGGCAGTTGCCGATATTAATTATTCGGAGGATAACAATGAGCTATTTGATTTTTTCAGATGTGTCTTTGGACATAGATAAAGATTTTGCCGCCAGCCACGATTTAAGATATATTCCTATGGAGTATATTCTTGGCGAGGAGACATTTCACTGTGACAGACCTGAAAGTGATGAAATGATGCACAATTTTTATGAGAAGCTGAGGCAGAAGATTAAGACACAGACCAGCCAGATAACACCTACACATTATATGGATATTTTCGGACCGCTTGTTGAGGAAGGCAATGCGATATTGTATCTGTCATTATCAAGCGGACTCAGCAATACATACGAGTCGGCGCTTCTGGCTGTACAGAATATCAAGGAAGATTACCCAGAAGCACATATTGAAGTAGTGGATTCATATGGAGCTACAGGAGGTATGGGACTTTTAATTGAGTCTGCTTTTGCCAACATGGAGGCAGGTATGAGCCTTGAGGACAATGCCGCATGGTTGAGAGAACATACAGGTAAAGTGCATTACTGGTTCAAGGTTGAGGATTTGATGTATCTTAAGCGTGGAGGAAGAGTATCAGCAGCCACGGCTGTTGTGGGAACGGCGCTTAATATTAAACCGATTCTCAGGATTGATAATAATGGAAAGCTTGAGACCGTTGATAAAAAACGTGGTAACAAGATGGCATTCAAGGGGCTTATTGAGAGATTTGAAAGCAATTATGACCCGTCAATCAGTAATACTGTGTACATAAGCTGTGCAGATTGTGTTGATGACGCCGATACACTTAAAGCTATGCTTCTTGAGAAGTACCCTGACCTGACAATCAGAATAACCATGTTAAGTCCTATTATAGGAGCTCACACAGGCCCTGATATGTTATCGCTTATTCATTACGGAAAAGATAAATAATATTTTAGTGTTAATGGCAGAAGCCGGAATGCAACCGGCTTCTGCTTTTTTTGTTGTGCTTATGAAATTTACATATCATCTGCTCTTGTGTTTACATACACAGGAAGTTTTGTGTGTATTTTAGCGGGAAGAGTTCTGAGACTGTCCGGCACAAGCATAGAGCCCTCATGGTTAAGGATTGCTTTAACATAATCCTGGGCACAGTTTATAGGATGT
Source organism: uncultured Butyrivibrio sp. (assembly GCA_964414835.1). Taxonomy (GTDB): domain Bacteria; phylum Bacillota; class Clostridia; order Lachnospirales; family Lachnospiraceae; genus Eshraghiella. Next base: position 42,270 of record CAYPWY010000005.1, on the reverse strand, counting down.
TCAAAGCCCATTCCATAATGACCGCCCACTGGAAGTGTGCCTGTCTTGTGGATGTCTGAGCCGGCTGTCATAAAAATGCCCTTCTCCCTGCAATATAATTCGGCATTGTTGTTATGATAAGTTTCATTAAAAGCATTATAGGCTTCCATAGCGTCACAGTTTTCGGGGTTAAGATGGATTGAATTTAAGTAACCGCGCTCTCTGAAGGGGTGTGCCTGAACTACCAGACCGCCGTCAGCATGTACAATATCATACTGTTTGCTTCTGCTGTAAGAAAGTATATGGGGGTGTGCAAGAAGCCACTGCTTGTCAAGACCGTATATCAGAAATTCATCACCTTCAAAATTAGCCTCCCATCCGAAAAAAACAGGGAAACCTATAGCATCGCCGGCAGCCTTGGCGTTTTCGTATCCTTTGCAAAATTCATTCACCCGCTGTTCCCAGCTTTCATATTGGGGAATACGGCAGTTGCCGTTAAAAAAATGATCTGTGACAAATATTCCGTCATATCCCATATCTTTATAATATTGCGGATACTCACATGCTTTGGAGGAAGCACACAGGCTCGCCTCGTATGTATGAAGATGGGTCTCATATCTAAACATTATTAAAATCCTCCACATAATGACATAATCATAGTATTAATAGTATAGTCACAGTATAGCACATTTTTTTAAATTTATCTGTAAAGTTGTCAGCTTTTATGATAAAATTTCAATAATTATACAGAGAGGATAATGGCCGTATGAGAAAAATTGTTAATTCTGATGTGCTTAAAATAATAGGCATGGCAACGATGCTGATTGACCATTGTGCAATAGTGTTTTTCAGCCTTGGACTGCCTGAATGGGCATATTGGATTATGCGTGGTATCGGGCGGCTGTCATTTCCGGTTTTTGCCTATTTTATAGTGCAGGGCTTCATATACACACGTTCAGTGGCAAAATACGAAGCAAGATTGCTGGGGACTGCGCTTATATCGGAAATCCCGTATAATATAGCAATTTTCGGAAAGCTATGGTGCTTTAAGTATAATAATATACTGTTTACTTTTGCCTTGGCATTGTTTGTGCTGTGGGCATCTAAAAAGCTTTACGAAAAAAATACAGGCTATATACCTTTTGCAGTTATAATTACATTGTGGGCTATGGCTGTAAGCTATGTGCTTGGACTTGATTATTCATGGAAATGCATATTGCTTATTCTTATATTTTATTATGCAAGGAGTCATCAGGCGATAATGTATACGGCATCAGGCATTGTTATGGCTGTGGGCGGAAGCGTTATAGGAATTGCAGCTCCGCTTTCACTTATTCCTATTCACATGCATGATGGACAAAAGGGCAAAATGCCACGTTGTGTGCCGTATATTTTTTATCCTGCACATCTTCTGGTGTTGGGTTTAATCAGGATGTTTATCCAAATCTTTTAATAGACTTAATTAGAAAAATGTGGTAAAATGTATATTGGAGTTACATCATTTTCTATTACACAAATTTAGAGGTATTACTATGCGGGTGGAAAAAACAGCTACAGAGACACTTACCAAATTACCATATATGGAATATTTTAAGCAGAAAGCAGGAGTGCTTATGCGCAATGAGATGAAGGCTCCGGTTATAATGTCTCTGGATATAAGCAACTTTAAATATTTTAATCAGATGTACGGCTTTGACGCAGGGGATAAGCTTATAGAACGTTGCGTCTATAGATACTGTCATATGAACTCTGATTGTGTTCTGGCAGGAAGAATTTACGTTGACCATATAATTATGCTTATAGAGGCAGGATACAGGGATGTTCAGGACTTAAAAATAGAATATGACAGTGTGAACCGTCAGTTTAGTGATGAGGTTAATCAGGAATTTCCATTGGCGCGGATAAGAGTATATATGGGTGCATATGTTGTTGATGATTCCAATGAGGATGTTAATTCTATGATAGATAAGGCGCAGTACGCCAGAAGAAGCATCAAGGCGAATTATGCCGAAACGATTGCAATGTTTTCCGATGATATGGCTATGCGTACGCAGACTGAGGCAGGCGTTATACCAATGTTTTTTTCTGCTCTTGACAATGACAGAATTAAGGTATATATTCAGCCTAAGTTTTCAATAGATGAACAGAAGCTTATCGGCGGCGAGGCATTATCAAGAATTATGGATTGTGACGGCAATATAGTTTCACCTTCATCGTATATAGATACACTTGAAAATACGGGTCTTATAGCCAGACTTGACAATTATGTGATAATGAAAATTATCGAGCTTCAGAAGAATTGGATGGATAAAGGCTACCAGCTGACAACTATATCTATGAATCTGTCCAGAATGGATTTTTGGGAGTCAGGTTTTATCCGAAAGATTGACGATGCGGTTTGTAAATCAGGAGTGCCGGCCAAATACTTTGAATTTGAGCTTACAGAGACTATTTTTTGTGAAAACTTCACCGAAATTAACAGGCAGATAGAGTTTCTGAGAAATCGTGGATACAGAATAAGTATGGATGATTTCGGTTCAGGCTATAATTCATTATATATGCTTGGTACGGTGCCTGTTGATGTCATTAAATTTGACAGGGGATTTGTGCTTAACAGCCTTGGCGTTGATTCCGGACGTAAGATTATGAAAAATCTTATGAACACCTTTAAGGACATTAAGTTTGAGGTTATCTGCGAAGGAATAGAGAGCCATGAAGAGGAAAAAATAGTTTATGAGTGCGGATGCAATGCGGTACAAGGGTATCTTCATGATAAACCGCTTTCGTATGAGATATTTGAAGAAAAATATATGAAAAAATAGAGATTAATGGAGGAAATGTTTATGGCAAGAGGAGGAGGTGGCGGAAGCCATTCATCAGGAAGAAGCTCAGGAGGCGGACATTCAGGAGGAAGCCGCAGCACGTCACGTTCAGGAGGAAGCGGAAGCTTTGGAGGGCGTGGTTTCTCATCGCCGGGAAGAGGCGGTTCTGTTCATACAGGAAGCGGCGGAAGAGGTTTAGGAGCATCACCGCCCCCACGAGGCGGACATTATGGAGCACCGCCGCCACCACCGCCAAGGGGACGTTATGGAGCGCCGCCACCGCCGCCAAGGGGAAGATATTACCGTACATACACAAGACCTGTCAGAAGAGGCGGCGGATGTGTAGGTGCATTGGCATTAATTATACTGATAATGGTTCTTATTACAGCCTTTATGGGTATGGCAGGAAGAAATATTTTCAGCGGATTGAGCGGAACGACCAAGAGTGATACCAAGCGTGAGAAGCTTGACAGTTCCTATGTCAATTATGTCAATGAATGGTATGATGACCAGCTTGGCTGGATTGGTAAAAATAACAGCACGCTTATAAACGGACTGGAGGATTTTTATCAGTACACAGGCGTTCAGCCATACATTTGTCTTGTAGAATATGGCGTTGTTGAAGACAATGATGATGCCCGTACAGACTACATAGAGTCTCTTTATGATGAGTTGTTCACTGATGAAGGTCACCTGTTGTTCTGCTATTTTGCTTGTGAGAATGACAGTCCTGATTGGATGGACGGTACATGGCAGTATATAGTCGGCAAAGCTACCGAGACTGTAATGGATGAAAATGCCAAGGATATACTTGAGTCTAATTTTGAACACTATTATACTGATACATCTCTTGATGTGGATGAGCTGTTTGCAAAGACATTTTCTGCAGCAGGCAAGTCAATAATGAAAGGACCTATCCATCTCAGATATGTTGTTATAATTATTGTTGCAATTATTGCAGTTGTAATAATAATAATCCTTCTTATCAGATGGTGGAAAGCAAGGGCAGCACAAAAGAATAAGGAGCAGGAAGACTTGGAACGTATGCTTGACAAGCCTCTGGAAACTTTTGGAACCGATTCGGTAGATGATTTGAAGAACAAATACGACAATAATAATTAACATTCACAGGGGAGGCTTAAGGGCTTCCCCTGTATTAGTAAGGCAAAGGTATGAATAATAAATCTATAGAAATAATAACCAACAGGAGCAGGAATTTTGGGATATATGCTCTTAAAATATTCAAGTGGATTGTAATAGGATTGGTTGTGGGTCTTTTAGTGGGGGCTGTAAGTACAGTATTTTCGTTTTGCCTGTCACATGTGACAGAGCTCAGAAACAATCACAGCTGGATTGTCTATGGGCTTCCGATAGGAGGATTGGTAATAGTCGGCTTTTATAAGCTTCTTAAGGTTGACAAGGATAAAGGAACGAATCTTGTCATGACATCAATTTCGGAAAATGATGAGGTTCCGTTTAAGGTTGCGCCGCTTATTTTTGTAAGTACAATAATAACGCATTTATTTGGCGGTTCTGCCGGACGTGAGGGCGCTGCTTTGCAGCTTGGGGGAAGCCTGGGAAATATGTTCGGTAAAATTTTTAAATTTGACGAAAAAGACAAAAAAGTTGTAATAATGTGCGGTATGAGCGCAGCTTTTGCCGCGCTGTTCGGGACCCCGATGGCGGCAGCAGTCTTTGCAATAGAAGCAGCAACGGTTGGGATTATGTATTACTCTTCGCTGCTGCCTTGTGTTGTGGCGGCTTTGGTTGCCAGCCGTTTTTCGGCAACAATGGGAATTTCGCCGGAAAGCTTTCCTGTTATGAATATTCCTGATATGGATGTTTTATTAGCCGTAAAAAGTCTGGGACTTGCTTTGCTTTGCGGACTGTTAAGCATTTTGTTTTGTCTTATGATGAAATACGTCAAGAAATTTCTGGAACACTTTTTTAAAAATCCGTTTGTGAGAGTTGTTGTGGCAGCACTTGTATTTGTGGGAATTACGGCAATTGTTGGAACAACGGATTATTTCGGCGCCGGAACTGATGTTATAGACAGGGCGGTAATAGAAGGAGAGGTTGTGCCTTATTCCTTCATATTAAAAATGTTTTTAACTGCACTGACACTGGGCGCCGGATTTAAGGGCGGAGAAATTGTCCCTACATTCTATGTGGGGGCAACCTTTGGGTGCCTTTTCGGGCAGATTGTGGGAATGCCGCCGACTCTAAGTGCAGCAATGGGAATGACAGCGGTTTTCTGCGGTGTGACAAACTGCCCTGTTTCTGCAATGCTTATAAGCTTTGAGCTGTTTGGGTTTGACTGTGTTCCGTATATACTTATTGCGACAGCGGTAAGCTTTGTGTCATCCGGATATTATGGCATATATTCGGGTCAGAAAATAATGTATTCAAAGTATAAGCCTTTGCTCAGAAATGAACATAATCCGGGAAACAAATAAAAATTTTAATCTTGTGAATATTAATAGTCAGTAAGCTCCGGGCAGATGGATTTTGCAATTACCTTAAGAGATTCAACATTAAACGGATAATTCTCATTAACCTGCATATATTTATCCGAAGGCTCAATAAGAATTGCGTGCTGTGAAGCAAGCTCATCTGTGTAATCATCCAAAAAGTAGGTGGTTATTACGCTTCTTCCGGCAGTGTAATGTGTCACAAGAAAATCCATATCGTAGTCGGATATGTATGTACTGTCGGAATCTTTGGTTATTGATATGCGTGCCATGCCTCCAAGCATTGAGAAATTATAATATTGAACGGACACAAAATTGCCAAGAGAATAGTATACCAGCGTTTTGCTGCCGTTAGCGCCGTCTATCCACTGAACAGGTTCCACAACATGAGGATGTGTTCCGATTACAAGGTCTACACCGTTATCTGCAAAAAACTGAGCCCAGCTTTGCTGGCTTTCGTCGATTCCGAGATTGTACTCGGTTCCCCAGTGAGGATACACGACTACAAAATCAGAAAGCTCCTTGGCTCTGGCTATGTCAGAAGCAATTTTGTCCTTGGTAGAATCTGTCATAAGGTCTATGGTGTATTCCATACCTGCAGGAACCTCAAAGCCGTTAAGACCGTATGTATAGTTAAGCATCGCAATTTTGATGCCGTTTACATCTCTGACATATATATCGGAAGCTGTCTCAGCCGAATTGTGGATACCAAGCACAGCCATGTCGGGATGTGTGCTGTTCCAGTATTCAAGGCAGTTGAGGATTCCGTATGCCCCTTGGTCCATTGTGTGGTTTGTAGCATGAAGTGCAACATCAAATCCTGCGGCAATCTCAGCATCACCCAGCTCAGTTCTTACGTTGAATGTCGGGTAACCTATATTTCCTATTTCATTACCTGCCATAACAACTTCATTGTTGACCACAGCAACATCCGCATTCTGTATTACATCCTTAACATTGTCAAAAAGATAATCATAGTTGTAGCTTCCGTCAGCCTTAAGTGCCGGATTGCTGGCGCTTGTGTGCATAAGCATATCGCCTACGGCAACCAGACTTACGGTTACAGGTTCTATGTATTCAATTACAGGTTCAGCCGACTCTGTTTCATCAACAGAACCGGACGGAGTTGCGGAAACATCCAGCGTTGGGACGGCGGTAGGCTGCGCATCAACCTGAGTGTCCTTGGAAGAACAACCGGTAAGTGCCCCAACACACAGCATAAATGATATTATTATTGATGTGATAGTATATAATACTTTCTTCTCCATAGATATACCTCCTAACCCTGATATGATACAGTATACATTTTTGGCGGAAAATATGCAATTACAATTTAATTAATGAAAAATCTTCATAAATTATAACGTCACATTTAGTTGACAAATTTTATAGTGACTGATAACATACTCATTAAGGATAAACAAGGAGGTAGCTGTAATGGCGCATTATTCAAAGGAAGACATAATCAGATTTGTGGAGGAGAATGACGTTGAGTTTATACGGCTTCAGTTCACCGATATTTTCGGTATTCTCAAGAACGTTGCAATTCCAAGGAGCCAGCTTAATAAGGCACTTGATAACCAGATGATGTTTGACGGATCGTCAATTGACGGTTTTGCACGTATAGAAGAGTCGGATATGTATCTTCGTCCTGACCTTGACAGTTTTGTTATCTTTCCATGGAGACCGCAGCATGGCAAAGTGGCAAGACTTATCTGTGATGTATATAAAACAGACGGTACACCTTTTGAGGGAGACCCAAGACATATATTAAGAAAAGCAGTTGATGAGGCTGCTAAGCTTGGATATAAATTTAACGTAGGTCCTGAGTGTGAGTTTTTCCTGTTCAACGTTGATGAGAACGGAGTTCCTACAACAGATTCAATGGATAGAGCCGGATATTTTGATTTGGGTCCTAATGATTTAGGAGAGAATGCCAGACGTGACATGGTTATGACTCTTGAGGACATGGGATTTGAAATTGAGGCATCACACCATGAGTGTGCACCTGCACAGCATGAGATAGATTTTAAATACGGAGAGGCAATCAGAACGGCAGATTCAATTATGACTTTTAAGCTTGCTGTTAAGACTATTGCACAGCGTCACGGACTTCATGCTACTTTTATGCCTAAGCCTAAGCCTAATATGTGCGGTTCGGGTATGCATATTAATATGTCCCTTGAGAAAGACGGAGTAAATGTTTTTGCGGATGAAAACGGCAAGAACGGACTCAGCGAGACAGCATATCATTTTATTGCGGGAATAATGAAGCATATTAACGGTATTGTAGCTATTACCAACCCTCTTGTAAATTCATATAAGAGACTTGTACCGGGTTATGAGGCACCTGTATATATTGCATGGTCAGCCAAAAACAGAAGCCCTCTTGTGAGGATTCCTGCTGCAAGGGGCAAAGGAACACGTATAGAGCTCAGATGCCCGGACCCATCAGCGAATCCGTATTTTGCACTTGCTGTATGCCTTATGGCAGGTCTTGACGGAATCAAGAATAAACTTCCTGTATGCGACAGCGTGGATGCGAATATATATGAGATGAGTAAGGCAGAGAAAAAGGCAAGACATATCGAAAGTCTTCCTGATACTCTTTATGATGCTGTCAGGGAAATGGAGAAGGACGATTATATATTGGATTTCCTCGGAAGGGAGACTGCGGAGAAATATATAGAGGCCAAGAAAAAAGAGTGGAAATCCTATAAAATGGCAGTAAGCAAATGGGAGATTGATGAATATCTCTACAAGTTTTAATAAATTCTAAATAGTTTGACAGACAAGGCAATTATAATGGAAAATATCATAGTAGTTTTTCCGAAGCCGGAGGATGGCAGGAAAATCAAGAATCTGCTTGTGAGAAGCGGTATTAATGTTGATGCTGTGTGTACCAGTGGTTCTCAGGTATTGGAGTATGTCAATACTCTCAATGGGGGAATTGTTATCTGCAGTTATAGATTCACTGATATGTATTATACACAGCTTAAGGCGTGTTTACCGACAGGCTTTGATATGCTTTTGGTGGCATCCCAGGGACATTGGATGGATTCTGATGACGGTGAAATAATGAAGCTGGGAATGCCGATTAAAGTTTTTGATTTGGTCAACACGGTTCATATGATGTTTGAGGCACAGAGACGCAGGCGTAAGCAGGCGCGGCTTGTACCCAAAATTCGTTCTGAGGAGGAGCAGAAAATTATTAAGGAGGCCAAGGGCGTTCTGATGGACCGCAATAATATGACGGAGGATGAAGCACACAGATATATGCAGAAGTGCAGTATGGACAGCGGAACAGGTATTGTGGAAACCGCCCATATGATAATATGTCTTTACAGAGAATAATGGAAAGGAATGGTGGCAGCAATGGAATTTACTAAGATGCAGGGAACAGGTAATGACTATATATATGTCAATTGTTTTGAGGAAAGCGTGACCAATCCGTCCGGGTTATCAGTAAAAATCAGTGACAGACACTTCGGAGTCGGTTCAGATGGGCTTATACTTATAAAGCCTTCGGATAAAGCGGATTTTTACATGGAAATGTACAATGCTGACGGCTCACAGGGCAAAATGTGCGGCAACGGAATAAGATGTGTCGGAAAGTACGTGTATGATAACGGTCTTACGGATAAGACTGATATATCCGTTGACACATTGTCAGGTATAAAATACCTTAAGCTTAACGTGGTTGACGGTAAGGTGGATACTGTACGTGTCAACATGGGAGCGCCGGAGCTGAGACCTAAGTTCATTCCGGTCAATATAGATGCCGACATTGTCAGGGATTACCCTGTTGCCATAGGAGGTAATGAATACAAAATTACCTGTGTATCAATGGGAAATCCTCATTGCGTCATATATGTTGATGATGTTGACAATCTTAAAATAGAGGATATAGGTCCTCTGTTTGAAAAGAATCCGTTGTTCCCGGAGCAGGTCAACACGGAATTTGTCAGAGTGATTGACAGAGATACATTGCAGATGCGTGTGTGGGAACGCGGCTCAGGTGAGACGCTGGCATGCGGAACAGGTACATGTGCAACGGTTGTTGCTACAATACTCAACGGACTGTGTAATGATACAGTAACTGTTAAGCTGTTAGGCGGAGAGCTGAAAATCACATGGGACAGGGAAAATAATATTGTATATATGGAAGGAGCTGCGCGTACTGTTTTTACAGGTCAGTGGAGCTAGACTAAGGAGGCGGACAGAATGTTCAAGATTAATGAAAATTATTTAAAATTACCGGGAAGTTATCTTTTCTCCACGGTAGGAAGGAAGGAAAGAGAATACAAGGAGGCACATCCTGACAAGAAAGTTATCAAACTCAGTATCGGTGATGTTACACAGCCTATTGCCCCTTCAATTATAGATTCAATGCATAAGGCTGTTGATGAGATGGGCAAGGCAGAGACATTCCGCGGATATGCACCTGACTTGGGATATGAATTTCTCAGGTCAGCCATAGCAAACGGTGATTACAAGTCAAGAGGAATAGACATCGATATAGACGAGATTTTCGTATCTGACGGAGCAAAATGCGACTCCGGAAATATACAGGAGATATTAGGAACAGACAACAGAATTGCAGTGGGAGACCCTGTATATCCTGTGTATGTGGATTCTAATGTAATGGCAGGAAGAACAGGCACATATGATTCTTCCACCGGAATGTGGAGCAATGTCATATATATGCCGTGTCTTGAGGAAAACGGATTTGCACCTGTACTGCCTACGGAAACTCCAGATATAATCTACCTTTGTTTCCCTAATAATCCTACGGGAGCTACCGTAACAAAATCCGAACTGCAGAAGTGGGTGGATTATGCCAACGAGAAGAAAGCGCTTATCATATATGATGCTGCTTATGAGGCATATATTTCAGAGGAGGATGTTCCTCATTCAATTTATGAATGTGATGGTGCAAAAACCTGCGCAATAGAGCTTAGAAGTTTTTCTAAGAATGCCGGCTTTACAGGTGTGCGTCTTGGATTTACCGTAATTCCTAAGGAACTTAAGTGTGATGATGTTTCCCTTAATGGACTTTGGGCAAGAAGGCATGGAACAAAGTACAATGGAGCACCTTATATCGTTCAGAGAGCAGGTGAAGCCGTATATTCGGATGCAGGTAAGGCAGAGCTTAAAAAGCAGGTTGCATATTATATGAACAATGCCAAAGTAATCAAAGAGGGACTGGCGGATGCCGGATTTTCTGTATCGGGTGGTGTCAATGCCCCATATATCTGGCTTAAAACAATAGATGGAATGAGTTCATGGGATTTCTTCGACTATGTTCTTGAGAACGCTAATGTTGTGGGAACGCCGGGCTCTGGCTTCGGACCTAGCGGCGAGGGTTATTTCAGACTGACGGCCTTCGGAACATATGAAAACACAGTGGAAGCCATTGAGAGAATGAAGAAGATAATAAAATAGATTACCGGAATAATATGCCCTGACATTTGTTGGGGCATATTTCAGTTGTTTTGTATTCGTAAGAACCTGCCGCACCGGAGTAATGTCCTGTGCAGCGGAAGGTTTTGTCGTAAGAAGAGAGGCGATGTATATGTGGTATGGTAAAGCAAAGGCGGTTACTCTGAGCTATGATGACGGCGTAGAATCGGACAGAAAGCTTTTGGATATAATCAATTACTATGGTTTAAAATGTACTTTTAATATTAATTCGGGAATTTTGGGAACAAATGACAGCTGGGACTGTAACGGATTTACTGTCAGGCGGCTTCCGGTTGATGGAATCAGGGAGCTTTATCAGGGACATGAGATTGCTGTTCATGGCAGAATGCATCTTGGACCTGCGGGATTTGACGAGCGACAGCTGCATGATGAATTTATGGATGATAAGCTTCAGTTGGAACGGATATTTGGGGAAACTCCGGTTGGAATGGCATATGCTTATGGCTCATATGATGACAGGGTAGTGGAATATCTTAAATCCATTGGGATTAAATATGCCAGAACAGTTGAAGAATCAATGAGTTTTGATATACAGACGGATTTGATGCGTTTCAAACCCACCTGTCACCACAAAAACGACAGGATTTTTGAACTTATAGATGAGTTTCTTGAAATGCCTGATGATAAGCCTCAGTTGTTTTATCTGTGGGGTCATTCCTATGAATTTGATGCAGAAAGAAACTGGCTTTGCCTTGAACGGATATGCGAAAAAATAAGCGGGTATGATAATGTGTTTTACGGAACCAACAGGGAAGTGCTGCTGTAAGCGCACTTCCCTGTTCCTTTCTTTGAGTGGCAGTCTGTATTAATTTGCCGTAACCTCCCCTGAATATGACCCTACGGTTAATGTATATGTCTCTCCAGAGGTTATTTCAGGGCTGCTGAGAATTATAACATCGAAAGACAGCTCAGGAGTATGGGATATTATTGTATTGCCGTCATTGTCTGTAAGTGTAATGCCTGTTCCGGCAGACTGGCTTCCTGCGCTTACGGATATAACTCCCTGCTCTGAATCGCTGAATGTCTGTGCCATTCCTGAGGCGCCTGTTCCGATAAAAACTCCTCCTGTAATTACAGCACTTACATCATAATCCAGTGTTGAGGTGTCACCCTGTGTAGGTCCGCAGATGACAATGTATCCTCCTGAAATGGTCAGGGTTCCGTTGGAGTCTATACCGTCACCGGAGGCTTTAATATACAGATTTCCGCCGGAAATAACCATGCTGCCGTTGGAAGAAGAAGAGTCGCCCATGCCGCCTCCCATGGCTCTGTTCATACCGCCGCCGTGACCGCCAAACTGTTCATCTCCGCGTACACCTCCGAAACCGCTGGAATCGTTTCCGCCTGCTGCATTCAGACCGTCATCACTGGCAACAAGAGTAATATCACCACCGGAAATTACCACATTAAGTCCCTCCAGACCTTCATAGCTTTCCGTTATATTGATGGTTCCCGAAGTTACTGTTAAGGTTTCATCGGCATGGAACGCATCATCTCCGCTGGCAATTTCAAATGAACCGCCGTTTACTGTGATGGAGGTATTGGAGTGAATTGCATCATCGGCAGAGTTGATAGTAAAAGAGCCGTTGTTTATAACCATGCTGCCAGAAGCCTTGATTCCCTTGATACTGGTGCTGCTGTCATCTGTGCTTTCGGAGGACGAGGACGGCGACATGGACTGTCCCGGCTCGTCTTTTCCTCCCATAAAGCTGCCCCATGAGTCTGAAGTCTGCTTTGAAGCATTTGCACTGCCGCCGCCGGAAACAATATCAAAGGTTCCGCCTTCGATTTGCATATATGACCCGGCGCTGATACCGTCGCCTTCGGCGTTTATATCCAGTGTTCCGCTTGAAATGTAAACAAAACCAAGCTCAGCGTCATCAGAGTTTTCGGAATGTATTCCGTCTTTTCCGGAAACGATGGTAATGTCGGCATTGGTGATTCTTACGCTGTCATTGGCATCAAAACCATGTGAGGCGGAATTGATTGTGTAGGTTCCGCTGGTAAACACAAGGTCATCCTTACATACGATTCCATGACCTGCAGGAGATATTACCGTAAGACTGCCGGAACCGTTAAAGGTGACATCCTGTTTTGAGAATATGGCACCGTCGATATTGTTATCGTCTATGGCTGTGAATGAACCTCCGTTGGAAAGCGTGTTTGAGGTGCCGGATGCCAAGGTGATGAAAACCTTGTCCGCATCGAGAATGTATAAAGGAGCACAGGTTTCGCTGTTAATGTTCACACCATTAAGGACTAATTGTAATTTGGCGTCCTTTGCATTTACAATAATCATACCGTCATCCAGGGTGCCGGAAATAATGTATGTTGCATTTTCTGTAATTGTTATTGTAGAGCCCGAGATTTTTACTGAGTCGGAGCTGGCGGATGCGGAATCGCCGTTTAGCTGAATGATAACGCTGTTGCTTTCATCGTAGCCTACCTCATAGTCACGGTCGGTAAACATATCTGAATCGCCCTGGGTGAAATCCACTTCCGTAGTGTTGGATGAAGAGTCAGTTTCGCTGCCATCCTGATTATTGTTGCTTGAGTCGGTCAGATTGGAAGTGTCGGCGCATCCACAGAGAATGCCGGACAGCAGTCCAAGTATCATAATTGAAATAATTATTTTTTTCATAAATAAACATCCCCTCGTCTTTTACAGTTCGGTAACAGCAGTTTCCTGTTTTGAAACAGCAATCTCAAGATTGCCGTTCCTGCAGCGCAGTTTGTCAATCAGTTCTTTTTCTTTGGTTATGTCCTTGAGAGAAACATCATATGTAAGACGGAACATACTGCCCATATTGGTGGTTTTCACATGAACCAGCTGACAGGATGTGGTGTACTCGTTGAAAATTTCTTCAAACACGCCTGTATAATCCAAATCCTCCGGAATGGTAACATTGAAGGTTTTATAAACAGCGGAATTCTTTTTTGAACCGAAATCCAGACGATTATACAGCATAAACATTGCACACATAATCACCGTAAACAGCATTGCAAATCCAAGGTAGCCCATTCCTGAAATAAGTCCAGCCCCCATTGCCAGAAAAAGTGTTCCGATTTCTTTGGCTGTTCCGGGAACGGAACGAAAACGTACAAGGCTGAACGCACCGGCAACGGCAACTCCTGTTCCCACATTACCGTTTACCATCATAATTACTATGCAGACAACGGCAGGCAGCAGAGCCAAAGTAACTACAAAGCTTTTTGTATAACGTGTACGATACATATACCCAAATGCCATAATTAATCCCAGCAACAGGGAAAATCCTACACAGATAAGAAAATCGGTTAAACTGATAACCGTGGTTAAATCCGAGTCAAAAATACCTTTAAATAATGATTCAAGCATTAATAACAGCCTCCTTTTGTTTAATAACATTTTGCTCTCTTAATTGTGGAAAAATCATAGTCTGGTAAGCGGTTCCGTATTTTGAAAACGATGTTTTGTAAATATGCTCTTCTGACAATACATGAACCATCCATAGCGGTATTCCGCCGGGACATTTGATTTCCATCAGTACCATGCCCTCGTCCAACAGAGGTGTGCCGTATACATCCGATTCAAGTGATAAATCGTCAAGCCGGCAAAGTATAGTGTCATCAAACGTAACGCGGAAATCACTGCCGTCAAGGGAATAGAATGCCTCACGTTCGTATGAAAGGAATGCTGCAGGATGCAGATTTTCATAATACTGTAGAAAATAATCAATTTCCTCCGAAATCTGCGTATCCTTTTGGCAATGGTTCTCGCCGAGAACCCATTCCATTGCCTCCTCCTCAGGAAGAGAAAGTCGTCGCTTGTAAACAACTGATTTATACTTTTTTTTCAGCTCAACAAACACCGTACTTTCCGGAACAGCCTGATTGTAGCTGCGGATGCGCAGCTTTTCTTTATATGCCGGCTTTTCAATGGAGTGCCGAACAAGACGGTAATTGTCTGTGTCAAAATAAATATTGCGGATTGTGGTGCGCCCGTACTCATCCAAAGCCATATAGGGTTCCATTGCCCGTAACACCTTTTCCTTCTGCTCAAGCGTAAGCATATATTTTAATTCAAATCGTTTGAAAACGGTCTGGTATGCCATATGATAATCCTCCTTTTCGTGGTTCATTATAGAACCCGAAACTTAATTGAAGTAAAAAATGCGTAAAATTTTTTATTTTTAATTTGGCTTAATGTTTGGCGTGTATGATATAAATGTGGTATAAATAAAGTATGATATAAAAAGGAATGATGTTTAATGAGAATTTTGCTTGCCGAAGATGAACGCTCACTTGCGCGTGCCATCGTTAAAATATTTGAAAAAAACAATTATTCTGCCGATGCGGTGTATGACGGGCAGGAAGCGCTTCTGCATCTGGAATCGGGAAATTATGATGTTGCCGTTTTAGATATTATGATGCCGAAAATGGACGGAATTACCGTGTTAAAAAAAATAAGGGCGAAAGGCATTGGTATTCCTGTCCTTATGCTTACGGCAAAGGCGGAAACTGATGACAAGGTATTGGGGCTTGACAGCGGAGCCAATGACTATCTTACCAAGCCATTTGATACTAAAGAACTTCTTGCAAGGCTGAGAGCTATAACCAGAAGCCGTACTGCGGTGGATTCAAAACTGACTGTGGGCAATATTACCCTTGACCGTGCAACGTTTGAGCTTGCATCGCCAACAGGCAGTTTTCGTCTGGCGAACAAAGAGTTTCAGATGATGGAGCTTTTTATGGCAAATCCCCGTCATCTTATTCCGGCAGAACGTTTCATGGAAAAAATCTGGGGGTTTGACAGTGATGCGGAAATCAATGTGGTGTGGGTGTATATCTCATATCTGCGTAAAAAGCTTGCAGCTCTTCATGCAGACATAACTATTAAAGCTTCCAGAAATGTGGGATATTCGTTGGAGGAAAATACATGATTAAAAAACTTAAATTAAAGTTCATTGTTTTATCAATGACTGCTCTTTTTGTTTTGCTGCTGCTTATTGTTGTAGGTATGAATATTATAAACTACAACTCCGTAGTCAAAGAAGCAGACGGGATTCTCCATATTATTTCGCAAAACAAAGGCGAATTTCCCGACTATGGAAATAATAAAGAAGAAAGAATGCGTCCTGACATGTCGCCGGAGCTTCCTTATGAGTCAAGATATTTTTCAGTGCTGCTCAATGAGTCGGGAGGCGTCATCTATACAGACACAGGTCATGTGGCAGCTGTTGATTCCGAAGCTGCAATCGAATATGCAGGCTTGGCAATAGATAAAAATAACGACAAAGGATTTGTAGGCGATTTCCGTTTTTTATGTCAACGGGAGGACAATGCTATCCGCATCACATTTCTTGACTGCCAGCGTAAAATGGATTCTTTCGGAAAGTTTCTGATGGCAAGCGCAGGAATGGCGTCGGCGGGATTTGTTATTGCTTTTTTTGTCATATTTTTCTTTGCAGGAAGGATTATACATCCGGTAGCTGAAAGCTATGAAAAGCAGAAACGTTTTATCACGGACGCCGGACATGAACTGAAAACTCCCATTACTATTATAAATGCAGATGTGGACGTTATGGAGATGGAAGTGGGGAAAAACGAATTTTTGGAGGATATACAGCTTCAGACAAAACGCCTGACATCTCTGACCAATAACCTTGTTCTTCTGGCGCGAATGGAGGAGGCCGGTAACTCTATGCAGATGATTGATTTTCCGGTGTCGGAAATTGTGGCAGATACGGCAATGCCATTTAAAACTTTGGCACATACTCAGGAAAAAGAATTTATATGTAATATTCAGCCGATGCTTTCAATGTGCGGTAACGATAAAGCCATTCGGCAGCTTGTGTCAATTCTTATGGATAATGCGCTTAAATACTCCCCGCATGGAGGGAAAATATCTCTGGATTTTGTCAGGCATAACAGGATGTTGTCGTTGATAGTGTTCAATACTACTGAGACAGAAATATCCCAAGATAATCTCAGTTATGTGTTTGACCGTTTTTACCGCACAGACCAGTCACGCAATTCTGAAACCGGAGGTCACGGAATCGGATTGTCAGTGGCGAAAGCCATTGTAACTGCCCATGGAGGGAAAATACAGGCATGGACCAAGGACGGACATTCTTTTGGGATTACAGTGCTGATGCCGTGCTGAACACCTAAAGTACTGAACACCTGATAATTTTTCTCTTGCAATCATCATGGGCTTGTGCTAAAATTAATAACACTAAATTAGAATAGTCACAGGCATGGATTGAGACTCCTGCTCATCAAGTATCCGACAGGAAGACGCCGTCACCGACTGAGAGCGGCATCAGGTGAACAGAGTAAGGGGAACACTCAGGAGCCGGGCATCTGAACTTGCAGTAGGCTGCCCCGTGGCACGCGTTAAGTGCATTAAAGTGGAGTGTCATAATTTTATCTGCTGTATGGATATTACGATTATAATATATGATACTCAATGCGGGTGGTACCGCGGATAATTTTGAGTTATTCGTCCCGGAATGCTGATAGGTGTTCCGGGACGTTTTGTTTTGAAGCACCTGAAGACATATTTTGAAAGGAGCCATTGAACAATGGGAAATATTTACAGAGATACCACACTTAATAATGTAAGCGAAAATGACATAGGTAAGGAGATTAAAGCAGCCGGATGGGTGGAAAATATACGTGACCACGGCGGTGTGTCATTTATTGATTTAAGAGATATGTATGCGGTATTGCAGGTGGTAATAAGAGAACCTGAGCTTCTTAAGGGCATTAAGAAAGAGGAATGTATATGTGTCGAAGGTATTATAGAACAGAGAGATGAGGACACATATAATCCGAAAATTCCTTCGGGAACCATAGAGCTTGAAGCTCACAAAATTACTACTCTGGGACAGGTATATACAACGCTGCCTTTTGATGTTCAGACCTCCAAGGAAGTCAATGAAGCGGTGCGGCTCAAATACAGATACCTTGATTTGCGTAATCAGAAAGTTAAAGACAATATTCTTTTCCGTTCACAGGTAATAGCATTTCTCAGGGAGAAAATGACGGAGATGGGTTTTGTTGAAATTCAGACCCCGATTCTTTGCGCATCATCACCGGAGGGCGCAAGAGACTATATTGTTCCTTCCAGAAAATATAAAGGCAAATTTTATGCATTGCCACAGGCACCTCAGCAGTATAAACAGCTTCTTATGGTGTCTGGAATTGATAAATATTTCCAGATTGCACCTTGTTTCAGGGATGAGGATGCAAGAGCAGACCGTTCACCGGGAGAATTTTACCAGCTTGATTTTGAGATGAGCTTCGCTACACAGGAGGACGTGTTCAGGGTAGGCGAGGAAGTGCTTACGGCGGCATTTGAGAAATTTGCTCCGGAGGGATATGAAGTTACTAAAGCACCTTACCCTGTAATCAGCTATAAGCAGGCTATGCTTGAGTTTGGTACTGACAAGCCTGACCTTCGTAATCCGCTTAGAATTATAGATGTGACAGAGTTTTTCCAGAGATGTACTTTTAAGCCTTTTATCGGCAGGACTGTAAGAGCGGTTAAGGTTCACGCTGATATGTCCAAAGGTTTCCATGAGAAGCTTTTGAAATTTGCTACCGGAATCGGAATGGGAGGATTGGGCTATCTTGAGGTGCTTGAGGACAAGAGCTATAAGGGTCCTATAGACAAATTTATTCCTGATGATATGAAGCAGGAATTTATGGAGCTTGCAGGACTTGAAGTTGGCGATACAATCTTTTTCATGGCTGATAAAGAGGATAAAGCAGCTTTTTATGCGGGACAGATTCGTACCGAGCTTGGCGAAAAGCTTGGGCTTATTGAACATAATTCATATAGATTTTGTTATATCAATGACTTCCCTATGTTTGAAAAGGATCCTGATACAAAGCAGATCGGATTCACGCATAACCCGTTCTCAATGCCGCAGGGCGGTCTTGAGGCACTTAACACCAAGGACCCTTTGGATATACTTGCATACCAGTATGATATTGTATGCAACGGAATAGAGCTTTCATCGGGAGCAGTACGTAACCATGATATGCAGATAATGGTGAAAGCATTTGAAATTGCAGGATATGACGAGGATGTTCTCAAAGTAAAATTCGGAGCTCTTTACAATGCATTCCAGTTTGGTGCGCCGCCTCATGCAGGTATGGCACCGGGAGTGGACAGAATGATTATGCTCCTCCGTAATGAGGGAAATATCCGTGAGGTTATTCCGTTCCCTATGAGCGGAACAGCACAGGATTTTATGTGTGGAGCGCCTAATGAGGTAACGGAACAGCAGCTTAGAGAGGTTCACATTAAAGTGAGGGATTAATTATGGCTAATGTTATAAGTGATGAAACAATAGAATATGTAGGTATACTTGCCAAATTGGAGCTGTCGCCTGAGGATAGGGAAAATGCCAAAAAAGATATGGCAAGTATGCTTGACTATATAGATAAGCTTGGAGAACTTGACACTGACGGTGTTGAGCCTATGTCACATATTTTTCCTGTGCAGAATGTTATGCGCGATGATGTTGTAACCAACGGTGACGGGAAAGCGGACACGCTCAAGAATGCACCTGAAAGTAATGATGAGGCATTTATTGTGCCTAAGACAGTCGATTAGGCGGAAAGGAACGCTATGAGTTTACTTGAATTAACTGCAACACAGCTTGCCAAAGCTATCAAGGACGGAAAGACCACAGCCGTAGAAGCCATGCAGGCAGTGATAGAACAGATTGAAAATAAGGAAGAAGCTCTTAACTGTTATGTGACTTTTGATAAGGAAGCCGCACTTGAGGCGGCCCGTAAGGCACAGGCAGACATTGAGGCAGGCAGGCTTACAGGAGCTTTGGCAGGTGTACCGGTTGCCATTAAAGACAATATGTGTACCAAGGATATACTGACCACATGTTCTTCAAAAATATTGGAAAACTTTGTCCCGGCTTTTTCCTCGGAAGCGGTTATTAAGCTTCAGGAGGCTGGTGCCGTTATCATCGGCAAAACCAATATGGACGAGTTTGCCATGGGTTCAACTACGGAGACATCAGCTTATGGTGTTACAAAGAACCCTTGGAATCCGGAACATGTGCCGGGAGGCTCATCAGGAGGCTCGGCAGCAGCAGTAGCGGCAGACGAATGCTTTTTTGCACTGGGCTCCGATACCGGAGGCTCCATAAGACAGCCGGCATCCTATTGCGGAGTAGTGGGAATGAAGCCTACCTATGGAACGGTATCACGTTACGGACTTATTGCATATGGTTCTTCTCTGGATCAGATTGGACCTCTTTGTAAGGATGTTACAGACTGTGCTACGGTGATGGAAATTATTGCAGCCCATGATGATAAGGATTCAACATCAATAGAGCGGCATGATACCGATTTTACCAAGGCGCTTGTTGATGATGTAAAAGGTATGAAAATCGGAATACCAAGCACATATTTCGGCGACGGACTTGAACCGCAGGTAAAAAAGGCTGTGCTTGATGGTGTGGAGCTTCTTAAATCAAAGGGAGCGCTTGTTGAGGAATTTGATTTGGGACTTGTGGACTATGCAATTCCTACCTATTATACAATTGCCGCAGCTGAGGCCAGCTCCAACCTTGAGAGATTTGACGGGGTAAAATACGGTTACAGAGCCAAAGACTATGAAGGTCTTCACGGTATGTATAAGAAAACCCGTTCAGAAGGCTTCGGAGCAGAGGTCAAAAGAAGAATAATGCTCGGTTCTTTTGTACTGAGTTCAGGATATTATGATGCATATTATCTTAAGGCGCTTAAGGTAAAGGCATTGATTAAAAAGGCATTTGATGAGGCATTTGCAAAATATGACGTGATAATCGGACCGGTGGCGCCTACAACAGCGCCTAAGCTTGGTTCGTCACTTTCGGACCCGATTAAGATGTATCTGGGAGATATATACACTATATCGCTGAATCTTGCAGGACTTCCGGGTATAAGTGTTCCTTGCGGCATTGATTCTGCCGGACTTCCTATAGGAATGCAGATTATCGGTGACTGCTTCAAGGAGCATAATATAATTCGTGCCGCATATGCATATGAGCAGGCAAGGGGAGCTTTCCCTAATGCGGGCAGTGGAAAGGAGGAGCTGTAATATGGCAAAAACATATGAGACAGTCATAGGTCTTGAAGTTCATGTGGAGCTGGCCACTAAGACTAAGATATTCTGCGGATGTTCAACAGCATTCGGCGGCGCTCCTAATACCCACACATGTCCTGTCTGTACAGGTATGCCCGGCTCTCTTCCGGTGCTTAACAAACAGGTTGTGGAGTATGCGGCTGCCGTAGGTCTTGCAACGAACTGCACGATAACACAGAATTGCAAGTTTGACCGTAAAAATTATTTTTATCCTGACAACCCGCAAAATTACCAGATATCACAGCTTTATCTGCCTATCTGTCGTGATGGGCATGTGGATATAGAGCTTTCGGACGGAGCGGTGAAGCCTATACGAATCCATGAGATTCATATGGAGGAAGACGCCGGAAAGCTGGTTCATGATGATTGGGATGATGTATCCTATGTTGATTTTAACCGTTCGGGGGTACCTCTTATAGAGATTGTATCCGAACCTGATATGAGAAGCGCAGAGGAGGTAATTGCTTATCTTGAAAAGCTTCGTCTTGTAATACAGTATCTTGGAGCTTCGGACTGCAAGCTTCAGGAAGGCTCAATGAGAGCCGATGTGAATCTTTCTGTCAGAGAGGCAGGTACAACAGAATTCGGAACCCGTACAGAGACTAAGAACCTTAACTCTTTCAGCGCAATTCAAAGAGCTATTGAGGCGGAAAGGGAACGTCAGATAGATTTGCTGGAGTCGGGTCAGCCTGTTATTCAGGAAACAAGAAGGTGGGATGATAATAAGGAATATTCTTATGCTATGCGTTCAAAGGAGGATGCGCAGGATTACAGATACTTCCCGGACCCGGACCTTGTTCCTGTAAACATCAGTGACGAATGGCTTTCAGAGATTAAGTCACGTCAGCCGGAGTTCAAGACAGAGAAGATGAAGCGTTACAGAGAGGAATTCGGCATACCGGATTATGATATAAATATTATAACGGATTCAAAGAAAATGGCAGACATTTTCGAGGAGGCAACGGCGCTGTGCAATAAGCCTAAGAAGGTGTCTAACTGGCTTATGGTTGAGACTATGAGGCTTTTGAAGGAAAACAGCATGGATGTAACCGAAATTTCATTTTCAGCTGCTAATCTGGCAAAGCTTGTTAATCTTACAGAGTCGGGAGCAATCAACAGTTCGGTAGCAAAGGAGGTTTTTGAAAAAATATTCTCCGATGATATTGACCCTGACGCATATGTGGAGGAGCATGGTCTGAAACAGGTCAATGACGAGGGTGCTCTGAGGCAGACTGTTGAAGAGATTGTGGCAGCCAATCCTCAGTCCGTTGAGGATTATCACAACGGTAAAGAGAAAGCAATAGGATTTCTTGTGGGACAGACAATGAAGGCAATGAAGGGTAAAGCAAACCCTGCGATGGTCAATGAGATGCTTAAGGAGATACTGGCCAGGTAAATAGTTTACAGAAATACGGAACTCATGGAATAATATTAATTACCGTGTTTTGAGCAATAAAATAAGGCAGCCCGTAAGGGCTGCCTTTTACTGTGAATATCACTGGTTTTGCTGTTCAAGGTCATCAAATATATAATCCAGAACAGGAGCCATTCCCACAAATTCGCATCCGTAGGAGTATTCGTCGTCCTCTAAAGCCTCACAACGGATTATTTTAACAACACAATAGAGAGTCGAGTTATCATCGCTGATATTGAGCGAAGCATTGAAATAATAATCCATAGGAAGAATACATTTGGATATAAATCCTATGCCTGATTTGGATATGTTCGTAACCATAATAGGAGAATCTATAATAATCTTGTCATTATTTTGTGCAAAAAGAGAAGAAACGGTTAAATTGAGAGATATTCTGATTCTCCTGAATTGTCTTTTATCTGTCATATATTGCCTCTCCCACTTTAGATATGATTTAAGTATACATTATATTTATAAAAACAACAAGATTTTTATTTTGTATGATATTCACAAAAAATACTAAATGCGTTGACTTTACAAAAGCCAGTGTATTATAATTTAGTTTGTGATGTTATGATTATTGGCATCAATATCACTTTTGTCTGTTTGAAAGACAATAGAACTTATAATAACGGAGGATTTTATAACATGCAGGAATTTAAGCCTTTTAAAGAAGGAAAAGTACGTGAAGTATATGATAATGGGGAAAGCCTTATTATAGTGGCAACAGACAGAATATCAGCATTTGATAATATTTTGAAGAATGTTATAACTGATAAGGGTGCTATCCTTACGCAGATGTCTAAATTCTGGTTTGATTACACAAGTGACATTGTCCCTAACCATATGATTTCAGTGGATGTGTCGGACATGCCTGAATTTTTCCGCAATGATAGGTTTGACGGAAACAGCATGATGTGTAAGAAGCTTGAGATGCTTCCGATAGAGTGTATTGTAAGAGGCTATATTACAGGCAGCGGATGGGAGAGCTATAAGCAGAACGGTACGGTATGCTCAATTAAGCTTCCTGAGGGACTTCGGGAATCAGATAAGCTTCCTGAACCGATATATACACCTAGTACAAAGGCTGAAATAGGACTGCATGACGAGAATATATCTTTTGAAAAAAGCGTTGAGATTCTGAAAGAAATATATCCTGATAAGGGTGCGGATTATGCACACCAGATTAAGGATTATACTATTGCACTTTATAAGAAGTGTGCGGAATATGCGCTCAGTAAAGGCATAATAATTGCCGATACCAAGTTTGAGTTCGGACTTGATGAGAACGGCAATGTTGTGCTGGGAGACGAGATGCTTACGCCTGACAGCTCAAGATTCTGGCCTTTGGAAGGTTATGAGGCAGGCAAATCACAGCCGTCATTTGATAAGCAGTTTGTAAGGGACTGGCTTAAAGCCAATCCGGATAACGACCTTCTTCTTCCTGATGATGTAGTTGAGAAGACCGTTGATAAATATAAAGAGGCATTTGAACTTCTCACAGGACGCAAATTTGATTAATAAACAAAGCGAGGAAAAATATGAGTAAGAAGGAAGAAAGTCTCAGCATAGAATTTTCTAATGAGCTTCATGAGGAATGTGGCGTTTTCGGCGTATATGATTTTGATGGCAATGATGTGTCATCAACTATATATTATGGATTGTTTGCACTTCAACACAGAGGGCAGGAAAGCTGCGGTATAGCTGTCAGTGATACCCAAGGTCCCAAGGGCAAGGTGCAGTCACATAAGGATATGGGGCTTGTCAATGAGGCATTCAATGAGGAAATACTTGAAAAGCTTAACGGTAATATAGGAGTGGGGCATGTAAGGTATTCTACGGCGGGAAGCTCAACCAGAGATAATGCGCAGCCGTTGGTTCTCAACTATGTAAAGGGAACCCTTGCGCTTGCACACAACGGCAATCTGATTAATGCGCCTGAGCTGCGGGACGAGCTGTCCAAGACCGGTGCTATTTTTCAGACGACCATAGATTCCGAGGTTATTGCGTATCATATTGCCAGAGAGCGGCTTAACACCCACAGCGCCGAGGAAGCTGTTGCCAACGCAATGAAAAAGATTAAAGGGGCGTATTCGCTGATTGTCATGAGTCCGCGTAAGCTCATAGGGGCAAGGGATGTTTTCGGCTTTAAACCATTGTGCATAGGTAAAAGAGATAACGCGTATATGCTGGCTTCCGAGACATGTGCCCTTGATGCTGTGGGTGCACAGTTTGTGAGAGATGTGCTTCCGGGAGAGGTCGTTACAATCACAGCCGGCGGAATCGCATCAAATATGTCGGATAATTGCAATAAATGTGCCAAATGTATTTTTGAGTATATATATTTTGCCAGACCGGACAGCAATATTGATGGAGTAAGCGTTTATAACTCAAGAATAATCGCAGGTAAAATACTGGCGGAAGAACATCCTGTCCAGGCAGATGTGGTTGTCGGAGTACCTGAATCAGGTAATGTGGCGGCGCTGGGATATTCCATGGCATCAGGAATACCTTACGGTATTGCTTTTATAAAGAATGATTATGTAGGAAGAACTTTTATTAAGCCTAAGCAGTCAAATCGTGAGACAAGCGTTAAAATCAAGCTTAATGTGCTGACCGAGGCAGTTAAGGATAAAAGAGTTATTATGATAGATGATTCTATTGTAAGAGGTACCACAAGTGCCAGAATCGTCAAGATGCTTAAGGATGCCGGGGCAGCTCAGGTTCATGTGCGTATAAGTTCACCTCCGTTTATGCATCCTTGCTATTTCGGAACTGATGTTCCATCAGATGACCAGCTTATTGCCCACAATCATACAGTGGCGGAAATATGCGAGTACATCGGTGCTGATTCTCTGGGATACCTTGATGTTAACAGGCTCAATGAGATGATAGGCGGAAGAATGGATTATTGTGATGCCTGCTTTACCGGAAATTACCCTATAACACCGCCGCAGGATGATATTAGGGGCGAATATGATAAATAAAACATTGCCAATGTGCGGAAGGAGATTGGAATATGTCAACAGACAGATATGAAACACCGCTTGCCGGAAGATATGCCAGCAAAGAGATGCAGTATATTTTTTCACAGGACAAGAAATTCAGAACATGGAGAGAACTTTGGATTGCGCTTGCACAGTCGGAAAAAGAGCTTGGACTTGATATAACGGATGAACAAATAGAGGAGCTGAAGGCGCACAAAGATGATATTAATTACGATGTGGCAAGAGCACGTGAAAAGGAAGTGCGCCATGACGTTATGTCACATGTGTATGCGTATGGTGTACAGTGTCCCAAGGCAAAGGGAATAATCCATCTGGGTGCAACATCATGCTATGTGGGAGATAATACTGACCTTATTATAATGACAGAGGCTCTTAAGCTTGTAAGAGTTAAGCTTATTAATGTTATAGCTGAGCTTTCAAAATTTGCCGACAGATATAAGGCGCTTCCTACACTTGCATTTACACATTTCCAGCCTGCACAGCCTACAACAGTTGGAAAAAGGGCAACGCTCTGGATGATGGAGCTTAAGCTTGATTTGGAAGACCTTGAGTATCTTATCGGCTCAATGAAGCTTCTGGGCTCAAAAGGGACAACCGGAACACAGGCCAGCTTTATGGAGCTTTTTGAGGGTGACCATGAGAGGGTGCGCCGTCTTGATAGAATGATTGCGGAAAAAATGGGATTTACAGGTGTGTATCCAGTTTCCGGACAGACATATTCACGTAAGGTGGATACAAGGGTCATCAATGTGCTTGCGGGAATCGCAGCAAGTGCACACAAGTTTTCCAATGATATAAGACTTTTGCAGCATCTTAAGGAGATAGAGGAGCCTTTTGAGCCATCCCAGATTGGATCATCAGCTATGGCATACAAACGTAACCCTATGAGAAGTGAGAGGATAGCATCTTTGGCGAATTTTGTAATGTCGGATGTTATGAACCCTGCTATCACAAGCGCTACACAGTGGTTTGAGAGAACACTTGACGATTCTGCCAATAAGAGAATGTCGGTTCCTGAGGCATTTCTTGCGGTTGACGGAATACTTGACTTATATCTCAATGTTGTGGACGGACTTGTGGTATATGAGAAGGTTATTAATAAACATATAATGGCGGAGCTTCCTTTTATGGCAACGGAAAATATTATGATGGACGCCGTAAAAGCGGGAGGAGACCGTCAGGAGCTTCATGAGAAAATAAGAACATTATCAATGCAGGCTGGCAGACGTGTCAAGGAGGAAGGTCTGGACAACAATCTTCTGGCGCTTATAGCTGCTGACCCTTCTTTCAATCTTACGCTTGAGGATTTGCAGCGTTCAATGAACCCTTCGCTGTATACAGGACGTTCCAAAGAACAGGTTGAGGAATTTATTGATGAAGAAATCAGACCGATTCTTGATAAATACAGTGATATATTAGGAGCAAAGGCGGAAATTAATGTGTAGAGGCTCACGAATCCGGCACTTACATTGTCAAGGGGGAGCCGGTATAATTAGTGCAGGGTCTGTTTTGAGAAAGGAGGACATATATGCTTGAAACAGTAGTAGAATGTCTTGTGAAACGCAAAACCACGCTTAAGGCATATGCCGGAAGATGTGCGATTATCTTTTTTGATATGCTAGTATTGATTGCAATATATATAATTGCCGCAAAAGCAGCGTTTTTGATGTTTGTAGGGTTTTTGCTTTTTGTTGTGGGTATTATTTTTACATGTGTGGTTTTCAGAATTACTGATGTAGAGTATGAATATTCTTTTTTTGACGGCGAGATGAGCATAGACAAAGTTATGCACAAAAGCTCACGTAAGAAATTACACCGTTTTAATTTTGGGAAGATGGATTATATGGCGCCGGAAGGTTCTTTGCATTTAGGAGGAATGAACAGCCAGCGTACGTTGTATGACTATTCTGCCCATGATGACAGTCTCAAATCGTATGTAGCCGTTTTATATGATGAGAAAAATAATGCGGTGGAGCTTAAGTTCACACCTAACGAGGAGCTGCTTGAAAGGCTCAAAAAGTCATATCCGCGAAAGATATATATGGATTAAAAGGTCATTGACTTTTAAAGAGAAGTTTGGTATATTCTATAAAATTATTTACAATATAAAGGTCCTATTTGGGATACAAGAAGAAAGGCAGGATTATTAACATGGGTACAATAATCGGAGATGGAATTACATTTGATGATGTTTTACTTGTTCCTTCATATTCAGAGGTGACTCCTAATATGATTGAGTTGGTAACACACCTTACCAAGAAAATCAAGCTTAATGTTCCAATTATGAGTGCAGGCATGGATACCGTTACAGAGCATAGAATGGCTATTGCCATGGCAAGACAGGGCGGCATAGGTATCATACATAAGAATATGTCCATTGAGGCACAGGCAGAAGAGGTTGATAAAGTAAAGCGTTCAGAAAACGGTGTAATTACAGACCCGTTCTATCTGTCACCGGAGAATACTCTTGAGGATGCCGACAATCTTATGGGTAAGTTCAGAATATCAGGAGTTCCTATAACAGAGGGAAAGAAGCTGGTAGGAATAATTACTAACCGAGACCTTAAGTTTGAAACTGATTATACCAAGAAGATTAAAGAGTGTATGACAAGCGAGAAGCTTATAACAGCTAAGGTTGGAATTACACTTGAGGAGGCTAAGTCGATACTTGCTAAGGCACGCGTTGAGAAGCTTCCTATCGTAGATGATGATTTTAATTTAAGAGGACTTATCACAATCAAGGATATAGAGAAACAGATTAAATATCCGCTTTCTGCAAAGGACGAACAGGGCAGGCTTTTATGCGGTGCAGCGGTAGGAATCACAACGAATATTATGGACAGAGTTGCGGCACTTGTTGCGGCAAAGGTTGACTGTATTGTAATTGATTCGGCACATGGTCATTCAAAAAATATAATTGAGGCGCTTAAGAAGGTTAAGGCTGCATATCCTGACCTTCAGGTTATTGCGGGAAATATTGCCACAGGAGAGGCAGCAAAGGCGCTTATTGAAGCAGGGGTTGATGCTGTCAAGGTAGGAATCGGACCGGGTTCAATATGTACAACGCGAATTGTAGCCGGCATAGGCGTGCCTCAGATATCAGCAGTCATGGATGTATATGCAACGGCTAAGCAGTACGGCATTCCTGTTATAGCTGACGGCGGAATTAAGTTTTCGGGCGATTTGACTAAAGCAATCGCCGCAGGTGCAGATGTATGTATGATGGGAAGTATGTTTGCGGGCTGTGATGAGGCTCCGGGAGATTTTGAGCTTTTCCAGGGACGTAAGTATAAGGTGTACAGAGGAATGGGCTCTATAGCGGCTATGGAAAACGGAAGCAAAGACAGATATTTCCAGACAGATGCCAAGAAGCTTGTGCCTGAGGGCGTTGAAGGCCGCGTGGCTTATAAGGGACTTCTTGAGGATACTGTATTTCAGCTTATGGGCGGTTTAAGGTCCGGTATGGGTTATTGCGGAACAAAAACAATCCCTGAGCTTAAGGAAAACGGAAGATTTGTTAAAATATCTGCTGCTTCACTTAAAGAGAGTCATCCACACGATATTCATATCACAAAGGAAGCTCCGAATTATAGTGTGGAGCAATAATATCAGCAGTAAATTATATACATAGGATGTGGTAGAGGGTATGCGTTTAAGAAAATTTAAGATTATACTTGTCAGTTCCCTTTTTGTATTGATAGTGATAACCGCAATAGTTATTCTGGAAAAAGTGCTTGAGAGGAATAACAGCGGCATCAGGGAAATAATAGATAACATTGTCAAAGAAGATGAGACTGCTACGGCAGACGCTTTTTTGCTCAGTGATAATATAACCAAGGATTATCTTACAATTAACGAATACTCAAGGCCGGGTACGGAACTCAAAGAGGTTAATGCCATAGTAGTACATTATGTTGGCAATCCGGGAACTACTGCGGCGCAAAA
Organism: uncultured Butyrivibrio sp.; assembly: GCA_964414835.1. GTDB lineage: Bacteria > Bacillota > Clostridia > Lachnospirales > Lachnospiraceae > Eshraghiella. The sequence goes on along the minus strand of CAYPWY010000005.1, from coordinate 13,006 downwards.
CAGAAGTTATTTTGAAAATCTCAAGGATACGCATATTACCAGTGCAAGCAGTCATTATATAATCGGACTTGACGGTGAGATTATACAATGCGTTCCTTTAGATGAAATTTCATATGCTTCCAATGAACGTAATAAAGACACAATAGCTATAGAGTGCTGCCATCCTGACGAGACAGGACAGTTCACAACAGCTACATATAAATCCCTTGTCAAGCTGACAGCTTCTCTATGTAAAACCTATGGTCTTCAGCCGGAAACAGAAGTAATAAGGCATTATGATATTACGGGAAAATGCTGCCCGTTATATTATGTTGAGCATGAAGATGAATGGTATGGATTTAAGTTAGATGTTAAGGCTGAGATGGAAGCAGAATAGTACAACAGAAGGAGTCAACGGTAATGACCATAAATGATATGTCCAATATATTAGGCTTTGTGGGCGGACTTGGTATGTTCCTTTATGGAATGAAGCTTTTGTCCGGCGGATTGCAGAAAGCTGCAGGAGAGAAGATGAAAAGCCTTCTCGAAGCAGTTACCAATAAGAGGATAATGGCAATACTTGTTGGTGCGCTGGTAACAGCCATAATTCAAAGCTCAGGGGCGACTACCGTTATGGTTGTCGGTTTTGTCAATGCAGGGATTATCAATCTTATGCAGGCTGTGGGAATTATTATGGGTGCCAATATCGGTACAACCGTTACGGCATGGATAGTTTCACTGGATTCGCTGGGGTCGGCGGCAGCGGCAGTCAAGCCGTCCTTTTATGCGCCGCTTATGATTGGCATTGGTGCGGCTTTCATAATGTTCTGCAAAAAACATAAAAAGCAGACAATGGGTGAGATTATTATATCCATTGGTCTTCTCTTTTTCGGGCTTACGGCAATGTCTACATCAATGGAGCCGTATATGGAGAGCGAAACCGTACAGAACATGTTCCTTACGCTTGGTTCCAACCCTCTTTTCGGAATACTTATCGGCGTAATTGTAACAGGCGTAATGCAAAGCTCTTCGGCATCCGTAGGTGTATTGCAGACTCTGTCAAGATTCGGCGTAGTCAATGCAGCCACAGCTGTATTTATATGTCTTGGAGCGGACATTGGCTCATGTTTCACCGCCATACTTTCAAGTGCCGGGGCATCTAAGAATGCCAAACGGGCGGCGGTAATCAATCTGTTGTTTAATGTGTTCGGAGTAGTCATATGGGGAACCTTGATATTCATTTTCTTCAGGATATTCCCTAGGGCGCAGTCGTTTACGATGACTGCAGTATACATAGCCATATTCCATACGGGATTTAAGCTGGTCAATACAACCCTGTTCTATCCTCTTGCAGGAAAGCTTGTAAGGCTTTCGGAGCTTATTATAAGAGATAATGGCGAGGAAACACCTGTTGCCGCTGTTAATACAAGAGATACGGCGATGCTTCTTGATGACAGAATACTTAATACGCCGTCTCTTGCAATACAGGCAGTAAGCAATCATGTGGTTAAGCTGGGTAAAATCTGTTCGGACAACTTAAAACGCAGCCTTGATGCGGTTATGTATAACAAATACGAATTAATAGATACGGTTTTGGACACCGAGAAGCATATAGATGACCATGTTGCCAATCTTTCGGAATTTCTTGTGAAATTAAGCAATGACGGAGTCACCGACAGGCAGAGTCAGCAAATCAAGGACCTTATGTATACGGTGATTGACCTTGAACGTGTAGGTGACCATGCTGAAAATCTTGCGGAGCTTGCCTCCAAACTCAGGGATGGCAATATGGAGTTTTCAGAAGTCGGTGTTGAAGACCTTGAGCTTATGCGTAAGGCGGTTGAGGGTTCGGTTGACAGTGCCGTTGCCGCCCGTGAAACCGGTAATATGGATATGGTAAGAAGTGCTTTCAGATATGAGGATGAGGTGGACTCTCTTGAAGAAGAGATTAGGGCAAAGCATATTGAAAGACTGTCAAGAAGGGAATGCAGCTCGGAAACAGGGGTTATTTTCCTGAACATTCTTACTAATCTTGAAAGAGTATCCGACCATGCTATCAACATAGCCGGATATGTAAAGGACGAGGCTTAATGTTTGAAAAACATTTATATGAAATACATAACGGAATAAACCTGCGTGCTGACCTTATTGAATTAAAAGCTATGCTTAAGGAGGAAGGCGCTGTACGGACCATAAAAAGCGAAAAGGACTATGACCTTTCGCTTTTTCCTGCATTATTGAAAAATACCGATGCCAAGGTGAGGAAAAATGCCGCCCTTATAATGGGTATACTCCATGAACAGGGATATGATAAGGCACTTTTGGAAGCATACATGGCTGAAGCAACACTTTTTGTCAAGAGCTCGTATCTTGAAGCGTTGGCATCATATGATTATAAGCCGTATGAGGAAATTCTTCTTGCCAGAAAAAAAGAATTGTCACAGGGTGATTTTGATGATAAGGATTTAAAACATATAGCTCAGGAATTGAAACAGCTGTCCATGATGTTTCCCGAAGCCGATAACGTTAGCCATAAATTTCACAATCCGTCAGTACCGGTAAAGGTTATACTTACAACAGGTAAGGATACTATGGATGCGCTGGACAGGGCAATACATGAAAATGGTATCACAAATGATACTCAAAAAGCGTTTTGCGGTGTTATGGTCAACACAAAGGATATATATAAGCTGGTACGAATAAGAATTTACAGGGAAATGCTTTTTGTGATTAACGGTATGAGAAGCAGCGAAAAAGGGCTGCTTCCATCTGATATAATTAACGGTAATCTGACGGAACTGTTGGAGTCAATGCACAATGACAGCCATAAGCCCTTCCGGTTTAGAATTACAGCCAAAGATGATGTCAGTGCGGTTGCGGCTAAGCTGCAGGCGCTATCCAAGGGCAGGCTTATTAATGCACCGTCGGATTATGAGATAGAGCTTAAGCTTATGGAGTCCAAGAATGGAGGATATGGTATTTTCCTAAAACTCCATACTATTAAAGATGAAAGATTCAAATACAGAACCAATTATGTGGCGGCATCAATGAAGCCTGTCAATGCTGCAATGATGGTGTATCTTGTAAAGGCCTATCTGAAAGAAAACGCTCAGATACTTGACCCTTTCTGTGGGGTGGGAACCGTCCTTATAGAACGCAGCCGTATTGTAAAGGCATGTCACATATATGGGATAGATATATTCGGAGACGCAATAATCAAGGCACGCGAAAATACGGCCAAAGCCGGCAATATAACTATTAATTATATAAACAGGGACTATTTTGATTTTAAACATGAATATTTATTTGACGAAATCATAACTGAAATGCCGGCATGTGACAGAGAAAGCGCTGATGATTTTTACGGGAGATTTCTGGACAAATCTGCAGGACTTCTTAAGGATGACGGTATAATCATTATGTTTTCAAGAGAAAAAAATCTCGTAAAAAAACACTTGAGACTTAATGATAAATATAAGCTGCTGCGTGAGTTTGTATTTAATGAACATGATGGTATAAGTATATTTGTAATCGGTAAATAATAAAGAACGGTTGAAGTATTATGGAAGGATTGTGGATTTTTGCAGGGACTTTGTCACTGGAAAATAATAAATATATCAACGGACAGGGCGATATTGCCGCAGCGGTATATGCTGTTGAGAATATGTATAATGCAGGTGCAAGAACCATAATTCTTACGCCGCCGTTTGACTACATGTCGGGAACCGACTGTAACAATATGCGTATTCGCCGCACTGAATACCTTCGGGAATTGATTTCCGACAGATATCCGGGACTTAAGCTCTGTATGGGAAGCATGGTACAATATTACAGCGGATTTCTCGGAGCCCTCGGAACAGGGCTTGCAAAAACGATTGAGGGCAGCAGATATGTTCTGGTGGATTTCGACAGGGAGGTGGATTTTTCATTTGTCAGGAAGGCGGTTAAGGAAGGCTTTGCAGCAGATTACAGGATGATTATAAATAATATTTTCAAGTATTCTTTTGCTGCGGAATATGGGTGCATCGAGGAGCTTGTTGAAAATGGAGGGTATATTTCAGGGGATTTTATGACACTTGACAGTAAACTGCCAAGAGCTTTCAGGAAAACAATCAATCAGGTGATAGAGAATGGACTTCTGCATATTATGACCGTTACCAATAATACAGTATGGGATGAGGGCGGGAATTATGTTAAAGCTGTCGGTCAGATAGCAAGGCGGTTCGGCATCAAAACAGCAGAGAGAATTTTTTATGATAATTATATGAAACTTATTTCAAATGAGTATATAGAATAGCAATTATAATAAAACATTTTAACAAAACATATAAAATATATTGATTAAAACCTCTGTTTCATAGTAAAATATGTAACAGAGGCTTTTTTGAAAGGAATAGTAATATGGTAAAATTTGATTCACAAAAATACAATCTGATACAAGAGCAGAGGATAGAAGAGCTCAAATCTGACGGTTATCTTTTTAAGCATAAGAAGTCAGGTGCAAGAGTTCTTATTTTATCCAACGATGATGAAAATAAAGTGTTTTCCATAGGATTCCGTACGCCGCCGCCGGACAGTACGGGAGTTCCGCATATATTGGAGCACTCTGTGTTATGCGGTTCGGCGAAATATCCTGCCAAGGACCCGTTTATCGAGCTTGTGAAAGGCTCTCTGAACACATTTCTCAATGCCATGACATATCCGGACAAAACCGTATATCCTGTGGCAAGCTGTAATGATGTGGATTTCAAAAATCTTATGGACGTGTATATGGATGCTGTTCTCAATCCGAATATTTACACCAGAAAACAGATTTTTATGCAGGAGGGATGGCACTATGAACTGGATAGTGTGGATGCGCCTCTTACCTACAATGGAGTGGTATATAATGAGATGAAGGGTGCATATTCTTCTCCTGATGATGTTCTCAGCAGATATTGTCTCAATTCTCTTTATCCTGACATATCATACGGTGTTGAGTCAGGAGGCGACCCGTCATGTATACCGGATTTAACCTATGAGGATTTTGTGGCGTTCCACAAGAAACTCTATCATCCGTCCAACAGCTACATTTATATATACGGAAATGCTGACATGGCAGAGAGGCTTGAATATCTTGACAGAGAATATCTTTCCAAATACGATTATCTGCAGGTGGATTCGGAGATAGGTACACAGAAACCATTCAGTGCAATGAAAAGAGTTGAGGCGGAATACTCTGTGACAGAGGATGAGGGAACTGAGGGAAAGACATATCTTGCCTATAATTTTTCAGTTGGGGACACTCTTGATAAAGAATTATATATTGCCATGCAGATAATAGACTATGCTCTTTTTTCGGCTCCGGGTGCACAGGTAAAGCAGGCGCTTATAGATGCCGGAATAGGCGAGGATATTATGTGCAGCTATGAAAGCTCCCTTAAGCAGCCTATGTTTACCATAGCCGCCAAAAATACAGATGCTGACAGGGAAGAGGAATTTCTTGATATAATCAGGACAACCCTTTCACATATCGTGGATAAAGGTATCAATAAAGATACCTTGAGAGCAGGTATCAACTCGATGGAGTTCCGGTACAGAGAGGCTGATTTCGGGCAGTTTCCGAAAGGGCTTATGTATGGATTGGGGCTTATGGACAGTTGGCTTTATGATGAAACAAAGCCTTTTATACACCTGAGCCAGAACGACACATATCAGTTTCTTAAGGACAACATTGATACAGGATATTTTGAGAAGCTTGTTGATAAGTATTTTCTCAATAATACACACAGTACAATTGTGGTGCTTAAGCCGGTGGTGAATCTTACAGCGGCTGACGATAAGCAGCTTGCAGACAAGCTTGCTGCGTACAAAGCAGCTTTATCCGAAGAACAGCTTTTGAAGCTTGTAAATGACACAAAAGCGTTGAAGGAATATCAGTCAGAGCCGTCTACGGAAGAGGAGCTTAACTCAATACCAATGCTTACAAGAGATGATATAAGCAGAGAAATAACACCGCTTTATAATGATTTTAAGAATGTGGCAGGCGTAACGGTTGACCACCACAGACTTTATACCAATGGAATCGGCTATATGAAGCTGTCATTTGATATAAGTGCAGTTGATGAAGCGGATATTCCTTATGTTGGACTCCTTGGCAATGTAATAGGTTATATAGATACGGATAAATATACTTATGAGGAATTTTCCAACGAGACTGATATACACACAGGAGGAATAGTTCCCGATTTCAACGCCTATGAGACAATAGACGGGCATAAGGTCAGCGCAAGATTTTCAGTAGAATGTAAAGCACTTCTGTCAGAGTATGAAACAGCATTTGGGCTTATTAAGGAAATGATGTTCTCGTCACACTATGATGACCATAAGCGGCTCCGGGAAATTCTTGCCGAGGTTAAGTCAAGAATGCAGAATAAAATGGTGTCAGCTGGACATTACATGGCAGTAGGCGAATGTAATTCCCAGTTTATTGAAACCTCAAGGTATGCCGATTTGACATCGGGAATAGCATATTACAGATTTATTGCTGATTTGTACGATAATTTTGAAGAACGCAAGGCGGTTATCACAGAGAAGCTTAACCTTGTCACAGAGAAGATTTTTGCGGCAGACAGACTTATTGTGTCATTTACCGGAGATGATGATGCGTACGCCGCCGTATCAGAAGGACTTGGCGGATTTATATCAGAGCTTCCAAAGGAAAGCGGCAGCAATGCTTCCCGTAACTTTATATTTGCAAAGAAACGCATCGGGTACAAAAGCGCTTCACAGATCAATTATGTGGCAAGGTGCGGTAATTTCAGAGATAAGGGACTTAATTACAATCCGGCTCTCAAAGTGCTTAAAACCATGCTTGATTATGATTACCTGTGGACGAACATAAGAGTAAAGGGCGGCGCTTACGGCTGTATGAACGGGTATTCTGTTATGGGCAACGGATATTTCTGTTCATATCGTGATCCTAATATATCGGCAACCAATGATGTATATGAGGGAATACCTGAATATGTAAAGAATTTTACGGCAACAGAACGGGAGATGACCAAATATATAATCGGAACATTCAGCGGTCTTGATAAACCATTGTCGCCGCAGGCAAAGGGTGCACGCTCATTTGAGTCATGGCTTCGCAATATTGATGAGGATTATTACCGTAATGACAGACTGGGAGTGCTCAACACATATCAGAAGGACATTAACGGACTTGAGGATATTGTGCGGGCGATTCTTGAGGACGGCTATATGTGCGCAATAGGAAACAGTGACCAGATAGAAAAAGATTGTAAAATTTTTGATGAGATACGCAATCTGTTATAAAGAATAGAGGATAAAACATTGGAAACAAAATCAGGATTTGCGGCGCTTATCGGGCGCCCAAATGTGGGTAAATCCACATTGATGAACAGGCTTATAGGACAGAAAATAGCAATAACCTCCAATAAGCCCCAGACCACCAGAAACAGAATACAGACAGTGTATACAGATGACAGGGGACAGATAATTTTTCTTGATACTCCTGGAATACACAAAGCCAAGAACAAGCTGGGCGAATATATGGTCAATGTGGCAGAGAAGACACTTGCGGATGTTGATGTAGTGTTATGGCTGGTGGAACCTACAGACTATATCGGCGCAGGTGAAAAACACATAGTTACACAGCTTAAGAGCTGCAAAAAACCGGTAATTCTCGTAATCAATAAAGTAGATACCGTCCATAAAGAAGACATACTGAGATTTATTGATGCTTACAGAAAAGAGATGGATTTTGCGGAAATTGTTCCGGTGTCGGCTCTCAAGGGAACCAATACGGATGATTTGACTGATACTATTTTTAAGTATCTGGATGAGGGCCCGATGTACTATGATGAAGACACCGTAACCGACCAGCCTATGCGTCAGATAGTGGCGGAGCTTATCAGGGAAAAAGCGCTGCGGTGCCTGTCAGATGAGATACCACACGGAATTGCCGTCACCATAGAGCAGATGAAGGAACGTCGGGGCAGCAGCGGTGAACCTCTGTGGGATATAGAAGCAACAATCATCTGTGAGAAAGACAGCCATAAGGGTATTATAATAGGCAAGGGCGGAGCCATGCTCAAGAAAATAGGCTCTGCCGCACGTTTTGAGATAGAGCGCATGATGGAGCAGAAAATCAATCTTAAGCTTTGGGTAAAGGTTCGCAAGGAATGGCGTGATTCAGAGCTTTTTATGAAGAATTTCGGTTACAGAAAAGAGGACTGAAAATCAGATGGCTGACCAGATTAAAGTTATGGGCATGGTCATCGCATCAGCGCCCATTGGTGAACACGACAAAAGAATAGTCCTTCTCACCAGAGAAAGGGGCAAAATCAGCGCCTTTGCAAGAGGAGCGCGAAGACCCGGCAGCCAACTTATGGCACCCAGCGAGAGCTTTGCATTCGGAAGTTTTTATCTGATATACGGAAGGGATTCCTACACACTAATCAATGCCGAGATAAGCAATTATTTCAGAGAATTGGCAGACGATATTACTATGACCTATACGGCGTGCTATTTTCTTGAGCTTGCCGGCTATTATGCAGTTGAGAATCAGGATAGCTCTCAGATGCTTAATCTTATTTATGCCGCATTTCGTGCCCTCCTTAACACCAATATAGATAACAGGCTTGTGAGGTATATCTATGAGCTGAAAATTCTTGTTCTTAACGGAGAGTATCCGGAATTTTTCCAATGCTGCAGGTGCGGGGGCGGGGAAAATATATCAGGATTTTCCGTTGCCCATAACGGCGTGGTGTGTGATGGATGCAGAGATGGCATCAAAGATACCATAACAATATGCCAGTCCACATTGTATACTTTGCAATATATAGTGTGTACTGATATAGGTAAGCTTTTTACTTTTAAGGTATCACCGGAGGTGCTTTCCGAGCTTCGTATGGTAATGGCAAGATGTATGAATACATACATAGACAGGCGCATGAATTCATTGGAAATTCTGGATGCCCTTATGTAGCCTTTCAAGTATTTTTCAATAGCACTTGAAAAATACATCCAAAACATATAAAATATTTCACTAAGAGATAATTGTGAATACATATAACAACAGCGAGGTATATTTTATGGAAAAGACAATGGACAAAATCGTTGCTCTGGCAAAATCAAGAGGTTTCGTATATCCGGGTTCCGAGATTTACGGCGGACTTGCCAACACATGGGATTACGGCAACCTTGGCGTGGAGCTTAAAAACAATGTAAAAAAAGCATGGTGGCAGAAGTTCGTTCAGGAAAGTCCTTACAATGTAGGTGTTGACTGCGCTATTCTTATGAACCCTCAGACATGGGTTGCATCCGGACATCTGGGCGGATTTGCAGACCCCCTCATGGACTGCAAGGAGTGTAAAGAGAGATTTCGTGCCGACAAGCTTATAGAAGACTGGGCGGAGGAGAACAATTTTACAATTGAAGGCTCCGTTGATGCATGGAGCAAGGAGGACATGGAAAGCTTTGTTGCTGACAAAAACATTGCATGTCCATCCTGCGGAAAACATAATTTTACCGAAATCAGACAGTTCAACCTTATGTTCAAGACTTTTCAGGGTGTGACGGAAGACGCCAAAAATACAGTATATTTAAGGCCTGAGACAGCGCAGGGTATTTTTGTCAACTTTAAGAACGTACAGAGAACTTCACGCAAAAAAGTACCTTTCGGAATCGGACAGATTGGTAAGTCATTCCGTAATGAGATTACTCCGGGTAACTTCACATTCAGAACAAGAGAATTTGAGCAGATGGAGCTGGAGTTTTTCTGCAAACCGGGGACAGACCTTCAGTGGTTTGCATACTGGAGAGAATTTTGTATTAACTGGCTTAAGAGTCTGGGAATTAAGGATGAAGAGATGAGAGCCAGAGACCATTCTCCGGAGGAGCTTTGCTTCTACTCAAAGGGAACTACGGATATTGAATTTTTATTCCCGTTTGGCTGGGGCGAGCTGTGGGGAATTGCGGACAGAACGGATTATGACCTTACACAGCATCAGAACACATCAGGTGAGGATATGTCATATTTTGATGATGAGGACAGCTCAAAATACATTCCTTATGTTATTGAGCCTTCACTTGGCGCTGACCGTGTTACGCTTGCATTCCTTTGCTCAGCCTATGATGAGGAGGAGCTTGAGGGCGGCGACATGAGAACAGTTCTTCATTTCCATCCTGCCATTGCACCTGTGAAAATAGGTGTGCTTCCGCTTTCAAAGAAGCTTAACGAGGGTGCGGAAAAGATTTATGCCCAGCTTTCCAAAAAATACAACTGTGAATTTGACGACAGAGGCAATATAGGTAAGAGATACAGAAGACAGGACGAGATTGGAACGCCTTTCTGTGTAACCTACGATTTTGAGTCGGAAAATGACGGCTGCGTGACTGTAAGAGACAGGGATACAATGGAGCAGGAGAGAATTAAGATTGATGAGCTTGTGGCTTACTTCGAGGACAAATTGACATTTTGACATATGGATGCAATAGCCGGAGGAAGTCGGTATGATATGCGACAAATGCGGATTTGAACATAACAGCAGGTCTGAGTGTCCAAAGTGCGGCGCCAGAGTTGTTTTCGTCAATGAGGATTATCTCCGACGTAAAAAACAATGGGAGGAAGCACAGAAGTCTGGTAAAGAAGAAGGTTCATTGCCGCCGGGTATAATGTACTCCACAAGGGAGGATTATGACAGGCGTCATGGGCTTGACACTGTTACCATTGACAATGAGCGCGAAAGACATGAAAGACATACAAAGAAAGGCGGGTCGGAGACGGCGAGCCTTTCTTCGGTTGCGGTTCAAGAGCATATTTTAAAAGCTGTTTCAGCAGTGGCAGGGTTTTTCAGAGAGCATAATTTTTTTAAAAGGTTCAAAAGAAAGCACGGCGATAATAATCCTGTCATACGGGAGCTTAAATTTGATGACCAGCCGGAAAATCTTGATAATTCAAAGCTTGTGGTAAGTCACAGGATTTTCAAGGATAAAAGGCCTAAATTCCTGATTATTGGCGGAGTTGTCATTGCTGCGGCAGTAATTGCAGTAACAGCGTTCAATATAATAAAAAATACCGACCGCAGCAGAGTCTTTTATTTTGACGGGAAATACGGTTATTATTCGGATAATGCTGACGAACCGCTTTTTGGCAACATCGGCGGAGCTGTAACGTTTACCGAGATTGCAGAGAACACTTTTCTTGCATATGACAGCGCAGGATTATATATCTGTCGTGACGGCAAAAGTATTACGATAGGCGCTGACAAACCTGTACCGGTTGCCTATAATGACGCTCTTTCTATTGTCATTTTTGTTTCGGACGGTGAAACTATTGTGACGGATGGTGAAAATACTGCCATACTTGATATTGATATGGAGCAGGGCTACACCGGAGCCTGTGCAGTCAGTGACAACGGTAAATATTTTGTGCTGACCACATGCAGTGCCAGCGATGATTTTTCATCGGGAGAATATACCATGTATTTCGGTGAGTACGGGGGAGAACTGCAGCAGGTTGTACGGGATTACAACGATAAGGACATTGTACGTGTTGACAATGATGGCAATGTACTTTATCTTGATATGGCAACGGCAGATTACGGAATCATTAACGGCAGAAGTCTTGTAGAATATGGTAAAGAAAATACAAGAGTCGTTGCAGAGGGAATATCAGAGTACAGAATTATAGGGGAATATATGTATTATCTGACCGGTGAGGATAAGCTATATGCGGTCAATACAGACAATGTGGGCGCGCCATTGCTTATTGACAGCCAGGTTGTGGAATTGTCAGATAATGCCGTAAGCGATGAGGATATATTGCTGTACCGCAGTGATAACGGGTATTTTGCAGGGGAAAATAACGGTGAAATCACTGCCCTTTTTGCATCAAAGGATGCAGTGGCGGATGTATATTATACAGGCGGCAGCTATCTGTATTATTCCTATATGAATGAACTGTATTTTGTTGCGCAGACAGGCGCATCGGCAGTGGGAGAAAAGCTTTTCGGGCTGAAAGAAAGCGATTCCGTTATATTTTATTCCGGTGATGAATGTTTCATAGCACTGGACGCAGATAGAAATCTTCACAGACTTGCAGGGGATAATTCCGATGACATTCTGGCAAACGGAGCCGACAGGCTTATATCAGTGGAAAATTACAATGGTTTTATGTACACAGCAGGCATGGAACTGTTTGTGATAAAAGACACCGGTAAAAAACCTGAAAAAGCAGGCGAGATTCCGGACGGAGTCTCAAAGGCAGTGTATTCACGCAAGTATTTTTACTGTATTAATGATAAAAATATTCTGTATAAAATGGGCCGGAACGGCAAAGATGTTGAAAATCTCGGTTACGCAGTATATCTCACCGTGACGGTGCGGTAAGCTGCGGTGTAAACATATGTAAAACTTAGATAAAACTTACAATCTTTAGTTGAAATTTTGACTTGATATGTTATAATTAAGACATATGTTATGCGGTACGTGGGTTTTTGCAAGGAACATATAATATGTTTTTTACAAAAGCCTATGGTGTTGCATGGCTATAAGTAATATTAATATTAGGAGGAATTACAAATGGCAAACAAGTATTGCTACCTTTTCAGTGAGGGTAATGCAAACATGAGAGAACTTCTTGGTGGTAAGGGTGCCAACCTTGCAGAGATGACTAACATCGGTCTTCCTGTACCACAGGGATTCACTATCACGACAGAGGCTTGTACTCAGTATTATGAGGACGGCCGTGAGATTAATGATGGAATCATGGCAGAGATTAATGAGTACATTGTTAAGATGGAAGAGATTACAGGCAAGAAGTTCGGTGATATGGAGAATCCGCTTCTTGTTTCCGTACGTTCAGGTGCCAGAGCATCAATGCCTGGTATGATGGATACAATCCTTAACCTTGGTTTAAATGAAGCAGTTGTTAATGTAATTGCTGAGAAATCTAATAACCCACGTTGGGCTTGGGACTGCTACAGAAGATTCATTCAGATGTATTCCGACGTAGTTATGG
>CAYPWY010000004.1:0-110406 GCA_964414835.1 uncultured Butyrivibrio sp. | reverse complement strand
GGACGTCGTGAAATCGGACATGGTGCGCTTGCCGAGAGGGCGCTTTTGCCTGTGCTTCCTTCGGAAGAGGAGTTTCCATACGCAATCAGAACAGTGTCAGAAACATTTGAGTCAAACGGTTCAACATCAATGGCGTCAACATGTGCATCATGTATGTCACTTATGGCTGCCGGTGTTCCTATAAAGAAAATGGTTGCCGGTATTTCATGCGGTCTTGTAACCGGAGATACAGATGATGATTATATACTTCTCACAGATATTCAGGGACTTGAGGACTTTTTCGGTGACATGGACTTTAAGGTAACCGGTACGGATGCAGGTATCACTGCAATTCAGATGGATATTAAGATTCATGGACTTACAAGACCTATAGTTGAGGGCGCTATTGCAAGATGCCGTGAGGCAAGAATGTTTATTATGGAGACATGTATGCAGCCGGCAATCTCAGAGCCTCGTAAAGAGGTTGGTCCTTATGCTCCTAAGATTGAGCAGATTCAGATTGACCCTGCCAAGATTGGTGATGTTGTCGGTCAGAGAGGTAAGACTATCAACACTATTATTGATGAGACAGGTGTGAAGATTGACATTACAGATGACGGTGCCGTATCAGTATGCGGAACAGACAAGGACGCTATGGCTAAGGCAATCAAGTATATACAGACTATTGTAACGGATTACGAAGAGGGACTTGTACTTGAGGGCAAGGTAATAAGCATTAAGGAATTTGGCGCATTTATTGAGTTTGCACCGGGCAAGGAAGGAATGGTTCACATTTCCAAGATTTGCAGGGAGAGAATTGAGCATGTTGAGGATGTGCTTACACTTGGCGATAAGGTTAAATGTGTATGCCTTGGCAAGGATAAGATGGGAAGATACAGCTTCAGCATTAAGGATGTAAAAGAAGACTAAATGGAGGTGTCATATGTCAGGACATTCAAAATTTGCCAATATTAAACACAAAAAAGAAAAAAATGATGCTGCAAAGGGTAAGATTTTTACCAGACTTGGCAAGGAACTTATGGTTGCAGTTAAAGAAGGCGGACCGGACCCTAATAACAACAGCAAGCTCCGTGATGTTATTGCAAAGGCAAAGTCCAACAATATGCCTAATGATACAATCGATAGAAGCATAAAGAAAGCGGCTGGTGATTCCAATGCCGCCAACTATACTTCTATTACATACGAAGGATACGGTCCTAACGGAACGGCAATAATCGTTGAAACTCTCACAGATAATAAAAACAGAACTGCATCCAATGTAAGAAATGCTTTTACCAAGGGCAATGGTAATGTTGGAACGCCGGGCTGTGTTTCATTTATGTTTGATAAAAAAGGTCAGATTCTCATAAGCAAGGAAGATTGCAAGATTGATGCTGATGAGCTTATGATGCTGGCAATTGATGCCGGTGCTGAGGATTTCAGTGACGAGGATGAGGAAGAATTTGAGATAATCACTGCTCCTGATGACTGTGGAACGGTCAGAGAAGCGCTTGAAGCTGCAGGACTTGAGCTTGTGCAGGCAGAGGTAACAATGATTCCTCAGACATGGGTTGAGCTTACGGCGGAAAACGATATTAAGCAGATGAACAGAATTCTTGATTTGCTTGATGATGACGATGATGTTCAGGCAGTTTACCATAACTGGGATATGCCGGTGGAGGATGAAGAGTAATATGCGCATTGAGGAGTTTAAAATGGAACGCGAGAACCTTGTGAAACCGGGTGATAAAGTTTCCATAGTGGAAGGCGTTCTTCCTTCAAGCTGGTATTACACTATTGTTCCGGCAGTGGCTATGTCACGCAATTATAAATTTGCGGAAAGAATCAAATCCACTGAGGGTATAGTTGAAGCGGTTGAGAAAACTGACAGAGGCAATTACGTTAAAGTAAAATTTGATGAATAAGTGCTGACCGGACATCCTTTGGATGTCCGGTTGTTTAGCTTATGGGGAATATCATGTTATATCAAAATGTTAAAAATATTCATAAAGGAAAAGGAATGCGTATGAGAATAAATTGTTTTGGAGACAGCCTTACTGCAGGAACTGCATTCGGAAATACATTGTCATATCCTGAAAAGCTTAGCCGTATTACCGGACTTCAGGTAAACAACTATGGCATTGGAGGAGAAGACTCGATGACAATTGCTGCAAGAATCGGTGCACTGCCGCTGTCCGCTTACGTCAGTAAGTGCGATGAAACAGGGCGGTATAATGTGACATTGCGCACACAGTCCGGAAAGGAACCGGGATTATTGAAACAGATTCAGGAGGACACAGGAAAGGATCTTGTTAATCCTGTAACAATTCAAGGAATCGACGGTATTCTCAGCAGACATGGAGACAGCATGTGTTTTGCTTCTGAAAAAGAGTTTTCCCCAATAACCGATAAGGCGGATGTCAGAACTTTTCTTTCAGGGCTGGACTTCTCAGAGGACATTAATATTTTCTGGGCTGGAACTAATGATTACGCTTCCATGTCCAATGTGGAACAGGTTATTGATAACATATGTGCAATGATTGATTTTACCGGAAGTGAAAAATATCTTGTTCTGGGGCTTACTGCAATGGAGTATATGCCTGAAATTTCCGCTGTGAATGAAAGGCTTTTTGAAAAATTCGGAGAGCATTTCCTGGATTTCAGGACATATCTGCTTGAAAATATCAGCACAGTGAAAGACATTAAATTAGACAGTGAAGACATCAGGGCTTTGGAAAAAGGAGATATACCGGACTGTCTTATAAAAGCACCTGAGTATGACCATGTTCATGGCAATGAGAAATTTTTTGATTTGTTAGGCAGTCAGGTATATGAAAAACTGTTGCAGATGGGATATTTGAATAGTTAATTACAATGATATTTTATTTACACCTTATTTTCATTATACATAGTATTCCGATTGAAGGTATATAGGAGTAAAAACAGTTTTGGTGGCGATTGGATTCTGGCTGATAATTCCGTTAAGAGAGTTGAAAGTATGTTTAAAAATCTCCTCATCACGGCAGTAAATGCTTGAAATAGGGAGAGGGCATAAATCCGGACATGAGGTATATCCGCAGCCGATAACCGCAACATTGTCCTGCAATCCGTCATATTCGGATACTGCCTTATATGCACCCATTCCCAAAGCATTGTCTGAACACATAATTAAATCAAAAAATTTCCGGCCTGTAATCAGTTCTGATATGTAATTATATGAAGCAGCCGCTCCGCCGGAGCATATATGCAGATTTTCGGAAGGCAGTTCTAATCCGTTGACTGCGCAGGCATGTTTGAAGCCGTCAAGCATGGAAATGCAGAAATCCGACATTTCCGAAAAAAGAAAAACAGGTGATTTGCAGCCGCTTTTAAGATAGGTATCAATAATGACGGATGACGATTTTTCCATGTCACAAAGAATACAGAAAATATTAGGCGCTTCGACATAGGCGTTAAGCATAAGTAAAGGGTATTTCAAAAGGGAAGCTGCCGGTTGTATGTTTTTGATAGTGTCGTTGGAAAAACCTGTTCCATCTGCAATAACCGCAGCGGCTTTATGTTCCGAAAAGTAATCAAGCGCCTGCTTTATATCGGTGACTGTATCCCTGCATATAAGAAGAAGAGGAGTAAGCCCCTTATTTTGAAGCGCAGGTATTATATTATTTATCAGGTAGGCACTTCTTGGATTGTTTAAGGAATTGCAAAGTAACCCTACGGAGTGAGCATGCTTAAGACCTGCATTGCGGAAGTTGGGGCGGTAACCTGTGCTTTTGATTGCATCGAGTACGCGCTTTTTTGTAGCCTCGCTTACTTTACCGCTATTGTTTAAAACTCTTGAAACCGTAGCAATGGAAACCCCGGTTATATTGGAAATATCATATATGTTCATAATACACCTCATATCACATATGTAAATTATATAATAATTACAAATTTCTCTCAAGAAATTTTTTATGTAGGGGGGTAAACATTTTATGGACATATTCCGATAAAAAGATAAAGCTGTAATTATGTCTATTGGAGGATAGTATGAAGTTCAGAAAATTTCTTAAAAATCACTGGAAGGCGGCAGCAGCAGTGCTTGCAATCGTCATCGCTACAACTGTTGGAGTGGTGATGGTAAGGGCTGCCAGTGTAGTTCTTTCGGTTGACAGGGCTAGTATTAATTTTTCATCTGATTCGGAAGTTGTCACAGTCAATGCTACTGTAAGTATATTGAATGCGTCCTCCACCAACGGAACTTTTTCATGGAGTATAGCAGACGGAACAGTGGCAAATGTCAGTTATAATGAAGGCATTGGAACGGTCAATGCCATTGCAGCAGGAAGAACAACCATGACAGTAGGATATCTTTTGGATCAGGATTATGCTACCAAGGATATTCCTATTACAGTACCGCTTACTGTGGCTTATGATTCTGTTGCGGGAATAATGCAGCCGGGCAATGAGGGCAATGTGTCATGTAATGCCGCAAATTCCAAATATGTTGAGTGGACTTCCTCCAATAGCAATATTGCAACCGTTACAGGTAACGGCAAAAATGCCACAATCAAAGCTATGAGCGGCGGAACAGCGGCGATTACGGCGTCTATTCCTTCAGACGGACTTTCATATACATTTGAGGTGACGGTGGGCGTTACGATTGATGAGGACGCTATTGAGGTACAGCAGGGACAGAGCGTTGCATTGACGACCAATAGTAATGCGGTTTCGGATGTATACTGGTGGTCGGCAGACGAAAGTGTTGCAACAGTAAGCAATGGTGTGGTATACGGTGTTTATGCCGGTTCTACAACAATTTATGCAAGCTGTTTAGACCATAATCCTGAAGGCAATGCCGGAGACTCTGTTACGGTTACGGTACCTTATGTTGTATATCCTCCAAACACAACGGTTCTTGTGGGCGACCAGATATCAATACCGACCTCTGCCAATCCTACGGAGGTCAATTATGCGTCAAGCAATAACAATATAATATCTTATGATTCACATACAGGCATGTTTACTGCCAACGACACCGGTACAGCGGATATTACAGTAACATGGAACGGGCATATAGAGACAGTAACAGTGACGGTTATCGACGGATTTTCACTTTCAACCACATCCATGTCTCTGAACATAGGTACCAAGGGAAGCGTCAGTGCTATTGTTTCAAATACGGAGCAGCCGATACATTGGACATTATCTGACGATACTATGGCAGCTTTGGAAGTTTCGGAAGACGGACTCACCGCAACTGTAACAGCTCTTGCAACCGGCGGTAACGGGTATACAACACTTGTTGCCACACAGGAAATTGAAGGCGTTGTCAAGACTGCTACGTGTAGAGTGTATGTACTTAATCCTGTATCTAACCTTACACTTTTATATAATGGTAAAGAAATAAAAGACACAATATCACTTCAAAAAGGAACTGATATATACATAACAGCATTTCTTAACTTTGGTGAATCGGTTGTACCTGACAACACTAAGTTAAGCTGGGTATCATCAGATGATTCCATAATTTCTGTTGCTCCATACACAACAGAGGGACAGCAGCAGTTGTGCCTTATCAGCGGAGTAAATGGCGGTAATGCAACAATAACGGTTGTTTCAGAAGACGGATTATATATTGCGACGGCAGATTTCTATGTAACAGAGGGCGTTACAAGCATAACACTTGATAATACAAGCGTTACGGCACAGATGGCATTACAGAAATTTCAGTTGACAGCAACTGTACTTCCTGCATCGGCAGGTGTCGATACGTCAGTTACGTGGGCGTCTCTTGACCCTTCGGTTGTGACAGTTGACCAGAACGGTCTTGTAACCTTTGTTGGTCCGGGAGAGACATATATAAGTGTAACCTCCAACGCTGACAGTTCCAAAGTGGCATATTGTAAGTTCCTTATAACACAGCAGGTTGAAGGAATTAAAATGGATTATGACAGGGTGACGTTGAATGTAGGAGATGAATACAGACTTACCGCACTGATTAGTCCGGACAATGCCACCAATAAAAATGTTACATGGTCTTCGTCTAATGACTCGGTTGTAACAGTTGATTCGACCGGTATGCTTACAGCTGTGGGAAGCGGAAGCGCAACGATAGTTGTACAGACGGAAGATGGCGGATATATTGATATGACAAATGTTACGGTACTTCAGCCTGTTACTGAAATAATACTTTCCGAAACGGAAATGTCAGTCAAGAAAGGAACGGTGCTGTGGCTGAATGCAACAGTTAATCCTGATACCGCAGATAATAAGAATGTAATATGGAGTTCTTCCGATACATCCTTGGCGACAGTTGACCAGACAGGAAAGGTTACAACTGTGGGAGTGGGTACAGTTACAATATCCTGTGTCAGTGAAGATAATGGTACCGTAGCTTACTGTGTAATAGAGATAACAGAACCGGTAACGGGATTGACGCTTAATACATATTATCAGGAAATGGTTGCAGGAACTAAATTCGTTGTGGTTCCTACGGTTATTCCTAATGATGCTCCTGATAAATCGGTAACATTTATATCCAGCGACCCTGAAGTGGCAACAGTTGATGAAAACGGTATAGTTAATGCACTTGTGGGCGGAAGCTGTGAGATTCTTGTAACTACCAATGAGAGCAATATTAAAGCGACATGTACAATTAATGTAAAAGAGTATGTTGAAAGTATCGAGATAACCGGAAGTCCTGAAAGGCTTAATGTGAATGATTCCGTAACACTTGGAGTTAATGTCGAAACGGACACTGCTTCCAATAAGAATGTTATCTGGAGAAGCAGTAACCCTGCGGCAGCAACGGTTGACCAGAGCGGAAAAGTAAGCGGAATCAGTGCAGGCAATGTGGTGATAACAGCCACGGCTGCTGATGGCGGAGGAGTAACCGATTCGGTGGTAATCAAGGTTATCAATCCTGTTACATCAATCACTTTTGATAAATCAAAGATAAGTATGTATGTAGGAGACACTGTTAATATTAATGCTACGGTTAATCCATCATATGCAACAATTAAGGATTTGGTATGGACTTCTGACGATGAAAGCGTTGCCAAGGTATATTCTGACGGAGATGTGGTTGGTGTAGCACCGGGCAGAACTGTGGTTCACGCTACGTCTACAGACGGCAATGAAGTTGTGGCAAATTGTACTGTTATAGTCAAGGAGATTGTTAAAGCAACATCTATTTCTGTCAACTCATCTGAGATAACGATGCTTAAGGGTAAAACTCGTCAGCTTACTGCAAGGCTTTATCCGACTAATACTAATGAGTCTGTAAAATGGGTATCATCTGATACATCAGTAGTAACTGTGGATAGCAATGGAAATATTATTACTGTTGGTGCAGGTACATGTCAGGTAACGGCATATAGTTCGGCGGGAACAGTTCAGGATTCATGTACGATACATTCAATTGCAATGTTCTGTACGGATTTGACCCTTGAACAGTATGACACATTTAATCTTTATGTAGATGGTGCGCCTTCAGCGGTTTCATGGAGAACCTCTAATCCTAGAATTGCATCTGTAACTCAAAATGGTGTGGTTACGGGAAGAATGCCTGGCGAATGTGTGGTAACTGCCACGGTTGACGGAAAAACAGTTACATGTTATGTGAAGATTATGGCTGTTGATCCCGGAAAATTTATAAACAGAACTGAGTAAATTAAAAGCCTGTATCTTTTAAGATACGGGCTTTTCAATAGTTTCAGGAAAAAGCGAAGCACCAAAGGTTACTTTGGTGCTTCCAGCTTTTAAATATGAGGGGGGGGAGATAGAAAGTTATACTTCACTATCCGAGAACTATAATATTATACGAATGTGACGGCTGTGTGAAAAAAATGTAAATTATTTAAAAAAAATATAATAAAAAGTTAAGATTTTAGTTTGTTGATTTTATGGGTATGATGTGATATAGTTACCTATATTACTTAAGGAGAGTTTTTTATGAAAGAAGATTTTGATTTAGAGGAAGAACTTGCCAAATCTATTGCCAGCATTGTCGATGAAGAGACAGCCGATGCTGAGGTTTATGTTAAGAAGAATAGTGTAAGAGACATTACAGATGAGGTTCCGGAAGTACAGGATGCTGAAGATGAGCTTATAGAAGATGAATATGAGGACGAGCCGCAGGGAGATAAGATTGGAGCTAAGAAGATAATTATAATAGTTGCTATTGTCATAGTGGCTATTGCTATTATCGGTGCTGCCGCCTATTTTGCAGTGAAGGCAGCTTTTAATAAAAGCAAGGATAATTATGGATATTATAACGGTCTTGGTTATGAGGCATATGATAACAAAGACTATTATACGGCAATAGAGAATTTTGAAAAAGCATTAACATATGATGAGGGTAAAACAGACAGCGATACGAATATTAATATGATGCTTTATTTGTATGAGTGTTACAACAACACGTCACAGAGCGAGAAAGCAGAGAATATACTTAAAGATGTACTTGAATTGGATGATGACAATGAGAATGCATATTATAATCTTATAGCAATATATGATGAATCCGAGAACTTTACTGAACTCATCAGCCTTTATGATATGGCATTGGATACAGGAGATTCCGATGTAATAGAATTATTTGGAAAGTATGTTCCGGCTGCACCTGAGGCGACTCCGGATGGCGGGGATTATAGTGATGACCAGAAGATATATCTGTCATGTGATGGTGATTGTAAAATATATTACACTTTAGATGGCACCAATCCCAAAGATAATGCCAAAGTTTTTATTGACAGGATAGAATTGCAGGAGGGTGAGACAACAATAAAATTTTACGCTGTCAACGAGTATGGATTTGAAAGCCAAGTGATAGAAGAGACATATAACATTAACTATATAGGACCTAAGACGCCTAGCATATCACCTACGGAGACCACGTTTTCACAGTCAAGCAAGGTTATGGTAACTATTGGCAATGTGGATTCTGGCTGTAAGGTATATTACACGCTTGACGGAACCACTCCGACTACAAGCAGCAAGGAATATAATAATCAGCCTCTTGAGCTGCCGGCAGGCAACACTGTGGTTACAGTCCTGGTGGTTGATGAGCATGGCAAGACCAGCACCAACTCCAAAGCATACAGTGTTTCTTATGTGTCAAAATACACAAAGGACGAAGCGGAAGAGTTTATCTGGAGTATGCTTATAGAGAAGAAATATGTAGATAAAAATCATGTGGATGAAGATGATAATGAATGTAGTATGGATTACTATTCACAGAAACTTATAGATGATAAAACCATTTATATGTTCTATTATAACATTGATGGTGAGTCCCAGTCTTATTGGTATGGTGCAGATGCAGACAACGGTGACGTATATAAGATAACAGGAAGTAAGGATAACTATAAGCTTTCAGTAATAAAGTAATCAAAAACTTCAATGATAAGATAATAAAGAGCAGCGTGGAATGATGATATTCCACGCTGTTTTCACTATACCGGGAAACTTTGTTTCCGCACA
Source organism: uncultured Butyrivibrio sp. (assembly GCA_964414835.1). Lineage (GTDB taxonomy): Bacteria > Bacillota > Clostridia > Lachnospirales > Lachnospiraceae > Eshraghiella. The sequence continues at coordinate 100,962 of CAYPWY010000004.1, read as the reverse complement.
ACTAAACTGCTATAGGGCGTGCACCGGTGTAAAGCTGAAATATGTCAAATATGCCGCTGAATAGTCGGCGCTTGATGTGAGAATATGCCGAAGGCACATTCTTTGTTGTTTTTTTGTAATATAATTATATTTTTTATTGCATTAAGACGTTTGTTTGTATAAAATGTATAATAGATAAATATAGGAGGTGCTTTATGTACAAGATACTTAAGGCTGAAAAACTGGCCGACAGAATTTTCCTTATGGAAATAGATGCGCCGCGTGTTGCCAAATCATGTGAGCCGGGTCAGTTTATTATAGCTAAAATTGATGAGAAGGGTGAGCGTATTCCGCTTACTATCTCAGATTACGATAGGGAAAGAGGAATGGTTCAGATAGTTGTCCAGATTATAGGTGCTTCTACACAGCAGATGTCCGAGCTTAAGACAGGTGATTACCTTGAGGACTTTGTAGGACCACTTGGATGCCCGTCGGATTTAGTTACAGATGATATTGAAGAGGTTAAGAAGAAAAAAATTCTTTTTGTCGGAGGCGGACTTGGAACAGCTCCTGTGTATCCGCAGGTTAAGTGGCTTCATGAACATGGTATTGATGCTGATGTCATTATAGGAGCTAAGACCAAGGACCTTGTTATTCTTGAAAAAGAGATGGAAGCTGTATCCGGCAATCTGTATATAACAACCGATGACGGAAGTTACGGAAGAAGCGGAATGGTTACGGATACTATTAAATATCTGGTCAATGAATTAGGCAGAGAATATGACCATTGTGTAGCCATCGGACCGATGATTATGATGAAATTTGTTGCTCTTTTAACAAAAGAGTTAGGAATACATACAGTTGTAAGTGTTAACCCGATAATGGTTGACGGAACCGGTATGTGTGGCGCTTGCCGTGTACAGGTTGGTGATGAGGTTAAGTTTGCCTGTGTTGACGGACCTGAATTTGACGGACATCTTGTTGATTTTGACCAGGCAATGAAGAGACAGCAGATGTACAAGACTCAGGAGGGAAGAGCATTGCTTGAGGCTGCTGAGGGAAGTACACACAAAAACGGCGGATGCGGCTGCGGAGGTGACAAATAATGGATATGTTTAAGAGAGTACCAGTCAGAGAACAGGACCCACAGGTTAGAGCCAGAAATTTTGAGGAAGTATGTCTTGGATATAATGCTGAGGAAGCTATGGCAGAGGCATCAAGGTGTCTTAACTGTAAAAACGCACAGTGTATGAAAGGATGTCCTGTATCAATTAATATACCTGCATTTATTAACGAAGTTAAACAGGGTAATTTTGAGGAGGCTTATAAGATTATCAGCCGGTCATCGGCACTTCCTGCAGTTTGCGGACGCGTGTGCCCACAGGAATCACAGTGCGAGGGCAAATGTATCAGAGGCATTAAGGGTGAGCCGGTTTCAATAGGTAAGCTTGAGCGATTTGTGGCTGACTGGGCAAGGGAAAACGGCATTACACCGGAACCTGCCAAAGAGAAGAAAAATAAAAAGGTTGCAGTTATCGGTTCAGGACCTTCCGGACTTACATGTGCAGGCGACCTTGCCAAGATGGGATATGATGTAACTATTTTTGAGGCATTACATAAAGCAGGAGGCGTGCTTGTATATGGAATCCCTGAGTTCCGTCTCCCTAAGGAAAAGGTGGTGCAGGCAGAGGTTGATAATGTCAGGAAACTTGGAGTTAAAATAGAGACTAACGTTGTAATAGGTAAATCCGTAAGAATTGATGAATTACAGAAAGAAGGCTTTGAGGCTGTATTTATCGGTTCAGGCGCAGGTCTTCCGAGATTCATGGGAATACCGGGAGAGAATGCCAACGGTGTTTTCTCAGCTAACGAGTACCTTACAAGAAACAATCTTATGAAAGCATTTGAGAACGGCTATGCTACACCTATTGCAGCCGGAACGAAGGTAGCAGTTGTAGGCGGCGGCAACGTTGCTATGGATGCCGCAAGAACCGCATTAAGACTGGGTGCTGAGGTTCATGTTATTTACAGAAGAAGTGAAGAGGAACTGCCCGCCAGAGTTGAAGAGGTACATCATGCCAAGGAAGAAGGAATTATTTTTAATCTTCTCACCAATCCTACCGAAATTCTTGTTGATGATAAGGGATGGGTTAAGGGTATCAGATGTATCAGAATGGAGCTTGGAGAGCCTGACGAATCAGGAAGAAGAAGACCTGTTGAAATTGAAGGTTCCGAGTTTGAGATTGAGCTTGATACAGTGATTATGTCACTTGGTACATCACCTAATCCGCTTATCTCTTCCACAACAGACGGGCTTGACATCAATAAGCATAAATGTATTATTGCTGATGAAGAGACAGGGCAGACATCTAAAATCGGTGTTTTTGCCGGCGGTGATGCTGTTACAGGGGCTGCTACGGTAATACTTGCAATGGGTGCAGGGAAGGCGGCAGCAAAAGGTATTGATGAGTATTTGAGCGGTAAGTAAAACCGACAGATATGTCAGTTAAGTTGATTATGCCGGCAATGTATCCGGGGTGCGGCATGGCATCCCAATACATTCCGGCGTAATGTAAATTTTTGGTTGAGTGAGGACGGATATTTGATTTTTCTTGAAATAGGAAACAACATTGATATTAATATATACCTGTTAATTCTTATTGTTATATTGATGTTTGTGCTGGCAGGATATGTGATACTTATAAATAAAAGGAAAACACAGGAACTTATAAATGAACACATTAATATCGATAAGGTTTCAGACTATGGTAATTTTTCCAAATTTATACGTGATGCGGAAATAATGCTTAAATATAAGGACATGCGTTACGCCATCGGAGTTATAGACATCAGCAATTTTAAAGCAATCAATACTTTTTATGGCAGGGAACAGGGAAATAAGGTTCTTAAGGTTGTTGCAGACCAGGTGCATGATATAGTGGTTCCGGACGGCATTTTTGCAAGAATGTTTGCTGACCGGTTTGTGTTTATGATTGGATATGTGGATATTAATAGTTTAACTTACATAATTGAGACTTATCTGGAAGAAATAGAATTTGAAATTGATGAATTAAAGGAAACAATTAAAATTAATTGCAATTGCGGCATCTATGTAGTGGAAGACTATAAGGAAGATGTCAATATGATGATTGACAAAGCGGCAATGGCAAGTAAGCTTTCCAAAAATTCAATATCAAAGATGGTTACAATTCTTGATAAAAATGTAAACTATGATATTGTCAAGAATCAGAAGCTTACATACAAGATGAATAAGGCGCTTAACAACCATGAGTTTATACCATATATTCAGCCTAAAGTAAGTTTTAGGGATGGCCGTGTTGTGGGTGGAGAGGCGCTTGTCAGATGGATGTCACCTGATGAGGGTATGATTTCGCCCAATGACTTTATTCCGCTTTTTGAGATGAATGGTTTTGTTAATAAGATAGATTTTTATATGCTGGAAAAAATTTGTGCCATGATTAAAAAAAGGAATGAATGGGGCAAATATACGGTTCCTATCTCAGTAAATCAGTCCAGAATGCATGTTTATGACCCGATGTATATTAATAAGCTTATTAACACATTTGACAAATACGGAATTAATAAAAACAATATAATTTTTGAACTTACGGAAAGTGCATTTACTGAGAATGCAGATGATATGATTGCACTTATTAAACGAATGGTGCAGCTTGGATATAATATATCAATGGATGACTTCGGATGCGGTTATTCATCACTTAATATGCTCAATATGCTGCCTATAAGCGAATTAAAACTTGACAAGCAGTTTCTTGATAATGAGTCGGAGAAAAGCCGCTATATAATCAGGACAATAGTAAATCTCGCACATGGTCTTGGAATATCCATCGTTTGTGAAGGTGTTGAAACGGCAGAGCAGTGTGAATTTCTTAAGCGAATCGGATGTGACATTGCACAGGGATATTATTATGCCAAACCAATGCCAATGAACGATTTTGAGAGATTGCTTGATGGGGAGATAAGTCTGCAAAAATGAAACTTACAGTAATTTGTGTGGGAAAAATCAAAGAAAAATATTTTACTCAGGCGGTTGATGAGTATATGAAACGGCTTACAAGGTATTGTAAGCCGTCTGTTATTGAACTTCAGGATGAGAAGACTCCTGATGGCTGTTCTGAGGCGGTAAGCAGCCAAATTAAGGCAAAAGAGGGGCAGCGTATTCTGGGGGCGCTTAAAGGCGATGAATATGTCATTTCACTTGCAATAGAGGGACGCAGGCTTAATTCTGAGCAGATGGCAGATATGATTAACCGGCTTGGTGTAAACGGCACAAGCCATATTGTTTTTATAATAGGAGGCTCGCTTGGATTAGATAAAAAAGTCCTTGAACGCAGCCATATGCTTCTCAGTTTTTCGGATATGACTTTCCCTCATCAGCTTATGCGTGTTATTTTGCTGGAGCAGGTATACAGAAGCTATCGGATTATAAATAATGAGCCATATCACAAATAAGGGCGAAGGCTGGGTATAGGATTAAAGTGATTGGAGGTGCTTATGGATAAGAAAGTTATTGATGATGCGATTGATTTTGTAAAGCAGGTGTTTGAAAATGATTATAGTGGTCATGATTATTTTCATACGCTTAGAGTATACGAATTGGCAACTAATATAGCGTCCAGGGAGAATGCTGATATAGCGGTCGTCCAATTGGCTGCTTTATTACATGATGTAGATGATATAAAGTTATCTCCTGAAACAAGTACACATAAAGATAAGGCAGTTAATTTTTTGAGAACACATAATGTAAATGAAGAATTTATAGAAATCATATGTAATATTATCAGTGAAATTTCCTTTGAAGGAACGGATTCAGTTGTACCGCAGACGCTTGAAGGTAAATGCGTTCAGGATGCAGACAGACTTGATGCCATAGGTGCCATTGGAATTGCAAGAGCTTTCGCATATGGTGGAAAACATAATAGAATCATTTATGACCCTGATATCAAACCGGATTTAAATATGGATAGAGAAGAGTACCATAAGCATATTTCCACTACCATTAACCATTTTTATGAAAAATTATTTTTGCTTGGAGATTTAATGAACACACCAACAGCAAAAAAGATAGCTGAACACAGGGAAAAATATATGAGAGAATTCATTTTAGAATTTTTGGCTGAATGGGAAGAGATGGTTTAGAGAGTTGTAGTATTTGCGAAGAATGTTACAACAATTTCAAAGAAATGTTTGAATGGAAAAGCTTGATGAATGGTAGTGTAATTGGAATAAAGTTAAGGTGCTGTATTCAAAGATGGAAAACGAGTTAAATCAAACTGCGGGCAGCAACGCCGGACATTTAAAAACAGGAGTATAGTGGAGGTCAGTATTTAATGAAAAAAGATAATGAACAGCAGACAGAGGGAATTTTGGATTTCAGTGAAAACGATATTCTGGATTCCTTGTGTTCTGATTATGTGGGAATTTTCCGCGTGAATTTTGACACGAATCAATGTGAAACGTATAAGTCGGTAGAACATCTGCAGGAAATCATAAAATTTGAAGAAGGATACCAGACGGCAATTGAGAATTACATTTCTCTTTATATTGTGGATGAAGAGCAGGAATATGTCCGCTCTATGACAAATAAGAATTACATCTTAGGCCAGCTTAGTAAGGTAAAAAAATTTTATATCAGATACCATGTAAAGGAAAATTCCCAGCAGGTTAAAAATTTTGAAATCCATTTTGCCGGAACAGGGAAAAATTCGGAAAAAAATATCGTAATTTTCGGTATTCGTAACGTGGATTCCATTGTGCGGGAAGAAGAGGAATATAAGCTGGAAACAAGGCGTGATATAGAAGAAATCCTTGAGGTTTCAAAAACGGGAATTTGGACCATAGAGCTTGAGGATGGATGCGAGCCAAGAATGTACACGGACAGGACGATGCGTCTGCTTTTGGGAGTGGAAGAAGATATTACGCCGGAAGAATGCTATAAGAGCTGGTATGCCAATATAGATTCTGAATATATTGAAATTGTGCAGGAGGTTGTTCAGGAGATATTGCAGACAGGACGTGCGGAGGCTGTTTATCCGTATAATCATCCAACCCAGGGAAAGATTTATGTGCGCTGCGGCGGTGTGCCTGATGCAAAATTTGAGAAACCCGGAAATTGTTTAAAAGGGTATCATCAGGATATTACCGAGACCATGGTGACCAGACAAAAACAGGAAAAGGCAATTCTGGAAGCCTTAGAAGAGGCAAAGCGGGCAAATAAGGCAAAGAGCGAATTTCTTTCACATATGTCACATGATATACGAACACCTATTAACGGGATTCTTGGTATGCTTACAATCAGTGAAAAAAATTCCAATGATATGGAGAAACAGAAAGAGTGCAGGGAAAAAATCCGAATATCAGCAGAGCATCTGTTGTCGCTTATAAATGATGTTCTTGACATCAGTAAGCTGGAAAGCGGAGCAACTACTTTTTCGGAAGAACCATTTGATATATGTGATATGCTGGAAAGCTGTATGACGATTTTACGTCCGCAGGCAGAGGAGCAGGGGATTAAGCTGGAGGAAAAGAAAGTAAACCTGCAGCATACCGGAGTAATAGGAAGCCCGCTTCATTTGAGACAGATTCTAATTAATATTATCGGCAATGCAATCAAATATAACCGCCCTAACGGCAGCATACTTGTCCGTACGGAAGAAATCTCATCCGTTGATGGTTTTGCAGAATACAGTTTTATCATTGAAGACACCAGAATCGGAATGTCAGAAGAATTTATAAAATATATATTTGAACCATTTACCCAGGAAAGCAAGGACGCAAGAACAAACTTCAAAGGCGCAGGGCTTGGTATGTCCATTACGAAGAAATTGATTGACCGTATGGGCGGTACGATTGAGGTTGAAAGTCAGCTGGGAAAAGGAAGCACATTTAAAGTGACTTTGTCTGTTCAGATAGACAAAAAACAATATAAAACAGACAAAAAGACTGAGACCTTGGAAGATGATGTATCAGTTGATGTTTCAGGCATGAATATACTTCTTGTAGACGATAATGAAATTAATTGTGAGATTGTTCAGTATATGCTGGAAGATTCAGGAATGACTGTAACCATTGCAGAAAACGGAAAGGTTGCAGTAGATGCTTTTGCTGCCTCAGAATATAACGCCTTTGACTGTATCCTGATGGATGTGATGATGCCGGTTATGAACGGCTTGGATGCAACACGGGCTATCCGGAAGATGAACAGACCGGATGCAGGAACAATGCCTATTATTGCCTTGTCAGCTAATGCGTTTGAAGAAGATATTAAAGAAGCGAAGGATGCAGGAATGAATGAGCATCTGACTAAGCCGGTAGACATGGACAGATTGTTCAGAGTTATGGGAAAATTGAAAAACAGATAAAAGGCGGAATCAGAAATGAGCAGAGTGGTTGTATTGGTAGGAAGTGTCAGAAAGGACGGAAATACGGATTTGCTGGCTTCGGCATTTGCCGACGGAGCAAAGCTTAATAATGAAGTGGAGATAATTTCTGTTGCGGATTACAAAGTTAATCCTTGTGTAGGCTGTAATTCATGTTTTTCAAGGAAAAATCATAAATGCTTTCAGCATGATGATATGGAGGTTATTTATGATAAGCTGCAAAATGCGGATATTGTGGCAGTTTCGTCTCCAGTATATTTTTACGGAATCAGCGCACAGCTTAAAGCAGTTATAGACAGACTGCATACACCTCTGAGAAATGATTTTAAAATAAAAAAACTGGCACTGCTTTTGGTTGGTGCAGCGTCATTACCGGAACTGTTTGATTCAATCAAGCTGCAGTATCAGCTTATTTTAAATTTCTTTCATTTGGAAGATGCAGGTATGGTATTGGTCAGGGATGTAAGGGAAAAAGGAGATATAAAAGGAAATCCGGCATTGGAGCAGGCATATAATCTGGGAGCATCAATCACATAATATTTGATTTGTGATGTTTGTACACAGTGGCATATAGTACCGGATTTTATAAAAGTTTAATATTTTTATTATAAAATTTTAATGGAAATGTGATATAAAAATTTGTATGATATATATGTATTATAGTCAAAGGATGTGATTTCAATCAGTGCATTTATCGAATTTAAAAATGTGAAAAAAGTATACAAGATGGGAGAGGTACACATTAAGGCTCTGGACGGTGTTGATTTTTCCATAGATAAGGGCGAATTTGTGGTTATCGCAGGAGCAAGCGGCGCAGGAAAAAGCACAATCCTTAATATTCTGGGAGGAATGGATGATGCCACAAGCGGCGATATAATTGTGGATGGTACATATGTAAGCCGATATTCGCCAAGAGAGCTGACATCATACAGGAGATATGATATAGGCTTTGTATTCCAGTTTTATAACCTTGTTCAGAATCTTACGGTTATTGAGAATGTGGAGATGGCAACCCAGATATGTAAAAATCCTCTTGATATAGAAGAAACCGTTGAGGCTGTGGGACTTGGAGAGCGTAAAAACAACTTCCCGGCACAGCTTTCCGGCGGTGAGCAGCAGCGTGTTGCCATAGCCAGAGCGCTTGCCAAGAATCCAAAGCTTTTACTGTGCGATGAGCCCACAGGCGCTCTTGATTATAATACAGGTAAGTCAATACTTAAGCTTTTGCAGGATACCTGCCGCAATAACAATATGACGGTAATCGTAATCACACATAATCTTGCACTTACGGCTATGGGAGACAGGGTTATCAGAGTCAAAAACGGCAGGATAGACAGCGTTGAGATTAACGAGAATCCTGTGCCTGTTGAAAGGATTGAGTGGTAATGAAAGATGTACTTTTAAAGGACACCGTCAGGGAAATACGTAAATCATTCGGAAGATTTTTTTCAATCTTCGGAATTGTATTGGTGGGGGTTGCCTTTTTTGTAGGAGTTAAGGCATCGGTTCCGTATATGAAAAAATCGGCTGATACATATTTTGATCAGGGGAACCTTTTGGATTTTAAAATATATTCAACAGTAGGATTTTCTGATGAAGATGTTCAGGCTGTGAAAGATATTGAAGGCGTCAGCGGTGCAGCAGGCGCTTATTCTGTCAATGCGCTTGCAACGATAGATACCAGTGAAAGAGTTTTTCAGATAATGTCATATGATGTGGAAGCAGCCAAGGCGGACAGCGAAGATTATATTAACAGGCTTACGGTGCTGGAGGGAAGGCTTCCTGAAAACAGCGGCGAGTGTGTTGTCCGCGATTATAATATTAGCAAGGTGAATCTTGAGATAGGAGATACAATCAGCCTGTACAGCGGAACTGATGCAGACATTACAGATAATACCCTTGTCACTTCCGAATATACGGTTGTGGGAAAGGTCAGTACACCATATTATCTTTCCTACCAGTATGATTCCACAACAGTAGGAAGCGGTAAGGTCGAGTCGATTATCTTTGTACCACTGGATGATTTTAAAGGAAGTCCATTATATGAAAGCGGCGGATATAATGTTATGTATGCTACAGCAGAGGGAGCATATGATGTCAACACATATACGGATGAATATTTTGATATAACGGACCCTGTTAAGGAGCGTATTGAGGAGCTTGGTATAGAACGCTTGGCGGACCTTGTCAGCGAATATGAAGCGTATGGTGATATGTCGCCGCTTGCGGGAATTGATGTGGAGTGGTATGTGTATGACAGAAGCTCGCATTTTTCCTACGTTGACTATGGAAATTGCGGCGACCGAATGGACGCAATAGCCAAGGTGTTTCCGGTATTTTTCTATCTGGTTGCGGCACTTGTATGTCTGACAACAATGACCAGAATGGTGGATGAACAGAGGCAGACAATAGGAACGCTGAAAGCACTGGGCTACAACAAATTCAGAATTGCAATGAAATATATAGCCTATGCAACAACAGCTTCTTTATGCGGAGGCATTGCAGGATGTGTAATCGGTTTGAATACGCTTCCGCGAATTATTTTTGTTGCATGGAACAGTGCATATACAGTGGGGGCATTTGCCGCTGAGCCGCAGCTTGCAATGTGCATTATAGCGGTCGCCATAGCAGTTGTGGTTGTGGTGGCGGCAGTATTGGCAGCATGTATTGGAGAACTGGTGGAAACTCCGGCGCTTCTTTTAAGACCTAAGGCGCCAAAGAACGGAAAAAAGATTTTTCTTGAGTATATCTCTCCCATTTGGAAAAGAATGTCCTTTTCCCAAAAGGTCACTGCAAGAAATATTCTCAGATATAAAAAGAGATTCTTTATGACCGTTATAGGTATTGCAGGATGCAGTGCGCTTATTCTTGCAGGATTTGGAATTAAAAACAGCGTGTCCAATGTAGTGGTGGATCAATATGAGGATATATTCGGATATAATATATCAGGTAAATTCGGAGATGAATCAGATAAGGAAGCGTTTATTGAGGAATACTCCAATAGTGATGATGTGGACTCCATATTAATAGATACCGAATACAGCGGAAATGCCAATGGGGATGGGGTGTCAGGCAGTGCCAACCAGAAAACGGTTACGCTTATCAGTGTAGAAAATGCACAAGAGTACAGCAATTTTACTACATTATACCGTAATAAGGATAGCCAGCAGATAGAAATTCCTTCATCAGGCGCTCTTATTTCATATAAGATGGCAAAGGACCTTGGTCTGGATATCGGAGATGAATTTTATGTGAGCATAGAAGATGATGAATACTATAAGCTTGAAGTGGCAGATATTATTAAAATGTATGTTGGGCAGTATGTTTTTGTTCAGGATGATTATTATGAGCAGTGCTTCGGCAAAGAGGCAGAGCACAACAGCTTTGTGGCAAATATGAACATAACAGATTCCGATGAGGAACAGAAATTCGGTGCTGTAATGATGGAGAAATACAATATCCAGAGTATTTCATACTATTCGGGAATGAAGGATAATTTCAATGAAATGATAGCTTCCCTTGATATTATTACAGTCGTTCTTATTATATCGGCAGCGTTACTTGCCTTTATAGTGATGTATAATCTGATTAATGTCAACATATCCGAGCGTATCAGGGAGATTGCAACAATAAAGGTATTGGGATTTTATAATGGAGAAGTTGCCATGTATGTATACCGTGAAAATGTTGTTCTCAGTATAATCGGCGCATTGGTAGGATTGATTTTGGGAGTATTCCTTCATGGGTATATTATGAAAGTAATTGAGATGGATGATATTATATTCCCAAGAGAGATTTTCTGGTACTCATATTTTATATCGGCAGCCATCACAATTTTATTTGGAATGTTTGTCAATCTGGTTATGAACAAAAAATTGAAAAATATCCCGATGGTGGAATCGTTGAAATCCGTAGAATAAGGGATGAAATCAGTAGGATAATATATGCCTTCTGAAAACCAAACGCAGACGAATATGTCGTTTCGGTTTTCGGAAGGCTTTTATTATACAGATATTAGTGGATTTTAACAGCCTGCAGAATCCTTGTTGTCTTTGGTTTTTTTGCCAAAATAGTAGGTAAATAATGCACCTGCAATCAAAAGTACAACGCTTACTATTATTGATACAGGTGTAAAGGACGGATTGGTCATCTTATATAAAATAGCAAAAGGCGATGCAATTACAAGGCCCAGTATTGCGCAGTAAGTAACCGATTCAAACTTATTCAGAAGCCATGTTATGAGCTTGGATATAAGCAGGATTCCTACAATGCATCCGATTCCAAAAGGAATAAGTACAAGTACACAATGCAGCAAGGCTCCGCCGTCAAGATTTTTGAGGGCAATAAATAATGCGCTTACCGTGCCGACAATTCCTGCGTAATAGCCAAGTATCATAAGTAAAAGCGAACCGCTTACGCCGGGAATAACCATTGCTGCGGAAGCGATGATACCAAGGACAAAAAGCTTGATTATCATAAAGAAATTAAGTTTCAGTGCATCAGCGCCTGTTGATGACGGATTAGCAACTGCCATCCATACAGCAACAGCAAGAAGGACAATAAATGCGATTATATGTGCAGGGTTTAATTTTTTTTGCTCTTTTTTCAGTGCTGTACGGGTGCTGCCAATTAATTCGGGAAGTCCGCCGATAATCAATCCGCTAAAGCACATACATGTCTGGAATGAAAAGTTATCAAGACAGTAGGGGATTATAAGAGAAAAGATACCTATTCCTGCGACCATACCGATAATAATAGGAAGTAAAGTTATAAAGGCTTTCTTAAACTGCTTTGTCAGATTATTGATTGAACCAACCAGTTTGTCATAAATTCCCATGGAAACTGCCATTGTACCGCCGCTGACACCGGGAATGATGTTAGCAACTCCGATTAACATACCTTTAATAAAATCTAAAATAAATCTCATTACAATATTCCTTTCAAAATCATTATCAATTCATTCTATATCTTTTATTTCCGTCAGTCAAGAAAAATGAAATCATACGCAGGACAGGTTTGTCATATAAATGACTAAGGAGGTAAGCCAAATGGATATGCAGAGTAATGTTTTTAACTACCTGTCTTTAAGACTTCGCGATTTCTTCAAGTGCTGGGATACAGAGAGGGAAATAAGAGAGATAAGGCTTCGGGTGGACAGACCGCTTTTGATAAATACGGATAAAGGGGAACGGGAGGCGGAAATTGGCGGAAAAGCGGTTACAGTTACGCAGAGAGATATAAAAGAAACTCTTGAATATATAAGCAATTATTCCATGTACGCTTATGAGGAGGAAATAAAAAAAGGATTTATAACAATGCAGGGTGGAAACAGAGTAGGTCTATGCGGAAGAGTGGTGTGTGAGGGAGATAAAATAAGGACAATCAGAAATATTTCTGCCATTAATATCCGTATCGCACATCAGATTATCGGCTGCTCTGACTACATAATGGATAAGCTTTACGAAAATCAGGGAGGAGGTATCTTTAATACACTGATTGTATCTGCGCCATGCTGCGGTAAGACGACCCTGCTTCGGGATATTATAAGAAATATATCAGAAGGATGTATGGGACATGTAGGAATGACTGTGGGTGTGGCAGATGAAAGAAGTGAGATAGCAGCCTGTAATATGGGCGTTCCGCAGAATGATGTGGGAGAAAGAACGGATGTGCTTGATGGCTGTCCGAAATCCCAGGGAATGATGATGCTGATAAGAAGCATGAGTCCGCGTGTGGTGGCAGTTGATGAGATTGGAAGTGATGAAGATGTCAGGGCAATCAATTATGCCGTAAACTGCGGCTGCAGGATTATTGCCACGGTTCACGCAACAAGTATGGATGAGCTTTATAATAAGCCGGCTATGAAGACACTTATGGAAAATCAAATTTTCGGGCGTGTTGTTCTGTTGGGAAATATGGAAAATATAGGAAAAATTGCAGGAGTATATGATAAGGAGGGGAAAAGTGTATGACATTGTTTACAAAGATATGCGGAGTTGCCTTTGTGGTATTTTCAACGTCGGCGTATGGGTATATTTTAAGCCACGATTTAAAAAGAAGACTTTTGGAGCTCTTAGAGCTGAAAAAGATAATGTTTCTTCTTAAAGGTGAAATAGGCTATGGGCTTACACCTGTTTTTGAGGCTATGGGAAACATTGCCCGTCGTGTTTCACAGCCCTTCTCTGAAATATTATCAAGCTTTGCAGAACGTGAAAAGGAAATAAAAGAATGTCCGTTCAAAGATATGTGGGAGCAGGAGTTTGAAAAAGGAATGACCTCACTGCATCTGTCAAATGCTGAAAAAGAAAGGCTTATAGGTCTTGGAAGCAGTATCGGGCTTAACGACTATAAGACACAGCAGACTGCAATAGAGGCATATATGCAGGAACTGGAGAATGCCATATCTGAGCTTGAAAAATGCCTTCCTGCCAAAACCAAGCTTTATAGAAGTCTTGGAGTGATGCTTGGAATTGTAATCACCATAATTATAGTATGAGGGGTAGCACATAAGTGGAAGTTAGTTTGATTTTTAAAATTGCAGCGGTGGGAATACTGGTGTCGGTAATTTATCAGGTATTAAAGCACAGCGGACGTGAGGAACAGGCGTTTCTTACAAGTCTGGCAGGACTTATTCTGGTATTATTCTGGATAATACCTTACATAAAAGATTTATTTCAGACAATTAAGGATATTTTTTCACTGTGAGGCGGACTGAATGGATATTGTAAAGGTAGCGGTTATAGGAGTGGCAGGTGTTATACTTGCGCTTGTTTTAAAAAGTCAAAAAAGCGAGTATGCACAGATAGTTTCCCTTGTGACAGCAGCAGTTATTTTTACATATGTTACGGTAAAAATAGAAACGGTTATAGACTCTGTCAACGGTTTTCTGGGATATGTCAATATAGAAGGAAAATATATAACGATTCTTCTTAAGATGACAGGAATAACCTACGTGTCCGAATTTGCGGCTTCAATGTGCAAGGATGCAGGGCATCAGGCTATTGCCTCACAGATAGAAATATTTGCAAAGCTGTCGCTTCTTGCAGTCAGTCTGCCGGTTGTCACGGCACTTGTAGAAACTATAGAGAGCAGTATATAAAATGAAAAAAATAATAATAACCATTATAATTTGCGGTGCTGTCGGAATAACAATTTTTCCGGTAAAAGCATATGGCAGCGATAACGGAGAATATGGTCCGGATAGTATTGACTATTATGATTTTTCACAGATAGATGAAGTTATGAAAGATGATAAGTTTGATTTCAGCGGGGCGGTTCGCCAATTTTTTTCGGGGGATGTTGATACAAGCCTTACAAGTATCGGACAGAGCATATTGGATGCGCTTTTTTCGGAATTATCCGCACAAAGGGAACTGATAATCAAGGTGATTATAATAGGCGTGATTGCGGCATTGCTGACCAATATTGCAACGGCATTTCTTTCGGGAAATATATCGGAGACCGGATTTTATATTGCTTTTATGCTGCTTATGGGAACTCTTATGGCAGGATATGTGATTACGGCCAATCTTGTTATGGAAGCAATGGACAGACTTCTTGAATTTATGGAGGCGGTTGTCCCTGTGTATACATTGTCGGTTGGTTTTTCCACAGGACAGGCAAGCGCTGCGGCTTTTTATGAAGTCATTTCCATTGTAATCGTCCTGATTCAAAAGCTGCTTAAGGATTTTATACTGCCTATGATATACATATATATGATATTTAATTTTATAAACAATATTATTGAGGGAAATATTTTTACAAGGATATGTGAGCTGTTAAAGACGGTGATAGAATGGATGTTAAAGGCACTTTTATCGTGTGTTATAGGAATAAATATAATACAGAGTATGATTAATCCTGTTATGGACACTATAAAGACATCGGCTCTGGGAAAAGCGGCGTCTGTCATACCGGGAGTTGGAAGCGTCCTTACTTCTGTGTCGGGACTTGTTCTCAGTTCGGGAACACTTATCAAAAATTCCATCGGAATGGCATCAATGGTGGCAGTAATAGTGCTGTGTTTTGTTCCGGTTGTAAAGGTTGTTGCCATATCAATCGGATACAAATTTGCCGGAGCAGTGTTGGAGCCTGTGTCCGACAAACGAATAGTAAATTCTATAAACGGTATATATGAAAGTATGGTTTTGCTGGCGAAAACGCTGCTCTACGGAGTTGTTTTTTTCCTTCTGACGATGGCGATTATCTGTTATTCCACAAACCAGAATGTGTGAGGTAGGTATGGATTATTTTGTGCAGTGGGTTAAAAATATTGCCATTTTTTATGTTATGGCTACATTATTGCAAAACCTTATCCCCAACAACAAATATAAAAGATATGTGAAGCTTTTTCTGGGTATAGTCATGGTGATTCTGCTTGTTAGACCGTTGGGAGATATATTTGGTATAGGTGGTAATTATGAAAGCATCCTTCAGGATAAAAATAATCAGGAGATGGCAGCGGAGCTTAAAGCAAAGCTGAGTTTAGTTGATGAGGAGCGCAGCAATATTATAGTTGGAGAATATACAAAGAAAATATGCAGTGATATAGAGGAATATGTGACAAGCATAGGTGCATATTATATAGATGCCGATGTGGTTATAGATACGGACGGTACATCGGAATCTTTCGGAAACATAAAGAGCATAACCGTCAATGTTTCCAGAGGAAGAGCATATCAAAAGGAACAAATATCTGTTGATGAAATTAAAATCGGAGACGGGGAAGATATGAATGAGGAACTTCTTTCACTGACAATAAAAAATTATCTGTCTGACTTCTATAATTTGTCAAAACGTAATATATATGTAAATATATCATAGATTTTGAGGTTTGAAGTGTATTAGATAAAGAAGGAGATTATGATGAACTTTAAAGTGCCTGAGAAATGGAAAAATATATTATCAAAGGTTGTAGCTAAGGATAAGCTTTTGATAATACTTTTGTTCGGCGTACTGCTCATCATAATTAATATACCTGTGAAGTCTTCAGGCAAAAGCTCAGTTTCCGGTAATCAGACATCGGCTGCATCTGGCGATACCGCAGCTGACGGCAGCATGGACGTATCGGAATACGTGGAGGGGTTGGAGACAAAGCTTGAGAAAATCTTATGTCAGACGGCCAATGTGGGAGAAGCAAAGGTTATCATAACAGTTGAAAACGGCGGACAAAAAATTCCTTACGTTCAGACAAATAAATCTGAGAATACCGTTGAGGAGTCAGACAGCACAGGAGGAAGCCGTAAGTCATCGGAAAGTACAGTGGAAGAATCAGTGATATATACAGATGATGGCGAAAACAGCGTTCCTTTTGTGGTAGAGGAGAAAATGCCGGAAATACTGGGAGTTTTAATTTTAGCTGAAGGTGGTGATGATGCGCAGACCGTATCGGAAATCACTAAGGCAGCAAGCGCACTTTTGGGTATCTCGGTCAATAAAATAAAAGTATTAAAAATGGAGGCATGATTTTGAAAAAAATCTTCAAGAAAAATCAAATTATTATTACGGCCCTGGCACTCATGATTGCTGTAGCCGGGTACATAAACTACTCAGATAACATCAAGAGCAAAAACAAGAATACAAGTACAGTAGAAAATGAGTCGGTTATTGAAAATGAAACTGATGCGGCAAGCGGTGATATTTTAAGCAATGATATGGAGCCTGATGCATTGGAAGACCCGGGGACAATGGTGTTTACTTCATCGGTTACATCTCAGTTTATAATAAGCGCCAAGCTTGAAAGAGAACAAGTGAGAGCATCGGGCAAAGAAACACTTCTGGAAGTTATTAACAATACAGAGCTGTCAGAAGAGGCTAAAGCTCAGGCCGTAGCTAATATGGTGGCGCTTGCAGACGCATCGGAGAAGGAAGCGGCAGCAGAGCTTCTTCTTGAAGCCAAGGGCTTTGAAAATGTTATGGTGTCTATAACAGGCGAGCAGGTTGATGTGGTTGTGGAAATTTCAAACCTTACAGACACTAACCTTGCGCAGATTGAAGATATAGTAACCAGAAAAACAGGCTGCTCGTTGGAAAATCTGACGATTACATCAGTAAGTCCGGTGAAAGATGATGCAACGGCAACATCGGGAGAGGCAAATACTGATGAGGAGACAGAAATTGAAAGCGGAGAAGATGCCGGGGCAATAGACGGAGAGGTTGCAGGCTGATTTTTACAATAAGTAATTGCAAAATGCTCATTATTTTATTATAATGAAATCAGAATTACAATTGAATTAATCCCATGGGGCTGCGGGTGCCCGGTGGGTAATTAGGAGGATAAAGATATGGCAGAAAATATCAAGGAATCAGCATATGAAGCAGACGAGAATGTTGGAAGGATACAAATTTCCGAACAGGTGGTATCGGTAATTGCCGGAATAGCTGCAACAGAGGTTGACGGAGTGGTATCATTAGTGGGCAATATTACCAATGAGATAGTTGCCAGAATGGGAATAAAGAATCTTTCCAAGGGAATTAAGATTAAAATGTTTGAGGACACTGTTTTTGTACAGATTACTCTTAATATAAGGTATGGCTGTAATATACCGGAGTTAAGCCGCAATGTTCAGGATAAGGTTGTTTCGGCAATTGAGACAATGACAGGTCTTAAGGTGGCGGAGGTTAATGTGATTATTGCCGATGTTACCATTAACAAAAATTAGTAATTGGGACTTTTTAATTTTGAATATTTATTGTATAATTAGAGTGTCATGCATTCATGGCGCTCTAATTTCATTTGATGTGAGGTATAATATGAAAAGAACTATAATCAGGGAACATGTGTTTAGAATACTGTTCAGATATGATTTTTATGATACAGCAGATTTTGCGGAGCAGGCGGCATTGTATTTTGACACTAGAAACAGCAATCAGGAACCGCAGGCATATATTAAAGAGGAAGATGGCGATGCTCTGGATATTGCAGTTATACAGGACCTTGACAGAGCCGAGATACAGTCCCGGGCAGAACAGATGGCACAGCGTATACCTGAGCTTGACGATGCTATTTCCAAGGTGTGCGACGGATGGTCAATAGGAAGAATAGGCAAGGCTGAACTTACAATTTTGCGGCTTGCTGCTTATGAGATTATGTTTGATGAGCAGATAGAGCCTGCTGTTGCAATCAATGAAGCTGTTGAGCTTTCCAAAAAATATTGTACGGACAAGTCACATTCTTTTGTCAACGGTGTACTTTCCAAGTTAATAAAATAATGGCTAAGATATATTCGGTAGAACAGATTAACAATTATATAAAGAATATGTTCGACACTGATTTCGTTTTAAATAAAATCAGTGTTATGGGCGAAGTCAGCAACTGCAAATACCATACTTCAGGACATATATATTTTACCATTAAGGATAAAGGAAATGCACTTGCGGCAATTATGTTTGCCGGAAACAGAAGCGGTCTGCCGTTCAGGCTTGAGGACGGAATGAAGATTGTGGCAAGCGGGAATATTACTGTATATGAACGTGACGGTAAATATCAGCTTTATGCCAAAAGTATTGAGCGTGCCGGAATGGGACAGCTGTATGAAAAATATCTGGCGCTTAAGAAAGAACTTGAAGAGATGGGAATGTTTGATGCCATGTTCAAACAGCCAATTCCTAAATATGTCAGAAAGCTTGGTGTTGTGACGGCTTCTACGGGAGCTGCCATTCAGGACATTATCAATGTGTCCACCAGACGTAACCCTTATATTCAGATAGTTCTATATCCTGCATTGGTACAGGGGGAGGGTGCGGTTGACAGCATATGTGAAGGTATAGGATGTCTTGACAAGTACGGAGTTGATGTGATTATTGCAGGACGTGGCGGCGGTTCCATTGAAGATTTGTGGGCATTTAATGATGAAAAGGTGGCAAGGGCAATTTTTGACTGCCACACACCTGTTATATCTGCTGTGGGTCATGAAACCGACTTTACAATAGCTGATTTTGTAGCCGATTTAAGGGCGCCTACTCCGTCTGCTGCTGCGGAGCTGGCAGTGTGTGATATAAGACAGTTATATGACAGAATATCGGCATATAATGAAGCGCTTAAAAAGGCAGTTTATTTCAGATTTGAAAATATAAGAAACCGACTTTCGGTTTATGATGTTAAAATCAAGGCATTGTCACCCATAAATGTACTTAATGAAAAACGACAGCATCTTGACGAACTGTGGGAGTGCCTTGAAAGGACTATGACAGGAATTGTCAGAGAGCACAAAAACAATCTTGCAGTCAGGGCAGCCAGACTTGAAGGATTATCTCCTTTATCAAAACTGTCAAGGGGATATTCATATGTTGCGGATGATGACGGCAGGGCGGTGACATCTGTGAAACAGGTCAGCGAAGGGCAGAATTTGAATATTAATGTAAGTGATGGTGTTATTCACGCAGCTATAACAGGAAAAGAGAGTATTTCGAGGTAAAAAGCTATGAATATAGAAGATAATTTTGCACAATTAGATGACATAATTGCCGTACTTGAAAATAAGGATACTCCCCTTGAGGAGGCTTTTAAAGAATACGAAAAAGGAATAAAACTTGTGAAGCAGTGCAGCAGCGCCATTGATAAAGTTGAAAAAGACATAATTATGCTTCATAATGGAGAGGACGAAAATTAATAAATGAGCTTTAGGGAATTATTACAGGAAAAAGTCAGTGAAGCAAATGAAATAATAGACAGTTATCTGCCTAAGGCAGACAGGTTTGACGGTAAGCTTATAGAGGCTATGAATTACAGCATCAAGGCAGGCGGTAAGAGAGTCAGACCTGTTATGATGATGTCGTTTTACAGGCTGTTTGGCGGAAACGGTAAGGTTGTGGAGCCGTTTATGGCAGCAATGGAGATGCTTCATACCTATTCTCTTGTTCATGATGACCTTCCTGCCATAGATAATGATGATTACCGCAGGGGTATGTATACCAGTCATAAGAAATACGGTGAGGCGCTGGCTATACTTGCAGGTGACGGACTATTGCATCAGGCATATGAGACGGCTATCAAAGCATTTGAATATAACAATGAAAATGTTATTAAGGCTCTTGGAATTTTCGGAGAGAAAACAGGCATTAACGGTATGCTTGGAGGGCAGACCGCAGACGTTATAAATACGGGCAAAATAATTGATGACGAGCTTATGTATTATATATATGAGCATAAGACAGGCGCTCTTATTGAAAGTTCTATGATGATTGGAGCAGTGCTTGCAGGAGCCGGGGATGAAGATATAGTTACCGTCAGAAATATAGGAGCTAAAATCGGTCTTGCATTTCAGATAAGGGACGATTTGCTTGATATATACGGTGATGAAAAGTCATTGGGTAAGCCTGTTAACAGCGACAGCCGTAACGACAAAAAAACATATGTCACGGTCAATGGAAGAGTAAAGTCTGAGCTTGATGTTTCAAGACTGACAAAGGAAGCCGGCGGGCTTCTTGACACATTGGGCAGTAATGAAAAAGAAAGAGAGTTTTTGAGGTGGATTTTTGATTATCTTACCTCAAGAAACAGTTGAGACTGTATGTGCAGTTTCACAGAGGAGATTGTATGATACTTGACAAAATAAATCAGGCTAATGATATAAAGAATATACCGTCAGAGGAGTACGATGAGCTTGCAGATGAAATAAGAGAGCGTATTATAGAGTGTGTGGGACATAACGGAGGACACCTTTCCTCAAGTCTTGGCGTTGTGGAGCTGACTATTGCCCTTCATCTGATGCTTAATCTTCCTGAAGACAAAATAATATGGGATGTGGGACATCAGGCATATGCCCATAAGATTCTCACAGGAAGAAACGAAGATTTTGATACTTTAAGACAGCATGGGGGAATAAGCGGATTTCCCAGTATTACAGAGAATGAATGTGATGCCTTTGGAACCGGTCATGCTTCCACATCGCTTTCAGCAGCCCTTGGTTTTGTCAAGGCAAGAGATATAAATGGTGATAACAATACAGTGGTTGCCGTTATAGGTGACGGTGCGCTTACAGGCGGTATGGCATATGAAGCGCTTAATAACTGCGGAGATATTAACAGTAACCTTATAATTATACTTAACGATAATGATATGTCCATATCTCCCAGTGTGGGAGGCATTTCAAAGGTTCTCAACAACATAAGAACCGGACAGAAATATAACAACCTTAAATACAATGTTAAAAACCGTCTGTCCAAAATTCCGGGATATGGCGAGGAATTGATTGGCAGGATTCGTAAAACCAAAAGCTCCATAAAACAGTTTTTTATTCCGGGAATGCTTTTTGAGGATATGGGAATAACATACCTTGGACCTGTGGATGGACATGATATCAACAAGCTTATCAAGATAATAAGCCTTGCAAAGCGTGTCAACCATGCTGTGCTTATACATATTCATACACAGAAGGGACATGGTTATTCTTATGCTGAGAAAAGACCGTCATTTTATCATGGAGTGGATGCTTTTGACGTAAATAACGGAAAACTTCTTAATGATAAGAAGATAAGAACATACTCTGATGTATTTTCTTCCGCCATAATACATTGCGCTAATGAAGATGATAAGGTGGTTGCAATAACTGCCGCCATGAGCGACGGAACAGGGCTTAGACGCTATGAAAAGCTTTTTCCTGACCGTTTTTATGATGTGGGAATAGCCGAGGAACATGCCGTTACCTTTGCGGCAGGAATGGCAGCGGCGGGATATAAGCCTTATGTGGCAGTTTATTCATCATTTCTTCAAAGGAGTTTTGACCAGATTCTTCATGATGTCTGCATACAGCAGCTTCCTGTGCGGTTTATTGTGGAGCGTGCCGGGATTGTCGGAAATGATGGTATAACCCATCAGGGAATATTTGATTTGTCATATATGAATATAATACCGGGAATGACTGTTATGGCACCCAAAAACCGCTTTGAACTTAAGGACATGATTGATTTTTCACTTGACTATGATGGTCCGCTTGCCATAAGATTTCCAAGAGGAGAAGCTTCCAATGCATATGCGGGAGATAGGATGCCTATTGAATATGGCAAATCGGAGGTTCTTATTCATGGAAGCAAGGCTGCGATTCTTGCAGTGGGAACAGGTGTTGAGCTTGCCGATAGTATAATTTCACGGCTTGCGGAACATGGAATTAATCCTACACTTGTCAATGCAAGATTTGTAAAGCCCATAGATGAAGAGCTTATAGATGAGCTGAGTAATGACCATAGTCTTTTGGTAACAATTGAGGAAAATGTCTTAAAAGGCGGATATGGTATGAATGTGCTTGAATATGTAAACAGCAATAATATAGACGTGAGGGTATATAATGCAGCGCTTAAAGACCAATATATTGAACACGGAAACGTTTCGGAGCTTAGAAATAAATATGGTCTTAATACGGATATAATAGCTGATGATATAATCAGAATTTTAAATTAAAGGACATAGGATATGAAGGAAAGACTTGATGTGCTTTTGGTTGAGCGCAGGCTTGCAGATTCCCGCGAGAAAGCCAAAGCGGTAATAATGTCGGGAATTGTATACGTCAACGGACAAAAAGAAGATAAGGCAGGTCAGACATTTGATGTTACAAGTCAGATAGAACTGCGTGGTTCAACGCTGAAGTATGTCAGCCGCGGCGGACTTAAGCTTGAAAAAGCAATGACGGAGTTTCCGGTCAGACTTGGGAACACCGTTTGTATGGATGTTGGTTCATCCACAGGAGGATTTACCGACTGTATGCTGATGAATGGTGCAGTGAAGGTGTATTCTGTTGATGTGGGACATGGACAGCTTGCATGGAAATTAAGACAGGATGAACGTGTCGTTGTTATGGAAAAGACAAATATCAGATATGTGACACCTGATGATATAGATGATGTGCTGGATTTCGCCAGTATTGATGTATCATTTATTTCTCTTACCAAGGTGCTTTTGCCCGTTAAAAATCTTTTGCGGCCGGAGGGAGAAATTGTCTGTCTTATTAAGCCGCAGTTCGAGGCTGGCAGGGAAAAAGTCGGAAAGAAAGGCGTGGTACGTGAAAAATCGGTTCACGTGGAGGTTATTGAGATGGTTACGACATATGCCCTTTCAATCGGATTTGATGTGCTCGGACTTTCTTTTTCTCCCATAAAGGGACCGGAGGGAAATATAGAGTATCTTGCCTATCTTAAAAAAACCGGTAATGAAACAGGAAATATAGCAGATGATATAGATATTGTGAAGGTTGTGGAGGATTCACATAACCAATTATAAGAGGTCTTTATGAACAATTTTTATGTGATAGCCAATTCAGAAAAAGATGTAGGGTTTAAGCTCACTGACGAAATAAGCGGATATATTACTTTCAAAGGCGGAAAATGCGTCTGTCAGAAGCTTGATTTAACAGAAAATGACCTGAAATATAATTCCGCAGATGCAGGATTGATACCTGACGATACTGACTGTGTTATAGTTCTCGGCGGTGACGGCACACTGATACAGGCCGCCAGAGATTTGAGCGGGCTTAATGTCCCTGTTTTCGGAATCAATATAGGGACTCTGGGATATTTGACGGAGATAGACCGTGAACAGGCGTTTCCTGCTATTGATAAGCTTATTGCTGATGAGTATTATGTAGACAGAAGAATGATACTGAAAGGCGTAGTGTATCGCGGTGACGAAAAGCTGTATTCGGATATTGCCCTCAATGATATAGTTGTCAACCGTATGGGCTCATTGAGAATCATCAATTTTGATATATATGTAAACGGAGAATTTTTGATTACATATCCGGCTGACGGACTTATAGTATCTACTCCTACGGGCTCGACGGCTTATAATTTATCTGCGGGAGGCCCGATAGTAAGACCTCAGACAGAATGTATTGTCATGACGCCTGTGTGCCCTCATCTGCTTAACAAAAGCAGCGTTATTTTCGGAGGGGATGATGTGCTTGAGATAAAAATGGCACCGGCAAGAAATGGCGTGGAGGAACGGGTTGTCACATTTGACGGAACTGATTTTATCAGACTTGTCTCAGGTGACAGGATTGTGATTGGAAAATCAGACACACAGGCAGGTCTTATCAGAATAGGCAAGCATAATTTTCTGCAGATTCTAAGAAATAAATTAACATAGGAGCGGGTGGATTTGAAAACAGACAGACAGAGTAAGATAATCGAAATAATAGCAAAAAAAAATATTGAGACACAGGAGGAATTGGCGGAAATACTCAATGGCGAAGGCTATAATGTGACTCAGGCAACAGTGTCAAGAGACATAAGGGAGCTTAAACTGACAAAGGTGTCAGAGGGAGGAAGACAGAAGTATGTGGCGCTGAAGCAGGAGGACGGGCATCTTAAAGACAAGTATAAGCGTGTATTAAGAGAGGGCTTTGTGTCCATGGATATGGCTCAAAACATACTTGTTATAAAGACTGTTTCAGGTATGGCAATGGCAGTTGCGGTTGCCCTTGATGCAATGCATTGGAGCGAGATGGTGGGAACCATTGCAGGTGATGATACCATTATGTGTGCAATAAGGACTGTTGATGATACATTAATTATAATGGATAAAATTCGTAAAATTGTTAATTGATATGTGTGCGTTTATGGGGATTGGACGATTAGGATAAACTTTCTGTGGAAAGGATATAATATGTTACTGAATTTACATGTCAAAAATCTTGCCCTTGTTGAGGAGGCGGAGATTGAATTTGGAAAAGGTCTTAATATTCTTACGGGAGAGACAGGTGCAGGAAAATCAATAATTCTCGGTTCGGTGAATCTGGCACTGGGGGCAAAAGCCGGCAGCGAGGTTATAGGAAGATATGGTGATTACGCTCTTGCGGAGCTTACTTTTCTCATTGAAGATGACAGCAAAATAGCAAAGCTCAATGAGCTTAATATATTTCCCGAAGACGGAATACTCAGTATAAGCAGGCGTATTATGGAGGGCAGAAGCATCATACGTGTCAATGGTGAAACCGTAACGGCAGCGCTTGTAAGACAGATAACGGCGCTTCTTATTGATATTCATGGACAACATGACCATCAGTCGCTTTTATACAAACAAAACCATCTTATTATATTGGATAAGTATGCCAAAGATGAGCTTGATTTATACAAGGAGCAGTTAAAAACGGTATATGACCAATACAATTCCGCAAAAAAAGAGCTTGAGAAATTTACGCTTAATGATGATGAGAGAAGCAGAAATATTTCATTTTTGGAATTTGAAATCGAAGAAATAGACAATGCTGCTCTTGCAGACGGTGAAGATGAAATTGTGGAGGCCAAATACCGCAGGATTGTCAATGCACAGAAAATAGCCCAACAGATTAATGGAGTTCAGATGATGCTTTCGGGAGAACAGGGCTCATCTGCGTCGGAGCTTATAAGCCGCGCGTACTCTGCGTTGAACGGTGTGGTACAGTATGATGAAGCACTTATACCTTTGCTTGGGCAGCTTGGCGATTTGGACAGTCTGCTTGCTGATTTTAACAGGGATATAGCCGATTATGCAGGAGAACTGGATTTTGATGGGCAGGATTTTGAAGAGACAGAGAAAAGGCTTGATTTAATTAATAATCTTAAAGCGAAATACGGACAGACAATTGAGCAGATTAATGCATACCGGGATGAAGCACAGGAAAAGCTTCAATTCTACAGGGATTATGAAAGCAATCTTATGGCAGCCCGTAAGCTTGTTGATGATAAATATAATGAAGCCCAAAATATATGTTCCCGTATTACGAAAATAAGAGCCAAAGCAGCAGAAAAACTTGCAGGAGACATAAGCCGTTCTCTGGAGGATTTGAATTTTGAACAGGTAAAATTTGATATGGAGATACGGCAGCTTAAGGAAATAACAGCAAACGGAGCGGACGAGGCTGAATTTATGATTTCCGTCAATCCGGGTGAAGTGCTAAGACCGCTTGCCAAGATTGCTTCAGGTGGTGAACTTTCGAGAATTATGCTTGGAATCAAGTCTGTTCTTGCCAAAAAGGATGATACCGAGACGCTTATTTTTGATGAAATTGACACAGGAATAAGCGGAAGAACCGCCCAGAAGGTTTCCGAGAAAATGGCGGTCATTGCAGGTACGCATCAGGTTATCTGCATAACACATCTTCCTCAGATTGCGTCCATGGCAGATGTACATTTTCTTATTGAAAAAAATATTGTTGACGGATTTACAATTACTTCCATAGAAAAACTTGATGATGAACAGATGATAACAGAGCTGTCAAGGATGCTTGGAGGAAGTGAAATAACAGAGCTTGTACGGCAGAATGCCGTTCAGATGAAAATGTTTGCCAACAATTTGAAACAACATTGAAAATTCTTACAGAGTTAAAAGCATAATATTTTGCATACTAAGAGTAGAACATTTTGGTTCTACTCTTTTTTTGCGGTATAGATGTATGGAGGTCAGTATGAAAAAAATATATAGATTATTTTTGGTATGTTTTCTCCTGTCAGCATTGGGAATCGGAGTTGTATATTATATAAGCTACATTAAAAAGAATATACCGGACAGGATATATCTTGATTCATATTCAGATGGAACAATAAATATCGAGCTTCCCTTTGTGGGAACGGTAAACAGTGAACCGGATGATGGAGAGGCAGTAGCTGTGTCTGTCAATTTGATGGAGCCTCTTACAATTAATTCAGGCGAGGTTTCCGATTACCAGCTTTCGGTAAATTTGTTCGGAGTTATTAAAATAAAGGATATAACTGTTTCGGTTGGTGAAAGCCGCTCGGTTGTGGCTTGCGGAATTCCTGTGGGGATTTTTATTGAAACTGATGGCGTTTATGTGGTGGACACAGGTGATGTTACTACAAGTGCCGGTGTATATGAAGCACCTGCCAGAGGAATTTTGCAGGCAGGCGACTATATATGCGCTGTCAATGATGAAAAAGTGGGGACGATTCGTGAGCTTATGGAGGCTGTCGAAAAAGGCGGAAATGATTATGTGAAACTGTCAATAAGACGTGACAGTGAAAATTTCGATGTGAAAATAAAGCCTGTAAAGGATTCAGAGGGAACATATAAAATCGGTGTATGGGTTCGTGATGACTGTCAGGGGCTGGGGACATTGACATATATTGATGAAAATAACAGTTTCGGCACATTAGGCCATGCCATAAGTGACAGCCAGACAGGTAAGCTTGTTGAAATCGAGTCGGGAACACTTTATACAGCTCAGATATGGAACATTGTAAAAGGAAGCGAGGGGAAGCCGGGAGAAGTCATTGGTTCAATAAATTATAGTGATGAGAACCTTATAGGGGAAATTGATGAGAACTGCGACATAGGAGTGTATGGAACCGCAAATGACAAAATATTTGCATATGTTGATAAAGTGTATATGAATGTGGCATATAAGCAGGATATTGAGGAAGGCTTGGCATATATAAGAACATTTGTGTGCGGAGAAGTAAAGGACTATGAAATTGAAATCACAGATGTTCAGTATTCAGATGAATATGAAAATAAAGGGATTATTTTTCAAGTGACAGATGAAGAACTGTTAAGTACAACTAACGGTATAATTCAGGGAATGTCAGGCTCACCAATAATACAAAACGGAAAAGTAATAGGAGCGGTCACACATGTTTTTGTCAATGAACCGGAAAAAGGCTACGGAATATTTATTGAAAAAATGTTAGAGCATTAACTTTTGTGTTGATGTTGAAAAAATCCTCATAATTAGATATAATAAAGTGTAAAATTGTGAGGTATATTTATGAAGTGCAGTGATTTTCAAAAGTTAATACCGGATATTGTAGGCAACACTGTGCCTGATGAATATATCAGTGAAGTGCTTGAGCATGTAAATACATGCAAGGACTGCTATGAGGAGCTGGAAATTCACTATATCCTTCGCTATGGACTGGGTGATGATGAGGACGAAAGCGCAGTGGATTTTATAGGACAGCTGGAAAATAATATAAAGAACATGGAAAAAAGGCAGCGCTATTTCAATATATACCGTTCCGTTTTTGTGTTGACACAGCTTACTGCATATACAGCTATCGTAGGTTCTTTCATATATGTGCTGTTTAAGTTCTTTTTATAGATTGAGGAGTTTATACCATATGAAAAAAATACTTTTAATAGATGGACACAGTATACTTAACAGGGCGTTTTACGGTGTTCCGATGCTTACCAATCATCAGGGAATCCATACCAATGCGGTATATGGATTTATTAATATAATGCTTAAAGCGCTGGATGATGAAAAGGCAGATTATATAGCAGTTGCATTTGATTTAAAGGCACCTACCTTCAGGCATAAGCTTTACTCAGAATACAAAGGTACGCGCAAGCCAATGCCGGAAGAACTTCATGAGCAGGTGCCAATCATCAAAGAAATCCTTCAGGCTATGACGATACCTGTAATTACGCTTGAGGGCTATGAAGCTGATGATATACTCGGTACGCTTTCCAAGCGAAGCCAGACGGCAGGCTACGAGGTTTCCATACTTTCGGGAGACAGGGATTTGCTGCAGCTGGCTGATACGCATATTAAGGTACGTCTGCCAAAGACTGTTAAAGGGCAGACTATAATAGAAAATTATTATCCGGAAGATGTCCTGAATAAATACGGAGTTACGCCTGCTGAGTTTATTGACCTGAAGGCTCTCATGGGTGATACTTCCGACAATATTCCGGGAGTTCCGGGTATAGGAGAGAAGACGGCAACAGCCATAATATCAAAATATAAGTCCATAGAGGCGGCATATGAGGATGTTGAAAATATTACGCCTGCCAAGGCGCGCAACAGCCTTGGAGAACATTACGATATGGCTGTCATGAGCAAAAAGCTTGCAACAATCAATACGGATGCACCGGTTGAATTTGATATATCTGATGCACATATAGACAATCTTTTTACAAGTCAGGCATTTGATATATTCAGGAGGCTTGAATTAAAATCACTTTTGAAGAAGTTTGACGGGATAGAGGTAAATGGTGACAGTCTGCCGGATAACAAATTCGAGATGATAAGTGATTATGCAAGAGCGGAGGAGATTATAGGGCTTTGCAGGGATGAGGGCAAGGCAGGAATCAGTCTGGCCGTATATGACGGCAATTTATATGGAGCAGCTCTTGCTGTCGGTGATGACAGAATATTTTACATTAGTGTTGAGGGCTTTATCACAGAGGAATTCCTTGCTGATAAGCTCCATTGGCTTTCCCAAAATACACATTTATATGCCATAAATTTGAAGCCTCAGACGGATTTTATTGATGAGAATATAAATTATAACATAGACGACATTGCGGTTATGTCATATCTTATCAATCCTCTTAAGGATTCTTACACATATGAAGATATTGCATCAGAGTATCTTGGAAAATCTTTTCCGGATGTAAAATCCATTGCAGGTAAAAAAAGCGTTAAAGAGCTTTATGAGACTGAAACGGATAAGCTTATGCAGATATGCTGTTATGATGCATATACTGCATATACTGCATATGAGCCTGTGCACAGCAGGCTGGAGTCCATGGGAATGATTAATGTATACAGCCGTATAGAGCTTCCGATAATATATGTACTCAGAAGTATGGAGCGTGATGGAATCCGTGTGAACCGTCAGGCTCTTAAGACCTATGGAGATGAGCTTGCAGTCAGGATAGAAGTTCTTAAGTCTAAGATATATGAAGAGGCAGGCTGCGAATTTAATATCAATTCACCAAAACAGTTAGGTGAAATCCTTTTTGACAAAATGGGGCTTAAAGGCGGTAAGAAGACCAAAACAGGTTATTCCACTTCGGCGGATGTCCTTGAAAAGCTTGCTCCGGAGTATCCGATTGTAAGTGATGTTCTTGAGTACAGAACACTTGCCAAGCTGAAATCAACCTATGCGGATGGGCTGGCTGATTATATATGTGATGACGGAAGGATTCACGGCACATTCAATCAGACCATAACCGCAACAGGCAGAATAAGCAGTACAGAGCCTAATCTCCAGAATATTCCAATCAGGATTGATATAGGAAGACAGATAAGAAAGGTATTTATTCCCAAGGACGGGTGCAGTTTTACGGATGCCGATTATTCACAGATTGAATTAAGGCTTCTGGCACATATGTCGGCTGATGAAGCTCTTATAAATGCTTACAGGGAGGACAGCGATATTCATAAAATTACCGCCTCCAAGGTGTTTAAGACACCTATTGAGCAGGTTACACAGACCCAGAGAAGCAACGCAAAGGCGGTTAATTTCGGCATCGTGTATGGAATAAGCTCTTTTGGATTAAGCAGGGATTTAAGCATATCTAAGCAGGAAGCAAAGGAGTATATTGACGAGTATTTTAAAACATATCCGTCAATTAAGCAGTATCTCAATGATTTGGTTGTAAATGCCAGAGAAAAGGGATACGCTGAAACCCTTTACGGCAGAAGAAGACCTGTTCCTGAGCTTAGCTCCGGTAATTTTATGCAAAGGCAGTTCGGCGAGCGTATAGCCATGAATTCACCGCTTCAGGGAACCGCAGCGGATATTATCAAGATAGCAATGATTAATGTGTACAGCAGGCTTTTCAAAGAGAACCTTAAATCAAGACTTATTTTACAGATACATGATGAACTTCTTATAGAAACAGTCAATGGTGAAGAGGAAGACGTAAGGCGCATATTGGAGGAAGAAATGCAGAACGCAGCAGATTTAAAAGTGCCTTTGGAGGTGGATGTTCATAGGGGAAATAACTGGTACGAGGCAAAATAATGAGAATTATAGGTGTTACAGGCGGGGTCGGCGCCGGAAAATCAACGGTTCTCCATATGCTTGAGAAGCTTTGCAGATGTAAAATAATAATGGCAGATGATGTGGCAAAGGAAATGATGAATTATGGGGGACCGCTTACAGACCAAGCATTGCAGTTATTCGGAGATAATGCATACGACAGCTTTGGAAGGCTCAATAAGGAGCATATTGCTTCAATAATATATGCGGATGATGCGGTGCGTGCAAAGTGGAATGGTGCGGTGCACCCTGCCGTTAATAATGCAGTATATAATGAGATAAAAAATGCCGGAAACAGCAATGCATACGATTTTGTTTTTGTTGAGGCCGCGCTTTTGATTGAAAACAAATATGATGAAATATGTGATGAATTATGGTATGTGTATGCCGATGCAGATGTCAGGCGTGAAAGACTGATAGCCCAGAGAGGCTATTCCCGTTCTAAAATAGACGGGATTTTTGACAGCCAGATGAGTGATGATGATTTCAGAAAACATTGCGATTTCATTATCGACACAGGAAAATCCATTGAAAATACTTATGATATACTGAAAAATAAACTGGAAGAATATGCGTGAATGTGATATGATTTTACTATATGGGTTAATATGCCCTCCGGAGGATGGAAATGTCAGAGACAATTAGGTGTCCGGAGCAGTTTGTATTCGGACTTGACATAGGAACAAGAAGTATTGTTGGAACAGTTGGATATATGGATTCGCGGGGATTCCATGTCATTGCCATGGAGATTAAGGAGCATGACACCAGAGCTATGCTGGATGGTCAGGTGCATGATATTGGCAAGGTCACGGAGGAGATACAGGTTGTAAAATCATCCCTTGAGAAGAAAATAGGAAGACCTCTTGTTAATGTATGTATTGCTGCTGCCGGAAGAGTGCTGAGAACCATAACCGTTAAATCGGTTATGGAGTTTGAGGAAGAACATAGAGTAACTGACGAGGACATATATAATCTGGATTTTTCGGGAGTAGAACTTGCACACAGACAGATTAATCAGGACGAAGATAAAGTTGATTTCTATTGTGTGGGATATACGCCGGTGAAATATTACATAAATGATTACGAAATAGGCAATCTTGAAGGTCACAAGGGAAGCCGCATAGCCGTAGATTTGCTGGCGACTTTTCTGCCGGAGGAGGTTGTTGACGGATTGTATGCAGCAGTTGAGGGAGCAGGTCTTGAGGTGGCTAATCTTACATTGGAGCCTATTGCGGCTATGAATGTTGCCATTCCGGAGCAGTACAGACTGCTTAATATTGCCCTGGTGGATGTGGGGGCAGGAACATCCGATATATGTATAACAAGGGACGGAAGCATTGTTGCTTATGGAATGATACCGTATGCAGGCGATGAGATTTCGGAAATAATAGCAAAGCATTATCTTGTGGACTTTTCACAGGCTGAGAAAATCAAAATGTCAGCAGGAAATACCAAGAAGCAGATAGTATTTAAAGATATTATGGGAACTAAAATATCCGTATCTCCGTCAGAGGTTATAGATATAACAACGCCGGTTACGGACAGAATAGCGCAGGATGTTGCCGACAAAATAGTTGAGCTTAACGGGGACAAGCCTGTAAGCGCAGTGTTTGTAGTAGGCGGAGGCGGAAAAATACCGGGATTTACCAAGTCGCTTGCCTCCAAGCTTGCATTGCCCAATGAGAGAGTGGCTCTCAGGGGTAAGGAGGTTCTGGGAGATATTGAATTTGCAGTAGATAATGTTAAAAAAGACCCTCTTTTTGTTACGCCTATCGGAATATGTGTTAATTATTACAACCAGAAGAATAATTTTATATATGTGACGGTTAACGGAGAACGAATCAAACTTTATGATAACAGCAGCCTTACCGTCATAGATGCCATAATGCAGGCGGGCTATCCCAATGAAAAGCTGTTTCCGAGAAGACCGGCACCGATTAATTATACACTTAACGGGGCTGCCAGAATGATAAGGGGCGAATCAGGAGAACCGGCTAAGATTTTTAAGAACGGCAAACCGGCAAGCATGAATACTCACATTGATAAGAATGATTATATTGACATTGAGGAGTCCACCGTGGGAAGCGACAGTGTTATGACTATAGGAGACATGCAGGAATTCAAAGCCGAGGTTAACTTTAATATAAACGGACTTAATGTGGGCTGCCCTAAGTTTGCCTATGTCAACGGTGAACTGCATAACGGTTCGTATGTTATCAAAGCGGATGACAAAATCGTCATGGAAAATTACTATACACTTGAGCAGCTGTTTAAGTTTCTGGACATACGGCTTGATAATATACAGGTCACAGTCAATAACGAACCTGCAGACAAGGATACCAAGGTATATGAGAATTTCAATGTAAAATATACCGTAATTCCTGATGAAAGTGAATATGCAGATAAGGATGATGACGGCGTAAATACGGTTGTACATGATGTAAAACCTAAAGAAAAGACGGTAAAAAGCCGACCTTTCGAAGCATTAACGCAGGATATACATATTACGGTCAACGGTAAACCTGTTGTTCTCAAAAACAAGCAGAAATATACATTTGTGGACGTGCTTGATTTTTATCCGTTTGATATGTCCAAAATGGGCGGAAGAGAGCTTGTTACGGCAATCAACGGAGAAAAGGTAAACTTTATAGCACCAGTCAATGCAGGGGACAATATTGAGTTATACTGGGTGGGAGAACCGCTGGGATAAAATTGTTTAAGGAATAGATAAAATGCAGAATAAAGAACGACTTTTAGAATTACAATCAGTTTTTTCAAGGAGACATATAGGTCTTCTTGTTGCCATGCTGCTGTTTATTGCTAATGGCTTGGTTATAAACAATGGCAATGCAGGCTTGAAATATCTGCCGTGTGTTGTTATATGCGGAGTGCTTCTTGTTGATATATTTTTTGCGTACTTTACCTTTTTTCATAAGTATGTATTATTAATGATATTGCGTTTTGCAGAAATGGCGATTGTGGGGCTGTCTATAAGCGATGTGGGGAGCAACGGCGTCGGCGGAATGAGCGACGTGTTTGCCGTTTTATTCTATGCTATGTTTATGATTGAGACCATATATTTGTTTGACCTTACGGACAACGGCAATAAGTTTAAGGTTTCATTTATAGGTCAGGTGTCATTTGTAATCAAGGCTATTGGCGTTTTATTTTCGGGCACAGACGATTATACAACTCATTGTGTATACTATGTGGTATTGGGCATAATATCATTTATGATAACGCTAGCTGTATCGGAGTTTTTTGGAAGGATGCAGAAATATTATGACCAATGCATTTTTTCAAAGGACAGAATGTTGGACCGTGCCAAGGACAGGTCTGAGGAAATCAGTGAAGGTCAGAGGATTATAAGGGAGGCTAACGAGCAGTTAGGAATCAAAAAATTTGAGCTTGAAGAGGCTTACAGAAGAATCAAGAACGTTAATGCTGACAATGATCTGCAAAACAGATTTATGAGATTACTGCTGTCACCTTTTGACCTTCATGAGCTTATGGCTAAATCCAAAGAGATTTTTAGAGATAGTTTTAAGCTGGAATTTTCCGGGCTTATTTTCCGCAATAAAAAACTCAGGGAAAAATACAACAGCGGAATTGAGGAGTTCTTTAATAACGAAGAGGATTTGATGCAATTTATGGACTTTTTCCTAAGTGATGCTTTCTTTTATGAGCACAAGGAAGTCGGAAGTCATTTTATACAGGATGATATATCCTATGATGAGTTTCCGTTTTTCTCCAACAAGAAAATAAGTTCGGTTGCTGTCAAGGCGGTGGTTACCGATAATTCACAACATTCGTGCATATATGTTATGTTCAGCAGGGAATATAATCTTTTTAGTGAGAAAACGATTCTGTTAGATAATATTTTCGGATTGATAGAGGTATGTGCACGAAATCTGACTCTTTATTATAAGGTTCAGGAAATGTCGGTAAGGGATGCCTTAAGCGGATTATATAACAGAAGATATCTTAATCTGTATTTTAATAATAATTTTGTAGGAAAGGAATCAGCCTGCAAGAGAGTTGCTCTTGCCATGCTGGATATTGACCATTTCAAAAATATCAATGATACATACGGACATCTTTTTGGAGACCAGGCAATTAAGATGGTATCGGAGCTTATAATAGAATGTGCAGGTAAATATGACGGCAACGGCTTCAGATATGGAGGGGAGGAATTTGTTGTTATATTTGAGAACAGAACCCTTGCTGAAACCGTTGAGATTATGAATAATCTGCGTGAGAGTATTAAAAATACAGTTATAAGCAGTGAAGGGCAGTCCATCAATGTAAAAGTAAGTGTGGGTGTTGCCGCATATCCGGAGACAACGGATGATATGCCGGGGCTTGTTGACAGAGCTGATAAAGCGATGTATTATTCAAAACAGAATGGCAGGGACCGACTGACTGTGGACGGTGCCTACGGAGGAGAAGAATAATGCGTATGATGAGTATTGCCAGCGGAAGCAGCGGCAATTGTATTTATATAGGAACAGATAACACGCATATTTTGGTGGATGACGGCATAAGCAAAAAAAAGGTACTTGAAGGTCTGGCAAAGCTTGAGCTTTCGGCGGAAGACATAGATGCAGTGCTTATCACTCATGAGCATGATGATCATATTAAGGGAATAGGTGTTTTTGAAAGACATTGTATAACACCGATATATGGTACTGCCGAGACGCTTGAATACATATCACATTACAAAAATATCGGAGCCATGCCTGACGGTATATATCACTCAATAGAAGCGGGAGACTCTTTCAAAATCAAAGATTTGGAAATATGTTCGGTATCGGTTTCCCATGATGCGCTTAACCCTGTGGCATATGTTTTCCGGTCAGGAGACAGGCGTATGGGCATAG
Organism: uncultured Butyrivibrio sp.; assembly: GCA_964414835.1. Classification (GTDB taxonomy): domain Bacteria; phylum Bacillota; class Clostridia; order Lachnospirales; family Lachnospiraceae; genus Eshraghiella. Next base: position 64,982 of record CAYPWY010000004.1, on the reverse strand, counting down.
TGACGGATTTGGGCGTTTATAATGAAGAGATTGTGGAAAATTTTACAGGTCTTGATGCGGTTTTGATTGAAGCAAATCATGATGTAAATATGCTTCTGAATGGTCCCTATCCGTATCCGTTAAAACAAAGGATATTAGGGCAACGCGGGCATCTTTCCAATGAAGCCTGCGGACAGCTTTTAGGGCAGCTTCTCTGTGACAGAACCAGCCGTATTGTTCTGGGACATCTAAGCAAAGAGAATAATTTTCCTGATTTGGCATATGAGACAGTCAGAATGGAGATTAATCTGGGTGACAACGAATTTAAGGCGGATGAATTTGATATTCAGGTGGCACGACGGGATGTGCCTTCAGATATAATTACATTATAAGAAAGCAGGAGAAAAGAAAATGAATAAAGTAATAATCACGGTAGTAGGCAAGGACACAGTAGGAATCATAGCAAAGGTATGTATGTACCTTGCAGATAATCATATAAATATTCTTGATATTTCACAGACAATCGTGCAGGAATATTTTAATATGATGATGATTGTGGATGCAAATAAGTCAGATAAAGATATTTCACAGGTTATAAGCGACCTTGACAAAATCGGTGAGGATATAGGCGTTGTTATCAAATGCCAGAGGGAAGAGATTTTTGATAAAATGCACAGAATTTAAGCTGAAAGGATTACATAATGATCAATATATACGAAGTTAATGAAACCAATGCAATGATAGAAAAAGAAAATCTTGATGTCCGGACAATAACCATGGGTATCAATCTATTGGATTGCGCTGACAGTGACCTTGAGAAAGTCAAGAACAACATATATACCAAAATAACAACGCTTGCAAAAGACTTGGTTAAGACAGGACAGGACATTGAAAAAGAGTTTGGCATTCCTATCGTTAATAAAAGAATATCAATAACTCCCATAGCTATGGTTGGTCAGTCTGTGTGCAGAACTCCTGATGATTATGTTGAGATAGCCAAGGTGCTTGATAAAGCTGCGCATCATGTGGGTGTGAATTTTATAGGCGGTTATTCAGCTATTGTAAGTAAAGGTATGACCAAAAGTGATGAGCTGTTGCTTCGCTCCATTCCTAAAGCATTGGCAGAGACAGAGCTTATATGCAGCTCCGTAAACGTAGGTTCCACAAAGACCGGAATAAATATGGATGCGGTAAGGCTTTTGGGGGATATAATTAAGGAAACAGCCAGAATAACAAAAGATAACGATTCACTGGGCTGCGCTAAATTCGTGGCGCTCTGCAATGCTCCTGATGACAATCCTTTTATGGCCGGGGCCTTTCACGGTGTATCAGAAGCCGATGCCATAATCAATGTGGGCGTCAGCGGTCCGGGCGTGGTAAAATATGCACTGCAAAATCTGCAAAACGCTGATTTTGAGGAGCTTTGTGAAACTATCAAAAAGACGGCATTTAAGATAACCAGAGTGGGACAGCTTGTTGCACAGGAGGCATCCAAACGTCTTGGAATACCATTTGGAATTATAGACTTGTCATTGGCACCTACACCGGCAATCGGAGATTCCGTTGCCGAGATTTTGGAGGCAATCGGGCTTGAAAGAGCCGGTGCACCGGGAACAACGGCAGCCTTGGCATTGCTTAACGACCAAGTCAAAAAGGGCGGTGTTATGGCGTCGTCATATGTAGGTGGTTTAAGCGGAGCGTTTATTCCCGTAAGTGAAGACCAGGGAATGATTGATGCGGTTAAGGAAGGCTCCCTTACAATAGAAAAGCTGGAAGCCATGACCTGTGTGTGCTCAGTTGGACTTGATATGATTGCTATTCCGGGGGATACCAAGGCGGAAACAATAGCAGGCATAATTGCAGACGAAGCGGCAATCGGAATGGTTAACCAGAAAACAACAGCGGTGAGAATTATTCCTGCTTATGGCAAAAAAGCCGGAGATGTGGTAGAGTTTGGCGGACTGCTGGGATATGCACCCGTAATGCCTGTAAACACCTTCGACTGCAGTACATTTGTCAACAGGGGAGGAAGAATACCTGCGCCGATACACAGCTTTAAGAACTGATAATGATTAACTGATAATCAGTTTAAGCATCAATACATTAAAGGGCGGCACCTATAGTCGTCCTTTAATCGTATTCCGTAACGGGAATATACAATATTATTGTATATTCTTGTGGCTTTTATGTCATATTCAAACAAAAGCTTCTGCATAGTGTCCAATTTATTATAGTCATCACTGCAGTTTGAAATAATGGGAATCAGGCTGTCTTTTTTGGCGCAGGATAAAAATTCCCTGCCTTTTTCATTGAATCCCAATATTCTTACATATGAAGGGAAGCCTGCATTTCTTACGGATGTGATAAATTCACTGTCGATACCTAAAAGTATGTGAATGAGCCCGCGGCATACTCTTGTATAAGTCAGGTCTCTGGATTTCAGTGCCATTGCAATATCATTCCAACGGTAGGATTTTTCTGCGTTGCTGAAATATAAACGTATTTTATTGGCAAGAGACTCACCTACATCGCTGTAACCGGACAGTTCATTAAATTTATCGGTCACGGCATAGTCTAAAAGAATGGAGCAGTCATTGGCATTAATCGGAAATGTTTTTTTGTATATATCCTGAAAAACATCATAGGCAGCTTTCGGTATGGCATATTGAACGTCACAGAAATTGCCCCTTTCAATAAGCTCTCTGATGGCAGTCGCACTTGATATGGAGCCTGTAAGGTTTTTGTCATGGTATGAATTATTTTTCCGCATTATATTTACGGCAGTGATTTTGCTGTTAAACCGTTTTAAAGCCTTCAGATACTCTATGGCAAGAATATTGTTGGGTGAGCCGATTATGGCGGTGATTTCAGGCATATTAAGGATTTTTGCAAGAGCTGCCTGCCTTGCCGCCGGCATACCTATACCTGTGGCAATATATTTTTTTAAAAGTGATTGGAAGGTCTGGCTCTCAAATGCAAGAACCTGTGCAAGCTTATCAAGAATTTCCAAATTGTCACATTCGCTTCCGAATGATATGTGGGAGATACCGCCAAGCTTATCAAGTATATTGACAGCTCCGGAAGCAAAAAGCTCAGCGTTTCCGGTGGAATATACTACAGGAAGTTCAATTACCAAATCCGCACCGGACAGAAGGGCGCACCGGGTGCGGGTGAATTTGTCTGCCACGGCAGGCGCTCCGCGCTGGACAAAGCTGCCGCTGATTATGGAAACCACACAGTCGGCATTGGTGCGTTTACGGCTTTCTTCTATATGATATTTGTGTCCGTTATGGCAAGGATTGTATTCGGCAATTATTCCTACAGTGTTCATTGGCAGTCCTTTCATTGACATTATTTTTATTTTATGGAAAAAAGTATATTATACTGAATATATTTTAAACAAAGTTATGCAAATTGACAATATTTTTTCTTGTATCTGATGGACAAACAGTTTATAATATTATTAATAATTTATTATGGATAATTTTACAGAAAGGGTATATAATATGGCATTTATTGATGAAATCAAAGCTAAGGCCAAGGCTGATAAGAAAAAAATAGTCCTTCCCGAAGGAATGGATAGGAGAATATGGGAAGCGGCTGTTCAGATAGTACAGGAAGATATAGCGGATTTAACAGTAATCGCTACACCGGAAGATATAGAGGCCAATGCACAGGGATTGGATATAAGCGGAATCAATATAATTGACCCTGTTACATCGGATAAACTTGACAAATACATAGCGGATTTAGTGGAGCTCAGGAGAATGAAGGGTATGACTCCGGAGGAGGCGAAGGAGCTTCTGACCACAGATTATGTGTACTATGCATGTATGATGCTTAGGGAGAACGAAGCTGACGGAGTTGTTTCGGGCGCATGTCATTCCACAGCCAACACATTAAGACCGGCATTGCAGCTTGTGAAGGCTAAACCGGGTGTTAAGCTTGTGTCTGCGTTTTTTATAATGGTAGTACCTGATTGTGATTTGGGAGCTGATGGAACATTCCTGTTCGGTGACTGCGGACTTGAACAGAATCCTGATTCGGAAAGACTTGCGGCTATTGCAGTGGATTCAGCACGTTCTTTTTCAAAGCTGGTTGAGAAAGAGCCTGTTGTAGCTCTTTTATCCCACTCCACAATGGGAAGCGCCAGACATCCTGATATTGACAAGATTACCAATGCGGTTAAGCTTGCAAAGGAAATGGCACCTGATATTAAGCTTGACGGAGAAATGCAGCTTGATGCGGCAATTGTGCCGGAAGTGGGAGCTCTTAAAGCACCTGACAGTCCTGTGGCAGGCAAGGCGAATGTACTTATTTTCCCTGACCTTGATGCAGGTAATATAGGCTACAAGCTGGTGCACAGACTTGCCAAGGCGGAAGCTTACGGTCCGGTAACCCAAGGCATAGCAAGACCTGTCAATGACCTTTCAAGGGGATGCTCACCGAAGGATATTGTTGGGGTTGTTGCATTGACTGCGGTACAGTCACAGCTTGGAATATAATGATTGTTTTATAATTTCAGTAACAATAAGTAATTATGTGTGTCCACAGACGGCGTATCCGCCTGCGGTGGAAAGGAATATATGAATATTTTGGTATTAAACTGCGGAAGTTCTTCTTTGAAATTCCAGCTTATTGATTCAGAGACAGAGAATGTGCTTGCAAAAGGTATATGCGAGCGTATAGGTATAGACGGAAGAATCAGCTATGCGCCTAATAACGGGGATAAGGAGACTGCATTTAAGGACATGCCTACACATACAGAAGCTATACAGTATGTTCTTGAGGCGTTGATGAATGAGAAAACAGGAGTAATCAAATCGCTTAGTCAGGTTGACGCTGTGGGGCACAGGGTTGTTCATGGAGGCGAGAAGTTTACGGCTTCTGTTATTATTGATGATGATGTCAAAGCAGCTATTGAGGAATGTAATGACCTTGCGCCATTGCACAATCCTGCTAATCTTATAGGAATAAATGCATGTCAGGAGCTTATGCCCGGTGTACCGATGGTGGCTGTTTTTGATACCGCATTCCATCAGACTATGCCGCCTAAGGCATATATGTATGGTCTTCCATATGAATACTATGAGAAATACAAGTTAAGAAGATACGGATTCCATGGAACAAGCCACAGCTATGTATCCAAGAGAGCTGCGGAAATTCTTAATAGACCATATGAGGAACTTAAAACTATCGTATGCCATCTGGGAAACGGGGCATCGCTTTCGGCAGTTAAGTACGGTAAATGTATAGATACGTCAATGGGACTTACACCACTTGAGGGACTTATTATGGGAACACGATGCGGCGATATTGACCCTTCCGTAATTGAATTTATTGCCAACAAAGAAAATATAGAGATTGCTGAGGTTATGAGGATTCTTAACAAGGAATCCGGCGTATACGGTATGTCCAAGAGATTGTCCAGTGATTTCAGGGATTTGTGGAAGGCGGAAGAGGAAGGCAATAAGTATGCCGCCGGAGCCTTGGAAACTTTTTGTTATAATGTATCTAAATATATAGGTTCTTATGTGGCTGCCATGGATGGCGTGGATGCCATAGTATTCACGGCAGGTGTTGGTGAGAACGATTACAGAGTTCGCGAAGGTATATACAATAATATTGAATACCTCGGTATAACACTTGATAAGGAAGCCAATAAGGTCAGAGGAGAGGAAGTAATGATTTCAACTCCTGATTCCAAGGTTAAGCTTCTTGTGATTCCGACCAACGAGGAACTTGCTATAGCAAGAGAAACCGTAGCGCTTATCCGGTAAACTTTTTTATAAAAAATGTTTGACAAACATATAGGTCGTTAGTATAATAATACAGGTGTGCGTAAATTAAGCTTCCATTGGTCCAGAGCGCCATTGAAGGATAAGCTTCGCACCTGTATTAGACTGTAAACAGGCAGGTGGACATAATGACTATTGATTTATCAGAGCTTTTTCAGAATAATGTCCAATATAACCGTATTGCAGATAAAACTGATGCAATGGTGGCGGAGAGCTACACTGTTGCCATTGATATGGATTCCTTTCAGTCAAGGCTTGGAACCTACAGCATTGTAGAGAAAGCGCCTATAGACCTTAAGGTTACCGTATGCGGCAGAAATAAAGCACATATTGAAGGCGGTGTAAGCCTTGTTATGGCTATTCCCTGTGACAGATGTCTTGACTTGGTTGACAGAACAGTGGAGTTTTGGATTGACAGGGATGTGGACTTTGATTCAGAGAATCACGAGGATGATATTTCATTTGCCGAAGGATATATCATCGATATTGATAAAATGCTTTATTCTGAAATTTTAATGGCTCTTCCTATGAAAAACCTGTGCAGTGAGGACTGCAAAGGTTTTTGCAGGAAATGCGGCATTAATCTCAACAGAGAGACTTGCGGTTGTGACACTTTTGTGCCTGACCCGAGAATGTCGGTTATAAGTGATATTTTCAAAAAATTCAGTAAATAACATTGAAAGATACGCCCTGTACGCAGGGAGATTAAGGAGGTGTATACCATGTCAATTTGTCCAAAGAACAAATCATCTAAGTCTCATAGAGATATGAGAAGAGCTAACTGGAAGATGAGCGCACCTAATCTTGTTAAGTGCAGCAAGTGCGGAGCTCTTATGATGTCTCACAGAGTTTGTAAGGCTTGTGGCTCATACAATAAGAAAGAAATACTTGCACAGGAGTAATCCTGAAAAGACTTTTCGGCAAAACGGAAGGTCTTTTTTACGTTATGTGGATAGTATAATTGTTGCAATAAGTTTACAATACTGTTAAAAACTGTTAAAAAATGGTTGATTTATATGCATTTTTCTAGTATATTATCACTAGACCACATACGGTTAGTTTAGGAGGAACTTTTATGAGTAATCCGATAATAGTTGCACTTGATGCAATGGGAGGAGATAATGCTCCTGTAGAAATTATCAAAGGAGCGGTTCAGGCTGTTAATGAAAGCGACAAAGTAATTGTCAAAATTGTCGGACCTGAAGCTATCGTAAAAGCGGAACTTGACAAATATGATTATGACAGCAGTAAGATTGTTATAGTCAATGCTACAGAGATTATAGAAACCGCAGAACCGCCGGTAATGGCAATCAGAAGAAAGAAAAATTCTTCATTGGTGGTTGCGCTTAATCTTGTTAAGAATGGCGAAGCAGATGCGTTCGTTTCAGCAGGAAGTACCGGAGCGGTTTTAGTAGGCGGACAACTGATAGTCGGAAGAATCAGAGGAATAGACAGGCCTCCGTTGGCACCTGCGCTTCCTACAGCGAAGGGACCGGCACTTTTGGTTGACTGCGGAGCTAATGTTGATGCCAGACCTGACCATCTTGTAAAGTTTGCAAGAATGGGCTCCATTTATATGGAAAATGTTATGGGCATCAAAAGCCCAAGAGTAGCTATAGTCAATGTGGGCGCTGAGGAGGAGAAAGGCAATGCTCTTGTGAAAGAGACCTTCCCGCTTCTGAAAGAATGTTCCGACATTAATTTTATCGGAAGTATTGAGGCAAAAGAGATTCCTGCCGGCTATGCCGATGTAATTGTGTGTGATGCCTTTGTGGGAAATTGTATACTTAAGATGTTTGAAGGCGTTGGACTGACACTTGTGTCGGAACTGAAGCACAGTATGCTTTCCTCATTTAAAGGAAAACTCGGTGCGCTTCTTGTAAAGTCTTCAATGAAACAGGTACTTAAGAAGTATGATGCCAGTGAATACGGCGGAGCACCTATGATTGGACTTAACGGACTTGTTATTAAGTCTCATGGTTCATCAGATGCAAAAGAAATTAAAAATTCGATTTTCCAGTGTATTTCCTTTGTGGAAGCAGATATCACAGGTAAAATCAGACAATCCATCATTGCAGAAAAATAATAACTAAATTCACAGAAAGGAAAGGTTAGTCATGGAATTTGAAAAAATACAGCAGATTATTGCAGAGGTATTGAATATTGATGCTGATGAGATTACAATGGAGACAACTTTTGTAGATGATTTGGGAGCAGATTCACTTGATGTATTCCAGATAATTATGGGAATCGAGGAGGAATTTGATATTGAAATTCCTAACGAAGCTGCCGAGTCAATCGTTACAGTTGCCGATGCTGTTGAGCAGATTAAAAGTGCACTTAACTAAGTCCGGATTATATCTATTAAGAAATTACCCTTGAACAAGGGTTGTGGAGCAAATACAAGAAAGCCCAGCAATGGGCTTTTTTGTGGTAAGTAGGAATTTTATTATGTCAACTGATAACTTAAAAGAATTTGAAAACAGAATAGGGTATACTTTTAAGGATAAAAATCTTTTGAAACTGGCGCTGACTCACACTTCATACGGAAACGAAGTGCATCATGACAAGCACTATAATAATGAACGTCTGGAGTTTTTGGGAGATGCGGTGCTGGAAATTACAGTAAGCGAATATATTTTTGAAAAATATGCCACGCAGCTGGAGGGAGAACTGACCAAGCTAAGGGCAAGTATTGTCTGTGAGCCTACTCTTGCAATCTGCGCAAGGGACATAGGCTTGAACGATATGATATATCTTGGCAAGGGAGAAGAGATGACCGGCGGCAGATTCAGGGACTCCATTACCAGTGATGCACTTGAAGCGTTGCTGGGTGCTATTTTCAGGGATGGAGGCATTGAATGTGCCAGAACATTTGTGAGAGACCATATTTTAAGCGATATTGACCGTAAAAAGCTTTTTGTGGACAGTAAGTCCATACTGCAGGAGATGGTTCAGGCAGACTATAAGGATGGTCCGGTGTATGAGCTTGTGGACGAAAGCGGACCTGACCACAGCAAGGTATTTAAGGTAAATGTACTTGTTGACGGACAGGTTGCGGGAGAAGGTACGGGAAGAACCAAAAAGGCGGCAGAACAGCAGGCGGCTTACAACGCAATTTTGAAATTAAAGTAAACCCCCGTCACAGGATATACATCAGCGGCGGGATGTAAGGTAACGGATATGTATTTAAAGAAAATAGATGTGCAGGGATTTAAGTCCTTCGCCAATAAACTTGTTTTTGAATTTGATAACGGAATAACAGGTATTGTAGGACCTAACGGAAGCGGCAAAAGCAATATTGCCGATGCTGTAAGATGGGTGCTTGGTGAGCAGAGCGCCAAGCAGCTTCGTGGTTCCAAGATGGAGGATGTTATTTTTGCCGGAACGCAGGCAAGAAAGCCTGTAAGCTTCGCTGCGGTTTCATTGTCTATTGATAATTCAGACCATAAGCTTGATATTGACTACGATGAAGTCACTATAACCAGACGTGTATTCCGTTCCGGTGAAAGTGAATATCTTATTAACGGAAATATATGCAGGCTCAAGGACATTCATGAGCTTTTTTATGATACAGGTATAGGCAAGGAAGGGTATTCCATAATCGGACAGGGACAGGTGGATAAAATCTTAAGCGGTAAACCGGATGAACGCCGGGAGATTTTTGATGAAGCTGCAGGAATTGTCAAATACAAGAGACGTAAAGCGGCTGCCCAGAAAAGCCTTGATAATGAAAGCAGTAATCTTGTGCGTATCAATGACATTCTGGCAGAGCTTGAAAAACAGGTTGGACCTCTTGCAAGGCAGTCTGAGAAAGCAAGGGAATATTTAAATCTCAAAGAAAATCTCAAAAGATATGAAGTAAACCTCTTCCTTATAGAAACAGAAAGTCTTAAGGCAGGGCTTACGGAAGTAACCCAAAAGCTTGAAATCGTTGATGGGGATATAGAAAGCACCCGCAGTGAATTTGAGCACATTAAAACCGTATATGACGAAAAGGATGCCAAAATACAGGAAACGACAGCCAGAATTGATGAAGTGGTGTCACTTAACAATCAGGCGCAGATTGACAAGAATAAGCTTGCCAATCAGATAGAAATATTGAAGGAGCAGATTAAATCTGCCAATCAAAGCGATGAACAGCTTGCCTCACGAATAGCTTCCATAAGAGAGCAGATAGAGGAGCGCAATGATGAAAAAAGCTCCCTTATAAAGCAGAAATTTGCTATGAGTGAACAGATTGATGATGTCCGTATGCGTCAGAATGAGGCGGACGCCCAGGTGTCAGTGATTACAGAGCAGATAGAAACGCTTACATCTGATATAGAGAACAAAAAGTCTGTTATTATGGAAAATCTCAATCAGAAGGGCATAATAAGAACCAATATTCAGCGCTATGAGACAATGCTGGAGCAGATTGGCATAAGAAAGGCTGAGCTGAACAGCAGACTTATCAACTATAAAACCGATGAAAGTCAGTTTGACAATACATTAAGCAGTCATAAAAAGGCACTTGACGACGTAAGTGCCGCGATTGATAAGCTTACCTCAGAAAATAACAAGCTGACTGCGGAACGCATGGAGCTTAAAAACCGCCGCACAGAGCTTGAAAATAAGCTTGGTGTGGCAAAAGAACAGAATATGCGCAGCAGGACACGCCTTGAAACAATGCGCAATATTGCGGAGCGTTACGATGGCTATGGCAACAGTATCCGCAAGGTTATGGAACGCAGAGAATCGGAAAAAGGTGTTCTCGGCGTTGTGGCTGATATTATAAAGACCATACCTGAATATGAAATAGCAATAGAAACGGCTCTCGGCGGAACTATTCAGAACATAGTCACAGATAATGAGGATACTGCCAAAAGGATGATACAATACCTGAAGCAGAATAAACTGGGACGTGCTACATTTTTACCGTTGTCTGCCATATCGGTCAGAAATAGCCGGAGAGAAGAGCTTAAATCCGAACCGGGCTTTATAGGATACGCCTCTGAGCTTGTGGATACAGAAGATGAGTATTCCGGTCTTTCTGAGTACCTGTTGGGAAGGTGCGCTGTTGTTGATACTATTGACAATGCACTTAAGCTTGCACGAAGATACAATCATTCAATTAAGATAGTTACACTGGAAGGCGAGCTTCTTAATCCGGGCGGTTCAATGACAGGCGGTGCTTTCAAAAATTCCGGCAATCTGCTTGGACGCCGCCGTGAGATTGAGGATTTGGAAACAATAATTAAAAAGACGGACAGTGCAATAACGAAAATTGAGGATGATATTGCCGAAATCGCCGAAAGAATGTCTGATATAAGCCAGTTAGTCAAGAACAATCAGGAAGCCTTGCAAGAGAAGCTTCTTGAGAAAAACACAGCTAAAATACAGTATGACCAGACTGCTTCCAAACAGAATGAAATCAAGTCAATGTATGAAGACAATGCAAGAGAAGCAGGAGAAATTGACAGACAGGTAAAAGAAATTAACGATAACCTTAAGTCTCTAAGGCAGGAGCTTTACGATATAGAGAAATATAATGAGAATACAACTGCCGAGATTGAGCAGAATACAATTAAGGCAGAGGCGCTTAAAGCAGAGCTTTCAGACAGGAATGAGCTGGCACAGAGTGTGCATATCGAATTTTCCGGCATATCACAAAAAGCAGCGTTTATTGAGGAAAGTATCAAGCGTGTGCTCAGGGAGATTGAACGACTTAACGAAAGCATTCAGGACCTTGAAGGCAACAAGGAGGATTCTGTCAGGGAAGTTGAAAATAAGAACAGTGAGATTCAACAGATAGCAGAGATTATAGAAGAAGCGGAAAAACAGATAGGGGCTTACGAGGAAGAACTTGACAGCCTCAAGGCGCTTAAGGAAGAACTCAATGAATCAATAAAGAGCTTTTTTGATTCCCGTGAAGAGTGCCGTACAAAACTGGTGGATTTGGAAAAAGAACAGTTCAGACTTACTCAGAACAGGGAAAAATATGAAACCACAAGAGATGCAAGAATTGACTATATGTGGAATGAGTACGAAATCACTCTTAATCAGGCGGCATCAATGCGCAGTCAGGATTTGAATGATGAAGGGGAAATCAAAAAACTTGTTAATTCAATTAAGAATGATATACGTAAGCTTGGCGATGTTAACGTCAACGCCATAGAGGAATATAAGGAAGTATCCGAAAGATATGAATTTCTTAAAGGGCAGCATGATGATTTGATTATTGCAAGAGATAAGCTTATAGATATTATTAAAGAACTTGACTCAGGCATGAGGACAAGATTTACAGAAAAATTTGAAGAAATCAAGGTTGAGTTTGACAAGGTATTCAAGCAGCTTTTCGGAGGAGGAAAAGGAACTATTGAGCTTCAGGAGGATGCAGACATTCTCGAAGCAGACATAACCATAGTTTCACAGCCGCCGGGCAAAAAACTCCAGAATATGATGCAGCTTTCAGGCGGTGAAAAAGCACTTACCGCCATATGTCTTCTTTTTGCAATCCAGAATCTTAAGCCTTCGCCATTCTGTCTTCTGGATGAGATTGAGGCAGCGCTTGATGATTCTAATGTTGACAGATTTGCCAAATACTTACATAATTTAACTAAAAATACACAGTTTATAGTAATTACGCACAGACGTGGAACTATGGCATCTGCTGACAGGCTGTATGGTATTACCATGCAGGAAAAGGGAGTATCAACGCTTGTATCTGTTGACCTTATTGCCAGCCAGTTGGATGAGAAGACTAAGAATTAGAGGATAATAATATGGCAGGATTTTTCAAAAAACTTATATCGGGGCTCAGTAAGACAAGGGATAATGTGGTTTCGGGTCTTAATTCCATATTTCATGGGTTCACTAAAATCGATGATGATTTTTATGATGAGCTTGAAGAAATGCTCATTATGGGCGATTTAGGTGTTGTCACAACAGAAAAAATAATTGATGACCTGAAGGATAAGGTCAGGGAGCTTAAAATTAAAGAGCCTGAAGAATGCAGGGAAATTCTTATTAATTCAATTAAAGAACAGATGTATTTGGGCGAAAATGCATACGAGTATGAGAACCGCAAATCCGTGGTGCTTGTAATAGGTGTCAACGGTGTAGGTAAAACCACTTCAATAGGCAAAATTGCCGCAGGACTTAAGGCACAGGGAAAGAAGGTTATTCTGGCTGCGGCTGATACTTTCAGGGCGGCGGCCATTGAACAGCTTGAGGAGTGGGCTGTCAGGGCAGGAGTTGATATAATTGCACAGAATGAAGGCTCTGACCCCGGAGCAGTTATATATGACGCTATTCAGGCTGCCAAGGCCCGCAATGCGGATGTTCTTATATGCGACACGGCGGGAAGGCTTCATAACAAGAAAAATCTTATGGACGAGCTTAAGAAGATTGACAGGATTATCGAGAGAGAATTTCCTGATGCATATAGAGAAAACCTTATTGTTCTGGATGGAACAACAGGACAGAATGCATTGTCACAGCTTAAGGAATTTCGTCAGGCTGCCGATATATCGGGAATTGTGCTGACTAAGATGGACGGAACAGCCAAGGGCGGTATTGCAGTTGCAATACAATCTGAGTACGGTGTTCCGGTAAAATACATCGGAGTCGGCGAGCAGATTGACGATTTGCAGAAATTCAATTCAGACGATTTTGTTAATGCTTTATTTGAAATAAAAGGAGATACGGATAATGACTGACAAACTTACATTGGAAAAATTTGAAGAGGCTTCCGAGCGGGTAAAGGAGGTCACAAGTGACACAAGGCTTGTATACAGCGAATATTACAGTAACCAGACAGGCAACAAAGTATACTTTAAGCCTGAGAATATGCAGTATACTGGAGCGTATAAGGTCAGAGGTGCCTACTATAAAATAAGCACACTTACAGATGAAGAGCGCAGCAAGGGGCTTATAACCGCATCGGCAGGCAATCATGCACAGGGCGTTGCCTATGCCGCCAAAATATACGGCGTAAAGGCTGTTATTGTAATGCCTACCTCCACACCTATTATCAAAATAAACCGTACTAAGAGCTACGGTGCGGAAGTGGTATTGTATGGCGATGTATATGATGAGTCATGTGAATATGCAATAAAGCTTGCCAAAGAGCAGGGATATACATTTATACATCCGTTTGATGATTTGGACGTTGCAACAGGTCAGGGAAGCATTGCTATGGAGATTATCAAGGAGCTTCCTACTGTGGACTATATTCTGGTTCCTATAGGAGGCGGAGGCCTTGCAACAGGAGTGTCAACACTTGCAAAGATGCTGAATCCTAAGATTAAGGTTATAGGCGTTGAACCGGCAGGAGCTAACTGCATGGAGGTGTCACTTAAGGAAGGTAAGGTCACAACTCTTCCCAATGTAAGTACGATAGCCGACGGTACTGCTGTCAAGACTCCGGGAAGCAGAATTTTCCATTATATTCAGGAAAATGTAGACGAAATTATAACTGTCGAGGATGATGAGCTTATAGTTGCATTCCTTGATATGGTTGAAAATCATAAAATGGTAGTTGAAAATTCAGGGCTTTTATCAGTTGCGGCACTTAAGCATTTGGACGTCTCAGGCAAAAAAATAGTTTCAATCTTAAGCGGCGGCAATATGGATGTAATAACAATGTCATCTGTGGTTCGTCACGGACTTATACAGAGAGGAAGAGTGTTCTCGATGTCCGTACTTTTGCCGGATAAGCCGGGAGAGCTTCTTAAGGTTGCCAAGGTTATTGCAGATGCCAAGGGCAACGTAATTAAGCTTGACCACAATCAGTTTGTCAGCATTAACAGAAATGCGGCAGTTGAGCTTAGTATAACTCTTGAAGCTTTTGGTATGGAGCACAAAGATGAAATTATAAATGCAATGAAAAAAGCGGGATATAATCCTAAGCTTATTCAGACAAATCTTTAACATATGTAATGGGTGTACAAAGAGCTATGCAACGGAAGGGTAAGTCAATGGGCAATCCGGTTAAGGTTAAAAATAAGCTTTCGCAGACACAGTTTCTTGTAATAGGCTTTCTGACGATAATTACAATAGGAACTATACTTTTGATGCTTCCGGTATCGTCAAAAGACGGACACTTTACACCGTTTTTGGACAGTCTTTTTACGTCTGTCAGCGCAACCTGCGTGACAGGACTTGTTGTTGTGGATACGTTTACCCATTGGACCGTGTTTGGACAGGTGGTTATACTCTGTCTTATACAGGTTGGCGGGTTGGGTTTCATAACCATCGGCGTTATGTTTTCGCTTATTTTGAGAAGGCGTATCGGACTTAAAACAAGAGGACTTCTGCAAGAGAGCGTTAACACACTTAAGCTTGGGGGAATTATTAAGCTTACCAAGAAAATAGTCCAGGGAACATTCTGCATCGAGGGAATCGGCGCACTTATTCTTGGAATTAGGTTCTGCTTTGATTTAGGACCAAAGGGAATATATTACGGTATTTTTCATGCCGTATCCGCTTTCTGTAATGCCGGCTTTGATTTAATGGGTTTTGAAACGGAATATAATTCTCTGTGCAATTATGCCTCTGACCCGGTTGTGAATATTGTTATAATGGCTCTTATTATAATCGGAGGAATCGGCTTTGTGGTGTGGGACGATATTATGGTCCATAAGCTGCGGTTTAAAAAGTACAGCCTTCATACCAAAATAGTTCTTGTCACTACATTATTTCTTGTATTTGCAGGTGCGGCGCTGTTTTTTATAATTGAATATAATAATACCATGCAGGGAATGAATTTGGGAGAACGTATACTGGCTTCCCTTTTCAGCTCAGTAACAACCAGAACAGCAGGTTTTAACACAATAGACTCCGGAGCACTTACGGGTGCGTCAAAGCTTATTATGGTCGTACTGATGTTTATCGGAGGTTCACCCGGTTCTACTGCAGGCGGAATCAAGACAACTACAATATTTGTGCTTGTGGTTAATCTGATTTCAGGAATAAGCAGAGGACACAGCGGAAGCGTATTCAAACGCCGTTTTGATGATGAGGCGGTTCATAAATCAAGTACCGTGTTTCTGTTAAATCTTTTGCTGGCGGTTATTGCATGTATAGCTGTTCTGGCAGTAAACAGGCTGGCATTTGAGGATGTGCTTTTTGAAGTGTTTTCAGCTATCGGTACAGTGGGAATGAGTACGGGAATAACCAGAGAGTTAAATACTTTTTCAAGAATTATAATAATGCTGTTGATGTTCTGCGGAAGAGTAGGAAGCCTTTCATTTGCGCTTTCGTTTATGCAGAAGAAAAAAGTTGCACCGGTGTATTATCCGGAGGAAAAGATTTCCATAGGTTAGGGTGGGTTTATGAAATCATGTTTAATTATCGGACTTGGCAAGTTCGGACATCATTTGTGTAAAAATCTGGCAAAATATAATAATGAGATTTTAATAATCGACAAAGACGAGGAGCAGGTAGAGGATTTGCTTCCGTATGTTACCAGTGCCAAGATTGGAGACTGTACCAACACTGAGGTACTGCAAAGTCTTGGCGTATCCAATTTTGATATATGCTTTGTGTGCATCGGAGAGAACTTCCAAAGCTCACTTGAGGTCACAAGTCTTGTAAAAGAAATGGGCGGCAGGAGAGTGGTCAGTCTTGCATGCAGGGATATTCATGCCAAGTTCCTGCTGAGGAACGGTGCTGATGATGTTATATATCCTGACAGGGATATAGCGGAACGTATGGCAAAAAAATTCAGCAAGCAGGCGCTTTTTGATTATATAGAGCTTGATTCGGAGCATGGGATATATGAGATACCTCCTTTTCCTGAATGTATAGGAAAGAGCATTAAAGAAGTTAATTTCCGCTCGCAATATGATGCAAATATTATAGGATATAAGCGACAGGGACGGGTTCATATGATGCCGCCGGCAGAATATGTTTTCAAAGAAAATGAGCACCTTATAGTCGTAGGGAAAAATAATAAGCTGGATAAAATAATCAATTAAAATCTCCGAGAGGGTTAAACCCTCTTCGGAGATTTTTGATTGGACTTGATTGAAGTTACCAGCAAACCAATAAGCATTATTACAGGAAAGACAGTTCCTACAAGGATTCCACGGTTAAGATTGTCGTTCAATGCCGACGATACCATACCTACAAGCGTGGGTCCTCCGCTGCATCCCAAATCTCCGGCAAGCGCCAGAAGTGCAAACATTGTGGTTCCGCCTCTTCTTAAAGAAGCGGATGCCTTACTGAATGTACCCGGCCACATAATTCCTACAGACATTCCCGTAAGACCGCAGCCTATCAGGGAAAGCGCAGGCACAGGAATCAATGCAATCATAAGGTATGAAGCTATGCACAAAATGGTGCTGATAATCATAAATATGTTAAGGTTAATCTTGTCACCGAATCTGCCGTAAAATGCTCTGGCACAGCCCATAAGTACGGCAAATGCCATAGGCCCCGCAAGGTCTCCGGTTGCTTTGGACACGCCAAGTCCTTTTTCGGCAAATGTGGATGCCCACTGACTGACTGCAAGCTCGCTGGCACCTGCACATACCATCATAATCATAAGCATCCAGAAAATTTTATGGGAAAACAGCTCTTTAAGCGAAAAGCTTGTCTCTCCCTCATCCATAAGTGATGCTATGGGAACCCTTATAAAAACAATGGCATTGATAATAGGTATAACAGCAAGTATAACAGCAAGGCATCGCCAATTTGAAATGCCAAAAAGCTTGAAATATATTGTGGCAAGCAATACAACACCTACCTGTCCCCAACAGTAAAAGGAGTGCAGAAGGCTCATTGCCTTTTCCTTGTTATCAGTAGGACAAGCCTCCACTATAGGGCTGACAAGCACTTCTAAAAGTCCTCCGCCTATGGCGTATATGGCCACAGCAATAAGAAGACCTGCAAAAGCGTCAGGCAGCAGCTGGGGCAGAAATGTCAATGCAGTCAGACCCAATGCCGCCATAATATGTGCAATAATCATTGAAGCCCGGTAGCCTATTCTGTCAACAAACGTCACCGACGATACATCAATTAAAAGCTGTATCACAAAATTGACGGTTATTAACAAGGTGATTTTAGATAAAGGTATATCGTACGCACTGCTGAAGGTTAGAAATAGCAGCGGCACAAAGTTGTTGACTATTGCCTGAACTATATAACCAACAAAACATGCGGTTATTGTTTTCTTGTAACGGTTATTCATATCAGTGTCTGTATAGTTAAATTCGATTTATCTGTGGTGCTCGAATGAACCCATATCAATATTTTTAAGGTTTTCTACAATAGTTCTGCAGTCTGCACAGCTTATAAGGGAATCCCTGTCCTTTTTGGCAGCAAGCTGGTTGGTAAATGAGCTTGGACCGCCTACGCAGCCGCCTTCGCATGCCATACCTTCAATAAAGTCCTCAGGGAGTCTTCCTGCCTTCATAAGAAGCAGCGCTTTCTTACACTCTGCAGCACCGTTAGCCCTGTATACCTTTGCATCAATCTCGTTATCTGTTTCCTTAAGGTATTCAAGTACGGAATCAGTAACACCGCCTGAATTTCCATAGCGTTTGCCAAATGTTGACGACTCCTGATATGTATTTTCAGCAGGCTGAAGAACAACATTTTTGGCTTTCATAATGGCACGAATCTCACTGAATGTGAGAACTGCATCAGCATTACCTTCTATTCTCTGGTCAGCAACTTCCGACTTCTTGGCAATACAAGGTCCGATAAATACGGTATAAGCTCCCGGAACCTTGGCTTTAATCATTCTTGATACCATACACATAGGTGAAACGGTTGTTGAAATATTGTCTGAAAGCTCAGGAAAATGTCTGCGAATCATATTGACAAAGCCCGGACAGCAGGAGGTGGTTTTTTTCTCGCCTGCTTTATAGGCTTCAGCCCATTCCTCGGCTTCACTCATTGTAGTCATGTCACCGCCCATACCCACTTCAAACATATCGGTAAAGCCAACTTCCTTCATGGCTTTTTTCCAGCTTGCCATAGTTATGTCAGCACCGAACTGGCCTTCTGTTGCAGGAGCAACCATTGCGTATACGGGACGCTTTGAGAGGATGGCATTAATAACATCCACGATAAATGTCTTAGAGCCGATGGCACCGAATGGACAGCTGTGAATACACTGACCGCAGCGGATGCATTTGCTTTCATCGATTACAGAGATACCGTTCTCGTCATATGTAATCGCATTGACAGGGCAGGCATTTTTGCAAGGACGTTTAAGATGTGCGATGGCATTGTAAGGACATGATTTAGCACACTGTCCGCACTCCTTACATTTGGTAGCATCAATCTTAGAGTGTTTTTCACCTGCAGAAATAGCGCCGAATTTGCAGGCGTTAATACAAGCCTTTCCAAGACAGTTCTGGCAGTTGTCCGTAACTACATAACTGGAGATAGGACAGTCTTCACAGGCCGAACTGATAACCTGAATTACATTAATATCATCATTGCCGCTCAGTGCCTTGCCTTCGGCAAGTCTGACTCTTTGTCTGATAATTTCTCTTTCTTTATATATACAACAGCGAAACTGAGGTTTTGGTCCTTTGATAAGGTCAAACGCTATGTTATCCCTTCCTTCTTCAAGCTCACCGTTAAATGCCAGTTTGGCAACCTCGTAAAGTACATCATGTTTGATTTTAATCACGTTAGCGTCAGCATACATAATTAAGTCTCCTTTCAAATTGACTTTATTCCAAAAGTATAGATATATATATTTTAGACTATATGATAAACATTGTCAATTATTTAACAATCTATTTATGTAAAAATAGCAGGAAAAAATGCCAGTTTTTGTCACTGATTTTCGGTTGTTGAAATATAGATTTTTTGTATATATTTTTATCATGGGAAAATATTGGATTATTATTTTAAAAGGATTTTGCATAGGAGCAACTATGACGGTTCCGGGAATATCGGGAGGCACAATGGCAGTTGTCATGGGTATATATGAGGATTTACTGTCGGCAATCAATGGATGTTTCAGGAAGCCTAAGGAAAAAATACCGTTTTTGCTGTGGTTTATGGCAGGCGGCGCGGCAGGCTTTTTTCTGTTGGCAGGGGTGGTTACATATCTTCTGGAAAATGAAAAGACAGGTATGATAGTAAGACTTGTTTTTGCGGCTGTAATAGCGCTTGGAATACCATTGCTTGTTAAAAACTCAGGGCTTTCAAAGCCGGATGTTAAAGGTGTATTCTGTCTCATTGCCGGAGCCGCCATAGTGGTATCAATTAATTTTCTTCCTGTGGGAAATATGGGAGATAAGGATGGCGTTTGGTGGATTGTGGCTCAGCTTCTTGCGGGAGTGATTGCCGGAGCCGCCATTATACTGCCGGGAATCAGCATTACCCATATGCTTTATATAATGGGGATGTACGGGGATATAATACGCAGAGTATATTCATTGCAGTTTATATCACTTATACCCTTTGCCATCGGACTGATTTCGGGAATTTTTCTTATAGGGAAGGTCTTTGAGAGCTTTATGGAGCACCATAAAAAATGCGTGTATATGGCAATAACAGGATTTGTGACAGGGGCGGTAGTGCTGCTGGTGATGGATGGAATCGGATGGATAAATGTGAAATAATTGCTGTAAATGTGAAATAAAAAAGATATTGATATATAAATGTTAAATTTGTTATCATATAATAACAGATATTTTGAGCGGAATGTAAAACAAATTTTTATGGTATAATTAATGAAATGCCGTTTATACCGATATGATTACAGTGCACTTGTATAAATAGATAAGGGGAGAGTATATGAAAAAAAATCGGATGTTTATATTCTGCACGATACCTATATTGTGTATTATTATAGTTTTCTGTCTTAAGCTCACAATATTGCAGCCCAAAACAGGACCGGACAGCTTGCCGGACAGTGATGGGTATATTCATTATCTTAAGTGTATTGATGACAAGGTCTATTTTATCCATTCTTTATTTAATACTGATGAAGACATTCTGTATTGTTATGATGACGATATAGGATTACAAAAGCTTGACACAGACGAGAATAGTCAGATTATAGAAAATATGAAGACGGAGTCAGAGAAAAATATAATCAGAACCAACGATGCCGGAATGGAATGCGTAAAAGAAACATTAGGGTATGTTTTGACAAATGTTGAAGAAATATACAGCGATGCCCAATACAGATATGTTGCGCAGGAAAGTAATTTGAAAGCGTTTCCGTATGATAAATACCAATTGTCAGATTATTATTACGGTTTGGTGGATGAATATGCTGTGGGACTGATGCTTGCCACAGAAAATGCAGAGGAAAAATACGATGAGAATAATGACAATGAAGATGATATAATAGTGTCAAGCTCTTATGGCGGATACATTGCACTTGTGGATAAGGACGGAAATGTGTCTGTGATACCTGATTATATTGTTCAGTATATGGCAGGATTTGTATACTGTTATGATAACTGCATATATTTCTGGGGTTATCCTGAGATAAACGATGGTGAAACAGAAGAATGCAGATTGTATGCGTATATAGTTGATACGGGTCAGGTGAGAAAGCTTTGTGATTACGGGAATCTCTGTAATGCATCGGATTTGGATAAGGAAAATTTTGACCAATGGAGCAGCGGAGATGAAGAGGAAGTATTTATTAATGATGGATACTTGTATTCATACAGTGTGAACGGAAACACAGATATAGTCAGATTCCGTCTTACTTATGATGAAAACGGTTATCCGGTAAAATGTCAGTATGATACCTGCATATATGAAAACCCGTATTTGAGGTAAACCCAGAATGGGATAATATTGCCCTCCGAAATTACATAAGTCCATAGTACAAAAAATCGGCAGATTTGAAAAATAATCAAATCTGCCGAAAATATTATATGAAAATCAAATTATGCCTGTATACTAATATGTTCCGGCAGTTTCCTCGCCTGTTATTACACGAAGACCACCCTGAGCAAGAGCAAGAAGCTCATCCTCGCCGGGATATACCGTAAACGGAGCAATCCACTGGCAACGCTCCTTAAGCTCACCTACGACAATGTTGTCATGGGCGATACCGCCGGTTACGATAATCTGGTCAACATTTCCCTTGAGAACCGTTGCCATGGAACCGATATTTTTAGCAAGCTGGAAAATGAAAGCAGTGCGGATTTCCCTTGCATTCTCATCACCTGATTCAACCATTTTCTCTACATCACGCATATCATTAGTTCCAAGATAAGCATTAAAACCACCGTTGCCTACAAGCTTTTTGTAGACTTCTTTTTCAGTGTACTTTCCTGAGTAACACATTTTCACAAGTGCTCCCGGAGGAACTGCGCCGGCTCTTTCAGGGGAGAAAGCACCGTCTCCGTCAAGGGCGTTGAAAATATCGATTACCTTACCATTCTTGTGGGCGCCTACGGATACACCGCCGCCCAGATGTACTACAATAAGGTTCAATGAATCATAAGGCTTGCCGGTTTCTTTGGCATAGCGTCTGGCAACAGCTTTCTGGTTGAGAGCGTGGAAAATGCTTATACGAGGAAGCTCAGGAACACCGGAGTATCTTGATATAGGCTCAAGCTCATCAACAACTACGGGGTCAACAATATATGACGGTACACCGATTGAATCGCCGATTTCTCTTGCAAGAATACCTCCCAGATTAGATGCGTGCTGACCCTGTACGCCAATCTCCAAATCATGCAGAAGCTCGTCTGTTACGGCATATGTACCGCTTGGAATAGGCTTTAAAAGACCGCCCCGTCCCACAATTACATTAAGTGAATTGATGTCAAAAGCTTTTTCCTTGAGGAACTCTACAATAATATCTTTACGGAAATCCTTCTGTGCTATAATGCTGTCATATTTGGCTATTTCCTCTGTGGGATGACGAAGTGTCTCGTCAAAAAGAAGCGTCTCGTCTTCAAAAACACCGATTTTGGTAGAGGTTGAGCCGGGATTAATAATTAAACTCTTAATGGACATCGTATATCTCCTTTTATAAATATAATTCTTAATTGTTCTTTAAATTTTCAGCAACAACAGCGCCTAAAGCCAGAGAGTTGACCTTGACTTCAACACTGTCGGAACGTGAAGTGAGAATAACCGGAGCCTTGGTTCCTGTTATAAGATTGCCGTTCACAAGGTCTGCTGTGTGAACCATAGCCTTGTAGGTAATATTTCCGGCATGGATGTCAGGGAAAAGAAGGACATCTGCATCACCGACGATTTTACGTCCTGTGGCGCCTTTGTGTTTGGCAGCTTCAGGACATGTGGCAAGGTCCATTGAGAGAGGACCGTCAACTATACATCCTGTAATTTCTCCTTCATCGTTCATTCTTGTAAGCTCGGCGGCTTCAACAGTTGCAGGCATCTTAGGATTGACAACCTCAACAGCGGCAAGCGGTGCAACCTTAGGATTAGGAACTCCGCATGCCTCACAGATTTCAACTGTATTTTTGATGATATTAACCTTGTCCTCAAGTGTAGGATAAGGAATAAATGCCACATCAGTAAGGAATAAAAGATGGTCAAAGCCTTTAACATCAAAAACGCATACATGGGACAGTGGTTTGCCGGTTCTCAAACCGACCTCCTTGTCAAGAACACTCTTTAAGAAACCTTTGGTGTCAATAAGTCCCTTCATATACATATCAGCCTTGCCGTCATGAACAAGCTTAACGGCTGTAAGGGCAGCTTCTGTGACATCCTTAACATCAATAACCTCGTAATCATTAAGGTTCATTCCGATAGAATCAGCGATTGCTTTAATCTGGTCTGCGTCACCTACAAGTACGGAATCGGCGATTCCCTGCTCCTTGGCAACCTTGACAGCTTCAAGCACATTCTCATCCTGAGCTACGGCAACAGAAACCTTTTTTTTGCTGCAGGCTTTAACCTGAGCTAAAATCTCGTCAAAATTCTTAGCCATTTGTAAATCTCCTTAATAAATAATATCATAATTAAAAATTCATTACCTAAAATGATACCACTTTGGAATGTGAGTTTCAACAGAAAAATACCAAAGTAAGTATATGCGGAAATACTAAATTTTCTCAAAAAAATGACGTGAACGACAATCTAAACGACAATCTTCTTGAAAATATTTGCAAAATGATTCGTCAGATGTTATAATATAATCGTAGAATTTCTCTGTGAGAACGGAGGAAATAATGGAACATAAGAAATATCTCAGAGAACTCACTATCAAAGACAGCTTTATCTTCAGTGCCCTTATGGCGGAGAAAGACAACTGTCGAAGACTTCTTGAACTCATTATTGGAATTTCAATTAATCATTTAAAAATCAGCAAAGAAAAAAATATAGTATTTCATTCCGAATATAAAGGAGCGCTGTTTGATGCTGTTGCCCCGGACGAAAACAGAACAAATCATAATATGCATTTCAGAATATTTGGAAAAATCAGGTTCTGTTCCGGAAGAACTTAAGGAAAAAATCACTTCCGAAAACAATCCTGACCTACTGGAAAATTGTCTTTAATCTAAAGTTTATGAAACTTATTCAATGGCAGCACATTCTGCGGATTTATATTCTGCGTATTTGCATCCGCAGGCTGTCATCTGTGTTAATCATTGTCCCTCTGCGGGACAAAAACCAAATAATCAATAACAATAAGAATCTAATACAGAGGAATTCTATGGAAAATGCCGTTAAAAATATTTAAAATAGTATTGACATAAGGCAAAAAGTAGTATATATTATTTTTATAAAAACGAACATTTGTTCACCAACTTAAGGCAAAGGAGATTTATTATGGCTAAGGAAGACAAATTAAAAGCACTTGATGCTGCTATATCAAGTATAGAGAGAAATTTTGGCAAGGGCGCCGTTATGAAGCTGGGGGACCCGTCAGCGGCAATGAATGTGGAGACTATACCGACAGGATCATTAAGTCTTGACATTGCATTGGGAATGGGCGGAGTCCCTAAAGGACGAATTGTTGAGATATACGGCCCGGAGTCAAGCGGTAAGACTACGGTTGCACTGCATATGGTTGCCGAAGTCCAGAAACGTGGCGGTATTGCAGGATTCATAGACGCAGAGCATGCGCTTGACCCTGCATATGCCAAGAATATCGGAGTGGATATTGATGAATTATATATATCACAGCCGGATAACGGAGAGCAGGCATTGGAGATAACAGAAACCTTGGTGCGTTCAGGCGCTGTTGATATAATAATAGTTGACTCCGTTGCAGCGTTGGTTCCTAAGGCGGAGATTGACGGGGATATGGGTGATTCACATGTAGGTCTTCATGCAAGACTTATGTCACAGGCATTAAGAAAGCTTACTGCAGTTATCAGTAAGACTAACTGTGTTGTTATATTTATCAACCAGCTTCGTGAGAAGGTAGGAATTATGTTTGGCAATCCGGAGACCACCACAGGAGGACGGGCATTAAAATTCTATGCATCTGTACGCTTGGATGTAAGAAGAATAGAGACTTTGAAGAATAACGGAGAGATGGTCGGCAACAGAACCCGAGTTAAGGTGGTTAAGAATAAGATTGCTCCGCCGTTTAAGGAAGCAGAGTTCGATATTATGTTTGGTAAAGGTATATCAAGAGAAGGTGATATACTTGACCTTGCTGTCAGCAGCAATATTGTAGTTAAAAGCGGCGCATGGTTCTCTTATAATGGAGATAAAATCGGTCAGGGACGTGAGAATTCCAAGCAATTTCTTATGGAACACCCTGAAATTATGGAAGAAGTTGAAATCAAAGTGCGCGAATATTACATAAAATCAGGTGCAGCTGAGAATACGGACCAGGATTTGACAGAGGAATAATATGGAGATAACGGAAATTGCTCCGTTAGATAATAAGAGGCGGAGAGTGTATATTGACGGTGAATATGCATTCCCGCTTTATCTTTCAGAGTTAAGAAAATATAATATAGAAACAGGCAATATTATTTCTGATGAAAGCTATAACGATATATGCATAATTCTTACAAAACGTGTTCGCGAGCGTATATTATATCTTATTGGCGATATGGACAGAACGGAGCATGATATAAGGCAGAAACTTCGTAATTCCGGATATTCCGGAAGTATTGTTGACAATGCTATAGCGGTTCTTAAAGAATATGGTTATATAGATGATGCAAGATATGCAAGATATTATGCGCAATCCATGAGGGATAACAAAGGCAAGAGTACTTTTGCAATTACACAGGCATTATATGAGAAGGGCATAGACAGGAACATAATTTCCAACGTTATGGCTGAAATGGAAATTGACGAAGAAGAACAGCTTATACGGGCATTGTCTAAAAAAGGCTACACACCTGAAACGATTTATATGGCTGATGATGCCGATAAGAGGAAAATTTATCAATACCTTTTGAGAAAAGGCTTTTCCGCAAGCCTTGTAGGTACTTATGTACGAAAATCATGTTAGATATTTCTTTTGCCCTTGACACTTTTACCAAAAAAGTATAAAATCAATATGTTGTAGTTTGTACAATGAAAACTAAATAAGGAGGTGCTCCTGTGCCAGATTTGTCTTATATTATAACGGCAGGTATTACACTTGTTGTTGTAGCAGTTATTACCTGGTTCATTGCATATGTTTATCATAAGAAAGTTACTGATAAAAAGTTAGGCAGTGCAGAAGCTAAAGCCAGAGAGATAATAGACGAAGCGCTTAAGACAGCAGAGACACGCAAGAAGGAGATGCTTCTTGAAGCTAAGGAAGAGTCAATTAAGACTAAGAATGAGCTGGATAAAGAGACCAAGGAGAGACGTGCGGAAATACAGAAGTATGAACGCAGGGTTCTCGCCAAAGAGGAGGCTCTTGACAAGAAGCTGGAATCCGTTGAAAAACGTGACAGTTCACTCGGCCGTAAGGAAGATGAACTTAATCGTAAAAAGCAGGAAGTTGAAGCTCTTAGCGCAAAGCGCTTACAGGAACTTGAAAGAATCTCAGGACTTACCTCCGTTCAAGCTAAAGAATATCTTTTAAAAACTGTAGAAGAAGAAGTTAAACATGAAACCGCTGTGATGGTTAAAAAAATGGAAGTTAAAGCTAAGGAAGAGGCTGATAAGAAAGCGAAGGATTACATTATCGGCGCCAT
Organism: uncultured Butyrivibrio sp.; assembly: GCA_964414835.1. Lineage (GTDB taxonomy): Bacteria > Bacillota > Clostridia > Lachnospirales > Lachnospiraceae > Eshraghiella. The sequence goes on along the minus strand of CAYPWY010000004.1, from coordinate 38,152 downwards.
TCAGAGATGTGCTGCTGACCATGTTGCAGAAGCGACTATTTCAGTAGTACAGCTTCCTAATGATGAGATGAAAGGTCGTATCATCGGAAGAGAAGGACGTAATATCCGTACTCTTGAGACGATGACAGGCGTTGACCTTATCATAGATGATACACCGGAAGCAGTAGTTTTGTCTGGGTTTGACCCAATCAGGAGAGAGGTTGCAAGAATCGCTCTTGAGAAGCTGATAATTGACGGAAGAATACATCCGGCAAGAATTGAAGAGATGGTTGAAAAGGCTCAGAAAGAAGTTGAGACAATGATTAGAGAGGAAGGCGAATCAGCTACTCTCGAAGTCGGAGTTCACGGTATACATCCGGAGCTTGTTAAACTTCTCGGAAAGATGAAGTTCAGAACGAGCTATGGACAGAATGTGTTGAAACATTCTATTGAAGTATCATTATTGTGTGGTCTTTTTGCATCAGAGATTGGTCTTGATGTAAGAGCAGCTAAGAGGGCGGGACTTTTGCATGATATTGGTAAATCAGTTGATCATGAGATGGAAGGTTCTCATGTTCAGATTGGTGCTGATTTGTGTAGAAAATACAAAGAATCAGAACTTATTATCAATGCGGTAGAAGCTCATCATGGTGATGTTGAGCCGCAGTCTCTTATTGCGTGCATAGTTCAGGCGGCAGATGCCATATCGGCAGCAAGACCGGGCGCAAGAAGAGAGACTCTTGAGACCTATACCAACAGATTAAAACAGTTAGAAGATATTACGAACGAGTTTAGTGGCGTTGAGAAGTCATTTGCCATTCAGGCAGGACGTGAGATTCGTATTATGGTAGTTCCAGAAGTTATCAGTGATTCTGATATGGTATTACTTGCAAGAGATATTTCCAAGAAAATCGAAGATGAGTTGGAATATCCGGGACAGATTAAAGTTAATGTCATAAGAGAATCAAGGGTGACAGATTATGCGAAATAATAATTAGGCAAAAAAGAGACTTTGAAATTTTAAAATTCAGAGTCTCTTTTTATTTACGCAGTCAACCAGCCAAAATCCCACCATTTGAAGGATATACCATTTGCTGACTTGACTGCCGACATAGCCGGAAAATGTGCAAAGCATGTTTCGTCCGGTTTAATAAAATACACTTTAATAAAATACACGGAAATATTGTACCAGAATATAGAAAACGGAGTGAATGAGCGTGCTGTTAATTGGAGCCAGAATTTTAGAATATCGTAAAGCTGCTAATATGAGTCAGGAAGAATTTGCCCTGAAAATCGGTGTGAGCCGTCAGGCAGTATCCAAATGGGAACTTGACAAAGCATACCCCGATTTAGATAAACTGATGGACATATGTGATACCTTTGATATAAGTATAGATGAGTTAATACACGGCAGGGCAGACAATATGGCTGACGGCAACGGGAATAATGAGAAAAACCAGACTGCTCGGATAGATAATTTTGCACCACTTGGAAAAATGCGTGGGGCGCATGGAACTGTGCGGTTAAAGATATGTACTTTGCTTGTAGGTATGCTGTGCATGTTTTGCTGTACGGTTTTTGTTCTGATTATCATACATAATGTTTGGGACAAAGACAATGAATACACTCAAAATGCCAGAGTTGAGAGAGTATATACGCAATATACCAAAGCGGACATCAGCTTTTCGGATGACGATTCCCGCAGAGTATTAAAAACCGTATGGCTGGATACTGACGGAATCAGGGATGGAGATTACATACAATGCTATACTGATTCAGAACAGCAGAAAATATATCTCGATTATTATGCAGTTACACTTATAATACCGGGAATGCTTATGCTGCTGTTTTTATGCCTTTTTGTATTCCTTTTACTTGAAACCCGAAGAATGGGCAGAGAGAACCGATTGAGCGTATTAGTTGAGGAGATGCAGGATGAATAAAAAATTATGGATTATATCAGCCGGAATTTTATGTGCGGCTGCAGTCTTTCTGGGATTATGGTTTATGGGAGTTATATCATTTTCCGGTAAGTCTGAAGCATCAAATGCCGATACGGCATATGAAATACCTTCTAAGGCTGAAATATGGGAAATAGTATACGGCGGTATGAGGTTTACGGTGCCTGCCGATGCCACGGCATATATTCATGACAGCGGATGCCTGAATATAAGTTTAAAAAAGGATTATCTGTTGCAGTTTGATATAGAGGAAAAGACCAATGATGATTTCTGGGAAAACAGGGAAGAGAAACTGGAATCAATAATATCGTCAGGATACAGAATTGAACAGCAGCCGGAACGGCTCACTATGAATGAACGTGATTATATAAAGTATGTGGTAAGTCTAAAAGAGGATGATGCGGAATACGACAGAACATATTTTCAAGTGCTTCTCACTCCCATAGATGATGACAGAAGATTTCTGGTATGTATAAGATATGATGGTACTGATGTTGATGAAATGAACGAAGAAGAGCGTACATTGATATATGATGATGGATTAAACGCCGTGGTTTCACTGATGAATACGGCTGTTTCCACAGAGGAAAATGATGATACCGTAGGCTCCTTGTGGATGCCGGACATCTCCGGAAGTTCGGAAAGAGTGTATTTATCCCAGGATTCCCAGGCTTATTCCAATGGAGAATTTCAGGTAATATATAATCTTCCGGAAAGCAGTTGTGTACTGGAATATAGTTTCAGAGGTAAAAATTATCTGGTTGAGAATGATGGTATTTATTTCAATGTTTCCGTATATGAGAATACAACTGAAACTGCAATAGAAAGGGCTCAGTCACATGCGGCTGCAGGATTTTCAAAGATTCACAGTCAGGGACAGGTTGATGTACATGGCATAACCTTTTACTATTATACATATTCAGTATTGAGAAGTTCAAAAGAGAAGGAGAATTATCAATATTATTTTAACGCATATTGTGATTTGCAAAACGGTGATGTGTATGCCATAAACGGATGGTCGTACTATAATGAGACGGCGTTGGACAGCAGCTTCTATACAGATGTTATGGACATAACTCTGAAAAAGCAGTAAAATAAAGGGTTTTGGGGCGTATGCCACTATTGGTTGCACTCCTGCAACCAGATATAGCTTGATTAATTTGTGTAATTTTTATAATAATGTGCATAAGACGAATTCCATGGTATTTGTTTTATGTACATTATTTATTTTTTTAGAGGAGAATCAGACATGAAAAAAATTAAGAAAATTGCAACTGCCCTCATATTAGTGGGAATTATGTGCGGAATGGCAGGATGCGGAGGGAAGGATACATCAACAACTCCTTCATCATCAGAGGATGTAAGCAAGGATTTGGAATCCCCGTCTTCAGAGAATGATGAGAAACCTTCGGAAACCATTAATGAAGGGACAGACGATAAAGAGACGGAAGCAGAAAACAATGTTTCAGATGAATGGAAGTCCTTGGAATTTACTTTGGATGGAACGACATTTACATTTCCTGCTACATGCGCAGATGTTGAAGCCGCAGGCTTTATGTTTGATGAAGAAGAAAAAAAAGAAACTCTTGAACCTAATTATTATACTTTAAATTATATTGCCGAAAATGAAGAGGGCGAGAGATTTTATGTGAGATTCAAAAACTTTACAGATGCCGATAAAACCATTGGTGAATGTGACATCTATGGATTTGGGCTTGAGGTTTCTGAATATCGCGATGTAAATCCTGATGTTACCATGTGTAATGGGGTTACATTCGGCATGACTATTGACCAGGTAAAGGATATAATGGGAGAACCGGATTATTATTATGAAAGCGACGGAGATTATGACCGCAAGGAAATGGACTATTATGTAACAGGAAAGTCTTATGACAGCTCCCTTGAACTGTCATTTACAAACGGAATCCTGAACCAAATTATAATCGTAAACACTGATTAATCGTCCAAAGATTTTACTTGACCATTTGGCAATTATAATATATATTATTATAAGGCAAAGGGCATTGCATATTTTACAACAAAGACGGTGATGTTCTTATTTTAGGAGGTCAATATGAGTCAGGAAAAAATCGATAAAAGAAAACAAAATAGAGGAGACTTGTTACATAACACTAAGAAGCATATGCGTATTACTACATTAATTGTTGCTGTAGTTCTTGTTGTGGCAGGTGCATTTTCAAGTGTTGTATCATATAACAAAGGTTATGACAAAGGAGAGAAGGATGGAGAGATTAATATGCTCAACCTTCAGTCTCTGCTGGGAGGCAGTACTACCAATGAGACATCAGCAGAGGGAGAGACAGGAGAAACCTCCGGCGAAACTTCAGAAAATGAAACCGGTGAGACAGAGGGTGTGACAACATCTGACGAAACATCTGCTGAAGGTGAAACAACAGCAGAATAATTTATGTGTTATAGTAATTAAGAAAATACGGACATGGTTTGTATATATGCAAACTATGTCCTTTTTGTTAGCTTTTGCTTGCTTTTTATACGCAATAAGGGTACAATTAGCTTTGTATTGGATTTAATTAGGAGATAATATGAAAATATTGTTTGTATCACTTGGCTGTGACAAGAACCTTGTGGACTCGGAACAGATGATGGGACTGCTTCGCTCCCGCGGATATGAGTTTACGGATGATGAGACAACGGCAGATGTTGCGGTTATTAATACCTGCGGCTTTATCAGTTCAGCCAAGAAAGAGAGCATAAATACAATTTTATCAATGGCAGAATATAAAAAGGACAACCTTAAAGCACTTATAGTCACAGGCTGTCTGGCTGAGAGATATAAATCAGAGATATTAAATGAAATGCCGGAAATAGACGCCATTATCGGAACGACTGCTTTCGATACGATATGCGATGTGGTTGATGATGTTCTGTCGCATAAACAGCATAATGAATTTAAGGATATTAATGTGTTATGCAGACCACAGACGGATAGAATCATTACTACCGGAGGATATTATTCTTATCTCAAAATTGCAGAAGGCTGTGATAAGAGGTGTACCTATTGCAGCATACCTCTTTTTAAGGGAAAATACAGAAGTATTCCTATGGAGGAACTGCTGAAAGAAGCACAATATCTGGCAGATAACGGCATCAGGGAATTGATGCTTGTGGCACAGGAAACATCTCTGTACGGCAAGGATTTATATGGTAAAAAGATGCTGCCTAAGCTTTTGAAAGATTTATGTCAGATTGACGGAATCAGGTGGATAAGAATACTTTATTGTTATCCCGAAGAGATTAATGACGAGCTTATACAGGTAATCAAAGAGGAGCCGAAGATTTGCCACTATATAGATATGCCCATACAGCATTCTTCCGATGACATTCTCAGGAAAATGGGCAGACGCACAACCAATGCAGACCTGAGAGCAGTAATCGGCAGACTGCGGGATGAAATACCGGATATTGCATTGAGAACAACTCTGATTACCGGATTTCCGGGAGAAACTGAGACGGACCACAATGCTCTTATGGATTTTGTTGATGAGATGGAATTTGACAGGCTGGGTGTATTTACATATTCGCCTGAGGAAGACACCCCCGCAGCACTGATGGATAATCAGATAGATGAGGAAATTAAGCTGACAAGACGGGATGAGCTTATGGAGCTTCAGCAGGAGGTATCCATTGATAAGTCACAGCGGCTTGTAGGAAAGCATATGGAAGTCATAATTGAAGGAAAAGCAGCTGATGAAGATGTATATGTGGGAAGAACATATATGGATGCGCCCGGCGTTGACGGATATGTTTTTATAAAAAGCGAAGAAGAGCTTATGAGCGGTGATTTCGCCAGAGTTTTTATTACCAAGGCATTGGAATATGATTTGATTGGAGAGTTGGAATAATGAATTTACCTAACAAGCTTACAATGTTCAGAATTATTTTAATACCGTTTTTCTTGTTTTTTCTGCTGACAGACTATTGCGGAGCAGCCGGAAATTTTATTGCACTGGGAATATTTGCATTGGCAAGTCTTACGGATATGCTTGACGGAAAAATAGCAAGAAAGCGCAATCTTGTTACGAATTTCGGCAAATTTATGGACCCGATAGCCGACAAGCTTTTGGTATGTTCCGCATTTATTGCGTTTGTGCAGATTGGACTTTTGCCGGCATGGATTGTAATAATTCTTATTGCCAGAGAATTTATCATAAGCGGATTCAGGCTTGTGGCATCGGATGCCGGAATTGTTCTTGCCGCCAGCTGGTGGGGCAAATTTAAAACGGCATTTCAGATGATAATGTGTCTGTTTCTTATCGTCAATCTTGATTATAAGGCAGTTAATGTTATTGAGCAGGTACTTATATATATATCATTGGCACTTTCAGTGATTTCGCTTGTTGATTATCTTGTTAAAAACCGCAAAGTTATCGCTGATATGTAGTTACCGTGGAGGAAAATATGACTGTAGAACTGATTTCTGTCGGAACAGAAATACTTTTGGGAAACATTGTTAATACCAATTCTGCTTTTTTATCAAAGGAATGTGCTGCACTTGGTCTTAGTATGTATACGCAAACCGTTGTGGGAGATAATGACGAAAGGCTTGCCAGAGTTTACAGGGAAGCCATAGACCGTTCAGACATTGTGATTCTCGGTGGAGGTCTTGGCCCTACGGAGGACGATTTAACAAAAGAAACTGTGTGTAATGTTCTGGGGCTTGAACTGGTTGAAGATGTTCAGGCTCGCGATAACATGGAAAAAATACTTGTGAATCTTGGATATAAACCAACTGAAAACAACTATAAGCAGGCCCTTGTTCCAAGAGATTGTAAGGTGTTATATAACAGCAACGGAACAGCACCGGGAATAATAATTGAGAAGGACGGACATCATACGATTCTTCTTCCGGGTCCGCCAACAGAGCTGATACCTATGTTTAATGAACAGGTCAAGCCTTATCTTGCCGGTCTTTCCAATGATGTGCTTTACTCAGTAACAATCAAGGAATGCGGAATAGGTGAGAGCCTGCTTGAGACAAAGCTCATTGATTTGATAGACGCACAGACCAATCCTACCATAGCAACCTATGCAAAAACAGGCTGCTCTCAGGTGAGAGTGACTGCAAGGGCTTCAAGCGAGGATGAGGCAAAGGATATGGTAAAGCCTGTAGTTAAGGAAATCAAAAACAGACTTGGTGATGCCGTATATACGACTGATGAAGACCTTAATCTGGAAGATGTGGTCATTAAACTGCTGAAAAAGTATGACCTAAAAATATCTGTGGCAGAATCCTGCACAGGAGGTCTTGTCTCTGCAAAACTTATCAATGTAAGCGGAGCTTCACAGGTATTTACACATGGGTTTATAACATATTCCAATAAAGCAAAGCGGAAGGTCCTTGATGTCAACCGCGACACCCTCAAAAAATATTCAGCAGTAAGTAAGGAGGTTGCCAAGGAAATGGCCAAGGGCTGCCTTGTGACAGCGGATTCTGATGTTGCCGTGGCAGTTACAGGATATGCCGGACCGGAGGATACCAAGGAAGAACCGAAGGGTCTGGTTTACATAGCATGCACCGTTAAGGATAAAGTTATTGTGGAGAAATTCCATTTCAGCGGCAGCCGTGCTAAAATAAGGGAAAGCGCTGCAATTAAGGCACTTGACATGGTGAGAACAGCCATAATAGCCAGCTATAAATAAAGGAGGACATAATTGAATTATGGAAAAGAAACCATTTGTAACCAAAGAAAAAATTGAAGAAATCGTAAAGCAATACCCAACCCCATTTCATATATATGATGAAAAAGGTATACGTGAGAATGCTGCCAGAGTAAAACAGGCATTTTCATGGAACAAAGGCTTTAAAGAGTATTTTGCGGTTAAGGCAACGCCTAACCCGTTCCTTATTAATATTCTGAGAGAGTACGGATGCGGTCTTGACTGTTCATCAATGACGGAGCTTATGCTTTCCAACGCCATAGGCTGTAAAGGGCAGGACATTATGTTTTCGTCAAATGATACACCGGCAGAAGAGTTTATATATGCAAAAGAAATAGGCGCAACAATCAATCTTGATGATTTTACACATATTGAGTTTCTTGAGAAAACAGCAGGAATACCTGAGACTATCAGCTGTCGTTTTAATCCGGGAGGATATTTCCAGATTGCCAATTCAATTATGGATAATCCGGGAGATGCCAAATACGGTTTTACCAAGGAACAGATAATTGAGGGCTTTAAGCTCCTTAAATCCAAAGGCGCTAAGAAATTCGGTATTCACGCATTTCTTGCCAGCAATACGGTAACTAACGACTATTATCCTACACTTGCCAAGATTCTTTTTGAGCTTGCAGTTGAGATAAGGGACAAGACAGGCTGTGATATTAAATTCATTAACCTTTCAGGCGGAGTGGGAATCCCTTATAAGCCTGATGCAGAGCCTAATGATATTATTGCAATCGGAGAAGGCGTTCATAAGGTATATGATGAGGTTCTCACTGCTAACGGTATGGGAGATGTGGCAATCTACACCGAGATGGGAAGATTTATGATGGGACCTTACGGCGGACTTGTGACAAAGGCTACCCATGAAAAACATACCTACAAGGAGTATATCGGCTGTGACGCATGTGCCTGCAATCTTATGAGACCGGCAATGTACGGCGCATATCATCACATTACGGTTCTTGGCAAAGAAAACGATGCTTGTGACCATATGTATGATGTGACAGGCTCACTTTGTGAAAACAATGACAAGTTTGCAATAGACAGGATGCTTCCTAAGATTGATATGGGAGATTATCTTTTTATCCATGATGCGGGAGCACATGGCTTTGCTATGGGTTATAATTATAATGGAAAGCTCCGTTCGGCAGAGATACTTCTTAAGGAAGACGGAAGCTTTGAGCTTATAAGAAGAGCTGAGACACCACAGGATTATTTCAGAACCTTTGATTGTTTTGACATACTTAATCCTATTTTAAAAAAGTAATTTTACAGGGAGACTTGTATGGCTGAATTAATTACGGCAGTTAATGAATTATTAAAAGGAAAAAGAGTTGAGGAGAATCTGGGAGTATACAGTGAAGGAATATCATCACTGTATAAAAGCATTGCATATCTGAAGCTTTCTATGAACTATCATGTCTTTTCGGAGGTTTATGAAGAAATAGAAGAAAGCAAAAAACAGGTAATACAGCCTGTTGTTGGACAGATTCAGGAGCTTATGGGGCAGCTTGTCAATATGAAAACAGTTGACGGACAGTCTGCAGATATGGCAAAAGGCATCAGGGCAAGACTTGTGAACATTATGGAAATTCTCACCGCCTATGTTGACCGTTTCCAGATATATGAGTATATACTTAACCGTGTGGAGTATAAGTTTAAACCTGCGGTTTATGACAATACATATTATAATTCACAGCTTGAGAGAGACATAGAACGGTATGTGTTAAGCGACAGAGACAACGCTGTAATTAATATGAAAATTTCACAGATTGTAAGTCAGGTTCCCATGAGACTGTCAAGAGGCAAATTTTTTGACATTCTGGAAAATTCTCTTTCTTTATATAAGGGCAGCGAATGTTCTTCAGTGGATGACTTTGTCTATATGATTAAAACTGCCGGAACGCTGTATAAGCCTAAGGGCTTTGACAGTGAATTTCAGGAATTAATTGCAGCTGAGAAGGAACTTTCGGAAATTAATTATGAAAATCTTGATGCAGAAGGCTACAATACAGTGCGCTTTAAACTGGATAGCATTACTTCCCTTGTTGAAGAATATTCAGATGCCTGTGTTATGCTTACAGAGGTTATCAATGATTTATATTCCATTATTCTCTGTGCTGACGCAAGGGCTGAGGATGAAGAGCTGAATGAAATAATAAGAAAGATAATTGCTGAGGACTATCTTGTAGTATGCGGCAAGACCGGAAGAAGCAATGATATAGAAAATCTGTTGGAAAAGCTTGAAGGTCAACAGGAGCGTATCAGTCATAAGCTGTATACACCGGACAGTACCCTTGAGGAAATAGAAAGTATCAATTATGAGACTATTATCCGTATGGGTGTCAAAGAAGATTTTGAAAGGCTTAAAACCGTAAGCCGTCTTCAGTCAGCCAGCACCTTTGCGCTTTTGGATGTTTCCTCAGTCAATACAGATACTGCCGATGAAGCCTATGTGGCAGATGCTGCCAATAAGCTTATGGTTGAATTTACAGAGCTTTTTGAAAATACGGACAGACTTTCCAGACGTGCCGTTATGGCGTCTGTTATGGGAAATCTTCCTGTGTTTTTCAATAATTTTGATGAGTTTAAAGAATATGTACACGTGGCGCTTATGCAGTGCGGCGATGAGGCGGAAAAGCAGGCATGTATGGTGCTTGTGAACATGATGGTTACCGGTGATTGATATGTATTGGTATAAAAATCTCTATTTTGGCGACAATGCAAAAGAAAAGTCAAAAGAACTGATATGTGCATTAAGGCATAAAAAGTGGATTCCGGAAGTTTATGTGGTGACAGTGTCGGAGACAAGCGGTAATCTTCTTGATATTTATGAGTCAACCCGTTTTGTTACAGGCAGGCCAATCAGAAAAACAGTTAGACGCATTGCAGAAAATCATACTTTTAAAGGTACTTTTTTCCACAAGACAGGTCCTTATATTGTGGGAATTGCAATAGGGTACGCAGAGGCGCTTGCACTGGTACAGAACATAATAGAGGATGTATACCGCAACACAGGCGGCTTTGATGTTGCGGGCTATTTTGGTTTGGAGTAAAACATGGCTTTTTTAACTGTATTACTTACTATATTGAAGATAATCGGAATAGTAATCGGCGGCATTATCGGTGTCGTATTGCTGTTGCTATTGTGGATTCTTCTGTCACCTGTAAGATATAAGGGCAGAATTAAATATGTTGGCAAACCTGATATAAGTATCAAAGTAAGCTATCTTTGTCACATTGTATCTGCTTTCTTTATTTTGGATGATGAAGGCAGCCGGTTTGATTTTAAGATTTTCGGGAAAAGTATGATTAAGAAAAAATCTTTACCATCCCGGAAAAAGCCTAAAAAATCATCTTCAAAACAAAAGCATCACAAAGGCGCAGGCAGTGAACCGCCTGATGGCAAAACCGCAGATATTGAGCCTGAAAAATCCGAAACCGCTGACAATGCAGTTAATCCCGCCATGACGGAAAACGCAGCGAGGCTTTTGGAAAAAAAGCAGGCCCAACCCGATGCAAAGCCGCAGACACCGCAGACTGAACCGAATGAAGATAAGAAAGGCAAGAAAAACAAAAAAGGTATTTTCAAAAGGCTGAAAGACATATATAATGGACTTAAAGCAAAAATAGCGGCATTTCGTAAAAATGCTGAGAAGCTTATTGAAAAAAGGGACAGGCTTTGGGAAGAAATTGAGAATACTGACAACCGAGAAGCTGTAAGCTTTGTACTTGTGCTTTTAAAAAAGTTCCTGAAACATATTCTTCCCAGAAAACATAAGATTTACATCCGTTTTGGAGCAGGGGACCCGGCAAAGACCGGTGAATTTTTAGGACTTATGTACGCATTTGCGGCACTTATGGGACTCAATCTTGAGGTTGAGCCGGACTTTGAAAATAAGGTCCTTGAATGTGATGTTCCGTTTAAGGGACATATAAGCATTGTGGTTGTTGCTATATGGGTATTAAAGGCGTATAGACATGATAAGCTTAATAAATTGATTGAAAAAATTAAAAACCGTTAAAGCGGTTTTGCAAGGAGGATAATTATGGCTGATAACAAATTTGATGCGACGGTGGCTTCATTGTTTAAAGGAATGGACGGCTTCCTTTCTGCCAAGACAGTAGTGGGAGAGCCTGTGACAGTCAACGATACAATTATTTTGCCATTGGTTGATGTGTCATTTGGTGTTGCCGCCGGGGCAGCAGGCAGTGACAATAAGAACAAGGCAGCAGGAGGAATGGGCGGAAAGATGAGCCCGAGTGCAGTGCTTGTTATTCATGACGGAATAACAAGACTTGTCAATGTTAAGAATCAGGATTCGGTAAGTAAGATTATCGATATGGTTCCCGATATTATTGATAAAATTAAAAGCTTCAAGGATGGCAGGAAAAATCCTGACATAGAAAAAGCCGTAGATGACATGATGAATGAATAACATAGTATTTATTTCTCATATAATATACTAACTACGTATGTCAGGTAATGCTATATTGAGAAGAATAATAGGTTTTGCTTTGTTTTTTATAGGAATTGGAATGATAATAGGTTTGTTTATCGATAGTGCGTTTTGGAGCGTATGCATAATAATTGTGCTGTTGGTATTGGGATACAATATATTCACAAGTTGTCCGAAGAAACGCTGCTGATTTGCAAAAAATGCTATATTTTTGCAAAAAATACTTGCAAAAGTGTTTCTAATCTGTTATCATAACTTTTGTTGTGAGCCCTAATGGGTTTAATATCTTAAAGGAGGTGCAAACATGGCTAAATGTGCTGTTTGTGATAAGGGCGCGCACTTTGGAATCAAGGTCAGCCACTCACATAGAAGATCTAACAAAATATGGAAATCAAATATTAAGTCTGTAAAGGTTAAGGTAAACGGCCAGGCTAAAAAGATGTATGTATGTACTTCTTGTTTAAGGTCAGGCGCTGTTGAAAGAGCTTAATTAAATCAGATAGCGACCGGAGGGCGTATGCCTTCCGGTTTTTTGCGTACATGCATAATGTATCAGCTTTATCTGATAACTATTGCAATTTTGGTTACAATAATGTATAATTAATTGTCAAATCTTTTATTAGGAGGGTTATGCATGAAAGGACAAATAGAGAATCAGTTCGGTGAAGTGCGGATTGACAATGAAGTTATTGCCAAATATGCCGGTGCCACAGCAGTTGAGTGCTTTGGTATTGTGGGAATGGCTACAATCAATGTGAAGGATGGTCTTGTTAAGCTTCTCAGGAGAGAGAGCCTTACACATGGGGTAAATGTTACTTACGATGATAATAATAAGCTTGTCATCGATTTTCATGTAATTGTCGCATATGGTGTTTGCATTTCAACCGTAGCAGACAATCTTGTTCATAATGTTAAATATAAAGTTGAAGAATTTACCGGTCTTAAAATCGGAAGAATAAATGTTTATGTTGAAGGTGTAAGAATCATTGACTGATAATTAAGGAGGATTTAGAAGTGGCAACTAATAAAATAGACGCAGTGGTTCTTAAGAAGCTTTTTCTTGCCGGTGCGGCTAATCTTGAAGCAAAAAAAGAATGGATTAATGACCTTAATGTATTTCCTGTTCCTGACGGAGACACAGGTACTAATATGACATTGACAATCATGTCGGCTGCCAAGGAGGTTAATGCACTTGCCAATCCTACAATGGAGACACTCGCCAAAGCTATTTCGGGCGGTTCGTTAAGAGGTGCAAGAGGTAACTCCGGTGTTATCCTTTCACAGCTGCTAAGAGGTTTTACCAAGGTCGTACGTGAACATGATGAGCTTGATTCAATTATAATTGCAACTGCATTTCAGAAAGCGGTTGAGACAGCATACAAAGCAGTTATGAAGCCTAAAGAGGGAACAATTCTCACCGTAGCAAGGGGAATGGCAGACAAAATTCTGGAGCTTTCCACTGAAATTGAAGACCTTGAAGTGCTTTTGGATAAGGTAATCAGACATGGTGACGAGGTTCTTGAGCAGACCCCTGAGCTTTTACCTGTTCTTAAGCAGGCCGGCGTTGTGGACTCCGGCGGACAGGGACTTATGCAGGTTATGAAGGGCGTATATGATGCGCTTATGGGCAAGGAAATCAACTTTGAAGTTATTGCCGGACAAGGCGGACCACAGGTGTCGTCTGAGATTTCCGCGCAGGGTCTTGAGGAAGCAGACATTAAATTCGGTTACTGTACAGAGTTTATTGTTATGCTTGAAAAACCATATGATGCAGCCAAGGAAAATGAATTTAAGTCTTATCTTGAGTCAATCGGTGACTCCATTGTGCTTGTGTCGGATGATGAGATTGTCAAAGTACATGTTCACACAAACCATCCGGGACTTGCATTTGAAAAGGGTCTTACATTTGGTTCACTTACAAGAATGAAGGTTGACAATATGCGTGAGGAGCATCATGAAAGAGTAATAGCCAACGCATCTAAGATTGCGGCACAGCAGGCTGCGGAGGCTGTCAAGGAAGCTCCTAAGGAAGAACCGAAAAAGAAATACGGATTTATTTCCGTGTCGGCAGGTGCAGGATTAAGCGATATATTTAAGAGTCTCGGTGTGGATTATGTTATCGAAGGCGGTCAGACTATGAATCCCAGCACAGAAGATATGCTCAACGCCATAGAACAGGTTAATGCTGACAATATTTTCATATTCCCTAACAATTCCAATATTATTCTTGCAGCACAGCAGGCACAGAGTATTGTTGAAGATAAAAACATTATAGTTGTTCCGACTAAGACTGTACCACAGGGAATTTCAGCGCTTATTGCATATTCCGAAGAGGCTGACCCTGATGAGAATCTTCAGGCTATGACGGACGAAATCGGCAATGTTAAGTCAGGTTCAGTGACATATGCTGTTCGTGACACCGAGATTGACGACAAGGAAATTAAGCAGGGCGACATAATGGGTATCGGTGATAAGACTATTCTTTCAGTGGGTCAGGATATTGCAGAGGTTGCCAAGGATATGATAGAGCAGCTTGTATCTGAAGATTCGGAAATCATCAGCATTTATTATGGTGAAGAGGTGACGGAAGAGGATGCAAACGCCTTGGCTGAAGCTGTTGAGGAGGCCCATCCGGATGTGGATGTAGAGGTTAATTTCGGCGGACAGCCAATCTATTACTATATTTTATCTGTTGAATAATAGGTGGTTTATGAAAATCAGTGAACTTAAAGGTATAGGAGATAAAACCGAAAAGCTTTTCAATAGACTCGGTGTGTATACCGCAGAGGATTTGCTGAATTTTTATCCAAGAACCTATGATGTGTATGAAGAACCGGTTAAGGTATCGGAAATGACAGAGGATAAAACATATGCCCTTTGGGGTACTGTGGTTTCCTCCTGCCAAGTCAGTAATGCCAGCCGATATAAAATATTGTCTGTCTATGCGGCGGATGATGACGGCAATAAAATTAAATTAACATGGTTTAACATGCCTTTTCTCAGAAATAATTTAAAACGCGGATGTAGATATATATTCAGAGGTGAGGCTGCTTACAGAGGCAGCCTCATTTTTATGGAGCAGCCTGTTATATACTCCTATGATGACTATATGGGTAAGACGAACACTATGCAGCCCATATACAGACTGACTTCAGGACTGACTAACAACGCTGTGGCCAAAGCAGTAAAACAGTGCTTTAATATGGGAATGGGACTTGATGAGTATCTTCCGGACAGAATAATTGATGATGCCGGACTTATGGAGCGCAACAAGGCGCTTTATTCCATACATTTCCCAAAAGATTTCCGGGAGCTTCAAGAAGCCAGAAAACGTATTGTCTTTGATGAATTTTTTATGTTTACGCTGGCTGTCAGGAATCTGAAAAACACAAAACTGCTTGAAAATAATCACTATAAAATCACTAAATCACCTTATTCCGGGACAATCATTGAAAATCTGGGATACGAACTTACCGATGCCCAGCAGAAGGTATATGCCGAGATGATATGTGATATGTCAGGAAAAAGGACCATGAACAGGCTTGTTCAGGGTGATGTAGGCTCCGGCAAAACAATAGTTGCATTGCTTGCAATGATGGATACTGTATATGCCGGGTATCAGGCAGCGCTTATGGCGCCCACTGAAGTTCTTGCTTCCCAGCATTATGAGACTTTTAACAAAATCATATCCCAAAATAATCTTAATATTAACTGTGTTCTTATGACGGGCTCAATGCCGGCTGCCGCCAAAAGAGAAGCACATAGACTGGCAGAATGCGGAGAAGCAGATATTGTCATCGGCACCCATGCCGTGATTACGGATAATGTCAGATTCGACAGGCTCGCTTTGGTTGTGACAGATGAACAGCACCGCTTTGGTGTGAAGCAGCGGGAAGCCCTTCACAAAAAAGGCGAGAAACCGCATATTCTTGTTATGAGCGCCACGCCTATTCCACGCTCCCTTGCCATTATTTTATACGGAGATTTGGACATATCAATCATAGATGAGAAACCTGCTATGCGTCTTCCAATCAAGAACTGCGTAGTTGACGATTCGTACAGACCTAATGCATACCGTTTTATAGCCAATGAGCTTGCAAAAGGTCATCAGGCATATATTATCTGTGCTATGGCAAAAGACAACCATGAGACGGAAGGTGACTTGGAGAATGTGGTGGATTATACGGACAAGCTTCGCA
Organism: uncultured Butyrivibrio sp.; assembly: GCA_964414835.1. Classification (GTDB taxonomy): domain Bacteria; phylum Bacillota; class Clostridia; order Lachnospirales; family Lachnospiraceae; genus Eshraghiella. Next base: position 21,847 of record CAYPWY010000004.1, on the reverse strand, counting down.
GCCACTATGGCAGCAGTATCAAAATAGAATATCTCCACGGCAAGCTTAAACCATCTGTCAAAAACGATATAATGGAGCGTTTTGCCTGCGGAGAGATACAGATACTTGTGTCAACAACCGTTGTTGAAGTAGGAATAAACGTACCTAATGCGACGGTTATGGTTGTAGAAAATGCCGAACGTTTCGGACTGGCAGGACTTCACCAGCTAAGAGGACGTGTGGGACGTGGCGATGCACAGTCTTACTGTATTTTTATCAGCAATACTGGAAATACACTGACCAAAGAAAGACTGAATATACTGAAGGAAAGCAACGATGGATTTTATATATCTGAGCAGGATTTGAAGCTTCGAGGCCCCGGAGATATATTAGGGGTACGCCAAAGCGGAGATTTCGGATTTGTACTGGGAGATATATACACGGATGCGGCAACATTGAAGCTGGCTTCCGATATGGCAGGCAAGGTTATTGATGCCGGAATTATGGAGCAGGTCTGCTGTGAAAAACTTAAGACACATCTGGCTTTATATATGAATACCAAATTTGATAATTTGAATATATAGGTAAAGAGGAAATTATATGATATTGTATGTAATCAGACATGGCGAAACTGAATGGAATACGGAAAGACGTTTACAGGGCAGAAGCGATACCAAACTGAATGATTATGGTATTTATCTGGCGCAGGTTACGGCAGAGGCGTTAAAGGATGTCAGGTTTGATGCAATATATTCAAGCCCTCTTAACAGAGCTTACACTACAGCTGATATAATAAGAGGCAGCAGAAAGCTGGATATAATCACAGATGACAGGCTTATGGAGATGAGCTTCGGAGATTTTGAGGGAATGCTGTCAGATGAATTTTCTAAAAGCTATAGTTCTTTTTTCGAGGCGCCGGACAAATATGTGCCTATGAGAAACGGAGAGAGCTTTCAGGATGTCATCAAGCGTACAGGCTCCTTTATAGAAGACATTATCATTCCGTGCTCTTACCGGATGGAGTGTATGCTGTTGGTGGCTCACGGAGCCCTTAATAATGCTTTGGCTGTGAACTTGCTGCACAGGGAAGTCAAGGATTACTGGGCAGGGGTGTTCCCAAGAAACTGCAGTGTTTCAATTTATGATATAAAAGGACATGATTTCAAATGCCTGGAGTATGGTAAAATATATTACAAAGAGGACAAAAAGCGAGCAGCGGCAATGAAATATACCGAAAACCAACAAATGCAGGAATAGTTTAAGGAGGATATATGCGGGTTATAGCAGGAAGCAGGAGAAGTATGCCTCTAAAGGCTCCGAAAGGGGAGAACACAAGACCGACGGAGGACAGAACTAAGGAAACTCTTTTTAATGTGCTTCAAAATTATATATATGACGCAAGGTTCCTTGACCTTTTTGCAGGAAGCGGAGGAATATCAATTGAAGCCCTGAGCAGAGGTGCAAGGTCTGCTGTTCTGGTAGAAAATAATAAAGCAGCAATAAGCTGTATTAATGATAATCTTGAATTCACAAAATTTACGGAAGAAGCTACGCTTATGGGGATGGATGTATTTGCGGCACTTGAAAGGCTTAGGGGCAATGAACCATTTGATATTATTTTTATGGACCCACCTTATAAAGCAGGTGTGGAGCCGGAAATTATGTCTGTTCTGGCAGAAATGCCATATGTAACCGAGGATACAATAATAGTCGTTGAAGCTTCAAAAGATACGGATTTCGGATTTCTTGAGGATTGTGGCTTTACCATATACAAAACCAAGGTGTACAAGACTAATCAGCATATTTTTATCAGAAGAAAATAAAATTAGTGATTGTCATTAAGTTGTCAAAGTGTTATATTTAATATATATATATATATTTATTAGGAGAGTTTGTTATGAGCAGAATAGAGCATATTATAGGTGAATTAGAGGATTACATATCAAGCTGTAAGCCGGTACCGCTTTCCAGCACTAAGATTGCAGTTAATAAGGAAGAAATAGACGAGCTTATCAGGGAGCTTAGGCTGAAGACCCCTGATGAGATTAAGAAATATCAGAAGCTCATAAGCAATAAGGAAGCAATACTTGCCGATGCCAAGGAGCAGGCAGACCAGATGATACATGCCGCTCAGATACATACGGAAGAGCTTATTAATGAGCATGAGATTATGCAGAGGGCATATGAGCAGGCTAACGCAGTTATTGATGAGGCTACTCAGAAAGCGCAGAAGATAGTTGACCAGGCTGCCGTAGATGCCAATAACATTCGTCTCGGCGCAATTCAGTATACTGATGAGATGCTTGCCAATCTTCAGATGTTGATAGAACATTCCCTTGAGAATAATAAGTCTAAATATGATAGTCTTATCGGCGCGCTGGAGAAAGACCTGAACATTGTTATGTCCAACCGTAAGGAGTTAAGACCTGAGCCTGAGAAGGTGGCAGCAGAGGAAGAGCTTGCCGCAGGCGTTAAGGAGGTTATGGACGAAGCAGCGGCTGATGATGAGGAATAACATCATCCATCCGCCATAATACAGTGTTTGTTCCGGATTAAGCAGTATTATTTAAGTATTCCCAATACATATACAGTTACATAGGTACATACTAATGATACAACCATTGATATTACCTTGCTGTATATGTATTTTTTTCTGTCTATTATCTCCTCGGTATCGACTCCAAAGGTCTGAAAAATTCCGGAAATCCCCCCGAAAGACAGCATAGGAAGGATAATCAGTAATAAAAATCCGGTTTCCGTAAATTCCTTGCACAGAATATTTATTCCGGTTGTGATTTCGCACAGTGAACACAAAATCCCTGTATATTTACATGGAATAAGAGAGAGTATGGTGGTTATTATGGAGAATATTACAATGTATCCGGCAAGCTTTGCAGCATTTGTGAGAGCCGACATAATTGCATTATCAAACACGCTTTTTTTTGTCAAATGATTGGAAGCGACTGTCATAGTATTATTTCCCAATTTGCGGAACAGTGTAAACCTTATAATTATAGTTGACAATAATAATATTATGTAAAACAAAGCCAGCACAGGTGCAATTTTAGCGGGGCTGTCAAAGATACCTACGCAGACATAGCCTGCTATAAAGGCGGGACTTATGTTATTGAAGGCGCAGGATACAAAGCAGGCTGTGTCACGGTCAATTTGTTTTTCCTTGTACATATTAACTGCAGCTACCGCACAGGAAGGATAGCCAAAGAAAATTCCTGCCAATATACAGTAGGCGGCATTTGGCGTGATACGAAGAAGCTTTGCAATGGGCTTCATAATAAAAGCCATATCCACTGACAGACCGGCGAGTATTATAAGATTGCTTATAATCATATAGGGCAGGAGTGAGGGGAGAATCGCCTCAAACCATAAAAGTATTCCGGTTTTGGCACCATCGAGAATAACTTTAGGGTACAATATCATAAATATAAAAAGTGCGGTTAATGTGATTGCGATAATTTTTTTCTTCATAATTTAATATATTAGTGAACATAATCCGTTATTCGATTGATTTTTTGCTGATTTTGTGGCAAAATAGTATACGGATAATTTTGTTTTTTGGGAAGGTGGCTTGATGGAAAGAAAACTCGAAAATTACGAACCAAAGAATGTTTTATTTTTCTTCGAGGAAATATGCAATATACCACACGTATCACACCATACTGAACTTATAAGCGATTACTGCCGGACATTCGCACAACAGCGAGGGCTGCGCTGCAATCAGGATGCGACAGGCAATGTTATAATATATAAGGAAGCATCTGCAGGCTATGAGAACCACAAAGCCGTTATTTTGCAGGGGCATATTGATATGGTGGGAGCAAAGGCTGAGGACAGCATCCATAATTTTCTGACAGACCCTATAGATATATGCACAGAAGCACTTTCCGATGGATTTATAACTGCCAACGGAACCACCCTCGGCGGTGACGATGGGATTGCGGCAGCCTATATGTTAGCTATTCTTGATGATAACAATTTAAAGCACCCTGCAATAGAAGCTGTTTTTACGGTTGATGAGGAGGTTGGTCTTCTAGGCGCCAATGCATTGGACACCTCTTTATTGAGCGGAGGATATATGCTTAACATAGACTCCGAAAAAGAGGGAGAATTTCTTGTGGGCTGTGCAGGCGGATTGAGAAGTGATATTTTACTGGATGCAGAATGTGAGCCGTACAGTGGTAATGCTTACAGAATAACAATCTCAGGGCTTACCGGAGGACATTCAGGCGCCGAAATCGGAACAGGAAGACCGTCAGCCAATGTGCTTATGGGAAGAGTTCTTGATGATATACGGGTAAATTGCAATTTTAATCTGATAAGCCTTGAGGGCGGAGTTGTGGACAATGCAATCTGCACTAAATCCACTGCAGAAATAGCTGTTGATGATGGCGGCACAATCATTGAAAAGCTTTGCGTGGAACTTACAAAAGCTTTGCGCAGGGAATATGAAGGAATTGATGATGGAATTACTGTTGAATGTCATCAGCACACTGTAAGCGGAGTACAGGCACTGAGCCATGAAGGCACTGACAAAATAGTCTGCCTTATGCGCCAGCTTCCTTATGGCGTTATGGCAAGAAGCGCCCATGACCTTAATCTGGTTGAGACATCCCTGAATTTAGGTGTTTTAAGGCTTAAGTACGGACATTTCTCCGGGGGATATTCAATAAGAAGCTCTGTGGAATCAGCCAAAAAGGATTTGGCATGCAGACTTAAATCTTTTGCGGAGTTTATGGGAGGCAGCTGCAGCGAAAGCGGTGATTACCCATCATGGCCAAGAAAAAGCCAATCCCGGCTTTGTGAGATAATCAATGAGCTTTATCGGGATATGTACGGCAGGGAACCTGAATTTGCCACCATACATGCGGGGCTGGAATGCGGAATCTTTGCCGGAAGAATGCCGGAGCTGGATATTATATCCTACGGACCTGATATGTATGATATACACACATTTGACGAGAGAATTTCAATACAGTCAATACAGCGCGTTTATGAGTTTACAATAAAGCTTTTGGAGCGCCTTTGAAAAAAATAATTTTAAGCTTCTGGATTATGATGCTGGCAGTTGTATGCGACGTCATAATAACCCAGAACATAATATACGCCAGCACCTTTAATGCACTTCAGGTTCATTTGTATGATGACCAATTCAGGCAGATGGATTTTGGTGATAATATGACAGCTCTGGCGCAGCAGGCAGAACAGTGGGACACTGATTTCGGCACCGTCACTGCCTGCTATATGGCGGATGTCAAAAGCGGTGCTGCTTTTGATTACGCAAGGTATATAAAAATAAAAAACTATCTTACCAAGTATGAATACGAAGATTTTTTCTACGCCGCAAGAGTATATAACCAAATATATGACGGAATGCAGTTTTTCCCTGTGGCAGAAAGCAGCACGGGAGAATATACATTTTCATTCGGAGATACATTTATGGCAGACAGAAGCTACGGCGGAGAAAGAAAGCATGAGGGCTGTGATATTATGCCCAGCGAAAATATATCGGGCAAATTCCCGGTAATCAGTGTATGCGACGGTACGGTAGAGAAAATAGGCTGGTTAGAGCTTGGAGGTTACAGAATAGGGATAAGAAGCGATGAAGGTGTATATTTTTATTATGCCCATCTTCAAAGCTATGCAAATGAATATAAGGAAGGCGACAGGGTAGCAGCAGGCGAGGTACTGGGACTTATGGGCGATACCGGCTATGGCGAAGAGGGAACTACCGGTCAGTTTGATGTGCATTTGCATTTCGGGATATACGTTGATGATTTGGATGGCAATGAGATAAGTGTTAATCCGTATGCGTATTTGAATTATGTGCGGAATAATGTCAGGAGGTATTATTATGGAAATTCAGTTATGGAAGGAAATTCTTACGCCTTACGATTTGGCGGTTAAGGAATTGTTAGTTAAATTCGGTCATATTATAAGTGAGTATCGTTCACAGAATATTTATTCGCCAATAGAGGCTGTTGACGGAAGAGTTAAAAGTATTTCAAGTATTCTTGAGAAATGCCGTAAAAAAGATATTCCGGTGGAAAAGATTACCGAGCAGATAGAAGACATTGCAGGAATAAGAATTATGTGCCAGTTTGTTGAAGATATTTACAAGGTGGTTGAAATAATAAAGAAACGAAGCGACATGGATATAGTCGAGGAAAAAGACTACATAGAAAATGTCAAGCCCAGCGGATACAGGAGCTATCATCTTATAGTTACCTACAGCGTGGAGACTATGGAAGGAACCAAGAAAATATTTGTGGAAATACAAATTAGAACATTGGCTATGAATTTCTGGGCTACTATTGAGCATTCGTTACAATATAAGTACCGTCACAACATACCCGTCCACATTAAGAAAAGACTTAATGCTTCAGCAGAAGCAATATTGAAGCTTGATGAGGAAATGTCATCAATCCATGATGAGATTATGGATGCCCAAAGCTCATTTATAATTCATGCCAACATTGTTTCGGATATACTTAACAATATTCAGAACCTTTATAAGGTTGCCAATAAGAAGGAAGTTATTAAGATTCAGGATGAGTTTTTTGAGATATATAAAAAGAACGACCTTGAACAATTAAGGAGCTTTGCAAGGCAGCTTGATATAATTGCAGAAGGATACAGGGCCCAAAGCCTATAAAATAACAATCAGAGGACCATATGAAATTACCTGAAAAATATATTGATTCAATGAAAACGCTTCTTGGAGAAGAAGAATTGTCACAATATCTTGACTGTTTTGATAAGCCCAGACTTTACGGACTGCGCATCAACACAGCCAAGATTTCAGTGGAGGACTTTCTTAAGATAAGTCCTTTTAAACTGACTCCCATACCTTGGATTCCCAATGGTTTTTATTACTGTCAGGAGGATAAGCCTGCAAAACATCCGTATTACTTTGCCGGGCTGTACTATCTTCAGGAGCCAAGCGCAATGACACCTGCATATGTGCTTCCGGTGGAAGAAGGTGACAAAGTTCTTGATTTGTGCGCCGCTCCCGGCGGCAAAAGTACCGAGCTTGGGGCAAAGCTTAAAGGAACCGGACTTTTGGTGTCCAATGATGTCAGCGCCTCGCGAGCCAAGGCATTGCTTAAAAATATCGAAGTGTTTGGAATAGGCAATGTGCTTGTTACTTGTGAATATCCCGATAAGCTTGCCGGAATTTTCGGCGGATTCTTTGACAAAATTCTCGTGGATGCGCCATGCTCCGGTGAGGGAATGTTCCGCAAGGATAACAAGCTTATCAAGAGCTGGGAATCACAGGGACCGGATTTCTTTGCGCCGCTTCAAAAAAATATCCTTGACAGCGCTGCTGATATGCTTAAACCAGGCGGATACATGCTTTATTCCACCTGCACCTTTTCAATGTGTGAGGATGAGGACAATATAAAGTATTTTCTTGATAAGCATCCTGATTTTCAGCTTGAGAAAATATATGACTATAAAGGCTTTGTCAGGGCTTTTTATATGCCGGAAGCAATACGGTTGTTTCCGCACCGTCTTGAAGGTGAGGGGCATTTTGTGGCATTGCTTCACAGAAACGCAGAACAATGTGACGATGCGAAGTCAGTTTATGCTTCTGTTTCAAAGAACCGAAAGCTTCCTGATGAGCTTTTGGAGTTTTTAAGTGAATTTAAAACAGAATTTGATACCGGCAGAATAATTATAACAGGAGAAAAAGTATATCTTATGCCGGAGGGTGCTTTGGATATAAAGGGGCTCCGTACAATGCGAAGCGGGCTGCTAATGGGAGAGCTTAAGAAAAACCGTTTTGAGCCAAGTCAGGCAATTGCTATGGCTGTTAAAGCCCATGAATATTCCACTGTTGCCAATCTCAGCGTTGACAACATTAATGTTATAAAATACCTTAAGGGCGAAACTATTGAGATTAATGAGAACGAGATTACAGGCAATGCCAAAAACATCCTTGTAACGGTTGATGGATTCCCTCTTGGATGGGGACGGCTTAATGGCTGTACAATCAAGAATAAATATCTGCCCGGCTGGAGATGGATGTAATGAAGCTTAGAATAGATAAATACCTTACTGATATGGGAACAGGAAGCCGCAGCCAGATTAAAGAGCATATCAAAAAAGGTCTTGTGACAATTAACGGCAGAATCGTAAAATCCGCCAAGGAAAAAGCAGATACCCAATGTGATAATGTTACATTCAACGGAGAACTTATAGAATATGTTGAATATGAGTATTATGTCATAAACAAGCCGTCAGGTGTCATATCTGCCACAGAAGACCCACACACCCCTACGGTTGTTGACCTGATTAAAGGTGCCAAAAACGGTATTTTCCCTGTGGGGAGGCTTGACAAGGATACGGAAGGACTGCTTCTCATTACTGATGACGGTATGCTTGCACATAATCTTTTGTCCCCAAAGAAGCATGTGGATAAAAAATATTACGCAGAGGTGACAGGCACACTTACGTCTGAACATATAAAAATGGTAAGTGCCGGACTTCAGGTAGATAAGAATTTTAAAGCGCTTCCTGCATTATTGGAAATAATAGACAGCAATGATGACGTTTCAAAATGTTATATCACGCTACATGAAGGAAAGTTTCACCAAATCAAAAGAATGATGGAGGCGCTTGGCTGTCAGGTAACATATCTCAAAAGGCTTTCCATGGGAGCTTTAGAACTGCCGGAGAATTTAAGCCCCGGAGAATATTACAAATTATCCGCAGCTGATATTAAAAATCTGTTGGGAGATACCGCAATATAATGTCAATGTATAACAATGGAAGGAATTTTATGCTTGAAAATATTAAAGCTTGTTTTTTTGATTTGGACGGCACAATCATAGATTCAATGTGGATGTGGCAGGACATAGATATAGAGTTTTTAGGCCGGCGCGGAATTGCGCTGCCGGAGGATTTGCAGAAGAGAATAGAGGGCATGAGCTTTACCGAAACGGCATTATTCTTTAAGAAAGAGTTCGGACTTGAAGAGAGTGTTGATGAAATCAAGACTATATGGAATGATATGGCTATGCACAAATACAGATATTCCGTTCCTTTGAAGGAGGGAGTGCAGCATTTTATCAAATCCCTCAAAGAATGCGGAATCAAAATGGCAATAGCCACAAGCAATTCCAATGAATTAGCCACAGTATGCCTTGAGGCACTGGGTATAAAGGATTATTTTGATGCGTTGGTTACAGGCTGCGACGTTGGTGCAGGAAAACCTGCTCCCGATGTGTACTTAAAATGTGCAGGGATTTGTAACGTAAAGCCTGCGGAATGTCTTGTCTTTGAGGATATAATTGTGGGAATCGAGGCAGGCCACAATGCCGGAATGAAGGTATGTGCTGTCTATGACAAATATTCCGAAGATGTGGATGATATTAAACGGCAGAATGCAGATTATTACATAAAAAATTTCAGTGAGCTTAAGGAGGAATTACAATGAAAATTGCTGTTGTAACAGGCGCATCATCAGGAATAGGCAGGGAATTTGCCGTACAGATTGCCGGAAAATACGGTAAAATGGATGAAATCTGGCTTATAGCCAGAAGAAAAGAACGGCTGATTGAACTGGAAAAAGAACTTCGTATTCCCGTGAGGGTATTTGCAATGGATTTGACTAAGGATGAGGATATTAAATCTTTTGATAAATGTCTGGAAGAACTGAAACCTGACATTAAGCTTCTGGTTAACTGCGCAGGCTACGGCAGAACAGGACGTTTTGATGAACTTGATATACATGAGCAGTGTGGAATGATAGATTTAAACTGCAAGGCACTTACACTTTTTACAGGGCTTTGCCTTCCATACATATCGAGCCACAGCCGAATCATAAATGCGGCATCGGCGGCTGCATTTGCTCCGCAGCCGGGCTTTAACGTGTACGCAGCAAGCAAGGCTTATGTTTTGAGCTACTCAAGGGCTCTTAATGTGGAGCTTAGAAACCGCAGAATCACAGTGACAGCAGTGTGCCCCGGTCCGGTGGATACGGAATTTTTCAGTGTGGCAGGAGAAAAAGCTATGCGTTTAAAATACAGTGCTCCGGAAAAGGTTGTTGCCAAGGCAATAAAGGACGCTGCTCTTGGAAATGAAATAAGCGTATACGGCGTTACAATGAAAATGGCGGAGGCGGCTGCCAAAGTGCTGCCTCACAAGGTCATAATGAAAATTTTTGACAAATAAATAACACATTAAGGCGGAAATTATGAAAAAAATACAAAAAGGACAGCGCGGATATATGCGCTCAAGAAAAATCAAACTGGGAATAGGCTGTCTGGCAGGCTTTCTTCTGATGTTTGTTATATATTTTACCGGATATATAATATTTGATACAAGCAAAAATTACGTTACGATTCTGGCAGTGCTTGTAATTTTACCTACGGCAAAGCTTTTTGTGCAGTATCTTATGATACCATGGAGCTGCAAGGTCAGCGATGAAGCATATGACCAAGTCCTCAGGAACGTATCTCCTCTTAACCTATATGAGGATTTGCTGATTACCGCACAGGAAAAAGCTTTTGCCATAAATTTTCTTGTGATAGATAAGGATGACAATATTGTTGCCTACACCGCAGATGAGAAGGCCCAGCCTGAGCGGTTTGAAAAGGGTGTTACCAACTTCCTTAATTATTATGAGTTTGATTCCAAGGTTAAGCTTTTTAAGGATTTAGGTCAGTTTAATAAACGTGTAAAGCAGCTTGCGGCACGCAATACCGGACTTACAGATGAGCAAAAAGAGCATATCCGGCTTGTATTTGAAAAAGTGTCCATTATGAGTGTGTAGTATGAGAGAATTTGTGATTGTGGATAATGAGGCTGGGCAGCGATTTGATAAGTATCTGTTTAAGCTTTTCAAAAATGCCGGCACCGGACTTATTTTTAAGCAGCTTCGCGGCAAAAATATAACCCTTAACAAAGTCAAGGCAAAAGGCAGTGAAATACTGCATACCGGCGACTTAGTTCAGGTATTTATGGCAGATGCCACCATTGATAAATTTATGGGAACCAGCCTGTCTAAGCCTGCCCTCAAACATGGTGCAGCACAGTATAAGGGTTTTAAGATTGTCTATGAGGATGACAATATCATAATTGCCGACAAGCCTGCCGGAGTACTTTCCCAGAAGGCGAAGGCTTCCGATTATTCAATGAATGAAATGCTGTTGGATTATTTGAGAAAAAGCGGACAGGCAGATATAATAACACATACTTTTGCGCCTGCTTTCTGCAACAGGCTTGACCGCAACACGTCCGGACTTATGATTGGCGGCAAATCTCTTGCAGGACTTCAGAAAATGTCCGAATTAATCAAAAACCGCACAATAGACAAGTATTACCTTGCAATAGTTATGGGAAAGGTTGAAGCATCAGAAAAGGTATGCGGTTATCTCTGCAAGGATGACGATGAAAACAAAGTAAATATAAGCGTTGAACCTGTTGACGGCGGTCAGTTTATCAATACGGAATACCAGCCGTTAGATTATAATGATGGTTTTACGTTGTTAAAGGTTAAGCTTATTACAGGCAAAACACATCAAATCAGGGCACAGCTGGCATCCGCCGGTTATCCTATACTTGGCGACTGCAAATACGGAAACAAGCATTCTGTGGAGCTTGGAAAGCAATTAAAGGTTAAAAGACAGCTTTTACATTCATATAAGCTGGTTTTCCCTGATTTGGAGGAAAGATTTAAAAATATATCGGGTATGACGGTGCATTCTGAATATCCGGAGGATTTTAAGAGGTTTTTTGATGGCAGAAACTAGAGGCTTGAGAGGTTCGGTTCTTGAGGAAATGATTAATATGTCCAATACGGTGTACAGGGAAAAAGGACTTGCCCTTATCCAGAAGGTTCCTACGCCCATTACACCTATCAATATTGATAAAGAAAGCCGCCATATAACTCTGGCATATTTTGACCATAAAAGTACTGTGGACTATATAGGTACTGTACAGGGAATACCTGTATGCTTTGATGCCAAGGAATGTCACTCTGACAATTTTGCGTTACAAAACATTCACGAACACCAGTTTTCTTTTATGGAGGATTTTGAGAAGCAGGGCGGAATTTCTTTTATTATTATATATTATACGAAACGTGACGAAAAGTATTATCTGCCGTTTAAGTATATCCGGAATTTTTGGGACAGGTCAAAATCAGGAGGTTTAAAGCATTTTAAATTTGGTGAAATAGACCATTCCTACAAAATACGGCAAAAAGGCGGCGTATTAGTGCATTATCTTGAACAACTGCAAATGGATTTGGATGCGCGCAGCTGACAATGTTTCATATACATAGGGTTGACATATTATGGATTATGTGTTATGCTTTCTTGTGGTAGTGAATTAGTGATTTATCACAATAAAGCGCATTAAAGTGCATCAGGCTATAACACATACTTGATGCATTGCAATTAATTAAAAGGGACTACAAATAAATCCTCCACAGGTTTTCACGCCTGCGGCGGAAAGTGAGGTATATATGGAAAGAAAATTATTACATACACCTGAAGGCGTCAGAGATATATACAATGACGAATGTTCTGACAAGCTTCTTATTCAGGATAGACTGCATAGTGTTCTCAAAATGTACGGTTATAAAGATATTCAGACACCGTCTTTTGAATTTTTTGATATATTTAATAAAGAGAGGGGTTCCGTTGCATCCCAGAATATGTTTAAATTTTTTGACAGAGAGGGCAACACTCTTGTGTTAAGACCTGATATAACTCCGTCCATTGCCAGATGTGCGGCAAAATATTTCGAGGATGAGACTAATTCCATACGGCTTTGTTATATCGGAAATACTTTTATCAACAATTCAAGGTATCAGGGAAGACTTAAGGAAACCACACAGGCAGGCTGTGAGCTTATAGGCGACGGTTCTCTTGAGGCAGATGCGGAGATGATTGCACTTCTCATTGAAGCTGTTTTAAGCTCAGGTCTCACTGAATTTCAGGTTGAGGTAGGGCATATAGGATTTTTCAAGGGATTGGCAGCGAAGGCAGGTTTAAGCGCTGAGGGTGAGGCAGAAATGCGGGAGATTATCCGCAACAAAAATATTTTCCGTGTCGGTGAAATTATCGAAGAGGAACATATTGATAAAGACTGCGGGGAAGTATTTTATAAGCTTCCGCAGCTTTTCGGCGGTGTCGAGGTTCTGGACAAAGCAATGGAACTTACAGATAATGATACATCCTTAAAGGCTGTGGCTCATCTTAAGAAAATATATGAGCTTCTTAAGGAATACGGCGTTGAAAAATATGTTACCTTTGACCTTGGAATGCTCAGCGAGCTTGACTATTATACAGGCGTTGTGTTTAAGGCTTATACTTACAATGTAGGTGAACCTATAGGAAGCGGAGGACGTTATGACAAGCTTATCGGCCAGTTTGGCAGGGATAAGGCATCCATAGGCTTTTGTATTACAATAGATTTGCTCCATCAGGCAATTAAAAGACAAAAAATCAATATTCCGTCAGAGGAAGAGGTAAAGCTGCTTGTATATGATGATGAAAATATTTTCAATGCAATCAGACTTGCCAGATATTTCCGCAGTTCAGGCGTCGGTGCGGCGCTTACAAAGGCTGCTACACCGGAAGTATACGATTATTATGAAGATGTGATTTTTGTGGATAAAACAGTTCTTGAAAGGTATGGTATACAATAATGAGATATATTACTTTTGCCCTTGCTAAGGGGCGTCTCGCCAAGAAAGCCATGGAAATTCTTGAGGAAATCGGAATTACCTGCGTTGAGATGAAGGACGAGAAAACCAGAAAGCTTATCTTTGTCAACGAAGAGCTTAAATTTAAATTCTTTCTGGCTAAGGCATCAGATGTTCCTACCTATGTGGAATACGGTGCAGCTGACATCGGAATTGTAGGAAGAGACACTCTTTTGGAGGAAGGACGGAAGCTTTATGAGGTATATGACCTTGGGATAGGCAGGTGTAAAATGTGCGTGTGCGGTCCCGAAAGTGCCAAAGGTCTTCTTAACAGCCATGAGCTTATAAGAGTGGCTTCCAAATATCCTCATATTGCCAAGGATTACTTTTACAATGTAAAGCATCAGACAGTGGAGATTATTAAGCTTAACGGCTCCGTAGAACTGGCGCCGATTGTAGGACTGTCAGAGGTTATCGTTGACATTGTTGAGACAGGTGCAACGCTTAAGGAAAACGGACTTCAGGTTCTGGAAGAGGTATGTGATTTGTCAGCCAGAATGGTTGTCAATCAGGTCAGTATGAAGATGGAAAGCGAAAGAATTGCGGATATTATAAATAAGCTTCGCCAATATGAAGGCAGAAAGGACAAACAATGAGAATACTGGAATTAAATGAAGAATCCAAAAAAGACATCCTCAGTAATCTTCTGAAAAGAAGCCCTAACAGCTATGGTGAGTATGAGGGCAAAGTCAATGCAATAATAGAAGATATTAAGGGCAGGAAAGATGAAGCTGTTTTTGAATATACCGCTAAATTCGATGGTTTTCCTGTCAATGCAGATAACATAACAGTTACAGAGGAAGAAATTCAACAGGCCTACAATGAAATAGATGACGAGCTTGTACAGATAATCAGAAAAGCTCTTGTAAATATCAGGGCTTATCACGAAAGACAGAAGCGTAACAGCTGGTTTGACACCACACCTAAGGGAACTATTTTAGGTCAGAAAATTACGCCCCTTGAAAGGGTGGGGGTGTATGTTCCTGGCGGAAAAGCAGCATATCCATCATCGGTTCTTATGAATATAATGCCTGCCAAGGTGGCAGGTGTTCAGCAGATTATTATGTGCACACCTCCGGGAGAAGACGGTAAAATATACTGCGGAACACTTGTAGCTGCCAAGGAAGCCGGTGCAGATGTTATATATAAGGTGGGCGGAGCTCAGGCTATCGCAGCTATGGCTTACGGAACAGATTGTATTCCTAAGGTTGATAAAATAGTTGGACCGGGAAATATATATGTGGCACTTGCCAAAAAGGCGGTGTACGGTCAGGTAGGGATTGACTCGATTGCAGGGCCAAGTGAGATTATGGTGCTTGCCGACGAAACTGCCAATCCAAGATATGTTGCGGCAGATTTGCTTTCACAGGCAGAGCATGACGAACTGGCATCGGCAATTCTTGTGACAACATCAAAAGAACTTGCCTTGCAGGTAAGCAGTGAGATTGATAATTTTCTGACAAAGTTATCAAGACGGCAGATACTTGAAAAATCACTGGAAAATTACGGATATATTCTTTTGGCAAAGGATATGGACGAGGCAGTCTCCGTGGTCAATGAAATTGCTTCTGAGCACCTTGAGCTTGTGACAAAGGACCCGTTCCAGACCATGACCAAAATCAAAAACGCAGGCGCAATATTCCTTGGTGAATACTCTTCGGAGCCTCTTGGCGACTATTTTGCAGGACCAAACCACGTACTTCCTACCAACGGAACAGCAAAATTCTTCTCGCCGCTTGAAGTGGATGATTTTATTAAGAAATCAAGCATAATATCTTATTCCAGAGAGGCTCTTTGTGAGATACATGAGGATATTGAGAAGTTTGCCGAGGCAGAAGGACTTACGGCACATGCCAACTCAATCAGAGTAAGGTTTGAATAGTATTTAAGGAGATTTATATGAGCAGAATCGCAAAAATAAGCCGCAAAACTGCGGAGACACAGATTGAAATAGAACTTAATCTGGACGGAAGCGGTAAATCAAGTGTTGATACAGGCATCGGTTTTTTTGACCATATGCTTATCAGCTTTGCAAAGCATGGTCTTTTTGACCTTAATGTAAAAGTAAACGGCGACCTTCATGTGGATTGCCACCATACAATTGAGGATACCGGGATTGTGCTTGGTCAGGCTGTAAAGCAGGCGCTGGGAGATAAAAAAAGCATCAAAAGATTCGGTAATTTTATGCTTCCTATGGACGAAACACTGGTGTTATGCGCAATCGATTTGTCCGGCAGACCATATCTTGTTTTTGACGGGCATTTTAATGCCGAAAGGGTAGGATATTTTGACACCGAAATGGTAAAAGAATTTTTCTATGCCGTGTCATATTCCGCCGAAATGAATCTCCATCTCAAAGAAATGTACGGAGAAAATTCACACCATATAATCGAAGCTATGTTCAAGGCTTTTGCCAGGGCTTTAGACGAAGCGGTTTCAATAGATTCAAGAGTACAGGGACTTCCATCCACGAAAGGAGCGCTTTAATATGCAGCTTTATCCTGCCATAGATATGAAGGACGGCAAGTGCGTCCGCTTAAAACAGGGCGAATTTAACCGGATTACCGTATACAGCGATGAGCCATATAAGGTTGCCGGATATTTTGAAGAAAACGGTGCCACATTTATACATCTTGTAGACTTGGATGGAGCACTGAAAGGTCATTCAGTCAATGAAGATGCAATCAAAAAGATTGTCAGCACCGTAACAATTCCATGTGAGCTTGGCGGCGGAATCCGCACAATGGAAGATATAGAGAGAGTTTTATCATATGGAATATACCGTGTAATTATAGGTACCAAAGCCGTAAGCGATCCGGAATTCGTGCGTCAGGCAGTCAACCGTTTCGGCAGTGACCATATTGTTGTAGGTGTGGATGCCAAAAACGGCATGGTTGCAGTTGAAGGCTGGGAGCAGGTTTCCGATAAAACCGCGGTATCACTTTGCGGTATAATGAAGAATATGGGTGTAAAACACATTGTATATACCGATATTTCCAAAGACGGTATGCTTTGCGGCCCCAATATAGAGATGACGAAAAAGCTTACTGATGAAACCGGACTTGATGTGATTGCATCCGGAGGAGTTTCATCTATGGAGGATTTAAAAGCATTAGCAGATGCCGGAATCAAGGGCGCCATTATGGGAAAAGCTATATATGAGAAACGTATAGATGTTGCGGAGGCTGTCAGGACTTTTCCTGTATTTGAAAGCGCAATGGATTTTGACGAATTTAAGCTTGACGGCAACGGGCTTATTCCTGTGGTAGTGCAGGAGGACGGCACTGATGAAGTTCTTATGGTTGCTTATATGAACAAAGAAGCTTATAATATGACTATAGCAACCGGACGGATGACTTATTACAGCAGAAGCCGTAAGGAGCTTTGGGTTAAGGGACTTACATCCGGTCATTTCCAGTATGTTCAATCCCTTAAACTTGACTGCGACAATGACACGATTCTTGCAAAGGTTCGTCAGGCAGGAGCGGCATGCCATACGGGTGCACATTCATGCTTTTTTAAGGAGCTTGCAGGCAGATAATGAAGAAGTTGGTTATCACTAATATAACAACTGAAAATAAGACTCAGAAACTTTCAATGCTTTTTGAGGAAAATAAAGAAATCCGCATCGAATTGTATGACAATGGAGAAAGCATTTTGGACAACATATATGTTGCCAGAGTGCGCGATGTTGTCCGCAATATTGATGCGGCTTTTGTTGAAATTTCACCGGGACAGGTATGTTATTTTTCCATAAAGGATAACCCATGCCCGATATTCCTTAATCCCAAAAATACGGACAAGGTATGTGAAGGTGATTTGCTTTTGGTTCAGGTAAAAAAAGACGGCATAAAATCAAAACTGCCGTTGGTTTCCTGTGATATAACCTTCAGCGGAAAATATGCGGCAATAACAAGGGAACTGCCGGATAAAGTTGGAATATCCCGCAAAATCACCGAAGATGTAAGAATTAATGAGCTTAAAACACTTGCACTTCCTTATACAAACGGAGATTATGGTTTTGTTATCAGGACGGATGCCGAAAAAGCTTCCGATGAAAATATTGAGGCAGAGCTTAAAAATCTCGTGTCGGAATATACCGCCCTGATTGAAAAATCAAAGCATAGGACCCCGTTCAGCGTTATCCGCTATGCCAAAGACATTTTGTGGAAGGATATAGAAAGCTATCGGCTGTGCGCTGATGATGAGATTGTCACTGATGATTCATCTGTCTATGAAATGCTCATGGGACTAAAGCTTCAAACACCTATAAGGCTTTATAACGATGACCTTTTGCCGCTTATTAAGCTTTATGATATGGAGCACAGGCTGAATCGTGCCTTGAGCAAGCATGTGTGGCTTAAATCAGGCGGATATCTTGTTATTGAGCCCACTGAGGCATTGACGGTAATCGATGTAAATACCGGCAGATTTGACGGAAACAGTAAAGACAGGGAAAAAACCTTCCTTAAAACCAATCTTGAAGCCTGCGATGAAATTGCAAGACAGCTTATTCTCCGCAATATTTCAGGAATAATAATTATAGATTTTATAAATCTTCAGGACAAAACCGGAAGAGATACAATAGAAGAAACCATGAAAAAACTTTTGGCAAAAGACTCTGTCAAAGCCGTTTTTGTTGAATTTACCAAACTGGACCTTATGGAAATAACACGTAAAAAGATTAAAAAGCCGCTTTATGAGGCATTTAAGGGAGACAAGGATAATGCTTAATGCAACACTGACTATCAATACCGATGCTGTCAAGGGGACAATAGCACCTGAAATATACGGACAGTTTTCGGAGCATCTGGGACGCTGTATATATGACGGAATTTATGTAGGAGAGGATTCGGACATCCCCAATGTAAACGGAATGCGCAAGGATGTTGTTGAGGCTCTTAGGGATATACATCTGCCTGTCCTCCGCTGGCCGGGCGGCTGCTTTGCCGACGAATACCACTGGCGGGACGGAATCGGACCGAAAGATAAAAGACGCCGTATTGTAAATACCAACTGGGGCGGAACTGTTGAGGATAATAGCTTTGGAACCCACGAGTTTATGGAGCTGTGCAGGCAGATTGGATGTCAGCCCTATATTGCTCTTAACGTAGGAAGCGGAACGGTCAGGGAAGCATCGGAATGGATAGAATATATGACTGCCGCAGGAGATTCCACACTGGCTATGGAGCGCGCCGCCAACGGGCATAAAGAGCCATGGCGTGTAAAATATATCGGAATCGGCAATGAAAACTGGGGATGCGGAGGAAGCATGGACCCTGAATATTATGCATCTGAGTATAAACGTTATCAGCAGTTTTGCAAGGACAACGGTGAAAACAAATTATATAAAATAGCCTGCGGCCCTAATGCAGAGGATTATCACTGGACTGAGGAATTGATGAAGCGGATTAATAAATGGCATGCAAAAGCCATAAGCCTTCATTATTATACATTGCCCGGAGATTGGGAAAACAAGGGAAGCGCCACGGATTTTAACGAGAGGGAATATTACACAACAATCTCCAAAACCCTTAAAATCGAAGAAATTATTGACAAACATCTTGCCATCATGGACAAATATGACCCTGAACATAATATCAGTCTTTTGGTGGATGAGTGGGGTACATGGTATGATGTGGAGCCGGGAACAAATCCGGGATTTTTATATCAGCAGAATACAATGAGAGATGCTTTGGCGGCAGCAGTCAATCTCAATATTTTTAACAATCACTGTGACAGAATTGCAATGGCAAATATAGCACAGGTAGTAAATGTTCTTCAGTCAATGCTTCTTACAGAGGGAGATAAGCTTGTTAAAACACCTACATATTATGTTTTTGATATGTATAAGCAGCATCAGGGTGCAAGGCTTATCGAAAGCAGTGTTACCGACATAATGGCAGAGTATGGGGACATTGTTATTCCTGCACTTTCACATTCCGTTTCTGTTAAAGAAACAGGATTTGACAGGATTTTAACAATCACAGTAAGCAACGCTTCACTCAGTGAAGAAGTTATGCTGAAAATAGATTTGCCGGAAAATATTGAGATTATATCCGATGCAGAAATAACCGTTCTTGCCGGGGATATACATGCACATAACACTTTTGAAAACCCCGATAAAGTTATGCCGTTGTTTTCCAAGTTGGATTTAACTGCCAACAACAGCACAATCACAGTGCCGGCAGCCGGAATTATGAGTATAATATGCCATGTCAGATAAAAATATATCACTTAGGAAACCGCCGGTAAACGGCAAGCCCTGTATCAGATGTCTTATAGATAAGATAGACGATGAAACAGCAGCCGGAATCGTCAGCGAATATAAGACCGCAACCCCTAAAGAGGAAATGGCGGGAGAAGAACTTTATAATAAAAGGTTACAGGTATGCCTTGATTGTAAACATCTGGTTAAAGGGGTATGTCTGAAAAGCGGCTTTTATGTTGAGGCAAGAATGTACAGAAAAAGCGGCTGCTGTCCGTTAAAATTGTTTTAAAGTCTGCTGTCTGTTTAATACCTATTTGGACGGTAATAATCTTAATGAACTGTCCGCCGATGAGGGTATTATTGACTGCTTTGCGTTTATACGGACGGCACTATTTACATCCTATGTGAGGAAGCTATGAGCAATATAAATAAAGCCAGCGAAGAAAAATTAGGTACTGTCGGTATAGGCAGGCTTATGTTGTCAATGGGACTTCCCATTATGGTGGCCCAGATAGTGAACATTCTGTACAGCATAGTGGACAGAATATATATAGGCAGAATTAAGGATATAGGTTCTGACGCATTGGCAGGACTGGGTGTCTGTATGCCTATAATTATTATTGTGTCGGCATTTGCCGCATTTGCAGGCTCAGGCG
This sequence comes from uncultured Butyrivibrio sp., assembly GCA_964414835.1. GTDB lineage: Bacteria > Bacillota > Clostridia > Lachnospirales > Lachnospiraceae > Eshraghiella. Next base: position 1,266 of record CAYPWY010000004.1, on the reverse strand, counting down.
GGGCACCTCTTGCATCCATAGATATGGGCAGGGGAGATAAGAAAAGAGCGGAGAAAATAATCGGCAATGCGGTTTTTATGATATTGATATCGGCAGCGGTTCTTATGCTGGTATTTTATAGCATAAAAAAGCCCTTTCTATATCTTGTTGGCGCATCTGATGTGACATATGTCTATGCTGACCGCTATATATCTGTGTATTTAATCGGAACGATTTTTGTGCAGATATCGGTAGGGCTTAACACCTTTATAACTGCACAGGGGAAATCAGGAATTGCCATGGCTTCAGTGCTTATAGGCGCCGTAACAAACATTATTCTTGACCCTGTTCTTATATTCGGTTTTAACATGGGTGTGTATGGCGCCGCCATAGCTACGGTATTTTCGCAGTTTTTGTCTGCGGCATGGATATTATCTTTTCTGTTATCAAATAGGGCAAGTCTGAGAATCCGTATCGAAAATATTATTCCCGATACCAAAATAATGGCAAGTATAGCGGCATTAGGTGTATCGCCGTTTATAATGCAGGCTACTGAAGCTATGATATCAATTGTTCTTAACCATGGTCTGCAGAAATACGGCGGTGATTTGTATGTGGCATCACTTACAATCCTTCAAAGCGTTATGCAGCTTATAACAACACCGATTAATGGTTTTTCTCAGGGAGTACAGCCTATTATGAGCTATAATTACGGTGCCGGCAATACGGACAGGGTTAAATCAACCTTCAAACGTCTTGCGGCTGTTATAATCAGCGTATCGGCATTGATGGCATTAAGCGCCATTATTTTCCCGGAGTTTTACGGCAGGCTTTTTACCGGAGAGGCGGAATTTATTGCATTGGTGGGAAAAGTTCTTCCTGTCTTCGTGTTCGGTATGCTTATTTTCGGCGTACAGATGAGCTGCCAGTCAACCTTTATGGCGTTAGGTCAGGCAAAAATATCCTTGTTTATTGCTCTTTTAAGAAAGGTGATACTGCTTATTCCTTTTGCAATGCTTTTCCCTGTAATGCTGGGCGGCGATGTTATGGGAGTATACTATGCCGAACCGGCTGCTGACATAGTATCGGCAACTATATGCGGTATTATATTTTCCTTAAGCTTCAGGAATATTCTCAACAAAGAGCAATAGCATTTAGTAAATATCCTTATGCCAAAGATATACGCACACTATTCAATGGCAATTATGACTTAAAGTGGATAATTTTTTTACTTAAAGAATAAATTTCGATGTTGGAAACCATTGAAAATGAAGGGCTGACAGACAG
>CAYPWY010000003.1:44904-118229 GCA_964414835.1 uncultured Butyrivibrio sp. | reverse complement strand
CAGGTAAATCAATACCTGTAGCGATTTTTTAGTTATTCAACTGTCAAACTCCAGAACAGGGGGTTGTAAAATGACGATAAAAGAAGTATAATGTCTATATATGGTGATTTTTTGTAAGTTAATTGATGAGGTGGAATCCTGATGAACAAGATTAAGCAATCAATTAAAAATAAAATATCAATTATATATGTGCCGGTGGTTATACTGAGCGCATTGCTGTTGTTTTCACTGATATACTGTATCGGCGGATACAAAAAGAATATGAAGTTTTATACTGACAGCTATTATATGCTTACACAGGTTTCGGCATCCGCTAATGAATACAAAATTGCCGTAGGTGAATATGTTGATTTGGGCGGTGATGATTATTATGCAGAAGTTTTGGATAAGTATAGGAATACCTATGAGAAATTTGCTGATTTGTACAGCTACCGTTTTCAATATGACACTGAGATACGAAGTAAAATTGATGATATAAGCGTTGTATACAAAAATCTGGATGCAGCTATGAAGAAGCTTGCTGATGCGGAAACGGAAGAACAGATACGCAGTATCTGTGACGATGAGATAGAAGAGTACATAGCAGATATATATACCAGCATGTCTTCAATTATGGCGGTGGTACGTGATGAGGGCAATAGGGTTTATGCTCATTTTGACAAAAGAGCGGCAGTGGTATCGACAATTGCCGTATTAAGCTTTGTGGGATTGGCGGCAATGCTTGTGTACAGTGTATTTTTTGTCCGCAAGAAAATTATTGTACCGGTTTGTGACATATATGAATGGACACGTCTTTTTAAAGATGGTTACTGCGATATGGCGGAACTTAAGTATGAAAAGGACGATGAGATAGGAAGACTGGCAGAATCATTTAATATTGTCAAGAGAAAGCTTGCAAAAGCCAATGAACTTAAAGCACAGTATGATGATGCCATGAAGAAACTCAATAGAGAAGAAGAACATAAGAAAAGTTTTGTGCAGCAGTTATATACCGAGAAACGTGATAAGGAGGCCATCAGCGTTGTAGCCAAGCATGACGGTCTTACAGGGCTTTATAACAGAGCAACATTTGACGGAATTGTCAATAATTTTGTCAATAAGAAGCCGGAAGGTACGGAGGGCGCACTTTTCATTATTGATATGGATAATTTTAAGAATGTCAATGACACGTTGGGACATCTTGCCGGAGATGAGGCGCTTAAGCTTCTGGCGGGCAATATGCGTGTGGTTTTTACAGGGGATTATCTCGGAAGATACGGCGGTGACGAATTTGTGGCTTTTGTTGCGGGATATAAGAGTGAGGAAGAGCTTGCAGCCAGCGCAGAAGAGTTGTGTAACAAGATGAATGTCAGGTTTGACAGTGAAGGTAAGTCTGTTAATTTGTCAGTTAGCATTGGTGTGGCAACTACCGTAGGTGTTTCGGAATACTCTGAATTATATATGAAAGCGGATAAGGCATTGTATTATTCCAAGGAAAACGGCCGTAACCAGTATAAATTTGAATAAACATTGTAATGATACCCAGGAGCAGTGACTTATGAAAAAATTAAAACATGTTTTAATAAGCATATTGGTTCCCTTTGGTATAATGGGACTTATTGCGGTAATTGCATATTTATTATGTGGAGCAGGACTTGTTGCAAATGATTGTTTTGAACAGTATGTTCCATTTTTAAGTGCATATTATGATATTATTAAGGAAGGCAAAAGTATATTTTATTCCCTTACGGGCAGTATGGGATATGATTTCTGGGCAGTATTTTCCTACTATCTGGTGTCGCCGCTTAACCTTGTAATGCTGTTTTTTGATAAGGCGGACATTGTGTATGTTGTAAATGCCCTTATTGTGATTAAGGTTGCTCTTAGCGGGGGAACCTTTGCAGTGTTTATTAAGAATCGGTTTCCTAAGGCAAAGTGCAGCAGAGTAGTTATGTTTTCAACAGTATATGCTTTAAGCGGATTTACTGTCGGTTATATGTGGAATATAATGTGGCTTGACGGAATACTGCTGTTTCCGCTTGTAATTATGGGTATGGACATACTTATGAGACATGAAAAGCATAAGTGGTATTGGTATACCCTGTTTTTGTCATTGCTGATTATAAACAGCTATTTCATAGGATATATGAGCTGTATTTTTATATTCCTATACTTTTTTACGTACAACTTTAAGAGCTTTGGCGATTTCATTAAGAAGCTGCTCACAATCGGTGTGAGCTCGCTGCTTGCAATCGGTATAAGCGCAATCATTCTCCTTCCGTCATTTGGAGGATTGCAGGGGACGTATATTTCCGGAGAAACCCTTCCGGCATTGGAATTTTACGGAAGCTATGTGGACAGCTTCAAAAGTGTTATGATAGCGGTTATACCTACCGGAATAACATTCTCAAGCCAGTATGCTAATCTGTTTATGACTACATTGGTAATGCTTTTGGCGTATACATATTTTACAACAGGAAGCATTGCCTTGAACAAGAAAATAAGAATGGGACTTTTACTTGCCATATTATTGTTCAGCCTGAATTTTAAGCCTTTGAATTTCGTGTGGCATGGAATGCATGAACAGGCAGGGATACCGAACAGATTCTCATTTATGATAATATTCCTTATGATAACTATGGCGTTTGAGGTATGTCGTAAGAAGCGCAGTCAGGTAAAAAGAAGCTCTGTTTTTGCAGCAGCCGGAATATTGGCTGTGTGCTATGGTGCGATGGCATATTTTGACAACAGCCTTATTATACCTGCTGGGATTACAGTCTTGTTCCTTGCTGTCTATGTGATTACAATGGGATTTGCATCAGGAAAGCTTAAATTCAGAATGATACAGGTGTTTGTATATCTTGAGGTTGTTATTGTGCTGCTTACGGGAATATTTACCGTAAGCTCCAGACCGATTGGAAATTACGGCAGCTATATAGACGATTTCGACACAATCAATTCCCTCAAGGAGAATGGTTATTATCGTGAGAAGCTGGATGAGGTATATAATGATAAGGAACAGTATTTAATGTATGATATGGACATCGGTTTGGAAAATCTGTCTGTTGATACCATTAAGGAATACTGCGATTATATGAAAAATATAGGGCATCAGTCCGTTGTCAATGAAGAGACAATATATGGAATTAATGCCATGTCACTGTTCAACACATTTAATAATTATGAGCTTTCATTATTCTATTGCAGCATTGGAGCCACAGGAGGAACCAATAATGTAATGTACTATGGCGAGAATGCGTTTATGGATATGCTTCTGGGCGTCAGATATTATTATACCAGATATTATGATTCTAACTCTTCGTCATATGAGTATGTTGAAACTGTCGGGGATGTGGATATATATAGAAATAAATATGCATTAAGCGTTGGGTATGCAATACCGGAAAATATGGCTGATAATGATATTGTTGCAAGCAGCAATCCGTTTATGTCAATGAACTGTATAAGCAATTTTATTGTAGGTAAAAACGTATTTACATCAAGGAATGTTCAGCTTGAGGAGGACAAGGCAGATATTGACGGAACGCTGTTATACAGCATTGACGTAACTGAGGAACAGGAGCTATTGATATATCCTATGGCTTCGGAGCTTCAGCGTATTGATATATATATTAACGGTGATAAGGTGTATACCGGCAACAGGAGTATGGCTGTTGTTGATATTGGAACTGTCAGTGCCGAAGATAAAGTTGAAGTGCTTATTACACTTACTGACAAGGAGCCGAATCAGGAATATGGCAACGTGGTTGTCTATGCTGCGGCAGTGTCTGAGGAAGTAATTGCTGAGACCTATGATTTATTGTCGGAGAGACAATTTGCGGTAACGGAATATAGCGATGATGGTATTAAGGGAACAATAGAGCTTGACAAAGCATCGGATGTATTGTTCACAATTCCTTATGTTAAAGGCGAAAGCATTATAGCAAGGGTTTTGCCTGAAAACCTGCGCAATAAATACGAGAAAATACTGCCTGCCGGCGGCTGGGAGATAACAGTCGACGGAAAGACTGTGGAAGCATCAAAGTGGAATGATTTGTTTATTATGCTTAAACTGGATGAGGGCGTCCATAGCATTGAGATGGAATATATCTCTCCTGGATTTAGTGAGGGTGCAGCAATATCAGTTCTGTCGGCTGCAGTATATTTAATTGCGCTTGCAATAACTCTTGGGGTAACTCATAGAAGAAAGAGAAAATCAGACAGCGTGGCAGATGAAAAAGCGGTATCGGCTGGGAATATGCCTGAGAATGAAGCGCAGCTGATTCTTGAAAAAGAGAAGTTTGAACGTGAGGCAGAGGCGCTTCAGGAAGCACTTGAAAAACAGACCTTGCAGGATAGGGAGCTTTCAAATACGGAGAATGAAATACCGGAAGCTGTTCTTATAGAGGAGAATGAAGAGCTTGAACCGGAGGCTGTTCCTATAGAGAAGAATGAAGAGCCCGAACCGGAAGCTGTTCCTATAGAGGATAATGAAGAGCCAGAAGGGGAAGCTGTTCCTATAGAGGACAATGAAGAGCCTGAACCGGAGGCTGTTCCTATAGAGGAGAATGAAGAGCTTGAAGCGGAAGCTGTTCTTATAGAGGACAATGAAGAGCTTGAAGCGGAAGCTGTTCCTATAGAGGAGAATGAAAAGCCTGAAGGGGAAGCTGTTCCTATAGAGAATAATGAAGAGCCTGAACCGGAAATTATTCCTGTAAAGGATAATGAGAAGCAGGAGCTGACAGATAACAAAGCACATAAGAAACCTAATGGCAGGAAGCGGAAAGCGGTCAAGAAAAAAAATAAGCCCATAGCGGTATTTAACCTTACTTCAGCAATTATCAACAGTAATGATGAGAATGAAGAAGAAAATGTTAAGAAGAGTTAATCAAGACTGATAATCTCTGCATCAAAATAATTGGCTTCCGATATATCGTGAGTAATCATAATCACGGTATCGTCGGAGGTCATTTTTTTGACTATGGACATAATATTATATTTGGTATCTTCGTCAAGACCTTTAAATGGTTCATCCATAATTAAAAGATTATGGGGAGCCAAAAGAGCCCGCATAATAGCAACACGGCGCTTCATTCCGCCGCTGAGTTCGGCAGCCCTTTTGGAAGAGCAGCCAGCCAGACCGGACTCATTTATAAGACTTGATATATCCTGCATTGAATACCGTTTATCACAGGTCATCTTGATGTTTTTATATACGGAGATGCCTTCACATAATCTGTCTTCTTGAAATACGGCAGATATCAGAAGCTTTTCATGGGAATATATTGTACCGTCATACTTGGTTAATCCCATAATACTGTTTATAAGGGAGGTTTTGCCTATGCCGGAAGCACCCATAACAGCATAAAACCGGTTTGGTTCAAAAACATATGAAAACCGGTTCAGAACATTTAATGTATCGTATTTTATACAAAGATTGTCTATTTTAATCGGAAGCTTCATTGGTGGTTCCTCCTAAAGCCCTGCCTGCTGTCTTTAACAGGGCCGTGATTATTTTTTCACATAGAACGCTGACAGCTATAATGCATATTGTCCAGGCAAAAAGCTTTGAGGTTTCAAGATAGAGCTTGGCTTTGTACAATTCGTTACCGATAGAACCCCGTATAAGCCCGATTATTTCCGCTGCAATTCCGGATTTCCATGCAAAGCCTGTTGCAACGGAGGCGGCGGCAATAAGGGGCCTGATTACGGACGGAATATAGATATAACGGATTTTTTTCAGGACTGAAAGCCTGTATACTTTGGCAAATTCAAGCATTTTGTGGTCTGTCTGCTTAAGCGCGGACAAAACATTTGAGTATATTATCGGTAAAACCATCATTGCCGATATCAGCACCGAGAGGGCAGATGATCTTAACCATAATAGCGCAAGAATTACAAATGAGGCTACAGGGACAGCCCTGATAATCCGTACCGGTATGTTTATAAAGGTCTCAAAATAACTACAGCAAAAGGACATTACGGCCAATAGTATGCCGCATCCGGCACCTATTAAAAATCCAAGCATAATGCCTTTCAGTGACAAAAGTATACTCAGATAGAAATCCTTTGTTGAAGCAAGACCAATCAGAGCCTTGCACACTGAAGAAGGGGATGGAAGAAAAATTTCCATATCCACTGCAAATGAAACGGCGTACCATATACCAAGCCATAGTGCAATACATATAATTGTGGTAATTATTTTTTTGACCTTCATAAATTATTTTACCTATTCTGCAATATAGAAAATTCCGTCATCAGGAAGTGTTCCGCCTACAGAAGACGGGTCTGCGTCATACAGTACCTGAAGATATGAGGAAACCTTAGCAGTCATATCTTGGCCGCTTATGAATGTTATATTGCAGGCAGGAATTGCCTTTTTGGCGATTGCAGCCTTAAAAATATCGAATTTCTCCACAAGCTCAGCCGTCTGTTCTACTTCCGCATTGGCAAATTCAGCAGAAGCCTTATATTCCTCCAGAAATGCGGCAAACTGCTCCGGATGTTCATCGATGAAATCCTTTCTGGCAATGAGAACGCCGGTTACAACAGTGCTGTCTTCGTCAAGTTTTTCCCATTCTTCGGTAATGTCGAATGCCACATACAAGCTTTCATCTGTGTTCTGTGCAACAGTTACATAAGGCTGCGGAAGCATTGCAATGGCAGTCTCCATAGTGGAAATAGTTGAAACTACTTCGGAAGCTTCGGATAAAAACTGTATGTCAACATCGTTGTCAGGGTCAATTCCGTTAGCGGATAAAAGATATCTTAATGTATATTCAGGTGTTGTTCCCTGACCTGTTGTGTAGATTGTTTTGCCTTTAAGGTCTTCAAGAGTGTTAAGGTTCTCTCCTTTTTCAAGGATGTAAAGAACTCCCAAAGTATTGACGGCTGCAGTGACAATCTGTCCCTCGGTTTTGTTGTAAAGAACCGCCGCAAGATTACAAGGAACAGCAGCAACATCAATTTCGCCCTTTACAATTCCGGTGCTTATCTCATCGGCAGCCCCGTAAATTGAATAATTGTAATTGTTTATGGTCGCTCCTTCATCGGAATCTGAAAACAGCTTTACAAGACCAATTGAGGTAGGTCCTTTAAGTGATGCAATGTTAAAATCACATCCTTTTACAATATCAACGGTTTGCGAAGGCGCTGTCTCATTTGTTTCGTTTTCGTCAGCTGCAGTGGTTTTGGAATCCTCGGATGCGGCAGGAGTAGTGTTGTCAGAACTGTTTTCAGACTTGCCGCATGCTGTCATGGCGAAAACCATAGCTGCAATAAGAAGCAGTGAAAGTAATTTCTTTTTCATAAATTAAACATATCCTTTCATACATTATTGGGTTACGGTCTGCATAGCTTTAGCCGTAACTCCTTCAATATTGCCAAGTTTTCCTGATAAAGTGCTGATTGTGTTTGACGGTGCACACACAATAACGGATATTATGTTGATATTTTTCTCTTTGTAAGGGATTCCAAGACGACCTACCACGTAGGTGCTGTATTGGTGGAGAAGGTCATTGACTTGTGATGCTTTGGAATTATCTTTGATGAAAATTCCGATAATAGCTACTTTTTCTTCCATAATATAATCCTTTCTTGACTTCAGGGGGTCAATCCCTTTGTTTCAGAAAACCTACCATTATATTGTACACCTAAATATCCCCACATACAATAGGATTTCTATTGAAAATTTCAATTCTATTGAAAAAATCCATTCTGTAGTGTAATATTTATTTATGGATAAATGGTCAGGAGGACAATTATGATTGAGATTAATAATCTTACAAAGATTTATAAATTAAGCAGAAAACAGATGCAGAAGGAAAAGACCAAAGACATAATGAAGGTGGCGGTTGAAAATGTGTCTCTGAAGGCAGTGGAGGGAGAAATTTATGGTCTTTTAGGTCCCAATGGAGCAGGAAAGACTACCACATTAAGATGCCTTGCCACACTTTTAAAGCCTACTGACGGAACGATACTTGTTGATGGCATAGATTCTGCAAAAGAACCTGATGAAGTCAGAAAAAGAATAGGTTTCCTGACCAATGAGATTAAGCTTGACGCACAGTTTACAGTGGAATATCTTTTTGATTTTTTCGGAAGGCTTCACAGGGTACAAGAGGATGAACTTGAAAAACGCAAGAGAGAGCTGTTTGAGTATTTCGGAATTACAGGATTTAAGCATAAAAAAGTGGACGAGCTTTCCACAGGCATGAAGCAGAAGGCGGCTATAGCAGTAAGCCTTGTGCATAATCCGGGAATCATTATTTTTGATGAGCCGACATCGGGGCTTGATATAGTAACTGCCAGACTGGTACTGGACTACCTTAAAAAGCTTCGTGATGAGGGAAAGCTTGTAATCATATCCACCCATATTATGACTGAGGCAGAGAGGCTTTGCGACAGGGTAGGAATAATAATCGACGGACATAAGGTGTGCGATGCAACCCTGCCCGAAATTTATCAAGAGTATGGAACGGATAATCTGGAGGATGCATTTTTTGAAATGTACAAGGCTAACCATAAGGAGGTATTATAATGAACGGATTTAAGTCAATAATGGGTAAGGAGCTTACCCGTGTATTTAAGGATAAAAAACTCATCTTTTCCATGTTCATTCTTCCGCTTGTGGTTATGCTGGGAATATTTTTTCTTATCTTCACCCTTATATCCAACATGGCAGATGATATTGAGAAGCATATATCAATAGTGTATGTACAGAATGTACCGGAGGATTTCAGGAAAGCGCTGACAGATATAGAGGACATGACCGTAAATTATGTGGAAAACGGCGAAGATTTGACGGGAATTAAATTAAAGATTAAAAATGGAGAAGCAGATTTGCTTGTGGAATTTCCCGAAGGCTTTGCAGATGATATAGCTGATTATATCAACGCTCAGGTTCCTCAGGTTAAGACATATTATAATCCCAGTGAGGATTATTCCACTGAGGCAAGAAACAAATTTGTAGGCACATATCTTGAAGGCTATCGTCAGACACTTGTATCAGAACGGTTCGGAAGCATAGATGCTGTTGTTGTTTTTACAGTTGACAGCAATAATGAGGAGACTGAGATTGTAGATGAGGACAAGGCGGCAGGCAAAATGCTGGGAATGTTCGTCCCGTACTTTATAACTATGATGATTTTTGCAGGCGCTATGGGAATCGGAGGTGATTCAATTGCAGGAGAGAAAGAGCGTGGAACACTTGCAAGTCTTCTGCTTACGCCTGTCAGACGTGTGGAGATTGTTATGGGTAAGATAGTTGCCCTTGGAATACTTTCCATTATGTCCGCATTGGTGTATGTGGTCGGTATGTTAGTGGGACTTTCTTTTGGAATGAAGCAGGTTGGCGAAAATCTGATGGAGGGTATGTCTATATCTTTGACAGGGACCCAGATTATAGAGCTTATAGTTCTTATAATCGGAATTGTGCTTATGTATGTGGCGATAATATGTATAGTGTCAGTTGCAGCAAAGACAGTTAAGGAAGCGCAGACTTATATGGTTCCCGTATATATGATAGTTATTGTGGCGGGAATAATTACTATGTATGCATCCGACACAAGTTCAATGGGAAGCTATTTCATACCGCTGTTTAATTCTTCTGTGGCGTTTAAAGGTATTTTTACAAGAGAGATAACCCTTACACAGTTTGCTGCGGCTGCCATAGTCACATACGGGTTTGCGGCAGTGCTTATCGGGCTTACAGCCAAGGCGTTCAAAAGCGAAAAAATAATGTTTAATGCGTAAATGGTGATATAATATATGATAAACGTGATTTTTGATATGGATGGAGTATTATTTGATACTCAAAGAATATACTATAAAATATGGTTTCAGGTGGCGGACCAGCTTGGACTTTCTGACATAACACAACCTGCCAGGATGTGTATAGGAACAAACAGAAGCTACCAGTTCAGTATACTTAAGGAACATTATGGTGAGAACTTTCCCATTGATGAATTTTACAGCCTGAAGGATAAGATGTATATGGAATATGTGGAAGAACATGGGGTTCCGCTTAAGCGTGGAACCATTGAAATTCTGGAATTTCTTAAAGCCAATAAGGCAAAGGTGGCTATTGCGTCATCATCCAGACGTCAGATGGTGGAAAATCATCTTGCACAGCATAATATAGGCAGGTATTTTGATAAGATTGTGGGCGGTGATATGGTTGAACACAGTAAGCCAAGCCCAGACATATATCTGAAGGCCTGTCAGGTTATGGACCTTAATCCAAAAGACTGTTATGCAGTGGAGGATTCATATAACGGGATTAAAGCTGCCCACAGCGCAGGCTTGAAGCCTGTTATGATTCCGGATATGCAGCCGTACAACGATGAGATTGGCAGGATAGTGTTCGGAAAATTTGATTCATTGACAGAATTTCGAGATTATCTTATTGATAAGCAGAGGTAAATATGGAAAAAAAATTAATCAGACAACTGATGGACAGACTGTGGGGGCGTTATGAATATGCATCAATTCTTATGAATGATGTTTCAGGAAAACGCTATTCGGTGTCAGGGCGTGGTGTTGTATGCAATATGTCCCAGCTGCTTTGCCAATGCGGGTATGTGATTAAAGCCTATGACGGACAAAGCTTTTGTGAATATTCCTTCAATGAACTGCGTCAGGATAATATAGAGGAAATTTCAGAGGCGGTAGAACGTGTATTTGAGGCAAGAAAGGCTATGGTAAATGCGGGCTTTACGGTAAACACATATCCGGAGCCTGAGGAAGAGAAATTTACAGGGTTTACAGAGAATGAGATGCACGATAATCCTGATGAGTGCAGTGATGAGATTATTGTTGATAAAATCCGGCGGATAAGAGAACATGCAATGTCCATTGATGAACGTATTCTGGATTGTCAGGTAGTGTCCCAGTATCAGATATATTCTAAATATTTTTTGTCGCCGGACAGGGAGATGTCCCAAAAAGTTCTGTGGATGACAGGGGCTTATTTTATGATGGCGAAAAAAGGCGAGGCAGTCAAAAGCTACTATAAGGCATACAGCAATCGTGACGGAATGGCAGTTCTTGACAGAATGGATGATGGCATTGAGGAGACTGCCAAGGCTGCCATAGAGCTTCTTGACGCAGACACAATCAAACCGGGGGAATATGACTGCATATGTACTCCGGAAGTGACAGGTATGATTGCACATGAGGCTTTTGGACATGGTGTCGAAATGGATATGTTTGTGAAAGACAGAGCGCTTGCCAGGGACTATATAGGAAAACAGGTTGCCTCGGAGCTGGTGACTATGCATGATGGAGCAAAGGCGGCCATCGAGGCTGCAAGCTATGAGTTTGACGATGAAGGAGTGTCGGGACAGGATACCGTAATAATAGACAAGGGAATACTGAAATGCGGAATATGCGATTCACAGTCGGCAGTGATTTTGGGCGTTAAGCCAACAGGCAATGGCAGACGTGAAAGCTATGAGCGCAAGGCATATACAAGAATGACCAACACATTTTTTGAGGGCGGAAGTGATAAAGTTGAAGATATGATTTCATCCGTCAAATACGGATTTTTGCTTGAGGATGCTGCCTGCGGAATGGAAGACCCGAAAAACTGGGGAATACAGTGTGTGGTTAATATGGCAAGGGAAATCGTTGACGGAAAAATTACCGGTAAAATATATTCCCCTGTTGTACTTAGCGGCTATGTGCCTGATTTGCTTAAATCAATCTCAATGATGTCTCCTGACGTGGAGCTTTGCGGAAGCGGATTTTGCGGCAAGGGTTACAAAGAGTGGGTTAAGGTGTCGGACGGAGGACCTTATATCAAGGCAAAAATCAGATTAGGATAGGAGAATGTCATGTTAGACAGAGTTTTGGATATACTTAAATCACAAAAAATAGAAAAGTATTGTATATACGAAGAACGACGTGAAAGCTCAGAGATGTTTTTTGTCAAAAAGAATCTGGATTTGGTACGCAGCAAGAATACTGTTGATATAAAGCTTACGGTTTACAGGGAATTTGATAAAGATGGAAAACATTGTCTGGGGTCCTCGGATGTGTTTATCTATCCTGAGACGGATAACGGAAATATCATAAGGCTCATAAAAGCGGCATACGATTCTGCACTTTATGCGGATAACCCGTATTTTGAACTTCCGGAAGGAGAAAATGCCAATGAGACGGTTAAAACGATACCTACATCACTTCCCGGCAATGCAATGGTCATGGCAAAAGCGCTTTATGAACCTGACAAGGATAGAGATGCGTGGATTAACTCTGCCGAGATTTTTGCCAAGAGAGATACGGTGCGTATAGTCAATTATAAAGGCTGCGATGTGCGCTATGTCAAGGAAAGTGTGTGCGGTGAATTTGTGGTTCAAAGCAGGCTGGGAGGGAATGATGTGGAGCTTTTTAAGCAGTTTGAGTATGACGGTACCGATGCAGAGTCCCTTACCGTAAGATGCAGTGAAGCACTTAAGGCTGTTAAGGACAGGGCATCAGCTGTGCAGTCGCCTTCGGATGTAAGCGGCTATCCTATAATCCTCTGCGATGAAACTGTGGGTGAGTTTTTACAGTTCTATTTGTCACGCTGTAATGCATCCTGCATATACCCGAAATATTCGGATTACAAAGTAGGCGGAGACGTATGTGCGGAGGCGGCAGGGGATAAGGTCAGTATTCAAATAGTGCCGGACAAACCATATAGCAGTGAAGGCATCAGGATGATTTCCCACAGGCTGATTGATAACGGGATAGTGAAGACTCTTCATGGTGACAGCGCTTATTCCTCATACATAGGAATAGAGCCAATAGGTGCTTTCTCACGTATATTATGTGATAATGAAGGTGTGGATGATGAGGAGCTTTTGGCGGAACCATATATTATGGTTAAAAGCTTTTCTGATTTCCAAATGGATGCCATGGATGGCAGCTTCGGAGGTGAGTTCAGGCTGGCATATCTGTGCGATGGAGGAAAGATTACCCCGCTGACAGGCGGAACGGTAAGCGGAAATATGTTTGACGCACAGAAAAAGCTTGCGTTTTCCAAGGCAAAATATAAAGAAGCAGGGTATTACGGCCCTTCAATGGTAAGAATCGGATAAAAAGGTATTGACACCCATGGAAACCTGTGATATATTGATAATGTCAAGTGTACTAGTTGACGTAGTACACCACAGCTTTTAAATATGGGAAAGGGAGTAGATTAATGTACCAGATAGACGTGATGTCAAGAATACCGGTATATGAACAGATTGTAGAACAGACGGAAAAGTATATCCTTGCGGGCATACTGTGCGCAGGCGATAAGATTCCGTCTGTTCGTAATTTGTCAGTTGAGTTGTCGGTTAATCCTAACACCATACAGAAGGCGGTTGCGGAGCTTGACAGAAGAGGCGTGATTTTTTCTGTTCCGGGTAAAGGCTCCTTCGTGTCAGAACATGCCATGGAGGCACTGACCGTGGCGAAACGCAGAGGGCTTAATATTATGAGAGACAAACTCAGGGAATTTAAACTTGCAGGAATAACCAAATCAGAAGTTTTGGCAGTTGTAGATGAAGTATACAAGGAGGAGGGCGAAAGGAATGATTAGTGTTGAAGGATTGACGAAAAACTTTGACGGATACAAAGCTCTTGACAATGTAAGCTGTAAAATACCTGAGGGCTGTATATATGGAATGGTGGGTTCCAACGGATCGGGGAAATCTACTTTTCTCAGAATTTTAATGGGAATATACAAAGCTGATTCGGGGATTGTGGAGATAGACGGTTTACCTGTATATGAGAATCCGTATATTAAAAAGGATTTGGCATTTGTGCCGGATGATTTATATTTTGTCAATAATTCGTCAATGAACAGAATGGCAAAATTTTACGCCGGGGTATATGAGAGGTTTGACAGAACCAGATTTGATTTTTTGTGCTCAACATTTAAGCTTGACCCTGATAAATCCGTTAATACATTTTCTAAAGGTATGAAAAGGCAGGCCGCAATAATTCTTGCGGTATCAACAAGACCTAAGTATCTGTTTCTTGACGAAACATTTGACGGTCTTGACCCTGTTATGCGTAATCTTGTTAAAAGCCTTGTGTGCAAGGATGTTGAAGAGCAAAAGACTACGGTTATTATGACATCCCATTCTCTCAGGGAATTGGAGGATACCTGTGACCAGCTTGCGCTTTTGCACAAGGGAGGCCTTATATTTGAGAGCGATATTGCAAATCTGAAAACATCGCTTTTTAAGGTTCAGATAGCATTTGTGGAGCCTTATGATAAAAGCAGATTTGAAGAATTTGATATGCTTCATTTTGCGAAACACGGTTCAGTGTCCAATATAATAACACGGGGAGACAGAAATGAGGTAGAGCAGAAGCTTAATGCCATGAAACCTGCCATTCTTGATATACTTCCTCTTTCTCTGGAAGAGGTATTTACTTATGAGATGGAAGTGCTGGGATACTCCTTTGATGCAGAACTTTTAGAAAAGGAGGGAGTATAATTATGAAGAATAAAATTTTCAGTCCGGGTATTTTCTGGGAGACCTTCAGGCAGCTTAAGATTGTGGGAGTGTTGGGAACCGTACTTTATTGCTGCTTTGGGATACTTTTGCCCATAGGTATCAATGTAGATATGGCAAATAATATCCCTAACTATGTTCCGTCAGGATTTTATAATAGGGGAGTTGAAATTATTCCGCCTGAAACGGTTATTATACCGTCCATTTTTATGGCTGTGGTTTTTGTACCTGTTATGATGCTGGTGGCTTTCCATTTTATCAATAAAAGAAACAGCTGTGATTTTTATCATGCAATTCCGGTAAAGCGGACTGCTATGTACATTAGTATAATATTGGCAGTGCTGGCATGGGCCTGTATTATGTTGATACTGCCTGTGGCTATCCTTGCAGGTATGTGCGGGGTACTCCAGTATGTGGCGGTTTCTTTGTGGTCTGTTGCAGAAGCTGTTGTTAAGGCTTTGGCTGTATCGGTATTTATTTTGGGTGTATTTTCAATCGGTATTTCACTGAGCGGTACGCTTTTTACAAATATACTGGTATCATTAATGATACTAGCAACGCCTAGAGTTATTATATTCATATATATGAATATTATAGGCGGAATGGCGGAATGTTATCCTGCTGAAGAAATAATGGGGGATTTTTTTGCCGGAAGCAATGTACTTACCCAGTCCCTATTCTGGTTTGATTCTTATATAGGGAAATACACTTCGGTTATTCCTTCTGTCATAGAGGGACTATGCTACTGTGCGGCAGGCGGCGCCGTATTTGTGCACAGAAAGAGTGAAACCGCCCAGAAACCAAGTCTTAACAGAGGCGTTCAGAATGTTTTGAGAATAATTCCGGCATATATATTGGGAACTCTGGGAATCGGATTTATTCCGGCGGAAAATTTTTATGGAATAGTATTCTTTGTGGTAAGTATACTTGTATATTTCATATACGAGCTTCTCACTTCAAGAAAATGGCATTCAGTGTTAAAGAGCATAAAACAGCTGCCCATACTGATAGGACTATTGCTGGTTACTTTTTTTGCGATGAAAATAGTATCTTCCTCAATTAACAGTTACAGAATAGATGCCGAAAAAGTACAATATATTGAAATAAAGGACGTTCAGTTTTATTCCTATTTAAGTTATGATTTCAATTGGGAAAGCATTGACAGGAAAATTGATGATTATCAGTGCATTAAAGAACTTGCTGATGCCTGCAATGACGCTTTAGATGCCGGTGCGGATGTAATGTATTTCAACCACGAATATGACACCGTAGATTGTATTTTGGCAATAAAAGAAAATGGAACAATTTATAACAGAAGTGTCAGTATTTCAAGCAGCGTTTTATCAGATGCAATGAGGCAGATAACCGTCCAAAATAACATATCTCTTGAAAAATATCTTCCGGAGAATCTTAACAACATAACTTTGGAAATTAATGATTGTATGCTTTCTTATGAAAAGATAAAAGAGCTGTATAAGTGTCTCAAGTCAGATATAGAGGAAAATAACAATTTTATAGAAGTAATGATGACAAGCTGGAGACATGCTGTGAAGTACATGTATATCAGTTATAGCGGACCGGACTATTATAAGTCGTGGGAGATTCCTATTTCTTATAATACCCCGAAAACACTTGAGCTGCTATCTCAATTAGTGGAGGAAACTTATAACCTTGAATATGAAACCTACTGGGAGAAGGTAAATGATATACTCTCATATGGTGGATATATAGATTTAGCTGCCATAGATATATATATCAAAGCAGACGACGGATTTTACACATATTATTTATGGTTTGATTCAGATGATATTGTTGATGCCGTATACGACAGCAGTAAAATAACAGAAATCCTTAACACGTATGGGCAGAAGGGCTGTGCCACGGGAGAAAATACTGTTATAATCAGCGGATATGCCTACTTTGAATATGATGAAAACTATGAAGGAGATGATATGCAGTTTCTGAATGTATACAGTCTTACAGATGAGGGAATTAAGCAATTTATCGATGTTTGTAATGAAATTGATATATATTACGATTAGATAATATGAAGCAGCAGGAGGTATGAGGTGTCGGTTTTTACGGAAAAGGCAATAGTTGAAGCTTTTATACAGCTTCTCAATGAATATCCGTTAGATAAAATAACAGTTAAAAGTATAGTGGATTCATGTGGAGTGAATCGTTCTACTTTTTATTATTATTTTGAAGATATATACGATTTAATTAATACTATCTTTGAGTATGAGACTAAAAGAATAGTTGAAAATCACAGTGATTATACTTCATGGATGGATGGAATCAAGGAGGCTGTATCGTTTGCCATAGATAATAAGAAGGCGGTTTACCATGTTTACAAATCCGTAAGCAGGGAAAGTCTTGAGAGGTATCTTAATGTGGTGTTTGACAAGGTGCTTATGGATGCGGTAGCATCTCAGGCAGAAGGAACCAATGCATCACAGAAGGACATCAGACTTGTGGCTGACGTATATAAATATACTCTTATTGGTCTTATATTTAAATGGCTTGAGGAAGGGATGACTGCTGATCCTGATATAGTTATAGATAAGCTGGGGTATCTTCTTGAGGGCAATATTCATGAGATGCTTTTGAGGGCAGGTAGATATAACAGATAATCGGTAGTTTGTGTCTTTGTACAATTCCAACAAAAATATTGCAGTGTCGGAAAATCCGACACTGTATTTTTTTTGTCTGTTTTATTTGGGAAATTGTTTGTATAAAATAGCCACAGATTATGAAAAAGGAGATGAGAGGATGATTAATTTCGGAAAATGGGTAGTTAAGCACCGGGTGATAATAGTAATTGTCAGCATTATTCTGCTTATACCATCTGTAATCGGAATGGTCAAAACAAGAATCAACTATGATATGCTGACTTATCTTCCGGAGGATATGGATACCGTCAAGGGTCAGAATATTCTTTTGGACGATTTCGGCAAAGGAGCCTTTTCACTGATAGTTGTTGAAGGCATGGAAAGCAGGGATATAGTTTCCATGACCAAAGAACTTGAAAAGGTGGACAGGGTGGATTCGGTTATCTGGTACAGTTCACTGGCGGATATATCAATACCTATGGAAATTCTGCCGGATAAATATTATGACGCATTTAACAATGGAGACGCAACTTTGATGGCAGTGTTTTTTGATACATCCACCTCAAGCGATGAAACCATACAGGCCATTAAAGACGTAAGAAGCGTGTGCGGAGAGCAGTGCTTTGTCACAGGTATGTCAGCCTTGGTAACAGACCTTAAAGACTTATGTGAACAGGAGGAAGCCATATATGTGGGAATTGCGGTTGTGTGCTGCCTTGTAATAATGATGCTGCTTCTGGATTCCTTTGTGGTACCGTTATTGTTCCTTGTAAGTATCGGAATAGCAATTCTCTTTAACCTTGGCACAAATTTCTTCCTTGGAGAAATATCCTACATAACAAAAGCGCTTGCAGCAGTTTTACAGCTTGCGGTAACAATGGATTACTCAATATTTTTGTGGCATAGCTACAATGAGCAGAAAGAACGTTATGATGGAGATAAGGAGCGCGCCATGGCGCACGCCATCAAAGCTACATTTACTTCTGTCATAGGAAGCTCCATAACAACGGTTGCAGGATTTATTGCGCTTTGCTTCATGAGCTTTACACTGGGTATGGATTTGGGAATTGTTATGGCAAAGGGCGTTGTTTTAGGCGTAATCGGATGTCTTACAATACTTCCGGCATTTATCCTTATATTTGACAAGGTGCTTGAGAAGACAAAACACCGTTCACTTATACCTAAGATGGATAAGCTGGCAGCAGTAATAGTTAAGATACCGGCAGTGTTTATTATTATTTTTGCGGTTATCCTTGTTCCTGCATTGTATGGATACAACAGAACAGAGGTTTATTATGACATGGCATCAACGCTGCCTGATGATATTGAATATGTGGTGGCGACTGCCGAGCTTGATGAAAAATTTGATATGAGTAATGTACATATGGTTTTGGCGGATTCTAAACTGGCTGCGAAAGATGCCAATGCCATGATGAAAGAAATGGAACAGGTCGATGGTGTAAATTTCGCTTTGGGATTTAATAGTATCGTGGGAAGTGCAATACCTGAGGAAATAATTCCTGATGAACTGACAAGCGCTCTGAAAAGTGAAAATTACCAGCTGATTCTGGTAAGTTCACAGTATAAGACGGCTACTGATGAAATTAACCAACAGGTTGACGAACTTAACGCTATCATAAAGAAATATGATGAGAGGGGAATGCTTATAGGTGAGGCACCTTGCACGAAGGACCTTATCACGGTTACAGACCATGATTTTGATGTGGTAAGCATAATATCAATCGCAGCTATTTTTGTAATTATTCTTTTAGTGTTAAAGAGCGTATCACTGCCTATTATACTTGTTGCGGTAATAGAGTTTGCCATATTCATAAATCTGGGTCTGCCGTTTTACACAAACACAACGCTTCCGTTTATTGCTCCAATCTGTATCAGCACAATACAGCTTGGTTCCACAGTGGATTATGCAATACTGATGACAACCAGATATAAGAGGGAACGCTCACGTGGAAATGACAAAAAGACATCGGTCCGGACGGCGTTGACTACATCAATACCATCAATTCTGGTAAGTGCTGTAGGTTTTTTTGCAGCGACATTCGGTGTAGCCGTATATTCGGAAATAGACATTATATCATCAATGTGCATATTGATGGCGCGTGGTGCCGTAATCAGTATGTTATCGGTAATTCTCATCCTGCCGTCTTTCCTGATGGCACTTGACGGATTGATAACACATACAAGTCTTGGCTTTAATGTTAAAAATAAAAAAGCATAGGAAAGGATGATACAGATTATGAAAAGGAAAATAGCAAAAATAATAAGCATGGTAATGTCGGCGGCATTGATTTTCGGATGCGGCATGGCAGTTTCAGCGGGAACGAAGGGAAAACCTGATATTAAAAATGATGTGAAGGTATCTGAAGAAACCGATGCAGCTGACACGGAAGACCTGAAAAATATAATAAGCATGGATGATGTGGATAAGGAAGAAACCGTGTATGTCATTGCGGCTGCAGACGGAAGTGTAAAAAAAGTCATTGTCAGTGAACTTCTCAAAAATCCCAACAAGCTTGGTGAGCTTGCAGATGTAACAGGATTGTCAGATATTATTAATGTAAAAAGTGATGCAGCATACACAATGAGCGGAACAAGCTGTGTGTGGAACGCAGAAGGAGAAGATATATATTACAGAGGCACTACAACGGAAGAGGTACCGGTATTGCTTGAAATATCATTTAAACTGGACGGAAAAAGCGTCAGCGCAGATGAAATTGCAGGCAAAAGCGGTGAGCTGGAGATGACAATTAATTATGTGAATAATTGTAAGCGCACGGTAGAAATCGACGGAAAAGAAGAGGAGATATGTGTTCCGTTTCTGATGATAAGCGGAATGATACTTGATAACGATAATTTCAAGCATGTAACAGTCGACAACGGTAAGGTTATAGATGACGGTGACAAAACGATTGTGGCAGGGTTTGCCCTTCCGGGGCTGAAAGAAAATCTTGCTCTTGATGAAGATATAGATATTCCGTCTTCAATTACAATCAAGGCAGATGTAACTGATTTTAAACTTTCAACAACATTGACTCTTGCAACAAATGATATTTTTAACAAAATTGACGTAGATGGTGCGGATACTATTAATGAATTGGAAGAACAACTGGATTTGCTTGATTCATCAATGAAAAAAATCGTTGACGGTTCTTCTGAATTGTACGGATATATGACACAGCTTCTTGACAAATCCGGTGAGCTTGTGCAGGGTATTAAGACACTTGATGATTATGCAAATCAGATGTCGGAAAGCGTAGATAAACTTTATAATGAAGCAATAGTCTATATTGACGGCAAACTGGCTGAGCTTTCCTCTGGACTTAATGAGCTTTCAGGACATAGCACAGAGCTTAACGGAGGTGCAAAACAGGTATATGATACTTTAATAAGTACGGTTCAGAACCAGCTTGACAGTGCCGGACTCGATGCACTTGGTATTGAAGTTCCTACACTGACTATGGAGAATTACGCATCAGAGCTTGATAAGCTTGTTCAGGCACTTGATGAGAATGCAGTCAGAGAGTATGCCACACAGGCTGCCAACAAAATAGTAACAGCTGAAGTTAATAAAAATGAAAGCACAATCAGGACAGAGGTTACGAAGGTTGTCAGGGAACAGGTTACAGCAGCAGTCAGAGAACAGGTTACGGCGACAGTCAGGGAAAATGTTGTCAAGCCTCAGGTTCTTGCTTCACAGGGCTTAACAGAAGAACAGTATGTGGTACTTCCTGAATCGTCAAAAGCAGCAATAGATGCGGCAATCAGCGCTCAAATGGAAACAGATGCAGTAAAAGCAGCGGTTGATGCCCAAATGGAAACAGATACCGTAAAAGCCACGATAGATGCACAGATGAATTCCGAAAATATCAAGAAAACCATTGATGACAATGTGTATGCACAGAAACAGAAGCTTATTGAGGAAAATATGGCAGGAACGGAAGTGCAGTCTCAAATTGCCGCAGCGGCAGCTGCTGCCAAGACAGGAGCAGCTTCAATAAAATCGGCAAAGGAATCACTCGATGCATACAACACCTTCTATGAAGGGGTTCTTGGATATACGGCCGGAGTTGATGCAGCTGCAGACGGATGTGCACAAATATCCCAAGGTTATACGGATAATGTGACGGCCAATGTAAAAACACTTTCAGATAAGCTCAAAGAATATGTGGCAGGAATTGATAAACTCAATGAAAGCGCACCGATGCTTGAAGCTGCCGTATCACAAATTACTGACGGAGCCAAAACATTGGCGGACGGGACATCGCAGTTTTATAATGAGGGAATTAAAGGCATTATTGACAAAACAGATGACATTGCTCCTGTAATAACAAGACTCAAGGCAACTCTTGATGTGTCGAAGGATTATCAGTCATTTGGAGGAATCTCGGAGAATATGACAGGAAGCACTAAGTTTATTTACAGAACTGAAGCAATAGGACAGTAAAAGCACATTTGTAAAATTTAATATTTAAAAAATTAAAATACTGCTTATATCAATTCAATGATATAAGCGGTATTTTTTTACATCATATTTTTAATTGTTATGAAGAAACTAATTAAAAATATCAGTTAGGAGAAAAATGAGAAATGGATAATATGAATCTTAATAACAACTATAACTGGGCATTGACATCTCTTGCGATTTCAGAGATTATGGCGGAAAATTCAAGAATGGATGAGGAAAAAAAACCAAGCGAGGCTGAGAAAGAAGAGGCAGTCAACAGGTACAAGGATGGAGACCATTCGGATGAGGTGATGAGAATACTGGACCGCACAGACGGAGATGGAATTATCTAGCCCTTTGTACTTGCAACTTCTGCATATTTAATGTATACTTGATATAATTATAAGTGTAAATATTATTTAAGCGGAGGTTTGCATGGATACAGCAGGTAAGCAGAAAAATCCCAAAGAACTCAAATGGGAAGAAAAACCTACCGCCTGTTCTAAGTGTCATGGCGGGCTGCATTACAAAAGCCATGGGGAATATGTGTGCGAAGCGTGCGGCAATATTGAACGTGATGATTTTGGGAAGGTGCGTCATTTTTTAGAGGAGAATGGTCCTACATCTGCCATTATTATATCTGAGAATACAGGTGTCCCAATAGAGAAAATCAATGAGTTTTTAAGGCAGGGACGTGTGGAAATCCCTGAAGGTTCAGACATATATATTAAATGTGAAAAATGCGGTACGGATATTCGTTTCGGAAGATTCTGTCCTGCATGTGCGTCAAAATTATCTAAGCAGCTGCAGGGAGTTTTTGAGGCAGGAGAAATTCCTAAAAATAAAGCTTCCAATGACGGGAAAATGCGTTTTATAGGAAGAAAGAGTTCCAAAAAATACTGATAACGGAGAGGATTCGATATGGAAAAATACGGTATTAAGGTTAAAGGGATACTTAAGTGTGAGGACGAATTTCTTATTGTTAAGAGATGGTATGATGACAGGATAGAAGACCCGTATCAGTGGGAATTTCTTGATGCGGATATGGCTGACGGAGAGACTCCGGAGGCGGCCTGTTTAAGGGCTGTACAGGAAAGCGCCGGTATTTATGCCAATATAGCATCTATGGCTTATTCATGGGTGTATAAGCTTGGAGACAACAGGTATCTGGGACTTGCATTCATATGCAAGGTTCCTGACGAACTGGTGTTTTTATCTGAAGATTTGTATGACTATAAATGGGT
The DNA here is from genome assembly GCA_964414835.1 of uncultured Butyrivibrio sp. Lineage (GTDB taxonomy): Bacteria > Bacillota > Clostridia > Lachnospirales > Lachnospiraceae > Eshraghiella. The sequence continues at coordinate 95,434 of CAYPWY010000003.1, read as the reverse complement.
TAAAGCCCAACAGCTGCCGGAATTTATTAAGAACCGTTCGATGCTTCAGGATATGAAACAGGCAGGTGTTATATAACATCATTTACAGGAGATACATATGGGAACAATTATTAAGAACGGAAGAGTTATAGACCCGGCATCCGGAAAAGACGGTACATATGATATTCTGATTGAAAATGATATTATTGTCAAGGTTGACAAGGATATCCCAATTGAGAATAACGATATTGTTGACGCAGCCGGATGCTTTGTTATGCCGGGACTTGTTGATTTGCATGTGCATTTCAGGGAACCGGGGTTTGAATATAAAGAGACTATTAAGACAGGAAGCATGGCGGCGGCACATGGCGGAGTGACAAGCGTATTTCCCATGCCTAATACCAAACCGGTAATAGACAGTGTGGATATGCTTTCCAAAGTCAATGAAATTGTAAAGGGAGATGCCGTGGTCAATGTATATCAGGTGGCATCAGTAACAATGGAGCAGCTTGGAACGCAGCCTACGGATATAGAGTCGCTGAAAGCGGCAGGCTGTGCTGCAATAAGTGAGGACGGCAAATCCGTAATGGATTCCAATGTATACAGGGAAGCCATGAAAGCTGCTGCAAATTGCGGAATTACCGTTATGGCACATTGCGAGGATAAAAACCTTGTCAACGGCGGTGCGCTGAATGACAGCGCCAAAAGCCGTGAGCTTGGAGTGAGAGGCATTACCAATGCAGTTGAAGATATAATCATTGCCAGAGATATTCTTCTTGCCAAGGAAACCGGATGCAGACTGCATCTGTGCCATTGTTCCACTGCCGATAGTGTAAAAATGATTGCCGAAGCCAAAAAGGACGGCGTCAATGTAAGCGGAGAGGTATGCCCACATCATTTTACACTTTGTGATGAGGATATACCTTCTGACAATGCAGATTACAAGATGAATCCGCCGCTTAGAAGCAGGGCTGATGTTGAGGCGCTTAGGGAGGGACTGCGCAATGGAACTATGGAGGTAATCTCCACTGACCATGCCCCTCATTCGGCGGAAGAAAAATCCAAGCCTATTGCCAATGCGCCTTTTGGAATAACAGGTCTTGAGACAAGCCTTTGTCTTACATATACAGAGCTTGTTCTTACAGGTGTGCTGACGCCTATGCAGATGGTTGAGAAGATGAGCTATAATCCGGCGAGAATAGCAGGAATAGACAGAGGAACTCTGCTTCCGGGGAAAAAGGCGGATATTACCATTATGAATCCTGACCATGAATTTGTAATAGACAGAAAGAATTTTGTGTCAATGGGCAAAAATACGCCTTTTGACGGACGCAGGGTAAAAGGTATTGTTGAATACACTTTTGTCGGCGGTAAAATAGTATATTCAAGGAGATAGAAAATGATTAACAAGCTTATTGACAAAATTAAGAAGACCAATGCACCTGTTGTGGTGGGACTTGACCCTATGCTCTCATATATACCACAGTATATTATGGATAAAGCCTGCAATGAGTATGGTGAAACCCTTAAAGGGGCTGCGGAGGCTGTTTTTGAATATAACAAAGGTATTGTTGATGCGATATATGATATTGTACCTGCCGTAAAGCCGCAGATAGCCATGTATGAACAGTTTGGAGTTGAGGGCGTGATTGCCTTTAAGAAAACCGTAGATTATTGCAAGTCTAAGGACCTTGTGGTTATCGGAGATGTCAAGAGAGGTGACATAGGCTCTACCTCTACGGCTTATGCAGTAGGACATCTGGGTAAGGTTAAGGTTGGAAGTAATACATATGCCGGATTTGATGAGGATTTTGTTACGGTTAATCCATATTTGGGTACGGACGGTATCAAGCCATTTGTGGATGTATGTCAGGAAGAGAAAAAGGGTATTTTTATTCTTGTGAAGACATCAAACCCTTCAAGCGGAGAATTTCAGGACAGGCTTATTGACGGGAAACCGCTTTATGAGCATGTGGGTCAGCAGGTTGCCAAATGGGGAAGCCAATGTATGGGCAACGGTTACAGCTATGTAGGTGCTGTTGTAGGCGCTACGTATCCTGAGCAGGGAAAAATACTCCGCAGAATTATGCCGAATACATTTATACTGGTTCCGGGTTATGGAGCTCAGGGTGGACAGGGAAAAGACCTTGTGCATTATTTTAACGAGGACGGTCTTGGAGCAATAGTCAACAGCTCAAGAGGAATAATATGTGCCTATAAGCAGGAGGCATATGCAGGCTTCGGACCGGAGAACTATGCCGATGCATCAAGACAGGCAGCCATAGATATGATTAACGATATTAACGGCGCAAGAGGTTTATAATATGAAATTCGATGAAATCGCAGTGGTTGAAAGCCAGAATGAAATATCTGACGGTATATATGATATGTGGATAATGACTTCCAATATTGCCGAGAAGTCAGTGCCGGGGCAGTTTATATCCGTATATACCAAGGATGCGTCAAAACTGCTTCCGCGTCCTATAAGCATATGTGAAACTGACGGAAGAAGGCTGAGAATAGTATACAGAGTTGTGGGAGGCGGTACGGCTGAATTTTCAGGTTATAATTCAGGCGATAAAGTACATATACTGGGGCCATTGGGGAATGGTTTTCCTATTGACCGGAATGCTTTAGCGGGGCGCAGGGCAATCTTAATAGGCGGCGGTATCGGAGTACCGCCTATGCTTGAGCTTGCCAAGCGTATACAGGATGACCCGGATATAGTAGTGGGCTACCGCAATGCAGATACATTTCTTGACAAGGAACTGAAATTGTACGGTAATCTTACAGTTGCAACAGATGACGGAAGTCTTGGAACACATGGAACGGTTATTGATGCCATAAAAGCCAATAATATTTCCGGAGATGTAATATATGCCTGCGGTCCAACGCCTATGCTTCGGGCAGTAAAACAATATGCCGCTGATAATGGTATTGAGGCATGGCTTTCTCTCGAGGAGAAAATGGCGTGCGGGATTGGTGCGTGCCTTGCCTGTGTCTGCAGGTCCACAGAGGTTGACGGACATTCTATGGTACATAACAAGAGAATTTGTAAGGACGGACCAGTATTTAATGCAACGGAGGTGGAACTGTAATGAATACAAAAGTTAACATTGCGGGAATAGAGCTTAAAAATCCCGTCATGACCGCCTCAGGCACCTTTGGCTCAGGTATGGAATATTCGGAATTTGTGGATTTGAACAGGCTTGGAGCCGTAGTCACCAAGGGTGTTGCCAATGTGCCGTGGCAGGGAAATCCCACCCCCAGAATCGCTGAGGTTTACGGCGGAATGATTAATGCCATAGGCCTGCAGAATCCGGGAATAGATGTTTTTGCGGACAGAGACATACCTTTTTTGCGGAAATATGATACTAAGATTATTGTCAATGTGTGCGGTAAGTCGGAAAGAGACTATATAGAGGTGGTGGAGCGTCTGGCAGATGAACCTGTGGATATGCTTGAGATTAATATTTCATGCCCCAACGTCAAGGAGGGCGGAATTGCTTTCGGACAGAACGCAGATAATATTGAACATATAACAAGCGCCATTAAGAAGGCAGCAAAGCAGCCTGTGATTATGAAGCTTAGTCCCAACGTGACGGACATTACGGAAATGGCAAGGGCAGCGGAAGCCGGCGGTGCAGATGCCTTATCGCTTATTAATACAATTACGGGAATGAAAATAGATATTAACCGGCAGACATTTGCGGTTGCCAATAAAACAGGAGGACTTTCGGGACCGGCAGTTAAGCCTGTGGCTGTGCGTATGGTTTATCAGACTGCCAATGCGGTCAAAATACCTATTATCGGTATGGGCGGAATTTCTACGGCAGAGGATGCGTTGGAATTTATTCTGGCGGGAGCAGCTGCCGTATCAGTGGGAACGGCTAATTTTCATAATCCCAGAGCTACTCTTGATATAATAGACGGAATAGAGCAATATATGAAGGCAAAGGGTGTTGATGACATAAATCATCTCGTGGGAATTGTAAAATAGAATTAATTGAAAAAATAATATCTTTATGTTAGACTGATTACAATGTCCGGAAATCCTTTCCAGACAGAAAATGGGCATAGGAGTCCGGGAAAAGGAGAATTTACGAATATGGAAAGCTACAAAGAACAATTTATTGAATTTATGGTGGATTGTAACGTACTTAGGTTTGGAGATTTTGTCACAAAAAGCGGAAGAAAAACCCCGTTTTTTATTAACACCGGATTTTACAGAACAGGCGCACAGCTTAACAAGCTGGGCGAATACTATGCCAAAGCCATAAGCGATAAATACGGAACGGATTTTGATATTCTTTTCGGACCTGCATATAAGGGTATACCGCTTTCGGTAGCTGCTTCAATAGCGCTGAATAATTTATACGGGGCGGAGGTTGGCTATTGTTCTAACCGCAAGGAAATTAAAGACCATGGCGACACAGGAATTTTATTGGGAAGTCCTATTGAGGATGGAGATAAAGTGGTTATAATAGAAGATGTGACTACGGCAGGAACATCCATAGAGGAGACTCTTCCTATTATCAAAGCCCAGGGAAATGTTGATGTAATAGGTATGATTGTCTCTGTTGACAGAATGGAGCGTGGACAGGGAACAAAGAGTGCCCTTTGCGAGATACAGGAAAAATACGGAATAAGAACGACTGCAATCGTTACAATGGGAGAAGTTATAGAGCATCTCTATAACAAACCTTACAAAGGAAAAGTTGTTATAAATGATACAATTAAATCGTTAATAGATGCATATTACGCTCAATATGGAGCAGAGTAAAGGAGAGTAAATTATGAACGAAAAGCTTTTTAAATCTATCAAAACTGCAGGTTCATCCACGTTAGCGCTTGGAATTGTGACTATCTGTGTGGGTATTGCAACAGGTGTACTTATGATACTTAACGGAGCAAAAATGCTGGCTGCGAAAGCGGACACCTTGTTTTAGGATAAGGTATTGGTAATGGACAGAAACGCAAGGCGCAGATGTATCAGCGTTGTTCTTTTTGCGGCTTATATATGTGTGCTGGTATATTTTCTGTTTTTTTCAGAGGGTATGGGACGCAGCTTCACTGCAAGAAGCTATCATTATAATCTTATACCGCTTAAAGAAATAAAACGGTTTATTGTTTATGCTGATGTGCTTGGATACAAGGCAGTATGGCTTAATCTTGCAGGGAATGTGGCAGCTTTTGTACCCTTTGGTCTTTTTATAATTCCTGTTTCGGGCAGGCGCTTTGGTATGGTGGAGGCTGTAGTGCTTTCTGCAGATTTTTCCATACTGGTTGAGGTGGTACAGTTGTTTACCAAGGTTGGCTCCTTTGATGTGGATGATATAATGCTCAACACAGTGGGGGGCTTAATCGGAGTGCTTTTGTATAAGCTTTTTATAAAAATAGAAAGGGAAAAATACAATGGCAAAGCGCAGGTATAAATTTTCGGACAAAAAACACAGCGTGGGCGGCGTTATATCAACTTTTATGTCAGTGGGTGCAATAGCGCTTCTGGTGACTGCAGTACGGATTTCGTTTAAGGCACAGGGAGAGGGCGGAACAATTGTAGGTTCATATGCACTGACCTCTCTTACGGTAGCGGTTTTCGGGTGTCTGGTAGGAATTTTAAGCTACAGGGAAAGTGACAGATATTATACGTTTTCCTTTGTGGGAACTCTTATTAACGGAATTATGATTGTCATACTGGCAATGCTTTTGGTTGTAGGCATATAGAGTCCGTTGTACCGGCGGGATTTTCAAGCTGCACCGGTATGTTTTAATGCCGGATTACATGCTGTATAATATAGCCGCATTTCATTGCGGCAGACATTAACTTAATTCAAAGGAGTAGACAAAATGGCAAAAGTAGGAATTGTTATGGGTAGTGATTCGGATCTTGGCGTAATGAGCAAAGCCGCTGAGATGCTGGATAAATTCGGTATCGAATATGAGATGACAATAATTTCGGCACACCGTATGCCGGATGTGTTTTTCGATTATGCCGTGAAAGCGGAAGAAAAAGGCTTTAAGGTAATAATTGCCGGAGCCGGAGGAGCTGCACATCTTCCGGGTATGTGTGCGGCTATTTTCCCTATGCCTGTAATCGGAGTGCCGATTTATACCAAAACTGTCGGCGGAGTTGATTCGCTTTATTCAATCGTCCAGATGCCAAGCGGGATACCGGTTGCAACAGTCGCAATTGACGGCGGTGCCAATGCGGGGATACTGGCTGCCAAGATTCTTGCAACATCTGACGAAGCTCTTCTTGCCAGAATTAAAGAATATAAAGACGATTTAAAGGACGGCGTTATGAAGAAAAAGGATAAAATAGAAAGCATCGGATACAAAAAATATATGGAGGAAAAATAAAATGGACTACAAAAATGCCGGAGTTGACATTAAGGCAGGCTACAAGTCAGTGGAGCTTATGAAGGAGTATGTTAAGGAAACAATGAGACCTGAGGTTATGGGAGGTCTCGGAGGATTCTCAGGAGCCTTTTCACTGGCAGCAATCAAAAATATGGAGAACCCGGTTCTTTTGTCGGGAACGGATGGCGTAGGAACCAAGCTTAAGCTGGCTTTTCTTATGGATAAGCATGACACAATCGGAATTGACTGTGTGGCTATGTGCGTAAATGACGTTGTATGTGCAGGCGGTGAACCGTTGTTTTTCCTTGACTATATAGCATGCGGCAAAAATGAGCCTGAAAAAATCGCAACAATCGTTAAGGGTGTTGCTGACGGATGCAGGCAGTCAGGCTGTGCACTTGTAGGCGGTGAGACGGCAGAGCATCCGGGACTTATGCCGGAGGATGAATATGACTTGGCAGGCTTTGCGGTAGGAGTTGTGGATGAAAAAGACCTTATAACAGGCGAGGATATTAAGGATGGCGATGTGCTTGTAGGTATCAAGTCATCAGGAGTTCACAGCAACGGTTTTTCACTTGTGAGAAAAGTATTTTTGATGACAAAAGAAGCACTTGATACATACTATGATACGCTTGGAACCACGCTGGGGGAGGCGCTTCTGACGCCTACGAGAATATATGTAAAAGCACTTAAGTCGGTTAAGGATGCCGGAGTGACGGTTAAGGGCTGCAGTCACATAACAGGCGGTGGATTCTATGAGAATATTCCGAGAATGCTGCCTGACGGAATAAGAGCCGAAGTCCATAAGGAAAGCTATGAGATACCTGCTATCTTCAAGATGCTTCAAAGTGAAGGCAATATAGCGGAAGAGATGATGTACAATACTTTTAATATGGGTGTCGGCATGGTTCTGGCAGTTGATTCTGCTGATGCAGACAAGACAGTTGAGGCTGTCAAGGCGGCAGGTGAGGATGCATTTATACTTGGCAAGGCTGTTGCCGGAGAGAAAGGCGTGACAATATGTTAAGGCTGGCGGTTCTTGTGTCCGGAGGAGGAACCAATCTTCAGGCCATTATGGATGCGATAGATAACAATACTATACGCAACGCAGAGGTTGTAGGCGTAATCAGCAATAACGCAGGAGCATATGCCCTTGAGCGTGCCCGTAAGAAATCAGTTGAGGCACAGTGCATTTCGCCGAAAAACTACGAAAACAGAGATTTGTTTAACGAGGCATTGCTTGCCGGCGTGCAAAAATTAAATCCTGATTTAATAATTCTGGCGGGGTTCCTTGTGGCGATTCCGCCTGCTATGGTTGCTGCATATCCTGACAGGATTATCAATATCCATCCGTCGTTGATTCCGTCTTTTTGCGGAAAAGGATTTTACGGACTTAAGGTTCATGAGGCGGCATTGGCAAGAGGCGTTAAGGTCACAGGCGCCACCGTTCATTTTGTGGACGAGGGTACTGATACAGGAAGGATTATTATGCAGAAGCCTGTTATGGTTCAGGATGGAGACACGCCGGAGATATTGCAGAGGCGTGTTATGGAACAGGCAGAGTGGATTATACTTCCGAAGGCCATTGACATGATTGCCAATGGCGAATTAAAATAAATTATTGTTAATGATAAATGTCCGCATTGCTTGAAAACGGCTGCGGATGACGGATAAAGGAGAAATAAGATGAAGGTACTTATAGTCGGAAGCGGAGGACGTGAACATGCCATAGCTTATGCCTGCTCAAAAAGCACAAGGGTAGACAAAATATTTTGTGCGCCCGGAAATGCAGGTATTGCACAGATAGCAGAGTGTATACCTATCAGTGCTATGGAGTTTGACAAGCTTGTGGATTTTGCAAAAAAAGAGCAGATTGACCTTACGGTTATCGGAATGGATGACCCGCTTGTGGGCGGTGTAGTGGATGTATTTGAGAAAGAAGGTCTGCGTGTGTTCGGACCGCGCCGGAATGCGGCGATACTTGAAGGCTCTAAGGCTTTTTCAAAGGACCTGATGCGCAAATACAATATTCCTACGGCGGCATATGAGACATTTACATCACCTGAGGATGCAATGAAATACCTTGAGACATCTGATTATCCGATAGTTCTTAAGGCGGACGGACTTGCACTTGGCAAAGGCGTCCTTATCTGCAATACCAAGGCTGAGGCTATGGACGGCGTTAAAACCCTGATGATGGATAAGCAGTTCGGAGATGCGGGAAACACAATTGTCATTGAGGAATTTATGACGGGACGTGAGGTGTCGGTTCTGTCATTTGTTGACGGCAATACTATTAAGATTATGTCATCGGCGCAGGACCATAAGCGTGCCAAAGACGGCGATGAAGGGCTGAATACCGGAGGAATGGGAAATTTCTCACCAAGTCCGTTTTACACAGAACAGGTTGACGATTTTTGTAAAAAATATATTTATCAGGCAACGGTTGATGCAATGAAGTCAGAGGGAAGACCATTCAAGGGTGTAATCTTTTTCGGACTTATGCTGACACCAAAGGGACCGAAAGTTCTTGAATATAATGCAAGGTTCGGCGACCCGGAAGCGCAGGTTGTTCTTCCCAGATTGAAAAACGACATTATTGACGTTTTTGAGGCATGCATTGACGGAACACTTGACAAGCTTGACCTTCAATTTGAGGATAATGCCTGTGTATGTGTTGTTTTGGCATCTGACGGGTATCCGGTGGCTTATGAGAAGGGTAAGCTTATAACAGGATTGGAGAATTTTGACGGCAAGGACGGTTATTACTGTTTTCATGCAGGAACCAAGCTTGCAGACGAAGGAATTGTAACCAATGGAGGAAGAGTTCTGGGAATCACCGCTACAGGAGCAACCTTGAAGGAAGCAAGAGCGAAAGCGTACCAGGCGACGGAATGGGTTCAGTTTGAGAACAAGTATATGAGGCATGACATAGGCAAAGCAATAGACGAAGCTTAAATATAATAAATCATAAGAACGGAGGAATGAATGGCATGTGCCATTCATTCCTCCGTTCCTGCTCTATATGAAACTTAGTTTCCATAGATAACCCCTCAGCTGTTGATGTGCACAGATTCTGTGTTACTTATGGAAAATTAAGGAAATACCTTTATCTGGGTTGAAATTTGCCGATAAACTCTATATAATAACAATAGTCTTTGAAATACATATTATCAGTTATATGGTGGGAAGATTCACTATAGGAGTACATACATATATGCTTGAGATTTTTAAGAAACGTATAATCAGATTGTCAATAGCTGTTTTTTCCATAATTGCAATGGCGGCAGTTACGGTATTTGAATTAAAATCCACAATAGATGTGTCGGCAGCTACAAGCTTTGAGGCTGTTTTAGCCCAGTTTCCGGAATCTTACAGAGACAGTCTCAGGGCGCTTCATGAAGCACATCCAAACTGGAGCTTTGTTCCTTTTAATACAGGACTGGACTGGGATACGGTCATTGAGAATGAGATGGTTTTGAGCCGCAACCTTGTGCCTAATAGCATTATGACACTTAAGGGGGTCGATTCAGGCTGGTATGCTACCCCTACCTCATGGAAATCTACAAGTATTACAGGTTCTTATAACTGGTCCGGTAATAAATGGGTAGAGTTCAGCGGAGGCGGATGGGTTCAGGCATCTACCGAGGCGGTTGAGTATATTATGGACCCGCGCAACTGGCTTACGGAAAACAACATATTCATGTTTGAACAGCTCAGTTATAATTCCGAATATCAGACCTATGAGGCATTAAAGAGTATGATGGATAATACATGGATGGATTGTGATTACGCCAAGGTGGGAGGCACTGCCAAGGATTATGCTACTGTTCTCATTGAGGTTGGCAAAGAATATAATGTAAGCCCCGTTATGCTGTGTGCAAGGCTCATACAGGAAAAGGGTGCAGGTACATATAACAGTTCAACCAAAAAATATGAATTAAAAGATACCTTGGCGAACGGAGTGGCAACAAGCGATGGCGGAAAGACATTCCACGCCGCAGCAAGCGGAGAGACAGCCTACTACAACATGTTTAATATTCAGGCGGCAGGAACCACTGCTGCTGATGTTATCAATAACGGCGGCAAGGAAGCCATGAATGCAGGATGGACATCTCAGTATCTGGCAATTAAGGGGGGAACGGCACTTATTGCCAGCAGTAAGATAGATGTGGGACAGGATACGCTGTATTTCCAGAAATTCAGTGTGGTTAACGAAAAATACCTTTACTGGAATCAGTATATGCAGAATCTTCTGGCTCCTGTCAATGAAGGCTATGTGGTGAAAACCACATATGAAACCAATAATATGCTGGATGCGTATTTTACATTCAGGATACCTGTATATGAAAATATGCCTGACCAGGCATGTGCGGCACCTTCATCCACAAGCACTGCCAATCCTAACTATAAGCTTAAAACGCTGACAGTCAAGGGTACTGACAGTTCAGGAACAACAAGCACGCTTGCTCTAACGCCTACATTTAACATGGATACCGGTACATATAATATAACTGTTCCATATAAGACTACAAGCGTTACCATAGCGGCATCGGCTATAGCCTCAACCTCAACTGTTACGGGAACGGGAACCAAAACGCTTGCAGTAGGTAAAAATACATATAAGATAGTCTGCAAATCTGAATACGGAACAAGCAAGACATATACTGTAAATATTACCAGACAGGAGGGAAGTACATATCTGACATCGTTGGCGCCGACCACGGGAAGCTTTACCAAAGCTTTTGGCAAAGATACCGTAAGCTATACTATGTATGTTGAAAACTCAGTCGAATCTGTGAAGTTTAAATATAAGACTGAATCTACAATAGCTAATGTTAAGATACGTCAAGGCTCCACAACCACCGATATGGGCGCAAGCAGCAGTACTGTTACAACCTCTGCATTTACGATTAAGGAGGGAACCAATACTATCTATTTTGATGTATATCCGTCAGAAACAGATACCTCAAGCGTATATACTTATAAGGTTTCTGTTGTCAGATATACGGATACCACTATAGACTACAAGAATCTTCAGGTTTCAAATACATATATTAATGGTTTTGATATAGGACAGAAGGTGTCGGCAGCGAAAAAGCTGCTGACAGTTACCAATGGTTCGGTTAAGATTCTAAACAGTTCAAAAGAAGAAAAGGCGGATTCCGAAATCGTAGGCACCGGGGATTATCTTGTAATATATGATAACAATGGCAAAACCTACAAGACCCACCGTATATGTGTCTATGGTGATGTGGACGGAACAGGAACGGTGGATTTGTTTGACTTTGCATATATGAAGAAGATGATTCTCAAAAACAGCGGACTGAGCGGTGTATATCTTGAAGCTGCGGATATATATCCGGATTCTTCAGGACTTGATTTGTTTGACATTGCTGCAATAAAAAATTATATATTAAGAAACGGCAAGATTGCTCAGACCAGATAAACAGGAGGCCCATATGTTAAAAAAATTTTTGAATAAGGTATTTACATTTATAGTGGTGATATTTTTGACTATAGGTATTGTTATTCCGTATAATGTGAAAGCTGCCGATGGCTCGCTCAGTGTTGCGGTAAGCACCTCGGAAATCATTGTGGGAAATACGTTTACAGTATCGGTTACGCTTTCATATTCAAAGGGTATCAGCACCTCGCAGTTTGAATTGAAATATGACTCAAGTGTATGCTCATATGTAAGCGGTGATGCTGACGGAACATCCTATGCAGGTGTAATTCCTATAATTTATATGCCATCGGATTATCCTACATCTGCCACATGGAATTTTACCTTTAAAGCCAATAAGGTTGGAACCTGCAATTTTTCAACTAACGGAGTGGTATTTATCGATCCGGACATAAACACTTTTTCTCCGTCACTTGGCTCAGCATCGGTTAAGGTTTTGGCAGAGGGTTCTGATGATGCAACCCTCAGCAGCATAAATATATCGGGAGCATCACTTTCTCCTGAATTTGCAAAGTGGACACTTGATTATGTGTGCTATGTACCATACAGTGTCACCTCTGTTGATATTTCGGCGGTTGCGTCACAGGGAGGTCAAACCGTTATAAACGGGGACCCATATAATCTGGCAGTGGGAGGCAATGCAGTGAGTATAACCTCCTATGCGCCTAACGGTAAAACAATGACATACAACATTAATATTATCAGGTCAGAAGCTCCTACGGAGCCGCCGACAGAGCCGCCTTCAACAGAACCTGAGACGGAACCGGAAACAGAGGCTCCCACAACGGATACGGTTATTACTGTTGACGATATAAAATATACTCTTAACAAGTACTTTCCTGAGGATGATATGCCTAAGGGATATACTTCAGAGGTAATTAAAATAGACGGTACCGATATTATGGCTGCAGTCAGCAGTGCAACAGGTCTTAAGCTGATGTATTTTACTGATGAAGACGGTAACGGCAAGATTTTCATATATTATGAAGACAGTAAAACCTTTGAGAAATATATAGTTTTCAAAAGCGGTGACAACACATATGTTTATCTCGATATAAGTCATGCAGACAGTGCCATAAGTAACGCTTCTCAGGGAGAATGTGAAATTCAGGGTGAGAAGGTAAATGTCTATGTCGATGATGCCGACAGCGATTTTGTGTATTTCTATGCTGTTAACAGTAACGGGGAACAGCTGTGGTACTGCTATGATGTGCAGGAAAAAACAATCCAGAGAAAAAATACGGCAGAGGGTCAGGCTTCCGGCAATGGTATTGACAGCAGTGAAACAATCTCACAGGAGCTTCAGTCGTTGAAAGACACCTATAATAAGGTGGTTGATGATAACAAGACATTGACTAAAGTCAGAAATATAGCATTTATCGCCGGAGGAGTGGTTATTATAGCTTTGATAGTGATAATTGTCGTAATGGCAAATCACAAGTCAGAGAAAAAACATGCAATTGATATTCCTGATGTGGATGGTGATTACGGAGACGAATATTCGGAGGCGGCAACTGATGAAGTTTTATCCGGCGAAAAACTGTCAGCAGTAATCCTGCCGGAAAGCTTTGATTCAAAAGAAACGCTGTCTGATGAATTAGAGTTACATGAGCCTTTGCCGGAAGAACTTGAGCCTGACGAATCATTGTCGGACCAACAGACTGGGGAAATGACCGATGATTCAGAAACATCAGCGGAAGATGAGCTGGCTGTTGCAGTTGAGGAGATGACATCTGACGATATAGTAGTTACCAAAGCTGATATGGATTCTTTTGAAAAAGAAGCGGAGGTACTGGCTCAGGAGCTTGCAAAACAGAATGAAGAACTGACTGCGCAGAACGGCGGAAATGATGAGCTTGAGCCGGAGATAATAGACATCACTTCGGATATCTTTGATGATAAAGACAATGAACCTGATATTAAATCCCAAGGGGCAGTGGAGCCGGCGGACAAAGAGCAGCAGGAAACATCTGAGTCGGATATTGCTGAATCCGGTGAAGATTCAGAAGACGGAGAAGACACATTCTTATAATTTTATAAATATTTAAGAATTGTAACAGCGCAGAGAAAGCAAAAAATATTGCTTTTTCTGCGTTTGTTTGTTATAGTATAGATATAACACTAAGAGATTTTACAGGAATATATGGAACTGTTGCGGATAGGAGTGAAATATATGATTTTTTCCGTTGATTTTAACAGCGATGAAGCGCTATATATGCAGTTGTGTAATCAGATAATTATGTATATTGCCAATGAACAGATTCGGGAGGGAGATTCCCTTCCTTCAGTGAGACAGATGGCGGAGGACATAGGCATTAATATGCATACTGTCAATAAAGCATACACAATTCTCCGGCAGGAAGGATATATTAAATTAGATAGAAGGCATGGGGCAATTATCGCTCTTGATATTGACAAGCTAAGGGCTATGAGCGAGCTTTCACAGGAACTTCGTGTTGTAATAGCAAAAGCTATGTGTCAGAATATATCAACAGGTGAAATACATGCCCTTGTGGATGACATAATAAGAGAATTTTCAGCAGAATAGATTTAGGAGGACATAATTATGTTATGCGAGAAATGTCAAAAAAATGTTGCTACATTTCACTATACAGAAGTTGTCAATGGAGTCAAAAATGAGCATCATCTGTGCAGCAACTGCGCAGCTAATACGGATGTAAGCTACTATTCAAGCATTTTTGACAACGATATGAATTTGACGCAGCTTTTATCAGGAATACTTGGAGGTCAGGGGCTGTTTTCAGACAGCGAGAAAAAAGACCCTGCAAGGCAGGTACAGTGCCCTAAGTGCGGTATGACCTACGGAGAATTTGTCAATAATTCCATATTCGGATGTCCGGATTGTTATGATGTTTTCGGACCTCTTATATCCGATACTATCAAGAAGCTTCAGGGAAGCGACCACCATGTAGGTAAGAAACCTATGCTTTACGGTATGTCGGAGAAAAATAACGGGGACATTGGGGAAAACACTGTTAATGAAGACGTACAGGATGTGAAGAAGGAAATTGATTTTTTGTCCAAGAAGCTTAAAGAGGCAGTAAGCGAGGAGGATTTTGCAGAGGCTGCAAGACTGCGGGATGTTATTGCCGGACTTAAGGGAAAGGGTGAATGATTATGAATAAATGGTATGAACGCTCAGGCAATAATGGCGATGTGGTTATATCAAGCAGAATAAGGCTGGCAAGAAATTTTGCGGACTATAAGTTTCCTATGAAGCTTGATGAAGAGGACGCCGTAAGCTTGGTTAATTCGGTGGTAAGCAGCTTCCAGAGAGATTTTCCGGCGGAATATAAATGTATTTTTATGAATAATTGCAGCGAGACAAAGCGCAATGCACTTAAAGAGCGCAGGGCAATAAGCTCCTACCTTGTAAAATCAGGCACAGGGGCGGTTATTTTATCGGAGGATGAAGGCACATCGATTCTGGTCAACGGCGAGGACCACATAAGAATACAGGTTATTGCCAACGGAATGAATATTCCGGTATGCTTTAAAAGAGCCAATGATATTGATGATTACGTTGATTCCAATTTTGATTATGCATATGATGAGAAATATGGTTATAAGACTACATTTCCAACCAATGTGGGAACCGGATTAAGAGCAGGTTACACCCTGCATCTTCCGGGACTTGCGGAAGCAAAAAAAATAACTCAGATAAGCACTGAGCTTGGTCGCTTCGGGCTGAAAATCCGTCCGGTATATGGTGACAGTGAATGCAGCTATGGAAATCTGTATCAGGTTTCCACCCAGAAAACACTGGGACAGGAGGAACGGACAATAATCAAAGATTTGGATGATATTGTCAACCAGATAATTAATCAGGAGCGTGATCAAAGGCGTTTTATTTACGAAAAGGATAAATACCGTGCCGAGGATGTAGCTTACAAATCATATGGAGTATTAAAATATGCACGGAAGCTTACACTGAGAGATGCAATGTCGCTTTTGTCGGAGTTTATGTTGGGTATATCTTTGGGAATACTTACAACAGAGAACGGCGAAAACATAGGAATCAACAAATTTATTATGGATATTCAGCCGTCTGTCATTAATAATTCCACAGGCAAATCATTGTCTGTGGCAGAGACGGATATATTAAGGGCACAATACCTGAGGAACAATTTACCTGAGATTATTTAAGGCATGAAAGGGGAAAATATGCAGAGCGGATTTACAAAAAAAGCAGAAGAAGCATTACAGTATGCGGCAGAAACCGCATTTGAACTGGGTCATGGAAGTGTGGGCTCGGAACATATACTTATAGGTCTGCTTAGGACTGACGACAGTCTTGCACAGACCGTATTACAGGAGAATGAGGTAGACATAGACAAGGTTATTGAGCTTGTCAATCAGCTGATGTCGCCGGATAAAACCGTAGGTTTAAGAGAGCCTTCCAGCTACACACCGAGAGCTGCCAGAATCATTGATATGTCAAGGCGTGAAGCAAGACGTTTTAAGGCACAGCTTATAGGAACGGAGCATATACTTATAGGACTTCTCAAGGATTCGGAAAGCGTTGCCACAAGGCTTCTGGGAACACTTGGAATCAATATACAGAAAATATATGTGGATTTGATGGTAGCCATGGGAGAGGACGGCAACTCCTACAAGGAAGATATGGGAAACGGTAAGAACCGCAAGAAATCCCAGACGGCAACTCTTGACCAATACAGCCGCGACCTTACAAAGCTTGCAATGGAGGGAAAGCTGGACCCTGTAATCGGACGTGAAGGTGAGATTCAGAGGGTCATTCAAATAAGCAGCAGAAGAACCAAAAACAATCCTTGTCTTGTGGGAGAGCCGGGCGTAGGTAAGACTGCAATCGTAGAAGGGCTTGCAATCCAGATTGCCGACGGCAATGTGCCCGACACAATCAAAGATAAAAGAGTGCTTACGCTTGATTTGTCCGGAATGATAGCAGGCTCCAAATACCGTGGAGAGTTTGAAGAACGCATTAAGAAGGTAATATCCGAGGTTAGAAATTCAGGGAACGTAATTCTTTTTATTGATGAGCTGCATACGATAATCGGAGCGGGAGGCGCAGAAGGTGCAATTGATGCCTCCAATATTCTCAAACCCTCTTTGGCAAGAGGAGAGGTACAGATAATCGGAGCAACCACAATTAATGAATACCGTAAATATATTGAAAAGGACGCTGCACTTGAACGCCGTTTCCAGCCGGTTAATGTGGAAGAACCATCATCTGAAGAAGCTATAGAGATATTAAAAGGGCTCAGAAAAGCATATGAAAACCATCATTCTGTCACAATCACTGATGACGCACTTGTGGCTGCGGTGAGGCTTTCCAAGAGATATATCAATGACAGGTTTCTTCCTGACAAGGCAATTGACCTTATAGACGAGGCTGCCTCCAAAACGAGACTGGGCACTTATGTTAAGCCTGAGAAAATAGTTAAGCTTGAAGATGAAATAGCGGCGCTTGAAAAAGAAAAAGAGCAGGCAATTTCACAGGAGGCTTATGAGCGTGCAGGCGAGCTTAAAAGCCAAAAGCTTGCTAAGATGGAGGAACTGGAAGCACTTAACAGCCAGTGGCAGAAGGATAAGGATGACCGTAATCTTGTGGTTGACGAGGAGGAGATTGCCTCTGTGGTGTCCGACTGGACGAAGATTCCTGTCCGCAAGCTTGCTATGGGCGAATCAGAGCAGCTGATGAACCTGGAAAGTACTCTCCATCAGAGAGTTGTGGGACAGGATGAAGCTGTGACAGCTGTTGCCAAGGCAATAAGACGAGGCAGAGTAGGACTGAAAGACCCGAAACGCCCAACCGGTTCATTTCTTTTTCTGGGGCCTACAGGAGTTGGTAAGACAGAGCTTTCAAAGGCGTTGGCAGATGCAATGTTCGGCAGCGAAGCCAATCTTATCAGAGTTGATATGTCCGAGTACATGGAAAAGCACAGTGTTTCCAAGATGATTGGCTCACCTCCCGGCTATGTGGGATTTGATGAGGGCGGACAGCTAAGTGAAAAAGTAAGACGCAACCCTTATTCGGTTATTCTTTTTGACGAGATAGAGAAAGCCCATCCTGATGTGTTCAATATTCTTTTACAGGTATTGGATGACGGTATTGTGACAGATTCCACAGGGCGTAAAGTAGATTTTAAGAATACGGTTATAATCATGACCAGCAATGCCGGTGCTGAGAATATTGTTTCTCCGAAGAATCTGGGATTTAACGCATCCACAGACCCGGAACAGGATTACAACAACATGAAAACAAAGGTGCTTGATGAAGTCAAAAGACTGTTCAAACCGGAATTTCTCAACAGAATTGACGAGACTATTGTGTTCCATATGCTTACCAAGGAAAATATTGCGCAGATAGTTGATATAATGGTAAATTCTATCAATAAGAGAATCAAGGAACAGATGGACTTGTCCATAGAGCTTGATGATAGTGCCAGAGAATACATTGTGGATTCTGGATATGACGAAAAGTACGGGGCAAGACCTTTGAAACGTGCGCTGCAAAGCAAGGTTGAGGATGAGCTTGCAGAGCAGATACTTGAAGGAAGAATTAAGGCAGGTGACAATGTTGTTATAAGCTGTGATAATACAGGAGACAAAAAACTTATTTTTTCAGTAAAATAATGTGGCAATTAACAGCATTTTATATTATAATATTTATACAGGTTTTTTACAAATGTAAATCAGGAGGAACGGCAATGGCTGTAGTAGACGGTTTAATTCGCATTGAGGGCGATGGAACAATCAGCTTTGGCAATTATCTTTTAGATACTAAGACAAAGCTTGATAATGTGGAGTACAATGGAGATATTTATAAGGTTAAGACTTTTAAAGAGATTACCAAGCTTGAGAGAAACGGAATGTTTGTGTATGAGTCGGTTCCGGGAACAGCAGTCAACAATTTTTCCATGGAGGACGGAGTTATCAGTATGACGGTTGAGGGCAATGAGGACTCACAGATTACGCTTGAGCTTGAGCCTTCCACAGAGTATAAGGTATATGTTGATGGTATCAGCGTAGGAAGGATGATAACCAATATAAGCGGCAAGTTTGCTCTTTCGGTAGCACTGGGAGGCGGTAATGCCGCAGAAGTCAAGATAGTAAGAGTTTGAGCAGTATTATAGAAATTATATTAAGGACTGTGATGCGTCACAGTCCTTTTTATCTAATATGAGTAATACTAATATGATTTAGCGAGGTATATAACAGGGATATAACCCGGACTGGATTGTCCGCCGGTTTTCCTAAGGATGTAGCAGATATGGCAAAAGGTAAAAATACAATTTTTTTCTGTAATGAATGTGGATATGAATCTGCCAAGTGGATGGGACAGTGTCCGGCCTGCCACCAATGGAATTCATTTGTTGAAGTTCCGTTGGAAAAACACGCCAAGGGCATAACACAGATATCATCAGGAGCAGTGTCCGGCAGTGCCGTTCCCGTTAAGATTTCACAGGTTGACACCACAACCGAAAACAGATATTCCTGCGGCTTTGGGGAGCTTGACAGGGTTCTTGGCGGAGGTATAGTAGCAGGCTCTATGGTTTTGGTGGGGGGAGACCCGGGAATAGGTAAATCCACCATACTTTTGCAGGTGTGTGCCAACATAGCCAAAGAGCGAAGAGTTTTATACATATCAGGTGAGGAATCTTTAAGGCAGATTAAGATGAGAGCCGACAGAATAGGCGGGATTCCCGACAATTTTATGTTATTGTGTGAGACTAATCTTAACAGCATAGACAAAGCCATACGGGATTGTACGCCTGATGCGGTAGTCATTGATTCGATACAGACAATGTATTGTGAGACATCTGATTCTGCTCCTGGAAGTGTAAGTCAGGTGAGAGAATCCACCAATGCCCTTATGCAGATAGCTAAGGGCTTGGGTATTACGGTTTTTATAGTCGGACATGTAACCAAGGAAGGAGTTGTGGCAGGTCCGCGTGTTCTTGAACATATGGTAGATACCGTATTGTATTTTGAAGGCGAAAGAAGTGAGTCTTACAGAATTATAAGGGCAGTCAAAAACAGATTTGGGGCGACCAATGAAATAGGCGTGTTTGAGATGTGCAGCGACGGGCTCAGGGAAGTCCTTAATCCTTCAGAATATATGTTGGAGGGAAAACCAAAAGGCGAAGCGGGGTCGGTTGTTGTCTGTCTTATGGAGGGAACAAGACCGATTTTAGTTGAAATTCAGGCATTAGTGTGTCATACTAATTTCGGAATGCCAAGAAGGACTGCTGCAGGAGCGGATTATAACAGAATGAATCTTCTGATGGCTGTTCTTGAAAAAAAGGCAGGTATGCAGCTTTCGGGCTGCGATGCATATCTTAATGTAGCAGGCGGACTTAAGGTAGGCGAACCGGCACTTGATTTGGGAATAGTTATGGCAATTATATCAAGTTTCCGCAATATACCCATACCGGATAATACCATTGTGTTCGGAGAGGTGGGCCTTACGGGAGAGGTAAGAGCCGTAAGTCAGGCAAAACAACGTGTGTCAGAGGCGGTAAAGCTGGGATTTGCACAGTGTATTCTGCCGGAGGCTTGTCTTAAGAGTGTTGGCAGCGAGAACAGGATTAAACTGACGGGAATAAAATCAATATCAGAGTTATGCAGAAGGTAAACACAGGGAGGGAACGGTAATGGAAGAACAGTTTGTATCACAGCTTAAACAGATTGTTAATGATTTGGACGAATCACAGCTTAAGGTTGAAAAACATGCATTTGATGTTATTAATTCATCTGATACATCCCTTAATCTTGTAAGGGAGGGAATTACTAATATTGAGGAGATTGTTGATGAAATTAACAGTCTGAACACAATGGTTGTGGAATCAACATCCCGAATCAATGATTTGGCAGCTCTTTCCAGACTTATAGAGGATTTTGCGGGCGTAATAAATAAAATTGCATCCAAGACTAACATGCTTTCGCTTAATGCGTCTATTGAGGCAGCCAGAGCAGGCGAGCAGGGAAGAGGTTTTGCGGTGGTTGCCAAAGAGGTAGGCAATCTGGCCGCCCAGTCAACACGTTCCTCCAGTGATATATCCGATACTGTTAAGAAAGTACATACATTTGTGGAAACAATGATTGATTCCATGAATAAGATATATGAGCGTTCGGTAAAACAGCAGGAGAAAGCTGCCCGTATCGGAAATCTTCTTAACAAAATTCTTGATGCGGCACTTGTTGCCAATGATGAGTCAAGAGGTATGGAGCATGAAATTGCTTTTCAGAGAGATATTACAGATAACGCAAAGGAAACTCTTTCAAAATATAATAATTGATATTACCAAAGAAAATTTCTAAATTGTGCAAATTTTTGTTGCAATTCATCTGATTATGTGGTATAAATAACAAGTGGCGTTCATAGATAATGAACGGTAGCTTTATAGGGGTATAGTTCAGCTGGTAGAGCGTTGGTCTCCAAAACCAAATGTCGTGGGTTCAAATCCTACTGCCCCTGCTGTATATTAACAGGCACTTCTCTATTGGGAAGTTCCTGTTTTCGTTATTATTACTATTATTATTTTCTGTATTCTATTGTACAATGTTTTGCAGCCACACACCTTTTTTTACAAGGACAAATCCAATGGTGCATTTTATAATATCAGCAAGCTGTACTATTATATAAATCACGATAACCGGCAGCGCAGTGTAACGGCTTAATATAAAAGCTATGGAAACGCTTACACACCAAATAAAAACACTGTCGAATATGAATGTGATTATAGTTTTGCCCCCTGAACGCAGTGTAAAATAGCAGGCATGCAAAAATGCATTTTGAGGCATAAAGACGGCAGATGCCATAATAAAATACCCGGCAAGGGTTCTCGCCTCCTGATTGGTGTTATACATCTTAGGGAAAAGCGGAGCTGTGAAAAACATAATTACGGCAATCACAACACAGCACATAACAGAAAACGCAATCATTTTGTTGTCCGTATCCCGTGCTTTTTTCATATCACCCGAACCAAGAAGCTGGCCGACTATTATTGCTACAGAGTCGCCGAGAGCAATATACATTATATTGAATATGTTGCTTATTGTGTTGGATATATTGAGTCCCGCCACAACATTAAGACCGCAGGTGGAGTAACACTGCGTCAGCATGGCCATACCGGATGCCCAAAGGGTTTCATTGATGAGAAGAGGGGTTCCCTTAATCAGTATTTTTCTGGTAAGCTGTGCAGGTACGCGCAGTGTCTTGTAAAGCCCATCTGCAAAAGGATTTTTTTCTTTATGTGAGTGGGTCCATACCACTATTATGGCAAGCTCAACATATCTTGAAATGGATGTGGCTATTGCAGCACCGGCAACTCCGAGAACAGGAAAACCCAATTTACCGTATATAAGCAGGTAATTAAGCACAAGATTTACCATAACCGAGGCAACACCTGCTTTCATAGGCAGCACAGTCTGACCGCACTCGCGAAGGGTGCTGGAGTATATCTGGCTGACCATAAATGCCGGAAGTCCAATAAGTATAATGTTAAGGTATTGTTTTCCGTACATTAAGGTGTCGGCTGCCGCCTGCGGTGTTCCATCACCCTTAAGATAAAAATTAATCAAGTTGGTTCCCGCAGCAAGCAAAATGATTATTGTCAGTGCTGTGAGAATAAGGCTCATCCAGAATTTAAAACGGAAGGTATGGCGTACTCCCTCGTAGTCTTTAAGTCCGAAATACTGTGCCGTAAAAATGCCTGCACCTGAAACTCCGCCGAATATGCACAGGTTGTACACAAAAATAAGCTGGTTGACGATGGCAGCGCCGGACATCTGTTCGGTTCCTATTCTTCCTATCATTATATTGTCAAGAAGTCCCACAAAATTGGTTATTCCGTTTTGTATCATTATAGGTATCGCAATAGCAAGTACCATTTTATAAAAATTCCTGTCGCCGATAAAACGGCTGGCAAAATTTTGTCTTCTGCTTACTGATTCCCTCATATTTATCCTGCCTTTCTGTAATTCGTGTAATTTATGTAATCAGTTTTTCTTTTTCGGCACGGCTTAATTGCTTTATGGCATATTCCCGCCTTAGGGCGTCTTCTTTTATAATAAATTC
Source organism: uncultured Butyrivibrio sp. (assembly GCA_964414835.1). GTDB lineage: Bacteria > Bacillota > Clostridia > Lachnospirales > Lachnospiraceae > Eshraghiella. The sequence continues at coordinate 72,542 of CAYPWY010000003.1, read as the reverse complement.
TTCATAATATGCCAATTCCACAGGGCGTCGTGAACGGGTGTATTTGGCGCCTCTGCCGCTGTTGTGTGCCTTAAGTCTGCGGTCAAGGTTGGTGGTCCAGCCTGTGTAATAAGTATTGTCACTGCATTTCACAATATAAACATAATTCATAGTTATAAAGCTTCTCCCGGATATATAACGCCTGTCTGGCGGCGGACTTCATCCATAATTTCCATAATTCTGATAATCTTTGAGTGCGGCATCTGCATACATTCTGCGGAGCCCGATTTAACGGCATCAATGCAGGCAAGAACCTGATATTCAAATCCCGTAATCTGCGGCGGGGCAGTATAGGTGTCTATTATATTATGGAGATTGTCATATACGGTGATTTTTTCGCAGTTGTTAATGTTGGTACAGATAATGTAGCCCTTGTCACCGTACACAGCTCCCTCTCTGTTGTCGGCAGCTCTTGCATCACAATGCAGAACCGCAATTTTACCGTCGGGATAAGTGAAGGTGATACTGTCGGCAGCATCTACACCACGGTCTGTAATGACGGCATTTGAAGTTATATTATTCATATCATCCCCGAATACCATGGAAGCAAAGTTAATGCAATACACGCCTATGTCAAGCAATGCTCCGCCGGCAAGCGCCGGATTGGTAATTCGTTCCTTATGCATTATAGGATAAGAGAGCGTTGCGTACAGCGAATGGGGTGTTCCGATAACACCGCTTTTAAGAATATTATCTAAGGTCTGCCTCATAGGGAGATAACGTGTCCATATGGCTTCTGCCAAAAGAAGCTTTCTGCTGCGGGCAAGCTCTATGACCTCCTTTGCCTGACCTGCATTTTGGGTAAAAGCTTTTTCGCATAAAACGTGTTTGCCGTTGTTAAGGCAAAGCTTAATATGCTCATAGTGCAGAGAGTGAGGCGTTGCTATATATATAAGCTCCACATCGGAATCGGCTGCAAGCTCTTCATAGGAACCGTATGCATGTTCAAAATTAAATTCTCCGGCAAATTGTTCTGCCTTAGCTATATCCCTTGAAGCGATTGCATAAGGGATGGCAGCGGTCATGCCATTAAGTGTAACAGCCATTGTGCGCGCTATTTTTCCGGCACCTATAATTCCGATTTTCATATCAATATCTCCTTTTAGGTTGAGTAACATTAATTATTAATTATAGTATGATTTAATTCCGTTGCAAGCTTATTTTAACGTAAAAATGCAAAAAATAATTGCATTTCCATAAAATCAAAGCATCAGAGTACTGAAAATGGGACACAACTTATGCGTATAATATGTATACAAACAGCGAAGACAAAAAGAACATAAGAAACCTACACAATATTATATGGAAGGAGAGATTGCTATGAAAGGATATGTTGTACCTGCGGGATATATGGGATTGGTTGACGGCAGCTATATGCTTTTTGCCAGCGAGGCAGAATATCTCGATTACATAAGATAAAATAAATCAAAAATAATGATTAAATTTAATCATTTTAATAATCTGACAAATGTGCTATCATAACGAAAAGCTAGAACAAGGAAGAGGTTTTATTATGAAGAACGCTAAGAAGTATATCAGACAATATTTTTTGCCGCCTGTGTGTGAGTATGACTGGGTTAAGAAGGATTATATCGAGAACCCCCCTATATGGTGTTCGGTTGACCTTCGCGACGGTAATCAGGCATTAATTGAACCTATGAGCCTTGAGGAGAAAATAGAATTTTTCCAGATGCTGGTGGATGTAGGCTTCAAGGAAATAGAGGTAGGCTTTCCGGCAGCTTCTGAGACAGAATATATATTTATGAGGACTCTTATTGAGCGTGATATGATACCTGATGATGTTACTGTTCAGGTTCTCACTCAGGCAAGAGAGCACATTATCAAGAAAACCTTTGAGGCAGTTAAGGGAGCGCCTCACGCTGTAATTCATCTGTATAATTCAACATCTGTGGCACAGCGTGAACAGGTATTTAAGAAGGATAAAGAGCAGATTAAGCAACTGGCAGTTGACGGAGCAAAGCTTTTAAAACAGCTTGCGTCAGAGACGGACGGTGATTTTTCATTTGAGTACAGTCCTGAAAGCTTCCATGGCACTGAGGTTGATTATGCCGTAGAGGTATGCAATGCAGTGCTTGATGTATGGCAGCCCACAGCGGACAGTAAGGCGATTATTAATATTCCTGCCACAGTTGAGACGGCTATGCCACATGTGTTTGCCACCCAGATAGAATATGTAAGTAAGAACCTTAAATACAGGGACAATGTAGTGTTGAGCCTTCATCCTCATAATGACAGAGGAAGCGGTGTGTGCGATGCAGAGCTTGGCCTTTTGGCAGGAGCTGACAGAATAGAAGGAACATTGTTTGGCAATGGCGAGAGAACAGGTAATGTTGATATAATCACGCTTGCAATGAATATGTTTTCCCATGGTGTTGACCCGCAGCTTGAGTTCTCCAACATGCCTGAAATCAGGGAAAAATATGAGCGTCTTACCAGAATGCATGTATATGAGCGTCAGCCATATGCAGGAGATTTGGTATTTACGGCATTTTCAGGTTCACATCAGGATGCCATTGCTAAAGGTATGGCATGGCGTCAGGAGAAAAACCTTGATGTGTGGACTGTTCCGTATCTTCCAATCGACCCGGTTGATGTGGGAAGGACCTATGATGCTGATGTAATAAGAATCAACAGTCAGTCCGGAAAGGGCGGCGTCAGCTATATTCTTAAGCAGAATTTCAGTATAGCTCTGCCTGAAAAGATGCGTGAGGAAGTGGGATATGCAGTTAAGCAGGTGTCTGATGAGGAACACAAGGAGCTTTCTCCTCAATGGGTATATGAGATTTTTGAAAATAATTATATAGAAAACACGCCGTATTTTACCATATCGGAATGCCACTTCAAACAGAATGACGGCATTATGGCAGAGGTTACAATCGCCTGCGGCGAGAAAAAGACTATTGTGGATGCTAACGGTAACGGCAGGCTTGATGCAGTCAGCAATACAATAAAACAGTATTTTGGAATCAGCTACGAGCTTTCCGTATACGAGGAACATGCCCTTTCACATGGTTCATCCTCAAAAGCCATGGCGTATGTGGGAATTACTCACGGCGGCAGGATGTATTGGGGAGCCGGAATGGATGAGGATATTATAAAAGCTTCAATCCATGCTTTGACAGTTGCGGTCAATAAGCTTCCAGTTATAGGTGACAGCGATAACAATAAAGACGACAGGCTGGTGGCGATGATTAATTTCATTCAGAGCAATTATCAGTATGTGTCCCTTGAGGCGCTTGCCGCCAAGTTCCATTTGTCAGAGCCGTACATTTCCAAATTTATTAAGGAAAAGTCCGGTAAGACATTCGGAGAGCATGTTGCCTATGTAAGAATGAAAAAAGCCAAGGTGCTTCTGAAAAACGGCAATATGACCGTTGAAAACATTGCTCTTGCAGTAGGTTATCAGAATGTGGAGCATTTTAACAGATTGTTCAAGAAAATGTTTGACATGACTCCGGTGCAGTACAGAAATTCCTGCAGATAGAAATCTGAAATATAAAAAGTCAAGTGTTAAAGTCAAAAAACACTTGACTTTTTTATTTATATTGATAATATGGTTTTATGACAAATAGTTTCACAATGAACAGTTTTATAACGAACTAAATATTGCAATAAAGTTGTTTCAGTACAATAAGACAAGAGGGTGTTATTATTGGAAAAAGAAGAGATAGAGAAATTTGGACACAGTGCATTGTGTTTTGAGTTTAAAAGGATGAATAATCTTGTAATCAGGCATCTTCATGCAAAGATGGCGCAGGAAGGCTATGACGAGGTTACGATTATGCATAGCTGGATACTTGGTTTTCTGTATTGGAACAGGGACAGGGATATATGTCAAAGAGATATTGAAGATAATTTTTTCATTGCCAAGTCAACTGTAACCAACATACTGAAGCTTATGGAGAAAAAAGGTTATGTGATAAGGGTTGCCGATGAACATGATGCCAGACTTAAAATTCTCAGGCTTACGGATGTAGGCGTGGCAATGCAGCAGAGGACTATTGAGATTATAGACAACCTTCATCGTCAGATTGAAGAAGGCATTACTGACAGTGAGCGGGAATGTTTTTTTACTATAATAAATAAAATGAAAGATAATATGGAAAATGGCAGGAGGATTGACCAATGATTAGAACGTTAGCAGCACACATAAAGGAATTTAAAAGGGCATCCATAGCAACACCTGTCTTTATGATACTGGAGGTGGTTATGGAAACGCTGATTCCGTTTCTTATGTCTACGCTTGTGGACGACGGAATCAACAAAGGTAATATGGACCATGTGTATTTTGTGGGAGGGCTGATGGTGGCTTCCGCAATCGTGGGACTTTTTGCCGGACTTATGGGTGGAAAATACGGAGCTAAGGCATCCGCAGGTTTGGCAAGGAATCTGCGAAAAGGAATGTATGATAATATCCAGACCTTTTCTTTTTCCAATATTGATAAATTCAGTACGGCAGGGCTTGTAACAAGACTTACCACAGATGTCACCAATGTCCAGAATTCATACCAGATGATACTGAGAATGTGTATGAGAGCGCCGGCATCCCTCATCTGCGCTATGGCAATGTCATTTTATTTTAATGTAAGAATAGCAACTATATACCTGATTGCGGTAATTGTGCTTGGCGGATTTCTCCTGTTTATTATTTCAAGGGCAAATAAATATTTCAAAGCGGCATTTCCCAAATATGATGAGCTTAATGCCAGTGTTCAGGAGAATGTGTCGGCAATAAGAGTTGTCAAGGCTTATGTAAGGGAGGAATACGAGCAGAACAAGTTTAAGAAAGCCAGCTACGATATATATAAAATGTTTTTGAAGGCGGAGAAGGTAATTGTGTACAATGCACCTGCAATGCAGTTTACAGTGTATGGGTGTATTCTTCTTATAAGCTGGGTCGGAGCACATATGATTGTTGGAACGGGGGAGACTGTCCTGTCAAGAGGTAATCTTACAAGTCTTCTGGCATACTGCATGAACATACTTATGAGTCTTATGATGCTTTCTATGATATTTGTAATGGTATCCATGAGTGCCGCAAGCGCAGAGCGTATTGCCGAGGTACTTAATGAAAAGACGGATATAGTTAATCCTGACCAGCCGGATTATCAGGTTAATGACGGAAGTATTGTATTTGAACATGTTAATTTCAGCTACAAGAAGGACAGCGAAGAGTATGTTCTTTCAGACATTAATCTTGACATAAAATCCGGTGAGACAATAGGAATTATCGGAGGAACAGGAAGCGCCAAATCAAGTCTTGTGAATCTTATAAGCCGTCTTTATGATGTGACGGAAGGAAGTGTGCAGGTCGGGGGCAAGGATGTAAGACAATATGATTTGGAGACACTCCGCAACGAGGTCAGTGTTGTTTTGCAGAAGAATGTGCTTTTCTCAGGTACCATATTAGAAAATCTGCGATGGGGAGATAAGGACGCTACGGAGGAAGAATGTAAAAACGCATGCAGGCTTGCCTGTGCCGATGATTTTATAGAGAGTTTCCCGGATAAGTACAATACTTACATTGAACAGGGAGGAACCAATGTGTCCGGCGGTCAGAAACAGCGGCTTTGTATTGCAAGGGCATTGCTTAAAAAGCCTAAAATCATTATTTTTGATGACAGCACAAGTGCGGTGGATACGGCAACGGATGCCAGAATACGAAAATCACTGGCGACGGAAATACCTAATACGACTAAGATTATTATTGCCCAAAGAATTTCAAGTGTTCAGGGCGCTGACCGTATTATAGTTATGGATAACGGAAAAATCAGCGGCATAGGAACACATGATGAATTGATTGAAACTAATGAGATTTACAGGGATGTATATGAATCACAGACCGGAGGCGGCGGTGATTTTGATGAGAATAAACCTGAAGGAGGTGAGTGCTGATGCCGGGACCAAGAGGAATGAAGCCTACCGTGGCTAACCCTGGTAAGGTTTTTAAAAGAATTATGCAGTTTGTGTTCCAAAAATATCTTTTTGCCTGCATTGCAGTGCTGATATGTATAATTATAAGCGTTATTGCCAATGTGCAGGGAACACTTTTTATGAAAACACTCATTGACGGATTTATAACGCCGTTATTAAAACAGAGCACACCTGATTACAGCATGCTTTTGCATGAAATAATAAGAGTTGCGGTTTTTTATGGAATAGGAATATTGGCAACATTTGGCAACAACAGGATTATGGTGTATGTTACACAGGGAACTCTTGAGAGAATACGTAACGACATGTTTATGCATATGGAAAAGCTTCCTATCAGGTATTTTGATACCCATGCCCACGGCGATATTATGTCAATGTACACTAATGATGTTGATACATTAAGGCAGATGATAAGCCAAAGTGTTCCGCAGCTCATCAACAGTGCAATAACAATCGTAAGTATCATCATAAGCATGATTACATTGAGCCTTCCTCTTACGGGTATTGCTTTCGTAATGGTTGCTATTATGCTTGTATGTACCAAGAAGGTATCAGGGCTCAGCGGTAAAAACTTTATAGCCCAGCAGCGTGATATCGGTGCCGTCAACGGTTACATCGAGGAAATTATGGAAGGCCAGAAGGTTGTAAAGGTATTCTGCCATGAGGAGGAATCCAAAAAGAACTTTGAAGAGCTTAACAATCAGCTTTTTAACAGCGCATATAAGGCTAACGAGTATGCCAACATAATAGGACCTATTAATTCGCAGCTTGGTAATCTAAGTTATGTTGTAATTGCTATTGCAGGAGGTATTCTGGCAATAAACGGTATTGCCGCTCTGACACTTGGAGCCCTTGTAAGTTTTCTTACATTTACCAAGAACCTTAATATGCCTATTAATCAGGTCAGTATGCAGCTTAATAGTATTATTATGGCTTTGGCAGGCGGCGACAGAATTTTCAGGCTTCTTGATGAGGTGCCGGAAACAGATGACGGATATGTAACGCTTGTCAATGCAGTTAAGGAAAACGGTCAGATTAAAGAGAATAAAGAAAGAACCGGACTGTGGGCATGGAAACATTATCACAAAGACAGTGACACTACCGATTATATTGAGCTTACAGGCGACGTGGTATTTGATGATGTGGATTTCGGATATAACGAGGATAAAATAGTTCTTCACAATGTGGATTTATATGCAACTCCGGGGCAGAAAATTGCATTTGTAGGCTCTACCGGAGCCGGCAAAACAACAATCACCAACCTGATTAACCGTTTCTATGATATACAGGACGGAAAAATCAGGTATGACGGAATCAATATAAACAAAATTAAAAAAGCAGACCTGAGGCGTTCTCTTGGAATTGTTCTTCAGGATACACATCTTTTTACCGGAACAGTTATGGAAAATATCCGTTACGGTAAGCTTGATGCCACAGATGATGAGGTGTATGCAGCGGCAAAGCTTGCCAATGCTGACAGTTTTATCAGACGTCTTCCTGACGGATATAACACAATGCTTAAAGGCGATGGTGCAAATCTCAGCCAGGGCCAGAGACAGCTTCTTGCAATCGCCAGAGCCGCTATTGCCGACCCGCCTGTTCTTATACTTGATGAAGCCACAAGCTCCATTGATACAAGAACCGAAAAGATAGTGCAGAGCGGCATGGATAAGCTCATGAACGGAAGAACAACCTTTGTCATTGCCCACAGGCTTTCAACAGTCCGTAACAGTGATTGTATTATGGTACTGGAGCATGGAAGAATTATAGAGAGAGGAACACATGACCAGCTTATTGACCATAAAGGAAGGTATTACCAGCTTTACACAGGAAACAGTATTTCGGAATAGATTTGTTAATGATTCGTTAAAACTATATTAAATTTTTATAAAGTTACACAAAGTTATGCCCAAATATGTTATACTGTATAAGTACTGTTTTACTTTGCATATATATACAAAGTTAAGGAGGAGCAATATGGTAAAAAGCGAAGTTATGGAGTTTACTGAAAAGTACGCAGCTAAGTGCTCAAGCGGGCAGAAGATAGATGTGTCACTTTATGATGAATACGGAGTTAAAAGAGGCTTAAGAGATAAAAACGGCAAGGGTGTATTGTCAGGACTTACGTCCATTTCATTAATCAAATCCTCAGAGGAGATTGACGGTAAGACTGTTCCCTGTGACGGAGAGTTATATTACAGAGGATATAATATTTTCGACCTTGTAAAAGGATTCCGGACTGAAAAAAGATTCGGTTTTGAAGAAATAGCATATCTGTTGTTGTTTGATGAGCTTCCAACCAAGGCACAGCTCAATGATTTTGTGGGGGTGCTTAATGCAAGCCGCAGACTGCCAACCAATTTTACAAGGGATGTTATTATGAAAGCGCCAAGCGGCGATATTATGAATTCCCTTACCAAGAGTGTGCTTACACTGGCATCATATGACAATAATGTGTCGGATTTGTCCATTGATAATGTGCTGCGCCAGTGCCTTATGCTGATAAGCGTATTCCCTATGCTTTCGGTTTACGGATACCACGCTTATAATCATTATGAGTGTGATGACAGTTTATATATTCACAGACCTGACAATAAGCTGTCATTTGCGGAAAATATTTTAAGACTTTTGCGGCCGGATAAGAAATATACCGACATTGAGGCAAGGGTTCTTGACGCCGCACTTGTGCTTCATATGGAGCATGGCGGAGGCAATAACTCTACGTTTACAACACGTGTCGTTACATCATCAGGCTCTGATACATATTCGGTAGTTGCGGCGGCTCTTTCTTCTCTTAAGGGACCGAAACATGGAGGAGCCAATATCAAGGTGGTCAGAATGATGACCGATTTAAAAAAGAATGTGAAGGACCTTAAAGACGAAGATATGGTCAGGGACTACCTTAAGAAAATACTCCGCAAAGAGGCATTTGACAGAAGCGGGCTTATATATGGAATGGGTCATGCGGTTTATTCAATATCTGACCCCCGTGCCAGAATTTTTAAATCCTTTGTGGAGCTGCTGGCAACGGAGAAGCACCACAGTGACGAGTTCGCCCTTTATTCAATGATAGAAAGAATTGCGCCTGAGGTAATCGCTGAGTCGTGTCATATCTACAAAGGCGTCAGTGCCAATGTTGATTTTTACAGCGGATTTGTATACAGTATGCTTGATATTCCTCTTGAATTATATACGCCTATTTTCGCCATTGCCAGAATAGTAGGCTGGAGTGCGCATAGAATAGAAGAGCTTGTCAATATGGATAAAATCATCAGACCGGCATATAAGAGTATTATGGTGCCTAAGGTGTACGAAAACATCAGCAGCCGTAACCTTAAGATTGATACTGCAGATGATGTTATGCACAGGCTTACTATGAAATAATGTTATCAGAGGAAAACAGATGGAACTGTCAGTTTTTTATGAACATATAGAGGAAGCTGCAAAACAAAGCGGAAGACCTGTGGCGGAAGTGCTTGATATAGTATCCTCTGCCGGAATAAGGCTGGTGGAGATAGATTCATTGAGACTTGAAAATGAGTATGATAGGATTATGCCGCTTTTGGAAAACAGCGGCATAAATATTTCCTGCATATATAAGACTTTTGACTTTGTTGTTACGGATGATGTGGCAGCGGAGATACGAAAGGCACAGCAGCTTGCGGATATGGCTGTGGAATGTCATTCTCCCAGAATACTTATTGTACCCGGTTTTGTGACGGAAGGCGGAACGGTTGATGATAAAGTATATAATAAAGTATCGGAGTGTGTAAGCCGGACGGCTAAGTATGCAAAAGCCAATGGCATACAGACTGTCATGGAAGATTTTGACAACGAATATTCGCCATGCCGTAACATTGAGGGATTGTTAAAAATTTCACAATCTGTACCGGAATTGGGAATTGCATTTGATACAGGCAATTTCAGATATTCATGTGAAGATGTTCTGGAAGCATATGATGCCCTTAAGGATAGAATAGTTCATGTTCATCTTAAAGACCGGATGTACCGGACTGACAATAAAAGTGACATTGATGATACAAAGTATGCAGGCGATATAGCTGTTGCCATGGACGGAGTTCAAATGTATTCCTGCGCAGTAGGAGACGGTCATATACCCATAGCGCAGGTCATCAATAAGCTTAAGGCAAAAGGATATGACGGAGTATATGCGATAGAGCATTTTGGAGCGCACAATCAGCTTCAGTCGATACTTAAATCGGCAGATTATATCAGGAGAATAGTTAATGATTAAAGTAACAGTGTGGAATGAATATTTTCATGAAAGAGAATATGAGGCAATAGGAAAAATATATCCTGACGGAATACATGGCTGTATTGCCGGGTTTCTTAAAGCTAATGAAGACATGTCCGTAAGATGTGCAACGCTTGATATGCCTGAGTGCGGTCTGCCGGAGTCAGTCCTTGATGATACGGATGTGCTTATCTGGTGGGGCCATGCAAAGCATGATGAGATTCCTGATGAAACTGCACAACGCATAAGAAACTGTGTGCTTAGGGGAATGGGCTTTATCGGTCTTCATTCCGCACATTTTTCCAAACCAATGAAGCTGCTTATGGGAACCACCATGAGTCTTAAGTGGCATCACGGAGACAGCGAAAAACTCATATGTACAGCGCCGTCTCATCCCATAGCAGAAGGAGTGCCGCAGGAAATAGTTCTTCCCAAGGAGGAAATGTACGGAGAATATTTTGACATACCCAAGCCTGATGATGTTGTTTATACCGGATGGTTTGCAAGCGGCAATGTATTCAGAAGCGGATGTACTTTTACGAGAGGCAGCGGTAAAATATTTTACTTTCAGCCGGGACATGAGGAATATCCGGTATATTATGACAAGAATATCCAGCGGATAATCACCAATGCGGTGCGGTTTGTAAAACCGGTTAACAGGCGGACTGAGGATTATGAGCCGCAGGAGGAGCTTTGGTAAAAAGCTTCAGCTTTTATCAATTTGCAGAACGAAAAACATAAAAATCCAAATTAATCTGGTTATTTATGGAGAGTATTGATAAAATGTCTGCATACTGCTATAATTTAATTTATAATATACAGCTTACATAAACGGAGGTTATTATATGGGAATTTTATCATTGCTTTTGGCTGTTGCAGGAATTGTGACAACTTGTTTTTATTATGTTAAACACAATATCGTCTTAGGAATTGTTACATTCGTTATATTGCTTGCAGCATTATTAATAGGACAGTTTGACATGAAGAAGCAGGAGAAAAACGGGGGCGTTGTTACGGAGATGTTCAATCCGGGAATGCTCGGACATGGAATGGGCGGAACGACACTTATTATTATGATTGCCATGTTCATCATTGACCGCGTCGGGTAATTCAACGGTACTGCGAATTATATATCTGAAATGATATTTATATATGTGAGATGATAATAGGATAATGACAGGGCTGAAGAATCTTATATGAGACTTCAGCCCTTGTCATATGCTTGCGGCGCAGGGACAATATTTTTATATCAATTTGACAGTAATGTTAATTAATTACCCATAAGCACTTTAAAAAGCATACCTATGTAATCACCGTATTTGGCTTCCTTGACGCTTTCCGAGGCAAGAATATCCACAGTTCCAAGAGTTACGCCGTTATATTTGTAAACAATCTGACCGATTACCTCATCCTTTTCTATGGGAGCAGTCAGATTATCCAGATATTCAACTTCTTTTGTTATAAGCGAAGCATCATGACTTTCCATAAAGAGATACGAAAAATCCTTTTCATAATAATTGTCCACAGTGTCTTTTATGCCGTTTTTAATTGAAGCCGGTTCAAGTTCAGGCATATCCTCGTCCTTATACAATGTGCATATGCCGTATCCGTAGTTTAGAAGAGTTATGGAATCAGATACGCGGGTTTTTCCGTCAGGTGAAGCCATAACCACTGAAATAAGCTCTATGCCGTTGCGCTCGGCCGTAGCTGACAGACAGAACTTGGCAAGGCTTGTAGAACCTGTTTTCAGACCGGTGGCCCATTCATACTGCTTAAGCAGCTTATTAGTGTTGCTCAAAGTAAATTCTGATTCACCTCGCCGTGTAACATGGGTTATAGTGTCCATCCATATGGTTGAGTATGTGTGGATTTGCGGGTAACGTGTAATAAGCTCCCTTGACATAATTGCCACATCCCTTGCAGTGGTCATATGACCATCGGCATCAAGACCGCAGCAGTTGACAAAATTGGTATTGTTCATACCAAGACCGGCAGCTCGTTCATTCATCTTATCCACAAAGGCGGATTCTGAGCTTGATATGTATTCGGCCATTGCAACACAGGCATCATTGGCACTGGCGATTGCGATACATTTTATAAGGGTTTCTACGGTCTGCGTTTCGCCTGCCTCAAGGAAAACCTGACTGCCGCCCATGGAGGCGGCATGCTCTGATACAGTTACAACGTCATCAAGTCCGATGCTTCCGCTCTCTATTGCATCAAAAATCAGTATCAGAGTCATTATTTTTGTTATACTTGCGGGATGTAAGCTCTCATCAGCATTTTTTTCATATATTATCTGACCTGTGGAGGCTTCCATCAGAATGGCGGATTGGGCTGCAAGGTCCGGTTCATCGGCAAAAACAGGGCGGGCTATGACTAACACCATGGTGATTACCGACATAACAATAGAAAGAAATTTTTTCATTGAGATAATACCTTTAAAACAGTTATAATATATTTTAGGCGCAAGCCCTGTCTATTATGAGGATTTTTTGGTTGACATTAAAAATTAATGTGGTATTATGTTAATATATTTAAAAGCTGTGAAAGCACACAGTAGCTATATGGATTTCTTACAGAGAGAGGGGACCACCGGCTGCAAGTCCTCTTAAGTTCAGCCACATAGTGAAATTCATGCCGGAGCCGCATCTTTGAAACGGAAGTAGGAGATGACGTTTGTGCACGTTACGCATAAGAGTGCCGGTTTTTAACCGGAATTAGGGTGGTACCGCGAATATCCTCGTCCCTTTTGGGGGCGGGGTTTTTTGATTTACGCAGGCAGCGAGCCGAAATGGCACCACCGGAAGAAGAATATCTTTTAATTGGGAAAGGATAATGAAATGAAAGAGAAATTACAGGCAATCAGGGAAAAAGCAATAGAAATGATTATGGCTTCCGATAACCTTGACAGACTCAATGAGATTCGTGTGGCTTACCTTGGCAAGAAGGGAGAGCTTACGGAGGTTCTGAAGGGAATGAAGGACGTAGCTTCCGAGGAAAGACCAAAGGTTGGAGCTATGGTCAACGAGACAAGGACGGCTATTGAGGAAAAACTGGAAGAAATCAAAATAAAGCTCGCCGAGGCGGCAAGAGATGCCAAGCTCAGGGCGGAGGTTATTGACGTTACACTTCCTGCCCACAGAAACGCTGTTGGACATTCACATCCTAATACCGTTGCACTTGAAGAGGTCGAAAGAATATTTGTAGGCATGGGATATGAAGTGGTGGAAGGTCCTGAGGTAGAGTATGATTATTATAATTTTGAGGCACTTAATATTCCTGCCAATCATCCGGCTAAGGATGAGCAGGATACTTTCTATATCAACAGCGATATAGTTCTCAGAACCCAGACGTCATCAACACAGGTGCATGAGATGGAAAAAGGCAAAATTCCTATCAGAATGATTGCTCCCGGAAGGGTTTTCCGTTCTGATGAGGTCGATGCCACACATTCACCGTCTTTCCATCAGGTAGAGGGGCTTGTTATAGATAAAAACATTACTTTTGCAGACCTTAAGGGTACCCTTGCTGTTTTTGCCAAGGAGCTTTTCGGAGAGCAGACCAAGGTAAAATTCAGGCCTCATCACTTTCCGTTTACGGAGCCGTCGGCAGAGATGGATGTGTCCTGCTTTAAATGCGGCGGTAAGGGATGCCGTTTTTGCAAGGATTCAGGCTGGATAGAGATTCTCGGATGCGGTATGGTTCATCCCAATGTGCTTGAAATGAGCGGAATCAATCCTGATGAATATACAGGCTTTGCTTTTGGTATGGGACTTGAGCGAATTGCACTGTTAAAATATGAGATTGACGATATGAGACTTCTGTATGAGAATGACGTAAGATTTCTCAATCAGTTTTAATTATTTAATGAAAGGAAAATTGATATGAATACAGCATTATCATGGATTAAAGCATATGTGCCGGAGCTTGACTGTACGGCACAGGAATATACAGATGCAATGACACTTACCGGAACCAAAGTTGAGGGATTTGAGTGTCTTGATGAAGACCTTGACAAAATAGTTGTGGGACAGGTTAAAAAGATTGAGAAGCATCCTGATGCAGACAAGCTTGTTATTTGTCAGGTAGATGTGGGAAGTGAAACTATTCAGATAGTTACAGGTGCGCCTAATGTATATGAGGGAATGAAGACACCGGTATGTCTTGACGGCGGAAGAGTTGCAGGCGGACATGACGGAAGCAGGACACCGGGCGGTATTAAGATTAAAAAAGGCAAATTAAGAGGGGTTGAGTCCTATGGTATGATGTGCTCAATTGAGGAGCTTGGTTCTTCAAAGTATTACTATCCGGGCGCTGCCGATGACGGGCTTTATGATATGGGAGCAGATGCGGTTGTAGGAGCAGATGCAGTAGAGGTACTTGGTCTTCATGATGTTGTTTTTGAATATGAAATTACATCTAACAGAGTTGACTGTTACAGTGTTCTGGGTATTGCAAGGGAAGCGGCTGCTACATTCAGAAAGGATTTTGTGCCTCCGGTGGTTAATAAGACAGGCAACAGTGAAAACGTCAACGATATGGTTACTGTTGAAGTGCAGGACACCGGGCTTTGCCGCCGTTATTGTGCAAGAATGGTAAAAAATATTAAGCTTGCACCTTCACCGGAATGGATGCAGAGACGTCTTGCCGCAAGCGGAATAAGACCTATTAACAATATTGTGGATATAACCAACTATGTTATGGAAGAATACGGACAGCCTATGCATGCTTACGATTACGAAACTATTGCAGGTCATAAGATTGTTGTCAGGAGAGCGGCTGATGGGGAAGTATTCCGCACACTTGACGGACAGGACAGAACACTTGATTCGTCAATGCTTATGATATGCGATGGGGAAAAAGCAGTGGGACTTGCAGGAATTATGGGCGGTGAAAACTCCAAAATTACCGACAATGTTAAGACTATGCTTTTTGAGGCTGCATGCTTTGACGGAACCAATATAAGACTTTCCGCCAAGAAGGTCGGACTCAGAACAGATGCGTCAGGAAAATTTGAAAAAGGACTTGACCCTTACAATGCAGAGGCAGCCATTAACAGAGCATGCCAGCTTATTGAAGAGCTGGGAGCGGGAGAGGTAATAGGCGGAATGGTGGATGTTTTCCCTGAAAAGCCTGCCCTTAAAACACTTCCTTTTGAGCCGGATAAATACAATAAGCTTCTGGGAACTGATGTGTCACGTCAGGATATGCTGTCATATTTTGAGAGACTGGAGCTTGATTATGACAAGGAAGCTGATGAGATTCATATACCTTCCTTCAGGCAGGATTTGTTGAGAACCTGTGATATGGCAGAGGAGGTTGCAAGATTTTACGGTTATGACAAGATACCTATGACGCTTCCGTCAGGAGAGTCCACATCGGGCAAATTATCATTTAAGCTTAGAGTTGAGGAGATTGCAAGGCGTGTGGCACAGTTCTGCGGATTTTCACAGTCAATGAACTACTCATTTGAAAGCCCTAAGGCATTTGATAAGCTTCTGATACCAGAGGATTCAGAGCTTAGAAAAGCCATAACTATCATGAATCCTCTGGGACAGGATTTCAGCATAATGAAAACACAGGCATTAAACGGTATGCTTTCTTCACTTGCAACCAATTATAACCGTAAAAATAGAAATGTCAGATTATATGAAATAGGAAATATATATATTCCTAAGTCGCTTCCGCTTACAGAGCTTCCTGATGAAAGAACACAGTTTACTCTGGGAATGTTCGGAGACGGAGATTTCTTCACCATGAAAGGAGTTGTTGAGGAGTTTTTTGAGCAGGTTGGCCTTGACGGAAGAATTACCTATAATCCTGATAATAAAAAGCCTTTCCTTCATCCGGGAAGACAGGCGGATATTATATATGATGGACAGATAGTAGGCTTCTTAGGCGAAGTGCATCCTTCGGTTGCGGATAATTACGGTATCGGAGACAGAGTTTATTATGCAGATATTGACATGCCTTATATCGTTGAGAAAGCCGCATTCGATAAAAAGTATGAAGGAATTGCCAAATTCCCTGCGTCAACAAGAGATATAAGCCTTGTGGTTGATAAGTCTGTGATGGTGGGAACCATGGAAGCTGCCATAGTCAAGCGTGGCGGCAAACTTCTTGAAAGCTGCAGTCTTTTTGATATATATGAAGGTGCACAGGTTGGAGACGGTAAAAAATCAGTTGCATTCAGCCTTGTGTTCCGTGCAAATGACAGAACTCTTTCAGATACTGAGATTAACGAGGTTATGGATAAAATTCTCTCTGAGCTTACCAATCTGGGTGCAGTTTTAAGACAATAATCCTGTACTTTGTCAGAAGATTTTAGATATGATTTAGGAGAAATTATGGAACTGAAGGAATTTGACTATTGTCTTCCGCAGGAGTTGATTGCTCAGGACCCACTTGAAAACCGTTCCTCATCAAGACTGATGGTATTGGATAAAAACAGCGGCAAAGTGGAACATAGGATTTTTACGGATATACTGGATTATCTTAATCCGGGCGATTGCCTTGTAATAAATGATACCAAAGTCATTCCGGCCAGACTTTACGGAGTGCGTCAGGGTACGGGAGCTGCCATAGAGATTCTTTTGCTTAAAAGAAAAGAAAATGACATGTGGGAATGTCTTGTGCGCCCCGGCAGAAAATGCCGTGCAGGAACTGTTGTGGAGTTTGGGGACGGAATACTGACAGGTGAGATTGTCGATGTGGTTGATGACGGCAACAGGCTTATACAGTTTAAGTATGAAGGTATTTTTGAGGAGATATTGGACAGGCTTGGACAGATGCCGCTTCCGCCTTATATCACACACGAATTGAAAGACAAAAACAGGTACCAGACCGTTTACGCTAAGAATGAGGGCTCCGCAGCAGCGCCTACGGCGGGACTGCATTTTACTCAGGAGCTTCTTCAGTCTATACGTGACAAGGGTGTGTATATTGCAAGCGTCACTCTTCATGTGGGGCTTGGAACCTTCAGACCAGTAAAGGTCAGCAATATTCTGGAACACCATATGCATTCGGAATACTATTGCATTGAGCAGTCACAAGCTGATATAATTAATAATGCAAGAGACGGAGGCGGAAGGATAATATCGGTGGGAACTACAAGCTGCAGAACCTTGGAATCTGCTGCGCATCAGGATGGATATATACCGGCATCAAGCGGTGATACGGAAATTTTTATATATCCCGGATATAAATTTAAGGCAATAGATTGTCTTATAACCAACTTTCATCTGCCGGAGAGCACGCTTCTTATGTTGGTATCGGCGCTTGCAGGGAAGGATAATATCATGGCTGCATATGAAGAAGCTGTAAGAGAACGATACAGATTTTTCAGTTTTGGTGATGCTATGTTTATTAAATGATATATGGAGGTGTTATATGGAGGGTAATTCCGTTACAAAGGAAAAAAGATGGGCTAAAAGGATGTCCATCAATGCAACTATCAAGCTGAAATCAATCAGAAACAACAAGTATGTTATAGCTGCCAATGAAGATGAATTTGAGGTGGAGATAATCAATATTTCAAAAGGCGGTATGGCTTTTAAGACTATTGAACAGCTTCCGATTAATTCCTATTATGATGCAAACGTTATTTTGTGGACTAAGGAAAACTTCAATGCGGTTGTGGAAATTGTAAGAATGGAGAATGAAAATGTAGGCGAACCTATTACTTACGGCTGCAAATTCATTGGTCTCCCACCGGCAGAACAGTTTAAGATTGATGTATACGATATAGTTAATGAGTAATAACTGATTGTGATGTTTGGTCCCCCGCAGTCTACTGCGGGGGTTTTAGCATTTTTGTTGAAATATGATTTAATTTTTGTTATGATAATAATATATTTGTATTTAGGAGAATTTTTATGTCAGTAGTAACGGAGCCTTTTGGCAAAACACAGGATGGAAAAGATATAACGCTTTTTACCATTACCAATGAGAATGGGACAATACTTAAGCTTACGGATATGGGTGCTGTGTGGGTGTCCTTGTTTGTTAAGGATAAGGACGGCAGACTTGATGATGTTGTTCTCGGACTCAGAAGCGGTGACAGATATGAGACCGCAACGTATGATGCTTTTGGCGCAACTGTCGGAAGAAGCGCCAACAGAATATCAAACTACAGATTCACATTGAACGGCAAGGAGTACATTCTTGCAGATAATGACAAAGGCTGTAATCTTCACAGCGGGCCGCAGATGTATTATTTCAGACTTTGGGATGCTGAAATTGTTTCGGATGAATGCGGAGAGGGCGTCTGTTTTTCACTTTTCAGTCCGGATGGAGACCAGGGCTTGCCGGGTAATTTTGAAGTAAGCGTTACCTATATACTTACCGATGACGATTCAGTCATAATAGAATATAAGGGCGTAAGTGATGCGGACACCATAGTCAATATGACCAACCATGCTTATTTTAATCTTGGCGGACATGCATCGGGACCGGTCCATGATGAGCTTATGTGGATTGATGCCGACAGCTATACATTCGGAAGAAACGGACAGATTAGCGACGGACTGCTTCATCCTGTTGAGGGAACGCCTCTTGATTTCAGACAGCTTAAGAGAGTCGGTGACGAAATAGACTGTGATGACGAGCTCGTACAGCTTAAGGGCGGCTATGACCATAATTTCTGTCTTAATAACAACGGCGAATTGGAACTTGTTGCCAAGGTCGTTCATGAGAAAACAGGAAGATATATGGATATATTTACTGACAGACCGGGGCTTCAGGTATATACAGGCAACTATATCAGTGAGAAGAACGAAGGCAAGGAAGGCGTTACCTACCATCCCAGATGGGGAACAGCCTATGAAACACAGTTTTATCCTGATGCCATAAACCACCCTGATTTCCCGTCCCCTATATTAAGGGCAGGACAGGAATTTGTATCACAGACAATATATCATTTTGGTGTTATCGGGGAGAATGGAACTGATGAAGGATAACCATTTTTTTGCAATGATGTCCCGTATGAAATATATAACAAGATGGGGACTGATGCGCAATACATTTAAGGAAAACATATGTGAACACAGCCTTGAAGTTGCTATGATTGCCCACGCGTTAGGTGTGATAAATAATATATTTTTCGGTGGGAATATCAATGCTGACAGACTGGCAATTATGGGTATGTATCATGACTCTACCGAGATAATAACAGGCGATATGCCTACACCTGTGAAATACTATAATCCTGCAATTCGTGATGCCTATAAGGAGGTTGAGGGAATTGCCAAGAATGAATTGCTTATGGGACTGCCCAAGGAAATGCGTGATGTGTATGATTCCTTACTGGCGGACACGGAGGATGAAAAGGCGCTTTGGCAGTATGTAAAGGCGGCTGATAAGATTTCTGCATACATTAAGTGTATTGAAGAGCAGAGAATGGGAAACAGTGATTTTGAGAAGGCAGGGGAATCCATATGCGGCATTATAGAAGATATGCATATGCCGGAGGTGGATTATTTTATGGAAAACTTTATACCTGCATATATGCTTACACTTGATGAATCCAAATAAAGAGGTGGTGCAATGGTCGGAAGAAAGGAACAATTAGCAGGTCTTAACGGGTATTATGCATCTGATAAGAATAATCTGACAATAGTGTACGGAAGACATGGAATCGGCAAGAGCACGCTTATTAAGGAATTTGCAGGTGATAAGCGTGCCATATATTTCGAGGCAGCTGCGGCAGACCGTGAAAATATGCTTGCCGCTTATTGCCATGCGGTTTCGGAACAGATTGGTTTACATATAAGCAGTGATAATTATGTGGATGTGTTCAGGATGGCTGCCGCCAAAAGCCATGGAACGCTTCTGCTGTTGTTTGAGGAATTTCAAAATATTGTAAAAAATGACGGTTCATTTATGGGCAGCATTGCCGCACTTGTCAGAGGAGCCATTGCCGATTGCAAGGTTATGGTAATACTTACAAGCCCGTCTGTTGCATGGATAGAAAACTCAATGGTTAAGGCAATAGGTGAAGCGGCTTTTTCAATCAATGTGTTTATGAAGCTTCGTGAACTGAGTTTTGCGGACGTGGTGGATATGTATCCGGAGTGTGACGTAAGGACTGCGCTTTATATGTATGCGGTAACCGGAGGCGTGCCTTTATATCTTAAAGAGTGGAATCCCGATGAAAGTATTCAAAGCAATGTGTGCAGGCTTTTTCTCAGGACAGGCGGCATATTCAGAAAAGAAGCCGAATATTTTATCAAAGCGGAATTCAGGGAAAGCAGTGTTTATAATATTCTTTTGGGATGTCTGGCAGCAGGACAAAACAAGCTTAACGAGATACATGAAACTACCGGATTCGGTCGTGATAAAATAAGTGTATATCTCAATAATCTTATTGAGCGCGAGATAGCCGAAAAAATTTTTTCATATGATGCAGGCGGCAACAGGGAAGTCCGCAAGGGACTTTACAGAGTAAGCGACGGATTCTGCAGCTTCTGGTACGGTCTTGTGCATCCTTATATGGGTATGCTTGGAATTATGGAGCCTGAGGAGTTTTATGAAAAGTATGTTGAGGACAAGCTTGATGTATTCATTTTAGAGACTTTCATCAAGGTGGCAGCGGAATTCATGGACATTATGAATGATGCAGGAAGGCTTATGTTAAAAGGGCAGTACAAAGGACGCTGGTACGGAAAAAACGGGAATATTCACATTATATATGAGGATGAGAATAGTGATGCTGTGACGGCACAGGTGTATGCCATGAGCAGGCCTGTTGACAAAAGAGATTATGATGAGCTTATGGAAAGCATTGAGCTTGCCGCAGTTAAAGCAAAGCAGATATTTATGTTTTCCACAAGCGGATTTGATTCAGACCTTGCAGATATACAGAACAATTCGCTGATGCTGATAAAAATAGAAGATTTGTAGGATATAATTATGTCAAAAAGCTTATTTATAGCCGAGAAACCAAGTGTCGCACAGGAATTTATGAAAGCACTTGGACAGAATCCCTCAAGACATGACGGTTATTCGGAATCCAACGATGCGGTTTTCACATGGTGTGTGGGGCATCTTGTTACTATGAGCTACCCGGCCCGGTATGATGCCGCTCTTAGAAGGTGGAGTATGGACACAATTCCGTTTATTCCCACTGATTGGAAATATGAGGTTATCCCGGCGGTTCAGAAACAATTTAATATAGTTGCCGGACTTATGGGAAGAGATGATATAGATACAATATATGTGTGTACTGACTCAGGACGGGAGGGGGAGTACATATACAGGCTTGTTGAACAGATGTCAGGCGTCACAGGCAAAAACAGAAAACGTGTGTGGATAGACTCTCAGACAGAGGAAGAGATTAAGCGGGGAGTGGCGGAAGCAAAGGATTTGTCAGAATATGATAATTTGTCTGATGCTGCATATCTGCGTGCAAAAGAAGATTATCTCATGGGAATTAATTTTTCCAGGGTTCTTACACTTAAGTACGGCAATGCCATATCTTCATTTTTCAGGGATAATGACCGTACAGTGATTGCGGTTGGGCGTGTCATGACCTGCGTTTTGGGGATGGTGGTGAGACGTGAGCGTGAAATACGTGATTTTGTCAAAACTCCTTTTTACCGTGTAATTGCAGATGTGGCAGCCGACGGGGAGGGGCATAAATTTGATGCCGAATGGAAAGCAGTTGAAGGGTCGAAATATTTTCAATCGCCGCAGTTATATAAGGATAACGGCTTCAAGGAGGAAAATGACGCCAAGGAGCTTATAGCGCTGATGAATGCGGAGGAGCCTGTAACTATGCAGGTTCAGTCAATTGAGCGCAAAAATGAAAATAAGCAACCTCCTCTTTTATATAATCTTGCGGAATTGCAGAATGATTGTTCCAAGCTTTTTAAGCTCAATCCTGATGAGACCCTTAGATATACGCAGGAGCTTTATGAGAAAAAACTGGTAACATACCCCAGAACCGATGCCAGAGTGCTTTCAACGGCTGTTGCCAAGGTTATAGAGCGGAACATTTCAGGGCTGAGAAATCTGGCTGAATACAAAAGCTTTGCAGAAGAAGCCTTGGAACTTGGCTCATACAAAAACATATCCAAAACAAGATACGTCAACGACAAGCAGATAACTGACCATTATGCCATAATTCCCACAGGGCAGGGATTTGGCAGTCTAAAGGGATTGTCTGCTACTGCCCGTAATGTATATTATGCCATTGTCAGACGTTTCTTAAGTGTTTTTTATCCGCCTGCCGTATACAAAAAAGTGAGCATTGTTTTAAAATGCGGGACGGAAAGTTTTTTTGCCAATTTTAAGGTGCTTGTCAATGAAGGCTATCTTAAAGTGCTTAACAGCCGGAAAAAAACGTCTGCTGATAACAATGATGCTTCTGAGGGAGATTCCGGTGAAGACAGCGGTAAATGCGATGGTGCTTTTCTGGAGCTTTTATCCCATCTGAAAAAAGGCGGTGAGCTGAAAGTCAACGGGTTTAACATAAAGGAGGGGGAAACATCTCCGCCTAAACGCTACAATTCCGGCTCAATGATTCTTGCAATGGAAAATGCCGGACAGCTCATTGAGGATGAGGAATTGCGGGCCCAGATAAAGGGAAGCGGCATAGGAACCAGTGCCACGAGAGCAGAAATTCTCAAAAAACTTGTTGACAAAAAATATATAATGCTCAACAATAAAACACAGATTATAACTCCTTCACAGCTGGGAGAGATGGTTTACGATACGGTAAACTGCTCCATAGCAAGACTTCTTGACCCGAAGCTTACCGCAAGCTGGGAAAAGGGACTTACGGGAGTTGCAGACGGCAGTATTTCCACAGATGAATATCTCCAAAAGCTTGAGACATTTATTGTGCGGAATACCAATCTGGTGAAAAATCTCAATAATCAGTATAATTTGCGGGCTTATTTTGATAAGACCGCCGTATACTATAAATAAACAGGAGGTGCATATATGTGCGGAATAGTCGGATATATAGGTAAAAGAAGCTGCGCAGATATTCTGGTAGATTCATTGAGAAAGCTTGAGTACAGAGGATATGATTCAGCAGGAATAGCTGTTTTTGAAAATAACAAAATAAAGGTTGAGAAATGTCAGGGAAAGCTTGACAATCTTGTATCAAAAATGGAAATAGAGGGAAAGCCGGAGGGCATATGCGGTATCGGGCATACAAGATGGGCAACCCATGGAGAACCTTCTGACATTAATTCACATCCTCATGGCAATAAGCGAGTGTCTGTTGTTCATAACGGTATTATAGAGAACTACTCAAGAATTAAGACATTCCTTCAGGAACAGGGATACAGCTTTGTAAGCCAGACCGATACGGAGACTGTTGCCAAGCTTTTGGATTACTACTATGACGGAGACCCTGTTGATACTATAATTAAAGTGGTTTCAGAGGTTGAAGGTTCATATGCGCTGGGAATCATATTCAGAGATTTTCCTGACAGAATTTTTGCTGTGAGGAAAGACAGTCCGCTGATTATCGGAGTCGGTGAAAACGAGAATTTTATTGCTTCCGATGTTACAGCTATACTTAATTACACAAAGGATTACTACCTGTTGGAACAGGATGAGATTGCCGTAATCAAGCAGGATAAAATCAGGATATATGACATACATAAAGAGATTGTACAAAAAGAACTCCAGACGGCAGACTGGAATGCGGATGCTGCCGAAAAGGGCGGTTATGAGCATTTTATGCTTAAGGAAATCCATGAACAGCCAACTGCGATTAAAACAACAATAACGCCAAGAATAAACCAGGGTATGCCTGATTTTTCCGAGTGTGGTCTTACGGATGAAATTCTGGCATCATACAGGAATATATTTATTGTTGCCTGCGGTACGGCAATGCATGCAGGTATGGTGGGAAAATATGTCATAGAGAAGCTGGCAAAAACACCGGTTACTGTGGATATGGCATCCGAGTTCAGATACAGGGACCCGCTTGTCGGCGAAGGTGATTTAGTAATTCTTATATCACAGTCGGGAGAAACCGCAGATACAAAGGAGGCTCTTAATATATCCAAACGCAAGGGCGCAAGGACCTTGGCGCTTGTCAATGTCAAGGGCTCATCAATAGCAAGGGAAGCGGATATGGTTATGTACACTCATGCAGGACCTGAGATTTCCGTAGCTTCAACCAAAGCGTTTACGGTACAGATTTCAATGATGTATCTGTTTGCATTTAAGCTTGCATTTGCAAAAGGTGTTATTACCGGGGAACAGTGCATGGAATATGTGTCAAAGCTTGCCGAGGTTCCTGAGCTTATAAACAAATATCTTGAAAATAAAAATGAAGCCCAGTATGCCGCTTCCAAGATTATGAATGCAGACAGCCTTCTCTATATCGGAAGAGGTCTTGATTGTGCGCTTAGTATGGAAGGCTCATTGAAGCTTAAAGAGATTTCATATATTCATTCGGAGGCGTATGCGGCAGGTGAATTAAAGCATGGTCCTATTGCGCTTATTTCCGACCAGACACCTGTGATAGCGGTTGCCACACAGACTGATATTCTGGATAAAACAGTCAGCAACATACAGGAGGTTAAATCCAGAGGCGCCAAGGTTGTGCTTATGTGCGGTGAAAATGCTCCTATAGGTGATAATGTCGCCGATTATATTATAAGAATACCTGAATGTGATAATCTTATTATGCCGATAGTAGCCTCTGTACCGTTGCAGCTTATAGCCTATTATACGGCAATTCTTCGGGGAAATGATGTTGACCAGCCTCGTAACCTTGCCAAGTCGGTAACCGTAGAATAGGAGTCTGAATATGAGTGATAAAATAATTGAAGAATTGACAATAGAAAATTTGTTTAATCTAAAAGAAACCATTGCGGCAGAGCTTTTTCATGGTATTACATATCCATGGGAGGCACTTGCCGGAATTAAGGATTTTATATTGGAGCTTGGAAAAACACTGACGGAAGAAGAGTACGACCATCCTTTTGATGATGTCTGGATTGCCAAAACTGCCGGTGTTGCACCTACGGCATCTGTCAATGGGCCATGTATTATATGCAGGGATGCCCAGGTACGGCATTGTGCTTTTATCAGAGGAAGCGCAATCGTCGGTGAAGGTGCAGTTGTGGGAAATTCCACAGAGCTTAAAAATGTTGTCCTTTTTAATAAAGTTCAGGTGCCTCATTACAATTATGTGGGAGATTCGATTCTCGGATATAAATCCCATATGGGCGCAGGTTCAATAACCTCCAACGTGAAATCCGATAAAACACTTGTGGAGATTAAAAAAGACGGTAAGGTAATTAAGACCGGATTGAAGAAAATGGGAGCCATTCTTGGCGACAATGTGGAGGTGGGCTGCGGCTCGGTGCTCAATCCGGGAACGGTGGTCGGAAGCAACACCAATATTTATCCGTTGTCAAGCGTCAGAGGATATGTACCGTCGGGAAGCATATATAAGAAACAGGGCGAGATAGCTGCTAAAATATGATTCTTATACAATAAAACACATCTCGTTGGGATACTAATATATGACCTCTTCCAAAGTAAGTCCTTTTGCCGGAGCAAGAGGATAATATACGGGAAGAGCAGTCATGCCGAATATATCAGGTACAGGCAGAATACGGTGTTCTCCATGATAAATCATTACACCCGTCATATGCCGTACCATGTGATAGAGAAAACCGTCACCTTCAAAAATTATATCAAGAAATGCATTGCCCATTTGGTCGGAACGGTTACGGAAGCTGATTGAAAGCACAGTTCTCACTGTGCTTTTTTTCATGTGCTTATTATCACAAAAAGCAGCAAAATCGTGGGTGCCGCAAAGTGAAGCGGCAATATTCTGCATTGACGGTATATCAAGAGGTTCGGGATGATGAAAAACATGGTTTTTTGCAAAAACAGGAGATGCAGGCGATGTACATATTGTGTAGCGGTATATTTTGCCCTTGGCGTTAAGTCTGGCGTGAAAGCGTGGAGGGGCAGGCTCCAATGAGGTTACGGCTATATCACGGGGAAGAAGCCGGCACAGGCTCATCAGTATGTCATCTGTGTCGATAGGCTCATCAATGCTGAAAGAAGCTGTTTGCGCCATGGCGTGAACGCCTGCGTCAGTTCTTCCGGCACCGTTAATGTCTATGTTTTTTCCTGTTATCTCACAGAGACAGCGCTCAATTTTGCCTTGGATTGTATTGTCCGTATTGCCTTGTCTCTGCCATCCATTGTATCGCGTGCCGTCATAGGCTATTTTCATAATATAGTTCATCATAAATGCACATTTCTCCCAATCCATTCTTTTTACATAATAGCATAAATGACAGGATTTCGGAATATCTGATTTAAGGCAGAATATATTTTAATATAATAAGCTGTAAAACAATAATCAAAAAGGAGTGCATTGTGGGTAAAAAAGCGGCATCGATTTTTAAGGTTTTGATATTATCATATGTTATAACGGGAGTTCTGCTTCTTTTGGCAGCGTTTCTTATGTATAAGCTGCGGTTGGGACAGGGTCAGATGAGAATTTTTGTTATGGTAATTTACGGAATATCAACTATTGTGGCGGGATTTGCATACGGTAAGGCGAAACAGCAAAAAAGGCTTCTGAATGGTGCTGTAATCGGAGTGTTGTATTTTGTATTTCTGACCATTGTATCACTTGTAATCAATAAAGGAATATATGACGACTTAAAGAAAGCCGCTATATCACTTATTATATGTCTGCTCGGCGGAATATTAGGCGGAATTATGAGTTAAAATAGTTGACCTGATGTGAGAATGAAGTTATACTTAAACATATAATATTTGAACGGAGGATTTGTAATGAGGAACTATGCAGACAAAGAAATTAATGATTTAAGCAGAAATATTCAGTCGGCACAGATGAGGATGAACGATATTTTTATAACCATTGGAAGGACTTATTATAATGAAAATTCGAGCACGCCTCAGGGAGCTTATGTACAGATGTTTGCTGACTTAAAGGCAACGGAGGAGCAGATTGAGCAGATGAATACCAGAATTAAATTTCTGAACGGAGTTGTGGTGTGTACTAACTGTAAATCCGATAATTCAGTTAATTCTGCATTTTGCTCAGTGTGCGGAACAAGACTGCCGCATACATTTACGTCGGACGGTGCTAACCGGTGTAAGAACTGCGGAAACATAATCAATCCGGGACAGTTGTTTTGCGGAAGCTGTGGTACTAAGGTTGATTCAGAAGCTGCTAATCCACAGCAGTCAAGCCAGCCTGAGCAGGGCTTTTCCACGTTGGCGCAACCGGTTGCACAGACAAAAACTGTCACTCAGCCGGAAGTAACAGTGCCGCAAGAGCCTATAACGCAGCCGGAAGCAGCATCGCAGGAGCCTATAGCGCAGCCGGAAGCAGCATCGCAGGAGCCTATAGCGCAGCCGGAAGCAG
>CAYPWY010000003.1:0-44804 GCA_964414835.1 uncultured Butyrivibrio sp. | reverse complement strand
CCTATAGCGCAGCCGGAAGCAGCATCGCAGGAGCCTATAGCGCAGCCGGAAGCAGCATCGCAGGAGCCTATAGTGCAGCCGGAAGCAGCATCGCAGGAATCAATACAACAGCCTGAGCCGGTTGTACAGCAGCGTGTCTGCCCAAACTGCGGAAGCCAGGTCAAAGCCGAGGATGCTTTGTTTTGTGCTGAATGCGGAACAAGACTTTAAAATTACAGATAGGGAGAAGCAATTATATGATTAAAAACAAATTATTAACAAAAGCGGCAGCTTTATGTGCTGTGGGAGTTTTGACAGCAGGACTTTTGGCAGGCTGCAGTAATGAGAAAAATTCCGATAAGGAGGTGTACAAGCCGATACTTCCTACGGCAGTGGAAGAGGCAGATATATATGTGGAGCCTATTGAGGGGCTTTCAGATGATTTCATCAAAGGAATGGATATATCAACCATCATAGCGGAAGAGGAAAGCGGCGTTGTATATTACAATGAAGACGGAGAAGAAGAGGATTTGTTTAAAATCCTTGCAGATGCCGGAGTAAACTATATACGTGTCCGTGTATGGAATGACCCTTATGACAGTGACGGCAATGGATACGGCGGAGGCAACAATGACGTGGACAAGGCAGCCAAAATCGGCAGAAGAGCAGCCCAGTACGGAATGAAGCTTGCGGTGGATTTCCATTATTCCGATTTCTGGGCAGACCCGGGAAAACAGCAGGCACCAAAGGCATGGGCACATATTACCTTTGATGATAAGAAACAGGCAATATATGATTTTACGAAGGAGAGTCTTGCTGCCATAAGCGATGCAGGTGCTGATATTGGCATGGTTCAAATCGGCAATGAGATTAATAACGGATTGTCAGGTGAGACAGAGGATGAGAGAATAGTTGCACTTCTTTGTCAGGCATCGGCAGGTGTACGTGATTTTTCTGAGGATATTCAGATTGTTGTACACTATACCAATATTGAAGACCAGAAAAATATTTTATCTAAAGCTCAGATGCTTGCTGACGGCGGCGTGGACTATGATGTGTTCGGCGTGTCATATTATGCATTCTGGCATGGAACTATGGATAATCTGGTTGATACGCTTGAGAAAATCAAGACCGAGTACGGCAAGGAAACCTGTATTATGGAGACCTCATATGCATATACTCTTGAGGATGGAGATGCCAACGGCAACAGTGTAGGCGAGGCTGATTTACTTCCTGAGTACGGCGCAACGGTTCAGAGTCAGGCTACATGTATAAGGGATATTATGGCGGCTGCCAATGAAGCAGGAGCATTAGGAGTTTTCTACTGGGAAGGCGCATGGATACCTGTAGGCAGCGAATATGAATCAAATTCCGTATTATGGGAAAAATACGGTTCAGGATGGGCAAGCTCATATGCGGCAAAATATGACCCTGATGATGCAGGACAGTATTATGGCGGCTGTGCGTGGGATAATCAGGCGTTATTTGATTTTACAGGACATCCTCTGGCTTCACTGAATGTATTTAAGTACGTAAATTACGGTACATCATGTGAACAGAAGGTGGATTTTATTGAAAGCTGTTCTGTGAATGTGAATGTAGGTGAAGAGCTTGTTATGCCTGAAAAGGTAGCGGCAATCATGAATGACCGTCAGAGCAATGACGGTGTGGCGGTAACATGGGATGCAGAACAGGTTGCAGCAATAGATACTGATGTCATGGCTGACTATGTCATTGACGGAACACTGGAGGATGGAACTAAGGTAGCCTGCAATGTTAAGGTTGCTAAAATTAATTATGTTTTAAATCCGGGCTTTGAGGAAAATAACACTTCAATGTGGACAGTTGAGTATGACAATGCCAATCCTACCGATTTCCAGAATAAATCAACAGATGCGTATTCAGGAGATATAAGCTTCCATTTCTACTATGCGGAAGAATTTGAATTTAAAGTTGAGCAGACGGTGTCGGGACTGGCAGCCGGCAGCTACACTCTCAATACAAATATACAGGGCGATGCTATAGGCAATGATGGGGAAATTTATCTTTATGCAGAAGTAGATGGCAAAATATATCAGTCGGAACCTGTTACACTTGCAGGCTGGGTCAACTGGCAGACACCGGAAATCAGCGACATAGAGCTTTCTGCGGACGGGGACATCAAGGTAGGTGTTTATGTTAAGTCCGGAGCCGGCGGATGGGGCACCATAGATGACTTTTATCTGTATAAACAATAATAAGCAACGGATAAGGTGAGGCTTAGCGCAGATGGATACAACTAAAGAAAACAAAAGTTATACGATAGATGATATTGCAAGGGAACTGGGTGTCAGTAAGACTACTGTGTCAAGAGCGATTTCCGGCAAAGGACGGATAAGCCAGGCGACAATACAGAAGGTAAAGGATTTCATCAGCACTCACAATTATTCGCCCAATGTAATGGCAAGGGGGCTTGCACAGAACAAAACATACAATATTGCCCTTTTGCTGCCGGATGATTATTGTGAAAACGAGGTTGCATTTTTCCGTGAATGTATGAACGGAATATGCAAGATGGCAGGCAAGAATAACTATGATGTGCTTATATCAATGGTCGAAGGACAGCTTGAGCGAATGGTTATAAATCATAAAGTGGACGGAATCATATTGAGCCGTTCAACTGTGGATACTTCAAACCAGAAATATCTTAAAGAGAAAAAAATCCCTTTTGTTATTCTTGGTTCATCCACAGAAGAAGGAGTTGTCTGTATCGATAACAGCAACAAGGAGGCCAGCGCGGAGCTTGTCAGTCTTCTTATTGAGAAAGGAATGAAGAAGCTTGTTATACTTGGCGGCAACGAAAACTACCAAGTTACCAAAAGCCGGCTGGAAGGATTTATGGAGGCGCACAGGAAGCATAACATTGATATTGACAGCAGTCAGGTATTTGTGGACATAGACGGATATGTAAAGGCATCCAAGGCCGTAGAGAAAGCGTTATCTATGAAAGCAGACTGCATTGTCACGATGGATGATTATGTGTGTAATCTTGTTTTGGAGTGTCTTAACGAAAAAAAAATCAGGATACCGTCCGATATAAAAGTTGCAAGTCTTTATGACAGCAAGCTGTTGGCATGCAATAATCCTCCGGTCACAAGTCTGCATTTTAACACCAAGGTTCTGGGAGAAAATGCCTGTGGAAAATTACTGTCAATGCTTGGGGAAAATATGACAGACAGCTTGAAGAAGGCTGATTATCAGGTGATTTTTCGCGATTCTACCAAATAAATAAAATGATAGTACCATACCGCTTCTGAAAAAAGTAAAGATTACCAATGGAAGCGGTATTTTTATGTCTAAAAAGCACAAAGAGTGAGCATAATAAATCCATAATTATTATGTAGTATTTGATGAAAAATGGTAAAAATATGCAATTTACGAAAACGTTATTCGTGAAAATTGCACAAAAACGCTCTTAAATTTTGTGTAGAATGTGAATTGATAATAAAGAGGATATTCACTATAATATGGATATGGACAAACGGTTGCGCAATATTGCGCAATCAATTGTTAAAAATAATTAGGAGGACATATTTATGAAATTCAAAAAAGTTTTAGCACTTGGTTTAGTCGGTGCTATGGCGCTTTCATTAGCTGCTTGTGGTAAGAGTACATCATCAAGCGGTTCAGGAAGCAGTAACAGTGGCAGCAGCAGCAACACTCCGGCTACTACAGGTACAGTAAGCCTGAGAGTATGGGGCGCTGAGGAAGACCAGTCATTGCTTTCAGATCTGGTTGAGAAGTTTAAGGCACAGTATTCAGATCAGGAGTTCAACATTGAAATCGGTGTTGAGTCTGAGTCAACAGCTAAGGATACAATCCTTACAGACATTGAGGCAGCAGCAGATGTATTTGCATTTTCAAGCGACCAGATTAATGATCTTTATGCTGCAGGAGCTTTAGCAGACATTGAATCAATGGAGACTGCTCTTACAACATATGCAGGTAAGACATTTGATGACATTAAGGCTGCTAACGGAGCAGGTTCAGTAGATGCAGCAAGCATCGATGGCAAATTGTACGCATTCCCTATGTCAGGTGGTAACGGATATTATCTCATATATGATTCAAGCGTTCTCACAGAGGATGACGTAAAATCATGGGACAGCTTACTTGCAGCGGCTGATGCAGCAGGCAGCAAGGTTGGTATGGTACTTGCTTCAGGCTGGTACAATGCAGGCTTCTTCTATGGAGCAGGATTTACAACAGCTCTCAGCGATGACGGAAAGCAGACATTATGTGATTTCAATGGAACAAGTCCTGACGGTTACACAGGTGTTCAGGTAGTACAGGGAATGCTTGAGGTTGCAGGAAACAGCGCATTCATGGCATGTGCTGACGGAGATGCTTCTAACCAGCTTGCAAGTGGTGCTCTTTGTGCATTGGTTTCAGGTACATGGGATACAGATGCTGCTAAGAAGGTATGGGGCGAAGAGAATTTCGCAGCAACTAAGCTTCCTACATTTACATGCGGCGGCGATCAGGTACAGCAGGGTTCAGTTGACAGCTACAAGTTTATCGGTGTAAATGCTTATTCCGAGAACGTAGGCTGGGCAACAGTTCTTGCTGAGTTCCTTACAAACGAGGATTCACAGGCAGAAAGATATGCACAGCGTGCACTTATACCTACCAACACTAATGCAGCTGCTTCTGAGGAAGTTGCATCTGACGTTACTGTTGCAGCAGTAGGAGCACAGTCTGATTATGCATTGGTACTGCTTGTAACAGGAAATTACTGGGATCCTACAGCAACATTCGGTGAGATGATTGCACAGGGAACACTTTCCGCTTCAGACGAGGCAGCAATTCAGGATGCACTTGATACATTAATCGAAGGTGTGACTGCGATTTCTGAATAAATTTTATTAAACAGACCTGTATGCGTCTGCATACAGGTCTGTTTCTTAGCTTATGCGGATTTGGTCAAATAGCTGTGGATTTGGTTTTTGACGACAATATAACCGCATTACGACGGGAACACATAATTGGTGTTTTGCCGTTGGAATTAACGGCCCGTGGGGCAGTTATAATATTACAACAAGTTATTGCCGCATGGGGCAGGTTAAGGAGGGAAAAATGGCCAACCAGAATAAGAAAACAGCCGGTCAGGCGATAGGCGGATTTTTTAAGACGATAGGTAGATTTTTCTCTGAGTTCGGTATAGCCGTTGCCAAGGGAGATTTCTTTACCAAGCTTTCTTTGATTTGGATGGGAGCCGGATATGCAAGGCGTAAGCAGTTTATCAAAGCCATAATCATGACTGCACTTCAGGCAGCTGTGATTTATTTTACGATTACTTTTGCGATGCAGTACATTCCTAAATTCGGAACTCTCGGTAGTGTTGAGCCGGAGATGGTATTCAATCCGGTTACAATGAAAAATGAAATGAATGATTATGACCATTCATTCAAAATTTTGCTGTATTCTCTGGTAAGCATTGTTGTATGGTTTGCATTCTTTGTGATTTGGATTAAGAATGTGTCCAACGTGTATAAGCTTGAGAAAAAGGCAAAACAAGGTGAACATATTAATACTTTTAAGGAAGACGTTAAAGAGTATCTGAATGAGAAATTTCATATTACGCTTCTTTCTCTTCCTGTTCTCGGAATAGTCATATTTACGGTTATTCCTATTTTACTTTTGATTTTGGTAGCGTTTACCAATTATGACAAAAATCATATGCCGCCAACCAACCTGTTTCAATGGGTAGGTATTTCCAATTTTGTCAGTTTATTCGGCGGCGGCGGACTGACCAGTACATTCGGATATGCGTTTGTGCGTATCTTAGGATGGACGCTTATATGGGCGCTTTTTTCAACGCTTACAACCTACATTGGTGGTATTCTGTTATCACTGTTGATTAATAATAAGAGAACAAAACTTCCTAAGTTATGGCGCACACTTTTTGTTGTTACAATAGCGGTGCCTCAGTTTGTATCACTGCTTCTTGTTCGTAACTTCTTCGCCAACGGAGGTATAGTCAATACATTTTTGAAAAATATACATTTAACCGGATTTCTAAGGGACATCGGACTTATATCAACAAGCTATATTCCGTTCCTTTCAGCTCCGGGATGGGCTCACGTAATGATAATCCTTATAAATATCTGGATTGGTGTTCCGTATCAGATGCTTATAGCTACAGGTGTGTTAATGAACCTTCCGGCTGACCAGGTTGAGAGTGCCAGAATTGATGGCGCCAAGCCGAGACAGATTTTTGCAAAGATTACCATGCCGTATATGCTTTTCATAACAGGTCCTACACTTGTTACAGATTTTGTAAAGAATATCAATAACTTCAATGTTATTTACCTTTTGACAGAGGGCGTATATACCACAACCAATCAGGCGCTTGCCAACTCCCAGGCTAGAGAGACTGACCTTCTTGTAACGTGGCTGTTCAGACTTACTCAGGATTACTACAACTACAAGATGGCATCCGTAATCGGTATAGTTGTGTTTGTTATCTGTGCGATAATTACGCTGCTGGCATTTAACAAGATGATTAAGGGAGATAGAGAGGAGACGTTCCAGTAATGAAAAATAAAGGAATAAAGACCGTACTTCATAATTTATTAATTGCTGTACTTGCTTTTATCTGGATAATTCCGATTTTATGGCTTCTCTTCACGTCATTCAGCGCTTATGACGGTATCAATACCAAAAGCTTTTTCCCTGAAAACTGGAGCATAAGCCATTATGTACAGCTTCTTCATCCGGATACTGTTGCCCAGTTTCCTAGATGGTTCTTGAACACATTTGTAATAGCATGCTGCAGCTGCGTTATTTCCACAATGTTTACATTGATGGTTGCGTATGCTACATCAGTTATGAGATTTAAGATGAGAAAACCGCTTATGAATATAGCCGTTATTCTTAATCTTTTTCCGGGTATGTTGTCCATGATAGCTGTTTACTTTGTATTGAAGTCACTCAATCTTACCAACAGTCATTTGGGATTGATACTTGTATACTCCGCATCATCAGGACTGGGTTACCTGATTGCCAAGGGATTTTTTGATACGGTTCCTAGAGCACTTTGTGAAGCCGCCAAAATAGACGGATGCAGCCAGTCAAAGATATTCTTTAAAATGATAATACCTTTGAGCCGGCCTATTATCGTATACACTGTTATCAGCAGCTTCCTTGCGCCATGGATGGATTTCGTGTATGCAAAGATTATTCTTAATTCAGGTATATCATCACAGTATACCGTTTCAGTAGGACTTTACAGAATGCTTGATAAGAGTCTTATTAATAATTACTTTACCTTATTCTGTGCGGGCGGTATAATAATATCAATTCCTATTTCGATATTGTTTATGCTTATGCAGAAATTCTATGTAGAGGGAGTTACAGGCGGAGCTGTTAAAGGTTAAAGCGCAGCCGTAACCGCCTATAAGAATTGAAAGGATTAGTTTAAAATGGAACAGTTTATTGTAAATATTATCCACCGTCCTGAGATGGTTCCTGAGTACGCTGAAAAGGTTACAGGACATGGTCAGGCAGAGGATATAGGCAGAAAAGCACTGCTTACGGAAAGCCTTGATATTTTTAAAATACAGCAGGAGTGTGCTCATAAAAACGGTCTTAAAACAACCATCGAAATGACCTACGCAAGTCTCTTTAATGATGAGGCGGTTGAACTTGCAAAACAGCATCACGAAGAGTTTGGTGACGAAATAGGTCTTACACTTCTTGGACTTCCTTGTAAGGAATTTCGTGAAAAATATAAAACTAAAGATTTCTGTATCTGGATGTTCTCAATGGAGGACAAAAAGGCGATAGTTACAGATGTGTTTGAGAAGTTTTATGAGAGATTCGGATTTTATCCTGAGTCAACAGGCTCATACTACATGGATGCAGAGCTGACTAACTATATTAAGGAGAAATATCCTTCAGTTAAATGTGCTGTTGCCACATGCTGGGAGGAAGGTCCTAAGGCATATCATACATGCAACAACAGTTGGTACACATTTATGGACGGCGGTCCATGGGCGCCTTGGATTCCATCCAAAGCAAACACACATGCACCTGCTGCCAATGAGGAAGAGGATTCCGGAATTGTAGCTATACCGCATTTAAGCCGTGACCTTATTGCATGTTATGACGGAAATGGCTCTAACTTCGGTACTCATCCACAGAATGTACTTCGAGGAATGATATATCAGGACGGAGAGTATCCGTATTTGTATAATCTTATTGACCAGTTCCGTTATCAGGCAAAATTCAACAACGGATACGCTTACAATATGATGTTTGTAGGACCGGGCTGGATGAATAAGATGGGACGCTGGGAAGCACCTTATGAGCTTCTCAAGAAATCCTATGAGGACGGTTGTGCATATTACGGCAAACTTAAAAAAGAAGGCAAGCTTACAGATATGACTATGAGCGAATTTGCTGATTATTACCGTCAGAAGAAGTCTTACACAGAGCCGGAATGTGCTCTTTGGAGAGATATTCTTTACGGAAGCAATAAGCAGGTATTCTGGTATTGCGACCCTTATATGAGAGTCGGTGTCAATATGGACCAGGGCGGTGCAATTGTTGACCTTAGACCATATGCAGCTAAGCTTGAGTGGCCTGTTGGTATAGGCACACCTCATATTCAGGATGCAAGCTACCCATTCCTCATTCAGGAAAAATACCGTGCAGGTTATTTTACACATTATGCAGGAGAGGGTACTGTAAGAAGCGCCAAGATTTGTCATAACGGAGAAGAGGTTGATTTGTGTCTTTGCCGTACAAAAGCTCATTTCTCACAGGAGGGTAAAGACAGAATACTTACTCTCGACCCTGTTGATATTGAGTTTGCAGACCTTACGGTTAAACTTCAGACAATAATTACATTTACCGAAGGTTCAAGTGCAATTAAAATTGAACGTAAGGTTCTTGAGATGAGCGACCCGTCAGCTGATGTTACAATCAATGAATATATGGTAGGCTGTTACGGAACCACAGAGTATACAGAGGATATGTCAACTCTTACGCTTGCCATTGATAAGGCAGGGGATGTGAAGACACTTCCTTATGAGTATAAGTGCAGGGATATGGAAGAGACCGGTGCTGACAAGGTAAGCTGTACACTTCCTCCAATCAAGACGCTTGTATCTATGACCTGTGAAGGAAGGGACAAATCAGGCTATGTCAAGGAAGGATATGCATTCAGCCCTATGTTTACACTGGGCTATACCGGTAAATTATGCGATAAGGAGGTATTTGGCACATGGCTCAGTCTGGAAAGGGTAGATTAAACTACAGATGTCCATCATGCTTTATGAGGGATTTGGACTTAGATATGTTTTATGACAAAGACAAGAAGGAATTTTACTGTATTCGTTGCCAGTATACCGGAACAGAGGAAGACGTGCTGGAGAAAAACCAGATGGCCCGTTTCCGCTATCGTGATATGATGAAGAGATTTACTGACTTCGAAAATTTTGAAGATTAATTACTAATCAATCGGCATCAGTCGGCGCAATGCCGTCTGGTGCCGATTTATTAATGGAAAGATTTAAGAAAGGCTGGTGTGAATAATGGATGAATGGGTAATCGGAATGGATGTGTCCACACTCATAGAAGTGGAGGAGTGCGGAGGAGAATTTTTTGATAACGGAGTAAAGGGTGATGCCCTTGAGATTTTGAAAAAATACGGAATGAATATGGTGCGTCTGCGTCTGTGGAATGACCCTTATGATGAAAACGGTAAAAGCTACAGCGCCGGATATAGTGATATAGAGACAACTTTAAAACTTGCTAAGAGAGCCAAAGCATTGGGAGTGGGATGGCTTCTTGATTTTCATTACAGTGATTGCTGGGCAGACCCCGGAAAACAGACAATTCCTAAGGCATGGCAGAATAAAAATGCCCATGAATTAAAACGGGCAGTTTATGATTACACCTTTGAGGTGCTGCAGCGGTGCCGTCAGGAAGATATAATGCCGCAGATGGTGGCAGTGGGCAATGAACTTTCAAACGGTCTTTTATGGCCTTATGGCAAAGTACCTGAGTATGCCAATATAGCGAAGTTTGTCAGTGCGGGCATATGCGCTGTCAGGGAAGTGGATAAAAATATTCCTGTTATGATACATCTCGACAATGGCGGAAATAATGAACTTTACCGCAGATGGTTTGATAATTATTTTGACAACGGCGGTGAGGACTTTGAATATATTGGTTTGTCATATTATCCGTTCTGGCATGGCAGCCTTGATATGCTTCAGGATAATATGAATGACATTGCGCTCAGGTATGGCAAAAAGCTTATTGTCGCAGAGGTTTCAATGGGATTTACATTGGAGGATTATAAGGAGTACGAAAAACTTCCGGATGAGCTTAGAAAAGGAATGGCAACGAAAAAGGAACTTGCAGATAAGGTTCCGTTTCCTATGAGCACTGAAGGACAGAAAGAATTTATGCGGGCTTTCCTGCAGGTTATTCATCAGGTGCCGGGCGGACTTGGCAAGGGTTTTTATTACTGGGAACCTGCATGGCTGCCTGTTTCGGGAAGCCAGTGGGCTACTAAGGAAGCATGTGAGTATATGAAGGAGAAAGGTCCGGGCGGTAACGAGTGGGCTAATCAGGCACTTTTTGATTATGATGGAAATGCACTTCCTGCATTAAATGTAATTAAAGAGTGAAAAATCCAAAAAAGTATGTTATTATAGCAATATCACAAAAATCACGGAGGAAGTAATGAAGCAGCAGGTAAGACGTACGGGATTTAAAATGCCTTCAACAACGGCGTGGGGGATGAAGCTCTTTTCATGCATAACGCTTATATTGGGAAGCATCGGTACGATTATTTTGGAAACCGGAATAATTAATGTCGGACAGTATAAGGCAGGCGAACTTAATTCAGCATTGGAAGGCAATTCTGTTCTTATGGGACAGGTAGGTGCGGCGGTAGTTTTGAATTTTATAGGCGGACTGGCATTGCCGATAATTGCATTTCTTTTGGTGGAGGGATTCTTAAAGACCGAAAATTATAAGAAATATCTGCTGACTGTGTTATTATTTGCGGTATTAAGTGAGATACCATATGATTTTGCCATGACGGGAAGGGCTATTTACTGGAGCAGCCAGAACCCTATGATGTCAACGGCGCTGTGTCTTGTTGTGATGTATTTTTACAGGATGACTGAGAATCAAAGCACATTCGTTTCGGCAATACTAAAGCTTCTTATAATGGTGTGTGCGATTGTATGGATTGTGTTGTTGAGGTTTTCGTATGGTCTGAGTATGATTTTGCTGACAACTGTTTTTTACTGTTTTCGCAAAAGAAACGGAATCAAGACATTTTTCGGATTTATTGTCACGCTTTTCTGTGCATATATGGGACAAGGCTCGTATATAGGAATATTTTCACTTTACGGAATATACTGCTATAATGATAAAAGGGAGCTGAAGTGTTCCAAGTATGTATTTTACGCAATTTATCCTATACATCTTCTTGTGCTTGGAGCAATTACGTGGTTTATAATAAGATAAATATAATTTTTAGTGTATTATGAAAGGATTATAAAGCTATGGCAGGTTCGTCTTTTGGTACGATATTCAGAATAACAACATGGGGAGAGTCTCATGGTAAGGGACTGGGAGTGGTGATTGACGGCTGTCCGGCAGGTATTGAGCTTGATGATGATGATATTCAGGTAATGCTTGACAGACGTAAACCGGGAACCGGCAAATTTACCACACAGCGCAGGGAAAGTGATACTGCGAGGATTATGTCGGGTGTATTTGAGGGAAAAACAACAGGAACACCTATATCCATAATAGTTATGAATGAAGACCAGCACTCGGCTGACTATTCGGATATTGCTAATTTTTACAGACCGGGACATGCGGATTATACATTTGATGCCAAATACGGATTCAGGGATTACAGAGGAGGAGGACGTTCTTCAGGGCGTGAAACCGTTGCAAGAGTAGCAGCGGGAGCGGTAGCGATGAAATTGCTTAAGCGGCTTGGAATAGAGATTAATGCATATTCCCAGTGCATAGGCGGAATCGGTATAGATTATGGCAGATTTGATATAGCGGAGAGAGACAGGAATCCCTTTGCCATGCCTGACAGGGAGGCCGCAGACAATGTCAAACTTCATGCCGAGGCGGCAATGGCGGAGAAGGACTCTGTCGGCGGAATTATAGAGTGTGTTATTAAGAATATGCCTGCCGGTATAGGAGAACCTGTTTTTGACAAACTTGATGCAAATCTTTCCAAGGCAATAATGTCCATAGGAGCCGTCAAAGGTTTTGAAATCGGAGAAGGCTTTATGGTGGCAGAGCTTAAGGGAAGTGAAAATAATGATGAATTTTATATGGATGGAGCTGCCGTCAGAAAACATACCAATAATTGCGGAGGTGTTCTGGGAGGTATAAGCGATGGCGACGATATTGTATTCAGAGCAGCAATTAAGCCTACCCCGTCGATTGCGTCACTTCAAAATACGGTAGGAAGGGACGGAGAAAATATGCAGGTGGCAATAAAGGGACGTCACGACCCTATGATAGTTCCGCGGGCTGTTGTGGTTGTTGAGGCTATGGCGGCATGTACTGTGGCAGATTTGCTTTTATGCAATATGAGTTCCAAAATAGATAATGTTATTAAGATATACGAGAGGTAGTTTTTGATGTATAAAATAATTGCCATGGAGGGCAGGGCTAAGAGAGCGCAGCTTGAGACAGTACATGGAACTATACAGACCCCTGTATTTATGAATGTAGGTACAGTAGGTGCAATAAAGGGGGCTGTGTCCACTGCCGATTTAAAGGAAATCGGTTGTCAGGTTGAACTTTCCAACACTTATCACCTTCATGTCAGAACAGGAGATAAGACAATCAAGGAGCTTGGCGGCCTTCACAAATTTATGAACTGGGACAGACCTATACTGACTGATTCAGGCGGATTTCAGGTGTTCTCACTTGCCAAACTTCGCAAGATAAAGGAAGAAGGAGTATCGTTTAACTCTCATATAGACGGACACAGGATTTTTATGGGACCGGAGGAAAGTATGCAGATACAGTCCAATCTGGGTTCAACTATCGCAATGGCTTTTGATGAATGTATAGAAAATCCGTCTCCAAGAGAATATGTTGAAAAATCAGTTGACAGAACAGCAAGGTGGCTTGTAAGATGTAAGATGGAAATGGCGAGACTTAATTCTCTGCCTGATACAGTCAATCCCCATCAGCTGCTGTTTGGCATTAATCAGGGCGGAACATATGATGATATTCGTATACGTCATGCAAAGGAAATAGCAGAGCTTGACCTTGACGGTTATGCGGTGGGAGGATTGGCAGTCGGAGAATCTCATGAGGAGATGTACAGGATATTGGATTCGGTTGTGCCTTATCTGCCAACGGAGAAACCTACTTACCTTATGGGGGTGGGAACGCCTGCCAATATTTTGGAAGGCGTTGAGTGCGGAATAGATTTTTTTGACTGCGTATATCCATCACGTAACGGAAGACATGGACATGTGTATACCCACAAGGGCAAGCTTAACATGTTCAATGCACGTTATGAAAAGGATATGTCTCCTATTGAGGCAGATTGCGGATGTCCGGCATGCCGTAATTACAGCAGGGCATATGTAAGGCATCTTCTCAAGGCAGGAGAAATGTTAGGAATGAGACTTTGTGTGCTTCATAATCTTTATTTTTATAATCACCTTATGGCAGAAATCAGAGAAGCACTTGAGGAAAATAAGTTTGGCGAATTTAAAAAGAGAACATTGGAAGGTTTTAAGGAGGAATCGAGATGATTTTAGCAGCAACGAGCAGCAACATTATTTTTATCGTGGGATACATTGTATTTTTTGCAGTGTTGATGTATTTTATTGCAATCAGACCACAGAAGAAACAGCAGAAGCAGCAGCAGGAGCTTATCAATAGCATGGAGTGCGGAGACAGCGTGCTTACTACAAGCGGTTTCTACGGTGTCGTAATTGATATTACGGATGATACAGTAATTGTAGAGTTCGGTAATAATAAAAATTGCAGAATCCCTATGCAGAAATCGGCAATCGTACAGGTTGAGAAGCCGGAAGCATAGTATAATCAAGCCGTATATGTGATACGGAGAACGCATATCCCTCTTTTGGCATGTCTGAAAGAGGGTTTTGTAAATTGTATGGAGGAAATATGGTATGAAAATACTGCACTTGTCTGATTTGCATATAGGAAAAAGAGTTAATGAATTTTCCATGTTAGAGGACCAGCGATATATCTTGCTTAAAATTCTTGAAATAATAGATGAAAAAAATGTGGACGCAGTAATCATAGCCGGAGATGTATATGATAAAACCGTACCGTCAGCAGAGGCAGTGGAGTTGTTTGATAGTTTTCTGACAAAACTGGCATCGCGGGAGCTTGCCGTTTTTGTCATAAGCGGAAACCACGATTCCGCTGAAAGAATTGCATTCGGCTCCCGGATTATGAAAAAAAGCAACGTGTATATGTCACAGGTATATGACGGCAAAATTGAGCCTGTAAGTCTGGAG
The DNA here is from genome assembly GCA_964414835.1 of uncultured Butyrivibrio sp. Classification (GTDB taxonomy): domain Bacteria; phylum Bacillota; class Clostridia; order Lachnospirales; family Lachnospiraceae; genus Eshraghiella. The sequence continues at coordinate 30,276 of CAYPWY010000003.1, read as the reverse complement.
GATGAATATGGTCAGGTGAATTTTTACCTTATGCCATTTATAAAGCCTTCCCATGTACGGCGTTTTTTTGAGGAAGAGGAAATACAGAGTTATAATGATGCCCTCCATGCGGCAGTGGGTCATATGAATATAGATACCGCAATGCGTAATATTATAGTATCCCATCAGTTTGTGACAGGAGCTTTGACATGCCAGTCGGAGGAGCTTTCTGTGGGAGGTATTGATAATGTGGATGCTTCTGTATATGAGCCTTTCGACTATGCGGCATTGGGGCATATACATGGACCGCAGCACATTCTGTCGGAACACATAAGGTACTGCGGCACACCGCTTAAATATTCTTTTTCCGAAATCAGCCATGTCAAATCAGTTACTTTAGTTGAAATGGGAAAGAAAGGTCATGTCAGTATTGACACCATACCTTTGAAGCCAATGCGTGATATGCAGGAAATAAGAGGTAAGTATATGGAACTGGTTTCTAAAGCTTTTTATGAGAAGCTTAACAGGGAGGATTATTTCCATATTATACTTACGGATGAGGAAGATGTGGTCAATGCGGCAGCAAAGCTCAGGGTAATTTATCCACATATGATGAAAATAAGCTATGATAATACCAGAACCGCAGCCGGACTTTTTACGGTACAAGATACAGAAAACGAAAGAAAAAGCCCTATAGAATTACTTGACGAACTTTATGAGCTTCAAAACGGTCAAAAGATGAATGATAACCAGAGAACACTGTCATCTGCCATATTTGAGCAGCTTAGGGAGGAAAATATATGAAACCTGTCAGACTTGAAATATCTGCTTTTGGTCCCTATGCCGGCAAAACGGTCATACCTTTTGACGGGCTGGGAGAAAGTGGGCTGTATCTTATAAGCGGTGACACGGGAGCGGGCAAGACCACGGTTTTTGATGCAATTTGTTTTGCGCTGTACGGAGAACCGAGCGGAGCAGCAAGAGATGCCCAAATGCTGAGAAGCAAATATGCCGAGGCGGATACTGCCACCTATGTGGATATGGACTTTATGTATAGGGGAAAGAAATATAATGTACGGCGTAATCCCGGATATATGCGCCCTAAAAAGCATGGTGACGGGTTAACCGCTGAAAAGAGCAATGCAGTTCTCACATACCCTGACGGAAGGAAGATTGAGGGAAGTACTGAGGTTACCGAGGAAATAACCAAGCTTTTGGGACTTGACCGCAGACAGTTCACACAGATTGCCATGATTGCCCAAGGGGATTTTCTGCGTCTTTTACTGGCAAAAACAGATGAACGTATAGTTATTTTCAGGGAAATATTTAAAACAGGTTTTTACAGCGAATTTCAAAAGAGAATAAATTCCGATATGTTAAGTCTTAAGTCACAGGTGGAGCGTATGCAGGACAGTATTTGGCAGTATACCCAGGGGATTTCCTGTGATGAGGACAGTCCTCTTATTATAGAATTGGACAGTCTGAAAGAAATTTCCCGTACTGTGGCAACACAGGAGCTTATTAATCTGTGCAAAAGTATCATTTCGGAACAGCAGGAAAAAATTAACGGTTTTAATCAGGCCATGGACGCCTGCTCAAAAGAGCTTGAAAGGCTTAATGTCTGTGAAAAGGAAAATTTAAGGGCACAGGAGCTTGCCCGCCATATTGAGGAATTCAATACACAGCTCATCAGCCTTAAGCCGGAAGAAGAATTTTTGAAGGGTAAGTATGAGACTTCCGTTAAAAACAGAGAGAACATTTCCGGTTTGTATGAACAGGTAAACCGCATAAAAAATATACTTGGGCAGTATGAAGAATACGGAAAACAACAGAAAATTTTAACGGATACAGACTGCAGGCTAAAAAGGCTTCAGGATGAAAAAATAAAAAACGATGTCAACATAGAGACGGCAAAAATGCTTTCGGTAAAATATTCTGAGGAATACCGGAATACGGAAAATGCAGGAGCAAGGGCAGCGGAGCTTGAAGCACAGGAAAAAGAGCTTAATCAGGAGGGAACATCTCTTAAGCGTATACTTGATAATATAGGTCAGTATGAGTCACTTATGGAAACACTTGCCAAGGCTCAGGAAAAATACTCCGCACAGAGCTTGAAATACCAGAAAAAACGGGAAGAAACCGCAAGGCTTGAAAAATGCTTCCTTGATGCACAGGCCGGAATACTTGCTGCCGGATTGAAGGAAGGGCAGCCCTGCCCGGTATGCGGTTCCACAGACCATCCGCACCCAATGGGACTTGCAGCTGAAGCTGTTGACAAAGCCATGCTTGATAAAGCCAAGGAAGAGCTTGACAATGAACAGAAGCTTTACAGTGATTACAGCACTGCCGCAGGACAGCACAAGGCACAGGCCGATGCAAAGCTTGAATTGATTGCAAACATGGCAGGGCAATACACTGATAGTACACAGCCGGAGACAGTAAAAGGCATTGTCACGGAGAAAATCGCCGCAGTCAGGGAAAAATACCGTAATATACTGAAAGAAATTCAGGAAAACAGGGAGCTTTTAAATCACAGAAGCCGTCTGGAAAAGCTTATAAATGAAAATAAAGAAATGCTGGATAACCTGATTGATGAGAAAGGAAGCATTGAGAAGGAAACAGCTTCCTGTACGGCAATAAGGAATAATGTCATATCCGCACTTGATAAAATAAAATCCACTCTTGAATACTCATCTTATAATGAAGCGGCTGACAATCTCAAAGCTCTTAATAATCAGATTAAGGAGATTGAGACGGACAACGCAAATGCACATAAATTATACGAAGACTGCCGGAAAAAGCTGTTGGAGACAGAAAACAGCATAAAAACCTTGAAAAATCAGCTTGATGACATAAAGATAGTGGATATGGACAGGCTGAGGGCTGAAATCGCCGCAGGTGACAGCCGGAGAAAAAACATTATGGAGAAAATGCAGAAATGCATCTCTCAAAGAGATGCAAACCAATCGGCACTTAACAATATTCAGGCAAACAGCAAAAGACTTATAGAAGCGGAGAAAAAGCTTTCGTGGATGAAAGCTCTTTCCGATACCGTATGCGGCAATGTGACTGGCAAGGAGAAAATAAAGCTTGAGACATATGTGCAGATGCGTTATTTTGACAGAATAATAGAACGGGCAAATTTGCGATTCATGATTATGAGCAGCGGTCAGTATGAGCTTAAACGGAGTATGATGGCGGACAGTAAAAAAAGCCAAAGCGGATTGGAACTGGATGTTGTTGACCATTATAACGGTTCAATCCGCAGTGTAAAAACATTGTCCGGAGGGGAGTCCTTTATGGCATCACTGTCACTGGCTTTGGGGCTTGCCGACGAGATACAGCAGAACGCAGGAGGAATACAGCTTGATTCTATGTTTATAGATGAAGGCTTTGGTTCCTTGGATGATGAAGCCTTGTCCAAGGCTGTGTCAGTGCTGGCTTCGCTGACAGAGGGGAACCGTCTGGTGGGTATAATATCCCATGTGGCAGCGTTAAAGGACAGAGTTGACAATCAGATAGTGGTAAAGAAAGACGCCGCAAAAGGAAGCAGCATAATAATTATACATTAAAATATACATTGAATATTGTTGTATTTTGTGATAAAATGTATAGGAAATAAAATATTATGGAGGTATTTATGAAGCTTTTTAAAATGAAGAGGATTATGACCGCTCTTTTAGCTATGGTTCTCATATTTGCTACAGTTATGGCAGCTTCGGCCTGCGGCAAGAAGTCAACAACTGACACGGCAGATACGACCAAGGAAGATGCAACCAAAGCAACAGAAGAAGAAGGCGGAACAGCTCCCGTAGATGATGGGGATGTATCATCTATTGAATTTGTAAGAATGATGGGTAATGGTATTAACCTTGGCAACACGCTGGAAGCGTATGGACATTCCAAGGGAACTACAATGGCAACATCAATTTATGAAACCGGATGGGGTCAGCCTGTTACAACAGAGGATATGATTAAGGGCATGAAAGAAGCCGGCTTTGATACAATTCGTATTCCTGTGGCATGGACTAACATGATGGACTTTGAATCAGGCAACTATACAATAGGAACGGCATATCTTGACAGAGTTGAGGAAATTGCCAAGTGGGCAGTAGATGCAGATATGTACGTTATCATCAACGACCATTGGGATGGCGGTTGGTGGGGAATGTTCGGTTCCAGTACAGAGGAAACCCGAACAGAAGCCATGACTATGTATACGGAAATGTGGACACAGATATGTGAAAGATTTAAAGATTATTCTAACAAGGTTATTTTTGAATCAGGTAATGAGGAAATCGGAGACAGACTTAATGACACAGATATCTGCAAGGATTCGGGCTCGCTTTCAGAGGACGAATGTTTTGAGACTGCCAATGCGATAAACCAGAAGTTTGTTGATGTGGTAAGAGCATCAGGAGGAAATAATGAAAACAGATTCCTTCTTATAGCAGGTTATAATACAAATATTATTAAGACATGTGATGACAGATTCAAGATGCCTGATGATACAGCTACAGATAAGCTTCTTGTTTCAGTTCACTTCTATGACCCATGGAGCTTCTGCTCAGAAGACCAGCAGGAGCAGCCGCAGTGGGGAACCAAAAGCGAATTTAAGTCTATGAATGCATCGCTTCAGTTAATGACCAAGTTTACCGATGCAGGTATAGGCGTGGTTATCGGTGAGTACGGTGCAATGCCTCTTGCTGACGGAAGCTTTAAGAATGATATGAATATATATCATCAGAATATTCTTGACCTTTGTGATTTGTATGATTATTGTCCGATTCTCTGGGACCGCGGAGATTTCTACAGCAAAACAGACTGCAAGCTTGCCGATGATGATATGGCGGCACTGTATGCGTCACGTACATATGCCAAAGAGTCAGAGCAATCTGTAGATGACATTAAAGCTGCTGCACAGGCAAGCATAGACGCTGCTATTGAGGCTGCTCCGGATAAATTTGAGAGTAATGAAGACCCTGTTGACCCTTCAACTCTTGAACCTGCTAAAGCATGGATTATGTGGAATGGCGGCGGACTTTCATACAGCGTAGGTGATACCTACAATCCTGAGGGTGACTGCACAGAGGGACTGGTTGCCACAGACGCCGATATTGACGGTGAGGGAACATATACTGTTTCACTTGATTTTACAGGCACGGAAGCACAGAAGTCCTATGGCATCACATTCTCCGCATTAGCTATAAGAAACGGAGAGTATCTGTATCCGGGTTATTATATTGATATCAAGGAGATTCTTATTAACGGAGAAGCTATAGAGCTTGCGGGAAAACCGTACACTACTGCTGATGACGGCAAGTGTACACGTGTCAACATCATCAATGAGTGGGTAAGCTCACTTCCTGATGAAGCCCGTGTATCAGATGGCAATCTTGATGACTGCAGTTGGGTAATCATCAATAAAGCAGATTTTTCACAGGTTGAAACGATTGAGATAACATTTGATTATGTTGCTCCTGCAGAATAAATAAAATCAATTAAATTCAATAAAAGACATCATTCTCTATTTTGTAATCATCAAGTATAATTACAGGAATAATTACAAAAGACCGGGAATGATGTCTTTTTAGTTTGTAAAGACTTGTATTTTAAGTTTTTTTGATATAAAATATAAAATAGTATGGTGTTTTGTCACCATATTTTATAAGGAATCAGACGAGGTACATATTATGAACAATTACAAAATCACATTGATTCCGGGGGATGGAATCGGACCGGAAATTGTCGCAGAGGCGGTTAAGGTTCTTGATGCGGCAGGAGAAAAATACGGATATAAGCTTGATTATACTAAAATTCTTATGGGAGGATGCTCCATAGACGAATATGGTGTTCCCCTTACGGACGAGGCGGTTGCCATAGCCCAAAGCAGCGATGCGGTGCTTTTAGGTGCAGTAGGCGGCAATGTGGGTAATTCAAAGTGGTATGATGTGGCACCTAATCTTAGACCTGAAGCCGGACTTCTCAAGATTAGAAAGGACCTTGAGCTTTTCGTCAATATGAGACCTGCTTACCTTTATGATGAGCTGAAAGACGCATGTCCTCTTAAATCAGAGATTATCGGCGACGGATTTGATATGGTAATTATGAGAGAGCTTACCGGAGGTCTGTATTTCGGAGAGAGACATACGGAAGAAATTAACGGTGTACTTACAGCGGTTGATACGTTAACATATAATGAGAATGAGATTAGAAGGATTGCAATTAAGGCATTTGAGATTGCAATGAAGAGACGTAAGGTCGTCACAAGCGTTGACAAGGCCAATGTGCTTGATTCATCAAGATTATGGCGCAAGATTGTCAAGGAGGTGGCTGCGGATTATCCTGAGGTTACATATACGGATATGCTGGTTGACAACTGTGCAATGCAGCTGGTTATGAATCCGGGACAGTTCGATGTTATTCTTACAGAGAATATGTTTGGAGATATTTTGTCAGATGAGGCAAGTATGATTACCGGTTCAATCGGAATGTTATCAAGTGCCAGCCTTGGCAGAACCAAATTGGGGCTTTATGAGCCTTCACATGGCTCGGCGCCTGACATTGCAGGTCAAAACATAGCTAACCCTATAGCTACAATACTTTCAGCAGCCATGATGCTTCGCTATTCACTTGATATGGATGAGGCAGCAGATGCAATAGAAGCAGCGGTTGCCAAGGTGCTTAAGGAAGGCTACAGAACCACAGATATTATGTCGGATGGAATGACGTTAGTCGGAACTAACCAGATGGGCGACTTGATTGCCGAGAGAGTATAATATTTTAGAAGTTTCATTTAGAAAGGATTTTGATATATGAAAAGCGATTCAGTTAAATCAGGAGTACAGCAGGCTCCGCACAGGTCATTATTTAATGCATTAGGTTTTACCAAAGAGGAGATGGAAAAGCCCCTTGTAGGTATTGTAAGTTCACAGAACGAGATTATTCCGGGTCATATGAACCTTGATAAAATAGTTGAAGCAGTTAAGCTGGGAGTTGCCATGGCAGGCGGAACACCTGTTGTCGTTCCGGCGATAGCAGTGTGTGATGGTATTGCTATGGGACATGTGGGAATGAAATACTCACTTGTTACAAGGGATTTGATTGCGGATTCAACAGAATGTCTTGCAACGGCACATCAGTTTGACGCACTTGTCATGGTGCCTAACTGTGATAAGAATGTTCCGGGACTTTTGATGGCGGCAGCCAGAATCAATGTTCCCACTGTATTTGTCAGCGGAGGTCCAATGCTTGCAGGACATGTCAAGGGCTGTAAGACAAGCCTTTCCAGTATGTTTGAGGCGGTTGGCGCCTACACTGCAGGCAAGATAACAGCAGAAGAGCTTGATGAGTATGAAAACAATGCGTGTCCTACATGCGGTTCATGTTCAGGTATGTATACAGCCAATAGTATGAACTGCCTTACGGAAGTCATCGGAATGGGATTACAGGGCAACGGAACAATTCCTGCCGTATATTCTGACAGAATCAAGCTGGCAAAGCATGCCGGAATGAAGGTAATGGAGCTTCTTGAGAAAGACATAAGACCTCTTGACATTATGACGGAACAGGCATTCATGAACGCCCTGACTGTCGATATGGCTCTTGGATGCTCCACCAACACCATGCTTCACCTTCCTGCAATAGCAAAGGAAGCAGGAGTAAACCTTAATCTTGACATAGCCAATGAGATAAGTGCAAGGACACCTAATCTTTGTCATCTTGCACCTGCCGGACATACATATATGGAAGAGCTTAATGAAGCAGGCGGTGTATATGCAGTGATGAATGAGCTGTCCAAGAAAGATTTGTTAAATCTTGATTTAATAACTGCCACAGGCAAAACCGTAGGTGAAAACATCAAAAATTGTGTCAATAAGAATCATCAGGTTATAAGACCTATTGAGAACCCGTACAGCGTTACAGGCGGTATTGCCGTACTCAGAGGAAATATAGCACCTGATTCATGTGTGGTTAAGCGTTCAGCGGTTGTTGAGGAAATGCTTGTTCATGAAGGTCCGGCAAGAGTGTTTGATTGTGAAGAGGATGCAATAGCAGCAATAAAGGGCGGTAAAATTGTATCGGGAGATGTTGTTGTAATCAGATATGAGGGTCCTAAGGGCGGTCCGGGAATGAGAGAGATGCTCAACCCAACATCGGCAATAGCAGGAATGGGACTTGGCTCAAGTGTTGCGCTTATCACTGACGGACGGTTTTCCGGAGCGTCAAGAGGAGCATCAATCGGACATGTATCTCCTGAGGCGGCAGTCGGCGGACCTATTGCGCTTATAGAAGAGGGAGACATCATAAGCATTGATATTCCTGCCAACACAATCAACGTTAAGGTAAGTGATGAGGAGCTTGCCTCAAGAAAAGCAAAATGGCAGCCGAGAGAACCGAAGGTCACAAAGGGCTATCTGGCGCGCTACGCCAAAATGGTAACCTCAGCAGATAAGGGAGCCGTATTGGAAGTAAAATAACATTAATTATAAGCTAATTATAAAATAATTATTTAGGATATTTGGAGAAAAAAATCATGCAGCTTACAGGTTCACAGATAATAATTGAATGTCTGAAAGAGCAGGGCGTAGATACCGTTTTCGGTTATCCGGGAGGCGCTATACTCAATGTCTACGATGAACTCTACAAACATTCTGACGAAATAACACATATTTTAACATCACATGAGCAGGGAGCGTCACATGCGGCTGACGGATATGCAAGAGCTACCGGTAAGGTAGGAGTGTGCTTTGCCACTTCAGGACCGGGAGCAACTAACCTTGTGACGGGAATTGCCACCGCTTATATGGATTCAGTGCCTATTGTTGCCATAACATGCAATGTTGGAGTACCGCTTTTAGGCAAGGACAGCTTTCAGGAGATAGACATTGCAGGAGTTACAATGCCTATTACCAAGTATAATTATATTGTAAAAGATATAACAAAGCTTGCTGATACGATAAGAGATGCGTTCAGAATCGCAAAGACGGGCAGACCGGGACCTGTACTTGTGGACATTCCAAAGGATGTAACAGCCCAGAAGACGGAATATAATTATAAGGCACCGAAAAATATCAGTCGTGAGAAATCAGGGATAACTGCAGAAGCCGTAGAGACTGCAGTTGATATGATTAACGGTGCTTCAAAGCCCTTTGTATTTGTGGGCGGCGGCACTGTAATATCAGAAGCAAGCGCTGAGTTAAGGGATTTTATTGATAAAATAGACGCTCCCGTAGCAGACTCATTAATGGGTAAGGGCGCTTTTGACGGTCGTGACGACAGGTATACAGGAATGTTAGGTATGCATGGAACCAAAACATCTAATTTCGGTGTTATGGAATGTGACCTTCTGGTTGTTGTGGGAGCAAGATTCTCAGACCGTGTAACAGGAGACACAAAACGTTTTGCGCCTAACGCAAAGATTCTGCAGTTTGATATAGACCCTGCGGAAATCAACAAAAACATCCGTGTGGATGCCTGCATAATCGGAGATGTAAGGGAGATACTAAAGGCTGTCAATGCAAAGCTTGAGAAAAAGAGCCACGGGGAATGGATGGAACATATTAGGGATATGAAGGCTGAGTATCCGTTAAAATATAATAAGGACATTCTTACAGGTCCATATGTAATAGAAAAAATATATCAGGTTACAGAGGGAAAGGCGCTCATAACAACAGAGGTAGGACAGCATCAGATGTGGGCGGCACAGTACTTTAAGTACAGTGAGCCAAGAACATTTCTTACGTCTGGCGGACTTGGAACAATGGGTTACGGTCTCGGAGCGTCAATAGGTGCCAAGATGGGATGTAAGGATAAAATTGTAATCAATGTGGCAGGTGACGGCTGTTTCCGTATGAATATGAATGAAATTGCCACAGCTACAAGATATAACATACCGATTATTGAAGTTATCATCAATAATCACGTCCTTGGAATGGTAAGACAATGGCAGACACTTTACTATGGTGAGAGATACTCATATACAGTGCTCAATGACAGCGTTGATTATGTTAAAGTGGCAGAGGCTATGGGCGCAAAGGCATTCAGAGTAACCTCAAGGGAGGAATTTGAGCCGGCACTGCGTCAGGCAATCCAGCTTAATATACCATGTCTTATTGACTGTCAGATTGAGAAAGACGATAAAGTATTCCCAATGGTGTCACCGGGAGCATCCCTTTCAGATACTTTTGATGAGATTTAACTTATAACCCAAATTATAGAAAAGAAGTGTGATATATGAAAATTACTGAACGCTTAGCAGAGCTTAGACAACTTATGGCACATAATGATATAGACGCTTATGTTATTGCGACAGATGATTTTCATGGTTCAGAGTATGTAGGTGATTACTTCAAAGAAAGAGAGTTTATGTCGGGATTTACAGGTTCCGCAGGAACTCTTGTTGTGTTGAAGGACTGGGCAGGACTTTGGACTGACGGCAGATATTTTTTGCAGGCGGCAGAACAGCTTGAGGGCAGCACCATAGAGCTTATGCGTATTGCGCACCCTGACGTTCCTGCAATACCTGAATTTTTAGCAGATAAGATTGCTGACGGAGGAAGGATTGGATTTGACGGGCGTACTATAAGCCAAGCCTTTGTAAAGGAAATACAGGAAAAAATATCCAACAAGGGCATTTCCTTTGTGTGGGATAAGGATTTGGTTGATGGTATATGGATTGACAGACCTGCGCTTTCCGCAGAACCGGTCTGGGAGCTTGATGTTGAATATGCAGGACTGACAAGAGCCGAAAAGCTGTCCATGATTCGCGGAAAAATGCGTGAAGCAGGTGGGGATATGCTTGTGATTACGGCTCTGGATGAGATTGCATGGATTTTAAATCTCCGGGGTAATGATGTCAGATGCACGCCTGTATTTTTATCATATATGCTTATACAGGAGGAAAATGTATTTCTGTATATAAATCAGGAAATTATAAGCCGGGAAATTAAATCCAAGCTTAATAATCTGAACATAATTCTGAAGGATTATGATGATATTTACAATGATTTGAGACAGCTTTGTAATAATAATACGATTATGGCTGATGATAAATCCGTTAATTACAGTATCATACAAAGCATTCCATCAACAGCACGTATTATATGGCAGCCTAGTCCCGTAACTCTCATGAAAGCAGTCAAAACGCCTGTTGAACAGCAGCATATAAAGCAGGCTCATATTAAGGACGGTGTGGCGGTTACGCGTTTTATCCACTGGCTGAAGACTAACATAGGAAAAGAGCGAATTACAGAGCTTGGTGCGGCGGCAAAGCTTGAAGAATTGAGAAGAGATATGGATGGTTTTATAGAACCAAGCTTTGACTCAATTATTGCATATGGCAGGCATGGTGCTATAGTGCATTATGAACCTACGGCAGAGACGGATGTTGAGATGAAGCCGGAAGGCTTATGCCTTGCGGATACAGGCGGACATTATATTGACGGGACTACTGATGTAACAAGAACAATACCGCTTGGAAGATTGACCGATGAAGAAAAAAGAGCTTATACCATTGTTCTGAGAGGCCATCTCAATCTTGGTGCAGCCCAATTTATAGAAGGCATTTCAGGTCCTAATCTTGATTATCTTGCCAGAGGTCCGTTGTGGGAGAATGGTATGGATTTTAATCATGGCACAGGTCATGGTGTGGGATATATACTGAATGTACATGAAGGGCCGCAGAGAATACATTGGAAAATAAAGAATCCGGTGGCATTTAAGGCGGGAATGGTAATTTCCAACGAACCGGGGCTTTATATTGAGGGAAAATTCGGAATCCGTCATGAAAATCTTGTTCTTGTGTGTAACGGAAATAAAAATGAGTACGGTCAGTTTATGTATTTTGATTCGTTGACCATGGTGCCTTTTGACAAGGATGCCATAGATGTTTCACTGATGTCAGACAGAGAATTAGCCGGACTTAATGCATACCACCGAAAAGTATTTGAAGCAGTCTCACCATGGTTTGAGGGTGAGGAGCTTCAATGGCTCAAGGAATATACAGCGCCATTGTAAACAATGGCGCTGTTTTCAGCTTTCAAATGGACGGATTCGGTATGTGACTCCCAGACTGTCACATATCCTCTGGCATTCTTTTTCTTCGGCCTCAGTGATAGTAGTGGAAACCGTTGACATAACCACATTAGGAACATACTTGGCAGCATTGCGTGCAAATTCAAGCATTGCGTCAAAGGATTCTATGCCGAAGCTGCTTCTGGTAATTTCATAGAACCGTTCTCTGTTAGGCGTGTTAAGGCTTATGGACACCGTATCTATAAGACCCTCAAATCCCGGTGTAATGTCACGGTTGTTGACAAGATTGCCAAGACCGTTTGTGTTGATTCGTATTTTTTTGTTATAGGTTTTCTTGATATAGGCAGCAACCTCCAAAAGAGCATCTATGCGCTCGGTAGGTTCTCCGAAGCCGCAGAATACAACTTCTTCATAGTCGTCCATATTAAAATTTTGAAAATCGTCAATGACCTCTTCAACTGTGGGTTCTCTCTCAAGCCACAGAGTGCCGGAATCCTCCATATGGTCTTTTAACTGGCGCACGCAGAAGGTGCAGGCACAAGGACATTTGTTGGTAAGATTAACGTATAAATTATTGTGAACCTTATATAAAATTGTCATAATAAAATCCTCTTTTCTTAATATACTGTAAGTTTTATATTGTAATAATTGTAAACTGTATTATTTCAGAGTGTGCAGTATTTCCTCAAAGCATACTCCATCAGTGGGCGGTATGTCAAACTGTTCCGTAACAGCGATGCAATCCCTGACAAAAGCTGAAGCCTTGCGGACAGATTCGGTAAAATCAATTTTGTGGACACTGTCGGCGGCTATAATTGCCGAAAATACATCACCTGTTCCCGAACGTTCATGACCGACACGCTTCTGACGCAGAAAATGAGGGTCATTTCCTTTTTCACATACTATATTGGTGACCATTGAACCGTTTTTTATTCCTGTTATCACAACCTTGTGTGCGCCTGTGTCAGTAAGCTTTTGAGCGAGACGGCAGTAGTCCGACTGCTTGAAATCATCAGGAGTGTACGGTGTGTCAGTGAGAATACATGCCTCCGTAAGATTCGGTGTAAGAATATGGGCGTGGTGAACCAACTCTTTCATGCGCTGACACATATCGTCAGTGTAGGTAGGATAGGGTTTTCCGTTGTCTCCCATAACAGGGTCAATTACCACAGTAGTATTTTCGCCCGAAAAATCCCCGATAAATTTATCAACAATCTCAATCTGTCTGGCAGAGCCTAAAAAGCCTGTCAGAATACCGTTAAAACGTAAATCAATCAATTTCCATTTGTCAATGTAAGACTGCATTTTATCAGTATAATCATCAAAAAAATATTCGGCAAACCCTGTGTGTGTAGAAAAAATTGATGTTGGTACAGGGCAGCATTGTATTCTCATCTGTGATATTATGGGAAGCGCCACTGCCACAGAACAGCGTCCGAATCCCGAAATATCATTGATAACAGCTATTTTGTTTTGTTTGTTATGGTTATTCATATTCATAATGTGTTAGTATAGCATTTTGCTGGAATATGTCAAATATCCAGATTTGATATTTTAAAGCATACCAGTATGTCGGGACGGATAAATTTTCTGAGAGGATAAAGTTTTGATACCGTCAGGCAGAATAAAGTTTTGAAACTATTGACGGAATGAGGCTTTTGACGTAAAATATAATGTAATGTTTTATTCTGAGACAGCTATGTCACTTGTCAGACAAGCATCAGAATAGCAGAACATATTTTTTTACAGGAGGCACATTAAAGTGGGAAGAATTTACAACTTTTCAGCAGGTCCTGCAGTATTGCCTGAAGAGGTACTGCGTGAAGCTGCTGATGAAATGCTGGACTACAGGGGCAGCGGAATGTCCGTTATGGAGATGAGCCACCGCTCCAAAGTCTATGACAACATTATTAAGGAAGCTGAGGCTGACTTAAGAGAAATTATGAATATACCTGACAATTACAAGGTACTTTTTCTTCAGGGCGGAGCTTCACAGCAGTTTGCCATGATTCCTATGAATCTTATGAAAAATAAGAAGGCAGGATATGTGGTAACAGGACAGTGGGCTAAAAAAGCATATCAGGAGGCTAAGATTTACGGAGAGGCAATTGAACTTGCATCCTCCGCTGACAAGACCTTTTCTTACATACCTGACTGCTCAGACCTTGATATACCTGAAGATTGTGATTATGTATATATCTGCGAAAACAACACAATCTACGGAACCAAATATAAGACATTGCCTGACACCAAGGGGCACACACTGGTTGCGGATGTTTCATCCTGCTTCCTTTCAGAGCCTGTTGATGTTACCAAGTACGGTGTAATCTACGGCGGCGTTCAGAAAAACATCGGACCGGCAGGTGTTGTTATCGTTATTATCAGGGAAGACCTGATTACAGAGGATACTCTTCCGGGTACCCCTACCATGCTCAAGTATAAGATACACGCCGACAATGATTCACTTTACAATACACCGCCTGCTTACGGTATATATATCTGCGGCAAAGTATTTAAGTGGATTAAGAAAATGGGCGGATTGATTGCCATGAAAGAGCATAATGAGAAGAAAGCCAAGATTCTCTACGATTTTCTTGATGAGAGCAAGATGTTCAAGGGAACTGTAGTCAAGGAGGACCGTTCACTTATGAACGTACCTTTTGTGACAGGTGACGCAGACCTTGACGCCAAGTTTGTAGCGGAAGCAAAGGCTGCCGGCTTTGAGAACCTTAAAGGACACAGAACTGTCGGCGGTATGAGGGCAAGTATTTATAATGCAATGCCAATCGAAGGCGTTGAGAAATTAGTTGAGTTTATGAGAAAATTTGAAAAGGAAAATGCTGAATAATAATCCCCTGTTCCGCGACATATGCTCCGGGATAGTTGAGAGTCTCTTGGGAATTATTTAGCAGGAGGATATTATAATGATAAAATATAATTGCTTAAATCCGATTTCAGAGGTCGGATTAGCGCGTTTGACAGGTGATTACACTAAGACAGATAATTTTGATGATGCTGAAGTTGTTCTCGTCAGAAGTGCGGCTATGCATGATATGGAATTGTCAGATAAGCTTTTAGCTGTGGCAAGAGCAGGTGCCGGTGTTAACAACATCCCACTTGATAAATGTGCCGAAAAGGGTATCGTAGTATTTAATACACCGGGAGCCAATGCTAATGGCGTTAAGGAGCTTGTTATAGCAGCCATGATTGCCGCTTCAAGAAATATTGTAGCTGCCAACGGCTGGGTTAATGACAATAAGGATGACGAGAATATCGGCAAGACAATGGAAAAGGCTAAATCCAAATTTGCCGGAAGAGAAATCAAAGGTAAAAAATTAGGAGTTATCGGTCTTGGTGCCATAGGCGTACTTGTGGCCAATGCCGCAAGCAGTCTCGGTATGGATGTTGTGGGTTGTGATCCATTCCTTTCCGTACAGAATGCTTTGAATCTTTCAAGAAGTGTTACTGTTGTCAAGACAAGAGAAGAAATTTTTACAAGCTGTGATTATATCACAGTACATACACCTCTTTTGGATGACACAAGAGAAATGATTAACAAAGATACAATAGCAATGATGAAGGACGGAGTTATACTCCTTAATTTTGCAAGGGATTTGCTTGTATCGGCTAATGATGTTGCTTCAGCTTTGGAAAGCGGCAAGGTGGCGGCTTATGCTACTGACTTCCCGACATCCAAGCTTGCCAATACAAAGGGATGTATAGCATTCCCTCATCTTGGCGCATCAACAGCAGAGGCGGAGGACAACTGCGCAAGCATGGCAGTTGACCAGATTATGGACTATGTGGAGAACGGTAATATCCGCAATTCCGTAAACTTCCCGGCGTGTGATATGGGCAAGTGCAATGCGGCAGGAAGAATTGCTGTGCTTCATAAGAATGCACCTAACATTATCAGCGGTCTTTCAACAGCTTTCGGAAGCGAAGGAATTAATATCGAAAAGATGATTAACCAGAGCCGCGGAGATTATGCGTATTCACTTATTGATATTGATGCAGCCAATGCTGTGCATATTGCTGATGAAATTGCAGTTAAGGATGGAATACTTAAAGTTCGTGTGATTAAGTAGTTATACTGATTAGCCGGGCGGATATTCCGTCCGGCTTATAATAGTATTTTGACAAAAGGAGTAGAAATGGCGGATATTAAACCATTTAAGTGTATCAGACCGGCAATAAAGCTTGCTGAAAATGTGGCGGCATTGCCTTATGATGTGTATAACAGAGAAGAGGCATGTCAGGCAGTTAAGGACAAGCCATTGTCTTTTCTTAATATTGACAGAGCAGAGACACAGTTTGATGAAAGTGTGGATACATACGCTGACTGTGTATACGACAAGGCAAGGGAGCTTCTTGATAAAGAGATAGAAGACGGTGTTTTTGTCAATGACGGAATTGATGCGTATTATATATACGAGCTGACTATGGACGAGCGTTCCCAGACAGGAATTGTGGCATGTGCTTCCATAGATGATTATCTTGAAAACAGAATCAAAAAGCACGAGAAAACAAGAGCGGACAAGGAAGAGGACAGAATCAGGCATGTTGACAGGACAAGCGCCCAGACCGGACCTATTTTTCTTGCATATCGTGCCAATGATATAATTAATAGAATAACAGCCCGGAATAAGACTAACCCGGCGCTTTATGATTTTACTGCAGATGACGGCATAAGACATACGGTGTGGAAAATTGATGACGCAGATGATGTAAATCAGATTCAGGAGGCATTTTCATCAATTAATTCAATATACATAGCTGACGGTCATCACAGAGCGGCGTCAGCGGTTAAGGTTGGACTTAAGAGAAGAGAAGCCAATCCGGATTATACGGGCAATGAGGAGTTCAATTACTTTTTATCTGTGCTTTTTCCGGATGAGCAGCTTATGATTATGCCCTATAATCGTGTTGTTAAGGATTTGAATGGCTACGACACCCAAGAGTTTCTGGATGCCGTATCAAAATATTTTAATGTGGAGGACAGGGGCAGAAGGGCTTTTTATCCTGAACAAAAGGGCAGCTTTGGTATGTATCTTGACGGTACATGGTATCTGCTGACTGCCAAGGAAAGCATTATGTCAGAGGACCCTGTTGACGGTCTTGATGTGGCTGTTTTGCAGGATTATCTTTTGACGCCTATTCTTGGTATAGGAGACCCTCGCATAGATAAAAGAATTGATTTTATCGGGGGAATAAGGGGGCTTGGGGAGCTTGAAAGACGGGCAGACAGTGATATGAAGCTTGGTTTTTCAATGTATCCTACATCCATCGGAGAACTTTTTGCGGTAGCTGATGCGGATATGCTTATGCCGCCCAAATCCACATGGTTTGAGCCTAAGCTTAGAAGCGGCTTATTTATACATCGCATATAATTAAAGCATATTATGTGCTGTTGGTTATGGCACAAAATATGTGGAAACAATAGGAGGTAATATGGGTAAAAAAAATTATGATTTAATACAGTTTATAATCGGTTTGGCAATGCTTGTGGCAGGATTCTATCTGTTTTCTGCGAAAGTGGTGGTTACAACCGGCTTTGGTTTTGTTTTCAGCGGACATAATATAAGCGGAGGTCTTGTGGTTGTGCCGATGTTAGCAGGTGTTTTGTGGTGGTTTATAAGCCCGAAATCTGTATGGGCTAAGATTGTCACAGGATTGGGTGCTGTGATTATTGTAGCATCGGTCGTAGTCAATACACGTTTTTATTTCCATGAAAGCCTGTACAATTATATAATTATGCTTGTGCTTATGGTAGGTGGTGCAGGACTGCTTATTAAGGTACTTCTTAAGCGTCCTAAGGAAAAATAACAAAAAGGAGAGTGGGTAATGAACAAAAAATTATATGATTTAATGAATTGGCCGGATATTGAGGGTATTGTGTATTCGGACGATGCACATCCCAAGAAAATGCTGGGCGGGCATATTACCAAAAGCGGACTTCTTATTCAGAGCTTCAGACCAGGTGCAGTCAAAGCATATGTAATTGAGAAGGAAACAGGGAAAAAACATAATATGGAAATGGTGGATGAAGAGGGCTTTTTTGCCGTGCTTATAAATTCCAAAAAGAAAATCGAATATACATTTCTTTATGAGTTTGAGGATAAAACCAGACTTGAAACGGTTGATTTATACAATTATCCATCAATGATTGATGATAAAAAATTAAAATCCTTTAATGCGGGAACCAACTACAATGCATATGAAATTCTGGGCGCTCATGTGAAGACGGCGGGCGGGAAAAAAGGTGTTCTTTTCTCGGTATGGGCACCTAATGCAATGCGCGTCAGCGTGGTAGGTGATTTTAATAATTGGGATGGCAGGGTTCATCAAATGGAGCTTATAGACGGAACAGGAGTGTTTGAGCTTTTCATTCCGGATGTTAAGCCTGGGGCTATTTATAAATATGAAATAAGAATAAAAGGCGGAGCAGTTGTACTTAAGTCAGACCCGTATTCATTCAGGGGAGAGCTTCGTCCGGACAATGCATCCATTGTATATGACCGCAAACAGTACAAATGGCAGGATGAAGAATGGATAAATAAAAGAAAATCCGACAAATATAAAAAGAAACCAATGTCTATACTTGAGGTTCATCCAGGTTCATTCAGGACGCCTGATGACGGAAGGGAGTTCTTTAATTACAGAGAGCTTGCTGCTGTTCTGATTGAGTATGTTAAGGATATGCATTACACACATATAGAATTGATGCCTGTTATGGAACATCCTTTTGACGGTTCATGGGGATACCAGGTAACAGGATATTATGCACCTACGGCAAGGTACGGAACCCCTGATGATTTCAAATATTTTATGGATGAAATGCACAAGGAAGGAATCGGTGTTATTCTTGACTGGGTTCCTGCGCATTTTCCAAAGGACGCTTTCGGGCTTGCCAGATTTGACGGAACTTGTCTTTATGAGCATCTTGACCCAAGACAGGGTGAGCATCCGGACTGGGGAACTCTTATATACAATTTCGGAAGACCGGAGGTTGCGGATTTCCTTATATCCAATGCCATATTCTGGGCAAAGGAATATCATGCAGACGGAATCCGCATGGATGCGGTTGCGTCAATGCTTTATCTTGATTACGGTAAAAGAGACGGTCAGTGGGTTGCCAATATATACGGCGGCAATGAAAATCTTGAAGCTGTTGATTTTCTCAGAACGCTGAGTGTGGTCTATAATAAGCAGTCTGACGGTTCAATTCTCGTTGCAGAGGAGTCAACGGCGTGGCCGAAGGTTACAGGTGATGTAAAGGATGATTCACTTGGTTTCGACTATAAGTGGAATATGGGTTGGATGAATGATTTTCTTGATTTTATGAGCTGCGACCCGCTTTTCAGAAAAGGAAGGTATAACGAGCTTACATTCAGTATGATATATGCCTACAGTGAGGATTTTATCCTTGTACTTTCACATGATGAGGTGGTTCATGGAAAATGCTCCATGCTCAACAAAATGCCCGGAGCTACAAAGGCAGAGAAAATGAACAATCTTCGTGCGGCTTATGGTTTTATGTTTACCCATCCCGGCAAAAAGCTTCTCTTTATGGGACAGGATTTCGGAATGGAAAATGAATGGTGGGAAGCAAGACAGCTGGATTGGGAGCTTACGGAATTACCGGAAAACAGACAGCTTATTGATTATGTCAGAGACTTAAATGAGCTGTATCAGAAGGAACCGGCACTTTATGAGCTTGATTTTACACCGGATGGTTTTGAGTGGATTAACAATATATCTGCCGATGAATGTATTGTTGCATTTGTAAGAAAAGCATCTAATGGGGACGAGCTTTTGGTGGTGGCTAATTTCACACCTGTTGAACGCCTTAAACACAAAATCGGTGTTCCTCATATGGGAAAATATAAAGAGATATTTAACAGTGATGATATAAAATACGGCGGCAGCGGAAGTGTCAACAAACGTGTCATAAGCTCCAAGAAGGACGAGTGTGACGGCAGGGAGGACTCAATAAGACTTACGGTTCCGCCTATGGGAATAAGTATTTTGCGTTATTCCTATGCTGACACAACACCTAAGAAGAGTGACAAAGCTTCAGCGAAGTCTGCAAAGAAAACAGAGGCAAAGAAAACAGAGGCAAAGAAAACAGAGGCAAAGAAAACAGAGGCAAAGCCGGAAGCGAAGCCGGCAAAGAAAACAGAAGCAAAGCCGGAAGCGAAGCCAGCAAAGAAAACAGAGCCTAAGCCGGAAGCAAAGTCTGCAAAGAAAACAGAAGCAAAGCCGGAAGCGAAGCCAGCAAAGAAAGCAGAGCCGAAGCCGGAAACAAAAACAACAGCAAAAAGGGTGAATAAATAGCTATGGATAAATTAATCATAGCGGTAAGCTTTTGGAGTGAGGAAAACTGGAAAAACATACTTGACACAATGCTTAAGTGGTTTATGACAGTCGGTAAGAATATACTTATTGCATTAGTTATTCTTATTGTGGGAAATAAGCTTATCAAATGGGTTTTAAAGCTTATAGGCAACTCTTTTAAGAAAACAAAGCTTGAGCCTATAGTGGCAAAGTTTCTGGTATCGCTAATTAAGTTTGTCCTGTATTTTGTCATTGCCATTGCTATAATAGGAATACTTGGAATACCTACAACTTCATTTGTGGCGGCGTTAAGTGCAGCAGGTCTTACGTTGGGCCTTGCATTGCAGGGCAGCCTGTCCAATTTTGCAGGCGGGGTACTGATACTTTTATTTAAGCCTTTTGTAATCGGAGATTATATTAAAGAGGACAGCCACAGCAACGAGGGAACTGTGACAGGAATTGATTTGTTTTACACCAAGATACTTACAGTGGACAATAAGACGATAGTTATACCTAACGGAACCCTTGCCAATTCAAGTCTTACCAATTACACAGCCCAGACAAAAAGGCGTATTGATTTACAGATTGGCATAAGCTATGATTCAGATATTAAACTTGCAAAAAAGGTTCTTTCTGATGTGATTGATACAACCGAAGGTATTCTCAGGGATGAGGAAATCACAATATTTGTGGACAGCCTCGGCGAGAG
The DNA here is from genome assembly GCA_964414835.1 of uncultured Butyrivibrio sp. Lineage (GTDB taxonomy): Bacteria > Bacillota > Clostridia > Lachnospirales > Lachnospiraceae > Eshraghiella. The sequence continues at coordinate 9,215 of CAYPWY010000003.1, read as the reverse complement.
TCAGATAACTATGGGAACAAGGGTGTGGGTTCCTACAGAGCTATACTGGAATGTCAGATGGGAGCTGATTGAGAAGTATAAGGAAGCCTTTGATGACAATGGTATAGAGATTCCGTTTAACCAACTGTCTGTGACTATTAATGATAAGCAGAGGTAACTGAGTTGAATAAAAAGAAAAAAGCATCTAAGAAAAACAAAACCATTAAGAAAAAAGCAAAGAAATCGGTTATGCCCGGTGTTCTGCTTGTCATAAGCGCACTTTTGCTGGGAACCCTTGTAATCATTTTTGTATACCATACCAGAAATATTACTGAGATAACAGGAGCGGGAAATCCTGCCAACCGTAAAATGGAAGGTTCATATCCTTTGCCTTCTGAGTTGATTGCTTCCGATAAAAGCACTTATTTCGGGTATACTGATATTCCGGAATTTATTTTTACAAGGATGCAGGGTGTGTCATATGTGGATGGTGCGCCTGTAAGCCGTCAGGAGCTTTGTTATATGACGGTGCTTTACTGGGGGACTGACAAGGAAGCCCATAAAGGCGAGCTCATTGTAAACAAAGCCATTGCCGAGGATGTGTCAGATATATTTTATGAGCTTTATAAGGCGTCATATCCCATTGAAAGCATAAAGCTTATAGATGAATACGGCGGAAGTGACGAGGTTTCCATGGCTAACAATAATACAAGCTGTTTCAATGCAAGGAAAGTGAAAGGCAGCGACGAGTGGTCGAAACACGCCTATGGCATGGCGATAGATATTAATCCGCTTTACAATCCATACGTGGGAGCTGATGGAACAGTGCTTCCGGTTACTGCCGATAAATATGTCAATCGTGACAGCAGCTTCGTTATGAAAATAGATACGGAGGATTATGCTTACAGAATTTTTACTGAGCATGGCTTCACATGGGGCGGTGAATGGGAAAGTGTCAAGGATTACCAACACTTTGAAAAGTAGTGAAAGCTAACACAAAAGGCGCTTTGTAACAAAGCGCCTTTTGTGTATTATATACGTCCCAACAAAAATGCAAATCGCAGTGCAAGCTCGTCTACAAGTCTGATGCGAAGCCTTTTGGGATAAAATATTTTGGTGATTACGGAGGGGAAGTAGTGCTCATCAGCAAAAAGTCTGAGCATCCGCCTTTCTTTAACGTTGAGCTTACTACCCATTGTCAGGTAAAAATCCCTGATGATTTCATGGAAATCGTTAAATCCGCCGCCGAAAAGATAACGTATTCTCCATGCCCACAGCCCCCAAAAGGACTGGTTTGAGGCTGTAACGGCACTTTCGTGGCGTCTGTAATATGCACATGGTCTGTCATCGCATATGATATTTGCATATACCGAATAAAGCATACTCATCCATGTACCGCGGCCCGTGGAAAATGACGGCTTATTATTGTTAAGTACATCAAGGGCGCTGCGGCTGACTGCCATTGTAAACTCCAGTCCGCATACCTGAAAAAGCGTATCTTTGAGAGTTATATTTTTCTGCATAGGATGTTCATCCCTGACAGGATTAAGCTTCTCGTCACATATAGTGTATCCGCCGTAATATACTGCGGGCTTATCTGCCGGAAGCTTTGAAAGCATATTTACTGCGCGCGCTATTTTATCTTCAAACCAAACATCATCCTGATCGCTGAAGAAATAAAAATCCGCCTCCGGCGCCATATCGGTGAGAGCGTAGAAGCATTTGGGGTATCCTAAATTGTCATCATCACGTATAAAGGTTATCCTTGCATCTGTCTTTGCAAGCTCTTCAATTATTTTCGGGGTGGCATCACCGGAACCGTCATCTCTTACCAAAAGCTCAAGATTGGTATGAGTCTGGTTCAGTATGCTTTCTATCTGTGCCTTGATGTATTTTTCTCCGTTATAAGAGGAAAGCAGGACAACTACCCTTGGTTGGACGGAATAACTCATATAATCAACTTCTTTCTATTCACTGAGATAAGCATCGTACTCTTTTATGGCGTCAAGCATAGCCTTGGCACCGGGAGCACCCTTTGTCAAACGCTTTTCAACACATGTTTTAAGACTTATCGCCTCATATATGTCTTCCTGAAATACAGGTGAAACAGATTTGTAATCCTCAAGAGGAAGCTCATCAAGGGAAATGTTCTTGTCGATACACATCAGTACAAGCTGACCGATTATTCCATGAGCATCCCTGAACGGAACGCCATGGTTGACCAGATAATCCGCAGCGTCAGTTGCATTGGTAAAGCCGTTTTTGGCACTTGCCTCCATTATTTCTTTGTTGAAAGTCATAGTGTCAATCATTCCCGTAAAAAGAGCAATGCAGCTTTTGGTGGTGTCTATGGCATCGAATGTAAGCTCCTTGTCCTCCTGCATATCCTTGTTGTAGGCAAGAGGCAGTCCCTTCATAGTGGTTAGTATGGATACAAGGGCGCCGTAAACACGTCCGGTTTTACCTCGTACAAGCTCAGCTATGTCAGGATTTTTTTTCTGAGGCATAATTGAACTGCCGGTGCTGTATGCATCATCAAGCTCGATGAAACGGTATTCGTTGCTGTTCCAGATGATTATTTCCTCAGAAAAACGGCTTAAGTGCATCATGATAGTGGAAAGAGCGCTGAGAAGCTCTATAACGTAATCCCTGTCAGATACGGAATCCATACTGTTTGCAGTTGCTCCGGCAAAATTCATAAAATCAGCGGAAAAATCCCTGTCCAGAGGATATGTGGTTCCTGCAAGGGCCCCTGAACCAAGAGGGCAGTAATTCATCCTGTCATAAATATCGCCCAGCCTTCCTCTGTCACGTCTGAACATTTCAAAATATGCACCGAAATGATGGGCAAGTGTAATAGGTTGGGCTTTCTGCAGATGTGTAAAGCCCGGCATATAGGTATCTAAGTTTTGCTTCATTATTTTCAAAATCACCTTGAGAAGCTCTTTAAGAAGTTCGTCAATTTCTTTGATTTCATCCCTTGTATAAAGCTTCATATCTAAGGCTACCTGGTCGTTGCGGCTTCTTCCGGTGTGAAGTTTTTTGCCTGTATCACCGATTCTCTCAATGAGAGTTGCCTCCACGAATGAATGTATATCCTCATATTCAGGACTTATGGCAAGCGTTCCGTTATCAATATCTGATTTTATGCTTTCAAGACCATTGAGTATTGAAAAACGCTCCTCGTTAGTTACAATTCCCTGTTTTGCAAGCATATTTACATGTGCAATGCTTCCGTCAATGTCCTGCCTGTAAAATTTTTGGTCAAAAGGCAATGACGCATTAAAATTGTGTACAAGTTCGTTGGTTTCCTTGGTAAATCTACCGCCCCAAAGTTTCATAATTCAGCATCCTTTCTGTTTGTTGCTACATTATTTTCTGTATTATTTTCTATGTTATTTTCTATGTTATCAAGGTCAGTGTTCTTTCTAAGCCTTGCATCGGCAATTGCAGCAATAGCACCGTCCTCGGTAAATTCTTTTTTATATCGTATTCTGAAAAATACGCATCCGGCAATGAGCAGAAGACTTATTATTGACAAAACCCTGCCGGATTTAAGCCCACGCGGAAAATATTCAAATTCTACGGTGTGGCTGCCCTCCGTCAGATACAGGGCTATAAACGCATTATTGCCTGTTGAAGTATATTCGGTTTCGACACCGTCCACATATACTGTGTAGCCTTCATCATAAGGAATCGACGTGTATAAAAGGCCATCGCTTTTGACGTCAACGGTTCCCTTAATATATGTGTCGTCATATTGGGATATTTCAAGTCCTTCATCTGCAAGCGCATCATATAGCTGTGTGAATTTGTTCATATCAAGCACATATGCATACATCTGAAGGCTTTCACTGCCGCCTTCGGCATTGGCCACATTAATAACGGAATCTTTGGAAACATATCCCAAGTCAAGCATTCTTCCGTGGTTGACTCCTGTGTAGGTTTCTGAAACACCATCAACAGTGACAGTGATAGAACTGATTGACTTATTCATAATATACATATAGAGATATTCGTCCTGCTCAGGTATAATTGTAGCAGATGTGGAATCATCCTGAAAAGTTATCCTGTAAAATAAATCATCAATATCTGCGGCAGCCTTGGCAAAATCATTTTGTATTATAAATGGGTTAGGGTTGCTGTCGGGAAGAAAATTGTTGTTAAAATCTGACGGAACCATAAAGCCAAGAGGAAGAAAGTAATTGTTTACATACAGATACTCGCCATCCTGAATATCTACGAAGGAGAACAATTCACTTCCGCTGATTTCCTTATTGCTGAGAAAATATTTTATATTAAATATGGAATATACAAGTGGGGTTGCACCATTAATGGCATATGCATTGGTGGAATGTTCAAGTCCCATGTTACCGTAAAATGTTGTAAGTGAGGCATAGGCTGTGGACGAAAATACAGAGCCCCCATGGAAATTATGCCATGCCGCATCATTTTTAGAACGGTAACCGCGGTATTTGGTTGTTCTGTAAAATGAATTATCATCCTCCATGTCGGAAATTTCATCAAGCAGTCCACTTACGCTGTCATAATCTTTTAAATATGCTGAACGTGATGTTGTTGAATAGCCTGTGTTGTCCATATTAACGGTACATTCTATTATGGATACCACAAAAAGCAGTACAACAACAATATCATTGCGCAGCTTCTTATTTCTCACAATAAATGCCATAAGCACATAAACTGCAATGAACCCTGCGCTCAGATAGAGTATTCTGAAATCCATATCGTCATCAACGATGGTGTTGCCAATATAAAGCAGGAAAAGCATTACCCCCCAGAAGCTTCCTGCGATTTGGGAGTTTTTGTATTCCCTGATGTGTATAACGGCATCATAACATATACTTAGAAGTAAAAAAATATATATGAATGATTGACGGCAAGGCAGAGAGTTTGGATAATGGAAGCCATGCCATATAAAATTGGGAATATTCATATTAAATGCCACAAGGAAAGCTATGAGGGCAAGAACCTTCATAATTTTCTCACGGCGTGATATTTTGGCAGTCATAATGTACAGAGGAAAAAGCACCATAACAGCAACTCCGCAGTAGATATTCGGCATATGGTCAAGACCGATGCTTACTGGAGTGTTGATGAGATGGCGTTTGAAAATTGTCACAAAAGAAAAATAGCGTGACAATGTTTCCGGAAAGTTGATATTTCCGGAAGCTGTATATTCAAGTGCACACATTTCCGGAAGCAGCAATGTTGCAGCCAGCCCTCCCGCAATGAGCGAATACAGCACAAAACGCCCTATGGTCTTGCCGTAGTAGGATTTGTCCTGTGGAACAGGTTTTGATACAATAAGCACGATAAAATAAATTATCATTGAGAGACATACCATAATTGAAATATAGTAATTGGACAAAATAGTAAGCCCCAAAGTGATTGTGTATAAAAGTCCCTTGCCTTCCTTGACAAGCTTCTCAAGACCAAGAACAACCAAAGGCAGCAAAACTACGCAGTCAAGCCACATAAGGTTCCAGCTGTATGCGGCAATAAATGCCGAAAGCGCATAAAAAAGACCGAATACGGCGGCACTTAAATGACGGCGGTTATTATGCCTGCAAAGGTAATAAGTGCAGGTAAGACCTGAAGCGGCTATTTTCAGCAAAATAATGACATTCATAATCTCTATCATATATTTTTGAGGAAACAGTGCTATAAACCAGTTAACCGGACTGGAAAGATAATATCCGAAAACAGCCAGAAAATTAGTTCCCATACCAATATCCCAGCTATAATACAAGCTCTGGCCTGTACGTATCTTTTCCCAAAGCTCGGAAAAGAAAGGGCAGTACTGGTGGTACATATCCGACCTTAGATAGCAGTTGTCACCAAAGGGATATATATCCCTTATAATAAAAATTGCTATCATAATTACAAGGGGCACGATAAACGACATAATATAGACTGCCCTGCCGTGGGTTAAATCATGAAGAGCCATAAGTTTTTCGGATTTTTTGATTTCCTCGTGGGTATCCTGCTGTAATCCGGACATATTAACCTCCTACTATCATTCATCAATTTTTTTCTTAAATATAAAAAACTTACTTGCAAAATAATTAAAAATAACAACAAAGACTGCGGCGATAATCTTAGCCAGAAGCTCATTCATATGGAATACCTTGACAGTCAATGCAAGGAAGCCCGTCTCAAATAAAAGCGACAAAAGCCTGGCTCCGATAAATGACATAAATTCCTGAAAAAGCAGCTTTGTAGCAAAGCTTTTGCTTTCAAACACAAAAAGCTTGTTGGTTATAAATGCAAAAATAACGGCTGCCACCCATGCGATTATATTATAGATAATCGGGTCAATGGCAGTGAATTTATAAAACAGATAATATATGGCATAATTGACAACGGTAGTCAGTCCGCCGAATATTACATATGTTATTGTCTCTTTATTAATGAGCTTTTTCAGAAGCTTTCTCATCTGCTTTAACCTCATCATTTCCAATGTTGCTTTCTTTGGTAATATAAATAGGGCGGTGTTTTATTTCGGTAAAAATCCTTGAAATATATTCACCTACTACACCAATGGAAAGCTCTATTATTCCGCCGAGAAAAAGGAGTATTATAAGCGTCGAGGCATACCCCGGAGCCTCAATTCCAACCACAAGTGTTCTTATAAGTATAAAAACAGCATATATAATAGCAATGGCAGATATTACAAATCCCATAATCGACAGAACCTTAAGGGGAACAACCGAAAACGAAAAAATGCCATCCATTGCGTACTTGGTAAGACTCTTGAAACTCCACTTTGTTGTACCCATTGTACGCTCCACATTTTCATAAGGAATCCATTCCGTATCAAAACCTACCCAGCAGAATATCCCCTTTGAAAAACGCTGGCGTTCTGAAACCGAGACAATGGAATCAACCATTTTTCGGGACATAATCCGGTAATCTACAGCACCGTAAGGCATCTTAACATCCGTCAGCTTATTGTTAAATTTATAAAAACACCGTGAAAAAAAGCTTCGGAATTTTTTTTCACCGTTTCTTGTGGTGCGGTAAGCTGCACAGCAGTCATGTCCGGCATTAATGCTTTCAATCAACTTAGGAATAAGGGTTGGCGGATGCTGTAAATCCGCATCCATCACAATCACATAGTCACCGGTGGAAGCGCTTAAGCCTGCATACATTCCGGCCTCCTTGCCGAAATTTCTGGAAAAAGATATATACCGAACATTACTATATGAGGCAGCCAGTCCTTTAAGGATAACAAGAGTGTCATCTTGGCTTCCGTCATTGATGAAAATGTATCTGAAACGGCAGTCGGTAATCCGGCTGACGACAGCGTCGGTTTCCTTATAATAAGTTGTGAGAACATCCTGCTCATTATAGCATGGAACGATAATATCAATGTTTTTCATATAATACCACTTTCTTCACATAATCTGTTATATTATATATTACTTCTTTTATATAGTCAAGTTTTGCCAATTTATTTAAAAAGTGTTTATTTTTTTACATGATGTGCCGATAAAACAAAAAGAAACAAAGATTATGGTCAAAAGGATTTGACCCGGTATTTTTATCAAGGAGGAATTAATATGAGTGCGGTAGAAAACACAAACTATATGCAGAATGCATACAGTCAGGCAGGACAGGTAGTTGAGCAGAATGCCAAGAAAACAGAGACAGCAGACACAGCTTCCAAGAAAACAGTGAAGGGCGCCGGAACATACGGAGAACCTAAGCTTAGTGATACGGCGTTGGAGTATTATAATTCGCTTAAAGCCAAATTCGGTAATATGAATTTTGTGCTGGTTGCATCAGACAAAAAGACTGAGGCGGAAGCCATAAAGGGAAGCTTTGCCACACCGGGTAAGATGACGGTGCTTATCGATGAAGAGAAAATTGAGAGAATGGCAACTGATGAAGATTACCGTAAACAGATTGAGGCAACCATTGCCAATGCGGCTTCCGGTATTTCAAGTATGTTTTCCCAGATTGCATCAACAGGTGCCAATGTAAAAGCATACGGAATGACAATTAATGACAACGGAACAGCCCAATATTTTGCGGTTGTTGACCAGGCGCTTGAAAAGCAGCGTGAGCGTATTCAGGAAAAAGCCGAAGAGAAACGTGAGCAGAAGGCAGAGGACCGTAAGAAAGCCAGCCGTGAGAAGATAGACGAATTGATTGATAACCGTCGGGGCGGTAAAGAGGACGATACGGTTACAATTACAGCTAATTCACTTGAAGAGCTTATAAAAAAGCTTCAGGATTACAGCTATAATAATCGTGCCAATTCTGTTATGACCGAAGAAGAAAAACTGCTGGGACAGAAAGTTGATTTTTCGGTATAGAAATTTACAAAAAATGCTTGATTTGCATATATTTATGACGTTATTATATCAGTATATTAAAAATTGTTGACAATTAAGATGTGTATGATATTTTGAGAGTAAACGGGTTATAGCAGGCAGCAGCCTGTTCATCGTGAGCGGCGAATGTATATCACAAGCACAGCTTGTGATATACATAATTGTAACGTTAGGGGAATTATAGTGATATTATGGAAACACACAACTGTTTAAGGAGGGAGTTATGCTTGATTTAATTAAGAAAAGGTGGTATTTGGCATTAGTAATTGTCTGTATTATTGGATTTGCAATAGGATATTTTCTGGAATTTTCGCCAATAAGTCAGGTTAAGGCTGCTAACTTCTATGAGGAAGGCGTAGACGATGGGGAAATCTCCCACATACAGTATTATGAGGACGTTTTTTTCGATGAGTTGTATTCCTGTTCATATAATGATGGAATAGTATATGTATCGTTGAATAATAATGCGGCACTGATAGCATAATATCTTGTGAAGATGCTTACAATATTGCAGTAGCTTCCATCAGGGATAAATATGTGGATGAATATGATTTACCGGTTGTTATTGTTGATGATTCTGATGATTTTGAGTATAATGTTTTTTACTGTCCTGCAGCAAAACAATTGTGCTACAAAGTTAATGAAATTGCGGGAGTTATTACCGGAAATACAGAATCAGAAGATATGGATGTGTATTTTTATGTAATAGTATCTCTGGACGGAAGCTATGTTGATGTCGCATCAACTTTATGCTATTAACATTCAGGAGAAGTCAGGCAGTTAATTTATATAATTAATTAAAATTAATTCGGTATAGAAATGCTGACTTGAAAAAGTAAATTCCAGTGCAGGACTAAATTCCACATCCCCTTTAAA
>CAYPWY010000002.1:0-127901 GCA_964414835.1 uncultured Butyrivibrio sp. | reverse complement strand
AAATCTGTAAAGCAGCCTGAAAATATGCAGGCTTTATTGACATGCAAAAAAAACCTGTATAATGCAGGTAAGGGCAGAATCCGAAAAATCGGCTCTGCCCTTTAGTAACTATTCACGTATCTTATGTTAGTTTTTTCAGTTTACACAAAACTTGAAACGGTCTCAAATTGATTATAGCCAATGGAAATTTTTTGCTTCCATTGGCGAAATTCATCTGCGCCAAAATCAACTGACCAAGCGCAGTTATCGGTAATAATCTGAATAGAGCATGTACGTTCCCTGCCTGATTGATGAATTGCAGGTATAACTGCCAATGTATGTGTGGCAGACTGACATTTCAAATACCATCCATAAAAATAACCTTGCATTATAGTCCTCCGTGCAAAAGATATATTTTATTCTTCCCCGGATGGATTTGTTTAATACAATACAGCAATGCTGCCGTACTATTGAATATTCATCCTTATAAGACCAACAACAAGTCCTATAATCTGACAATCATCTACGATAATAGGTTCCATAAAATCATTCTCAGGCTGCAGTCTGTAATGTCCGTCCTCCTTAAAAAATCTCTTGACTGTCGCAGAATCATCCACTAATGCAACTATTATATCTCCATTGGATGCATTTTCCTGTCTGGCAACAATAATCGTATCTCCGTCAAGAATACCAACATTAATCATACTGTCGCCCTTAACTCTCAGCATAAACAATTCTTTATTAGGAAGCATATCCACCGGAATAGGGAAGTAGTCTGAAATATTCTCCACCGCCAAAAGAGGCTGTCCGGCAGCTACAGTCCCCACAATAGGAATATTGACCACATCCCTCCTGGTTAATGCAAAGTCATCATCAATTATCTCTATTGCCCTCTGTTTTGTTGAGTCCCTTCTGATAAAACCATTCTTCTCCAAAGTCTCAAGATGGGCGTGAACGCTTGAAGTGGACTTAAGATTAACCTCTTCGCAAATCTCTCTTACCGAAGGCGGATATCCCTTGGTCAAAATCTGTTTTTTAATAAAATCAAGTATCTCTTGCTGCTTTGCAGTAATTCTTCCATTAGACATATAAAAATCTCCTTATCAAATTCTATACCAATTATAATGGCATTGCATACGCTGTAAGCAATTATATTTGTTAAATCCATAATAACATATATCTTCACAAAATGCAAACAAAAGTTCCGAAAAAATGTTCGATTTTTTGTTGACAAACAAAAGTTCGAGTGGTAATATAATTATACCGAACAATTATTCGGATTTTGAGTACACAATATTGGACATTTAATAATGTATATTTAATATGCCAACATAATTTAACATAAGATTTTAAAGTACTATGAGGAGGTATTAATTATGATTGCAGCAGTTAAAAAGGGTTCAGCCAAATCAGGCAAAATGTTTGCACTGGCGATTATGTTATGTATTATATTTGTTTCATTTATTTTAGGAAGCGTTATTGTTAAAGGTCAAAGCAAAAAATATGTTTCTCCAAGAGATACCTATTTTACCAATATAACCGTAGATAAAGGCGATACGCTTTGGAGCATAGCCTCCGAACATATTGATTACGATTATTATGACGATGTATATGAATACATGGAACAGCTCAGAAAGATTAATAACCTTACATCAGATAACATATATGAAGGCGATAAGATTATAGTCGTTTATTATTCTGACAGTTCCGATAATTAATTTGCCCACCCCTTAAACCGCCGGCACAGCCGGCATTTAACTTAACGGACCGGAGCTCTGTTTCCGGTCCTAATCTTTTCTGATTCCCATAATCCTTTGAATTTCATTGTACGGCATGATATAATATGAACACTTAATGAGTACAAGCGAAGCGAGGTACGAATTTAGTGAGAATATATACCTGAAACACTTAGCGAGGTATTTGCGAGCATAGTGTGAATGGTGTAATATGAACACTTAATGAGTACAAGCGAAGCGAGGTACGAATTTATAAAGAAAGTTGCTTTATTTTCGGACTTTGATATAATAATTACAGTACGGAGGGATATATTATGGAACTTGACAGAAGATTAATTAAAGGATTAGCTTTAATGGGAATAAATAAGCTGACATCAATACAAAGCGAATGTATAGAACCGGCATTGTCCGGCCGCAATATAATAGGATGTTCCAAAACCGGAACAGGCAAAACTTTTGCGTACCTGCTTCCGACTATTTCATCTAATATAGATAATAATTCTCTGTATGCCGTTATTTTAGCTCCATCCAAAGAATTGTGCATACAGATATGCAGTCAGATTAACCAGTTATCCAATAATTCCCAAATACCGGTAACAGCAGCAGCATTGTTTGGCGGAGTAAATAAACAGCGACAGCTCCAGACATTAAAAAGCAAACCTAATATTGTTGTGGGAACATATCAAAGAATATATGAGTTAATTAAAGAACGTAAATTATCCGTTCATAATGTAAGAACATTTATTATTGATGAAGCTGACAGACTTGTAAATAAAGATAATATTGACGGAATCATGAGTCTTCGCAAATGCTTTATGCGCCATATCCAGATTATGCTTTTTTCGGCTTCAATAAGTACATCCACCCAGAATACTGCACAGTTGCTTGCCGACAACTTTGTTAAAATTTTCACAAATGAAAAAATAGAGATTCCGTCCAATATCGAACATTTGTACGTTGTTGTTGAACGAAGAGAACGCATTGAAACAGTACGAAAGGTAATCAAAGCACTTAACACCACACATTGTCTTGTTTTTTCCAACTCAAAATACGATACAGAGGAAATTACACAGAAACTTGAATATCATCATTATAATGCAGGATGTCTGACTTCTAATTGTGACAAAAACACAAGAAGACCAATAATTGATAAATTTACGGCCAACAAACTGGATTATTTAATTTGTTCGGATATTGCCGCCCGTGGATTGGATTTTAAGAATCTCAGCGTTGTAATCAACATTGGACTGCCTGATAAACCAACAGATTATTTACATCGTTGCGGACGCTGCGGACGTGACGGTCAAAAAGCTGTGTGCATATCAATCATTACCGAAAACGAAATTCCGGCTATCAAAGCATGTCAAAAAGCATTTGGCATAAACATGCTTCACAAAAAGCTTTATCAGGGCAAAATCGTGCGAGGATAATTTGGTAAATGAATAGTTGAATTAGTTATAAGACTTTTGCAGTAATGACGTGTAAGCGGTAATTTTGCATTACAAATTTCGTTAAACCTGAGTTTAGCGAAATTGTTACCATCTCTCAATACTGCTGTTTACGAAAGGATTTTAGGTGGATTTTTTATGGCGGAACTTACTTATCATGAACAGGAAGGTCAACAGGCGACAATTAAATTGCGCCAGCTTCAAAAACAATTACCTGCATTTTTAGTTGAATATTTCAGAGGAATTGAATATTATAATGCACCAAGAACAAGAATTGCCTATGCCATTGACCTTAAAACATTTTTTGAATATCTTCATGAGAATAATTCTTCACTGAAAAATACTGATATTCATGATTTCCCTTTTGAGATTCTCCAACAGATAAAATCATATGATATTGAGGAATATCTTGAATACATCAAATTATATGAAAAAGACGGCAAAACATACACAAATAATGAACGTGCAATTAAGCGTAAATTGTCGGCGCTTCGTTCAATGTATAATTATTATCACAAAAGCAAGCGGATTGATGAAAATCCGGTTCTGCAGGTTAATATGCCAAAGCTGCATGATAAGGCCATTGTGCGTCTGGATGCCAATGAGGTTGCCGACCTGCTTGATACAGTAGAAAACGGGGAAGGTATGACTAAGAAACAGCTTGAAAGCCACGACAAGCTCAAAATAAGAGATTTGGCGCTTCTCACTCTTCTGCTTGGTACAGGCATACGAATTTCGGAATGTGTAGGACTTGATATAAGTGATGTTGATTTTGATAACTCACGTATCAAAATTGTACGAAAAGGCGGATACGAAGCTTATGTGTACTTTGGTAATGAAGTTGCCGAAGCACTTAATGACTATATGATTGAGCGTAAAGGCAAAACTCCGCTTGAAGGACATGAAAATGCATTATTTTTATCTAACAGAAACAGCCGCATAACTGTTCGGAATGTGGAGATTATGGTTAAAAAATACGCTAAAATCGTCACTCCGCTCAAGAAAATCACTCCCCATAAGCTTAGGAGCACATACGGAACAAGTCTTTATCAGGAAACAGGCGATATATATCTGGTTGCTGATGTTTTAGGTCATCATGATGTCAATACCACCAAAAAGCATTATGCTGCCATCGAAGAAAACAGACGTATGTCGGCTCGTGATAAGGTTAAATTAAGAGAAAAATAATATCACTAAAGAATTTCCCTATCAAAAAATTCTCCGCCTGAAATAAGCCGCTTATGTGGCTATATTGCCTATCATCTCCCGGCGGAGAATTTTAATTATTTTATTAATGATTATTTATTAGTCTGCATCATCAGTCCCAGTAAATTCAGCAGACGTCTCCTCTTCTGTTGTTTCCGTTTCTTCTTCTGTTGTTGTTTCTGCAGGTTGTTCTGTTGTTGTTTCCTGAGAAATTGTAGCTGTAGTTTCCTGCTTTCCGTCGCTTGTTTGTGCTGCACTGCTCTCACTATGCTCTGTACTTCCCGATTCTGTCAATGTTTCTGTTGGGGAAATTGTTTTTATTTCAGTTTCATCATTTCCGGTTGTGTCATCATCCGATTTCTCAACAGTAAGCTCAACAGCTCTGGTAAGATAATTTCCATACACATCAATAAGGTTCAGAGATATATTGTAAGTTCCTGCTTTATCAAGATTATATTCACCGATAATATACACATAGGATATTACACTCTCTCCCGCTTTATTGCGTGCATTGACATGACTTAAAATAGAATTAATATCACTTCCCGTCTCAACGGTAAGCTCAGCTGCGCAGTCCAATGTTGTAATCTCCGACTGACACCACACTGAACCGTCAGAAGTATCTGTAGGCTCCCATGTAATGCCTTCAGGTATGTCTATTGGAGATATAAAATCACAATCTATTTCTTCATCAGCCTTTTGGTATACAACAATCTCCGATTCAAACGAACAATTTTCGTATATCCATTTGGCATCGGCAAGCAACAGCGTTATTCCCTTATTTTCACTATGGGAACCGATTGCGGCATAGTCAGCTGTGTTCAACGAGTTTTTGTCATTCATAACATTATATAATGCAGAATGAAATACAATATCATTACCGAAATCCGAATAATAACGGTAGAAACCATTATCAGCCGTACTCCATGAACTCTTGGCACCTTTACCGGAAGAATATGTGCCTTCATCCAAATCTCCAATTCCCCCAAGCATACATCTTGCCGGAGAATCTGAATAAGAATCACTCTTCTCATCATATGCATAAACCGAAATCATATAGGTGGATTTATTTACACAGATTTTATACACGCCTCTGGTTGTTGTTGTATTATCAGTATATGCCTCTGTGGTTTTGTCTTCTGTGGCAATATCGCTTTCCTTATTAATATCATCATCATCGGGCTTTATCCTTCTACTGACAATAATAATTACTGCAATTACTGCCAGAAAAAGAACAAAAAATGCTATATAGTATTTTAGATTTCCGGTTTTAAAAAATCCCTTAAGTCCTCTCTTTTTTGATAAATAAACCATAATTAATCCTATATGCTTCCTTTTGGTGAAGAAATTCTCATATCAATGTATGATTTCAAAAATTTAACTGTATTTTCCACTCCTAACTCACTGCTGTCAATACATAAATCATAGCTGCGTGAATCTGCCCACTTTTTGTTGGAATAAAAATTATAATAATTTGCACGCTTCTTATCAGTCTTAACTATAATGTCTTTTGCCTTGCTTTCATTATAATCATATAGACGCATAATACGTTTTATTTTTGCATCCATATCAGCCTTGATAAAAACACTTATAAGACCGGGAGTATCTTTAAGGGCATAATCTGCACATCTTCCTACAATAATGCAGTTTTCCTCAGAAGCAAGCTTCTTAATAGCATCATACTGTGCCATAAATACTCTTTGGTTAAGCGGCATATCAATAAATGATGATGTGGAATATCCCATAGAATAGGTATCCATAACTAATGAATACAAGAAACTGTTGGTGGGCTTTTCATCTTGACTATGAAACAATTCCTCTGATATTCCGCTTTCATTTGCAGCTATCGCTAAAAGTTCTTTATCATAGCACTTAATTCCAAGCTCATCAGCCAACGCCATTGCAATCTGACGCCCTGCGCTGCCGTATTCACGACCTATAGTGACAACAAATTTTTCCATACGCAGTACCTCCCTGAATTCAGTTTATATAAATATTTTACATTATACAACAAAAATGTGAACTTTTAAATGATAATTGTGAAAATTACAATATTTTCAAAAGTCTTTCAAAATAATCCGGCAACGGCGCATTAAATTCAACGTATTGTCCGGTTCGCGGATGTATAAATCCCAGCACTCCTGCATGCAATGTCTGACCTTCAAGCAAAAAAGGACTTTTAGCATTGGAATACATAGTATCGCCAAGAAGCGGGTGGGATATGCTTGCCATATGGACACGTATTTGATGTGTCCTTCCTGTTTCAAGACGGCATTTTATATATGCATACTTTCCGAAGTTTTCAATAACCTCATAGTGTGTAACTGCCCTTTTTCCGTTAATTCTGTTAATTGCACGTTTTTTACGGTCAGTAGGATGCCTTCCTATTGGTGCGTCCACTACGCCCTCTTTCACATTAAATGAATTATGACATATAGCATAATAATACCTTGTTATGCTGTGCTCCTTCAACTGACTGCTTATGCTTATATGGGCGGCGTCATTTTTACAGGCCACAATAACCCCCGTAGTGTCCATATCAATACGGTGGACTATTCCCGGACGCAAAACGCCATTTATACCGGAAAGCTTATCCTTGCAATGATACATAAGGGCATTGACCAATGTTCCGCTGTAATGACCTGCTGATGGATGAACAACCATCCCCTTAGGTTTGTTGACCACTATAATGTCTTCATCCTCGTAAATTATATCAAGCGGTATGTTTTCGGCTGTTATTTCAAGCTCTTTGGGAACCGGTATATACACTGTGATTTTATCGCCTGACTGCAGCTTGTAATTTGACTTAATATTATTATTGTCAACCAAGACTAATCCATCACTTATTAGTTTTTGTATATAAGAGCGTGAATACGAAGAAAGCATATCGGATAAAAATTTATCGATACGCTCTCCGGTGTTGTTGTCTTCAATAATAAGATTTATTATGTCTTCAAATTCGCTATTCATCGGCATTATCATTATCCTCTGGGTTTTTGTTAATTGAAGCGTTTGTTTTGGATTTCTTTAAAAAGCTGAAATCGTTATCCTTAAATCCGAATAAAATCGCAAATATCAGTGCAATCATTGATAAGCTTACACATATGTCTGCAAAGTTAAATACAGGAAAATCAATTATCTCAAAATAAATAAAGTCATGAACATATCCGTTTGCAATTCTGTCAATGAAATTTCCCACTGCCCCTGCCATCAGGGTGACAATAATTATTCGGAAAAATCTGTATTTTTTATCCGTTGGTATGCGATAAAGCAAATACAGCAATACAATCAGCATAACTATTGTTATTATAATAAAAAACCATTGTTTTCCCGAAAATATCCCCCATGCAGCTCCGGAATTGCGGATATAAGTAAGCTGTAAAACATTCTTTATAATATTAACCGGCTTTTTACCTGCAAGATAAGTAACCGCCAGATGTTTTGTAATCTGGTCTATTGTTACGAGAATCACAAACAATATAAAATTAAATATATATACTGATATTTTTTTCATAAATAATTACCTGCTTGATTATATGTACTTATAAATAATAACCACAATCCGCCCTTTCTTAGTAGAAGTAACGGAATTAATGAATTTTATCTTACCCAGTCCCCGTACGGATATAATATCCTCCGGCTTTAGATTATATGCATTTGAGGTTATTATCCTGCCGTTTACGGCAACTCTGCCATTCTCAATATAAGATATAAGATGGCTTCTTGAACTGCCGAAGCCAAGAGCAATAACCGAATCCAGCCTGAGTGATGCCACTGTTCCCTGAATTTCCCTGAAACGTGGTGTATAATCAAAATCCAGACTGTCTATAACCTCTGACTTAACGGTTGTATGCCTGACCTGACACAAATTTCCGGTTATATATGAAGTTATGCTTTTGATGCTGAAAATATAAGCACCCTCTTCAACAACCAGAACATCCCCAAATTTGTCACGGGAAACACCAAGTCCAATTACTGCCCCCAGATAATCCCTGTGAGTAAGAGGCTCGGCAAATTTGGGGTTGGCAGGACTTATTTTAATAATATCATAAGGCACATCATCATATGAGAAATCCTCATATGGCAGAAAAACTATTACCTTGCGTTCAGCTAAATCATAGCCACCTGCAGCAAAAAAGCTGACAGGTGGCAGTTTTGAACCGGATGCTCCTTTATGTGTTCCCACAGATACCATGGAATCAAAAATCGTCTGCTTATTCAGGTCGAGAAAATCAGTACATACTGGAATGCCGCGGTTGTAACAGCAGTTAGCTGCATCCAACAGCCTTCCTTCAATAATGCGCTCCTCTGATTTACTGACAGTCCCGTCAAAAGATGTTCCCTTGGCGGATAAATCCTTACTGTCATATGTATTAATACTCATTAAAATTCACTGTCCGTTCCAAATGAAATATCATTTGAGAAAAGCTCAAACAAATCACCTGAAATTGATATGGAAGAAGGCGTTGCTATAAAAATATAGTTGGAAACCTTCTTAAGCTTACCGTCAATGGCAAAACATGCACCACAGGTAAAGTCAATGATTCTCTGTGCAAGCTCCACATCAAGACCTTCAAGATTAAGTATAACCGCCCTGCCTGTAAGGAGAGTCTCTGCTATCTCACGTCCGTCCTCAACATTGGTAGGCTTGATAACACATACTTCCATAGGATTAAATTTGCCCTGCATACTAACCACCTTACTTCCTGAACCTTTTGAACTGCTCTTAGGTGCGGCGCTTTTAACCGGCTTGGCTGGTTTGGAAAGCTTTGTATCCGTGGACTTGATAATACGCTCCTCCAAATCCTCAAAATCGTCTGCCGAAGAGGACTTTTTGGAAGATGCAAAAATATCGTCATTTTTCGTCTTACGGCTTGTTCTTACGTTGGTAACAACATCATCGTCATCCTCATCGTAAGCATCATACTCTTCATCCTCATCATAATTGCCGCCTAATTTCATCTTATCTAAAAATCCGTCTATAAAACCCATCGTTGTCTCCTATCCTATATATTATAATCTCGCTGGCCGAAAATTGCCGTACCAACTCTTATATGCGTAGCACCCTCTTCTATGGCAACCTGGTAATCATTAGTCATACCCATAGATAAAAAGTCCATACTAGTATTATCAATGTTTTTGGCTTTTAAGTCAACACATAATTGTTTCATTTGCCTAAAATATTGCCTGTTGTCTTCAGGATTATCAACAAAAGGCGCACTTGTCATAAGTCCGCGCACTGTTATATTGGGCAGGGCTGCTATCTGCGGAAGAACTTTACCGGTTTCTATTGCTGAAAAGCCGTATTTAGTCTCCTCGCCTGCAATATTTACTTCAAGTAATATAGGAACCGTAATCTGCTTTTTGACGGCCTCCTGGCTTATCTGGGCTGCCAGTCTCAGTGAATCAACCGAATGAATAAGGCATGCTTTATCAATAACTGATTTTACCTTATTACGCTGTAGATGTCCTATCATATGCCAATGTATATCCGGAGGAAGCGCCCCATACTTGGAAACTATTTCCTGAACCTTATTTTCTCCAAACTCCCTGATTCCCTCATCATATATCTGCCGAATCATATCCACAGGTTTAGTCTTACTTACTGCTATAAGAGTTATATCCTGAGGATTCCGCCCCCCGCGGGCGGCGGCATTGGCAATATTCTGCTGTACGGCCGAAAGATTATCTTTTAACATATTTAAACTCCTTGTCTGATTAATTAACTATTTCATCAGCATTAACCGTAGTATAATCAAGCACAATATGGTCATACTTTGATAAGCTGTATTCTTTTCCCTTGGTAATAATACTGTATTCCTTGTTTTTATCGATGACCTCCACCGCTTTAAACACAGCATAGCCCCTGTTGACACAATATACTCCGCTCAGCTCCGCCATATTTCCTACAATGAATGTTTCATCCGAATCTGCAATTCTTAATATATCACCAATATTAAAATTATCAAGCGAAACATAATATTTATCATCATCAACAGCGTATATTGTAGGTGTAACATTAACATATGAAACCTGTCCATGCTCATCATATGTTTCCATAAGAAAACTTCCGTTTAAAAACATACATTCTTTCGGTATAGCGTAAGCATTGGATGTAAAAATAGCTGAATTAGGTATCTTAAGACCTGATATGCCGCTTTGGGTAACCTCGATTTTGACATAACGCTTATCGGCAAAATTAATCATATATTTGCTTAAGGATATTTTACCATAATATTGTTCTCCAACGCTTATAACCTGAAATCCTGCCGTACAGCTTATATCTTCACTGGTAAATCTTATATTAATCGTAGAAACATTATCAAACTGAGCCGCCTCTGTCTCATTAAGCTGTATGTACACATACCATGAATCATCGCTGATAAGCTTGTACAGGGCATCTCCTGAGTTGATAATGGAAGCTGTCTGCAGATTAGTGGGAGTGTAATTGGAAGAGTCAAATAATTCAGGCTTTAAATCCTGCTCGGTAATGCTTTCATACCCATCAACTGAATAAACTACTATTCCGCACTGGGAGGTTTTGATTTTATGAAAAAAGCCGTCATCCTGCGTATCATTGACAAAATCATCAAGGTTGTCCACTATATTATCTGCCTGAAACTCAAAAATACTGCTGCGTATCGCATCAGAATAAGTGTATGTATTATAAAATTGTTCTCTGTCATAATTGGCTGTAAATTCCGTAAGCTGATTGCGTATCTGAGCCAAGGCTTCCTCAGACAAATTCTTATCGTTTTCTTCGTTAATTTTATTGTATACCCTGCCGGTTTCATCAACAGAACATATGACTGTATCAAGTCCCGCACGGTTCCTGCTTTTTAAAAAATAATTGACGGAGCCTGAATATTGGGATGTTATTATCTGCTCTTCTCTCACAATAAATCCCTCATATGTGTTTTCCACTGCCAGAGAACCGTCAACAACCTCATATATTACGGTCTTTTTGGATGCAGCATATATTACAACAGATATAACCATATATATAAAAATAACGGCAAATATACATACGCCTACATTCAAAGCAGGTTTTTTTCTGAATTTACGGACATTATTATACTTGGACATATGCTGCTCCTTTCTTCATTAAGTATATCATTAAATGCAAAAAAATACCATTATATTTTATGGTAATTTAGAAAATGCTATTAATGAAATATAAAATCAGCCTTTCTGTAATTGGGGCTTTAACAAGGAGGTACCAAATGGATTCCAGAGGTTTAGATTACACAGCACTTGTTCTGACCATAATCGGAGCTATTAACTGGGGACTTATCGGATTCTTTAAGTTTGATCTTGTGGCATTTGTATTTGGAGATTTAACTGTAGTATCAAGAATTATATATGCCATTGTGGGAATCGCAGGTCTTTATCTTATCAGCGTGTTTGGACGAATTAGAGGTTTTGGCCAGCATTAGCGCAAACGGGCAGACTTATGTCAATGACTGTACCTATAATGTAAGGACTTGCTCCGCTTCAAACTCTCTAAATCCCCCTCAGCAGAGGGGGATTTGGTATAGCTTTTATTCATTTTCAACAACTGATGTATCGGGAATCAAAGTAAGCAGGTAATCTAAATCATCATACATTTCATCCAGCGTATCGGAACGCATAACAATCATAATATACTGGTGTCCGCCTGACTCAGCCAGCATGACATAGCTTCTCTTGGCAACTTCCGTATATCCTGACTTTCCTCCTATTACATCAATATATTCCGGAGTTTCCTTCTCTCCGTTGACATATCTGTTAGTATTGCTGTACTGACATGTGATTGTATATTCGCCGTAAATCGTGGACCTTATAAAACTGTTTGTGTACTGTTTGGCAGCAATGACATCCACAAAATCATCATATTTGATTGCCTCATTAAAAATCAGGTACATATCATAAACCGTGGTATAATGATTGTCATCATAAAGCCCATGAGGATTGACAAAATGTGACTCCGTAGCGCCTAACTGCCTTGCTTCCTCGTTCATAAGGTCTGCAAAATCCGATAAAGTATCAGTCACAAACAATGCAAGTGCCGCTGCTGCATCATTGCCGGATTTCATAAGCGCACCGTGTATTATAATATCAAAAGGAATCGTATCACCCATTCTGAAATCACACATAACAACATTGTCTTCGGTTATCAATACCTCGTCACCTATTTTACGGGATGAATTGGCATCTGCGTATTTAAGCGCTATAAGTGCCGTCAGAATTTTGGTTGTGCTGGCAGGATATTCCTTCTGATGCACATTTTTCTGAAAAAGCACTGTACCGGTTGTTGCGTCAACAAGGATTGCAGCCTCTGAATTGAGACTGTCACTGCCCTCTGAGTTAGGTGCATCCACAGCAACCACGCCTATTCCCGAAGCAAATCCCTTTGCGTAGGTTACGGGCGAGTCAGAAACCGTGGTGACTGCCAAATCCGCATCAGGTGTATAATAATTAAGTATTGATGAACTCTTACCACAGCTGCACAAAATAACAGAAATGATAAGAATCACAGATGTAAGTCTAAGTCTTTTTTTCATATTAATAGTGACGGCATTTCGCCGCATACCCTTTACATTATTTTAGTATTTCACGCCAATCAAGGTCACCTCTGTCCAGTGACTTAATAAGCAGCTCGGCAGTGGCAAGATTAGTTGCCAGCGGAATATTGTGAATATCACATAACCTGAATATATTAGTTATGTCCGGTTCATGAGAACGTGGCGTAAGCGGGTCCCGAAGAAAAATCACCATGTCTATCTCATTTGTTTCAATTTGTGAACCCAACTGCTTTTCTCCGCCTAAATGGCCCGCAAGATATTTATGAACAGAGAGATTGGCAACCTCTTCGATAAGACGTCCTGTGGTTCCGGTAGCATATAACTCATGCTTATTGAGAATACCTCTGTATGCTATGCAAAAATTCTGCATAAGTTTTTTCTTGGAATCATGCGCGATTAAACCTATGTTCATTGTCAACCTCCTCCAGCATGGCCTTTTTCCTAAATCGTACATTCAATACAAGTCCTATTCCGGAATACATTGCAACCAGGGAGCTTAGTCCATAGCTTACAAAAGGCAACGGTATACCAGTATTCGGCAGTAACTCTGTAGCAACACCAATATTTATAAATGTCTGAAAAATTATTATGGCAGCCATACCGAAACAAATAAGCCTGCCCTGCATATCAGGTGCTCTCGCCCCGGTAATCATACATTCTACTGCAATCAGCGCCAATAAACCTATTATTACAACACCGCCAACAAATCCCAATTCTTCACCCACAATAGCAAAGATAAAGTCCGTCTGCGGCTCCGGAATATTATTTCCGTTTTTGACCGAATCTGTACTTGTGTTGTACAATCCCTTTCCCGTAAGCTTGCCGGAACCTATTGCCATAACTGAATTATCCTGCTGAAGACGTTCATCATCATATTTGTCGGGATTAATAAACGCCATAACCCTTTTATATTGGTAACTCTTTAAAAGCAGGTTGTCCGGCGGCGGAACTGCCTGTATATATATAATTGCGGCGGCAGCAATCGGAACAAGAACCGCAAGTATTATACTGAATTTCTTGTAACTGAATCCGGCAATAAACAGTAACGTGACAAACACACAAATCATCAGCAGTGTGGTTGACAAGTCCGGCTCCTTAACTATTAAAAGAAGAGGCACCGCACTGAGCAGTAATATGATAAAAAAAGTTCTCCATTTTTTCAGCATGTCAGACTTTGCCAAAAGCCATGACCAGAATAGTATCATTAATATTTTGGCAAACTCAGATGGCTGTACGCTTATAGTCTCGGTAATTTTAAACCACCTTGTGGCGCCGTTGACTTCTTTACCGAACAACAAAACAACACCCAATATCCCAATACACACTGCATAAATCACCCAATGAAGCTTGAGAATCCAGTTGTAACCGCAAATCATCACAACGAACATAATCACCAAGCCTGCGGCCAGACCGATAAGCTGTTTGTTCTGATAACCTTCTCCCGGAGCGGCGCTTCCGATAACCGCAATGCCTATCCCGGTAATAAGTAAAACAAATAAAATCAATCTGATATTGACATACTTTAATTTAAAATGAAAATTTTTAAACATAATTAAACCCGGTTGTCTTATTTACTGCTTCTGCCCTTCATATCCTTAATAGGAATATTTGCAAACAGAGCCGGAACGCTTCCGTTATTGGAATCTGACTCCGTCTGTGTTATCTGGATATCAAGCCCTTCTGCATCAATAACCATATATTTGGAGATGACATTGATAATATCATTCTTAATAAGCTCCATAACATCAGGTGAACAGTTGGCTCTGTCCGATACCAGCAATAATTTTAATCTGTCCTTGGCAACATCGCCTGAATTTTTCTTCTTGAATAAATCGAATAATCCCATGATGCCGCCTCCTTAATTTTTCTTGAATATTCCTGCAAGCTTAGACCAGAAGCTGCTCTTTCCGCTAAGGTCAAGCAATGGTACATCCTCACCCATAACTCTCTTACAGATATTCATGTATGCTTTACCTGCAAGCGCATCTGAACCGACTAAAGGTTCGCCGTTATTTGTAGAGATAACAATGTTCTCGTCATCAGGAACGGCGCCGATAAGATTAATTGAAAGAATATCCACAACATCATCAAGTGACATCATATCACCTTTCTTAACCATATCCATTCTGATTCTGTTAACAATCAAATCCGTTTTCTTAATCTCATTAGCTTCCAAAAGACCAATGATTCTGTCGGCATCTCTGATTGCTGAAACCTCAGGGGTAGTAACAACAAGCGCTCTGTCGGCACCTGCTATGGCATTCTTAAAGCCCTGCTCAATACCTGCCGGGCAGTCAAGAATTATGTAATCAAACTCTTCCCTAAGCTCATCCGTAAGCTTTTTCATCTGATCAGGAGAAACAGAAGTCTTGTCCCTTGTCTGGGCTGATGGTAAAAGATACAGATTAGGATATCTCTTATCTTTAATTAATGCCTGTTTTATTCTGCAATTACCCTCAACCACATCAACCAGATTATATACTATTCTGTTCTCAAGCCCCATAACTACGTCAAGGTTTCTAAGTCCGATGTCTGTATCTATAAGTACAACTTTTTTATTCAGCTTGGCAAGCCCCGTACCCACATTTGCAGATGTAGTAGTCTTGCCAACACCGCCTTTTCCTGATGTTACAACTATTACTTCACTCATTTTAACTCCTCCGTGTTAAATTGTTTTCAAAAAATAATATTAAGCAAAAACCCATATGTTACATTATGCCGTTTTTTTGACTTTAAATCAACATAAATTTGTAAATTATTATAAAAAAATTACAACCTTATGTCACAAAGAGTATCCTTGTCCAGCTTTTCAATATATATATTGCCATCCTCCACAAATGCAATCATTGTCTCAGGGCTGATAGCTTTGCCCCTTTTGTTGGAATCATTGCTTCTTGCTATGACATCACCTATCCGTATCTGTATCGGTGCCATCTCAAGGGCTACCACAAACGAATCCTGATTACCGCCTGCACCTGCGTATACATTACCCTTAAGCGCTCCCAGAATGATAATATTTCCCTTGGCAATGACCTTGGCTCCCGGATTGACATCTCCGAGGATTATAAGACTGCTGCCGGATTCCAACATCTGACCCGAACGCAGCGTTCCCTTGTAGAATTGTCCGGTATGGGCAGAAAGCTCTTCAAGCTTTTCTTCCACTGCTTTTTTGAAATACTTCTCTTTAAGCTCGTCATTGTCAATAATGCAGACGATATTAAGATCCGAATTTTCGGATATAATATCCAGACACTCTCTTTCCTCTGCCGGACTGAGTTTACGTCCCTCAAATGAAATTGCCATATTTGCCCTGTCAAAAAATTTGGATGCGCTTTTAAATTTTTCAGACAACTCTGACTTCAGGTCACTAAAGGGAACTTTATCGTCCATAACAACAACGATGCCATACCTGTTGCCTTTGATAACTATTGAATTACTCAAAGCTTTTCCTCCTTATCTATAATGTCTATTCCGTTATTTCAAAAGTACCTGCTGTGGTAAAAATAATAGATGACGGCAATTCATAATCATAATATGATGCCATAGCATAATATGCCATAACACCTGCATGTGTAGCGGAATGACCATACGGTATCATAACTGATGTTACAATTTCAGCATTACCGCTTTCGTCTGTGGAAAACAGAATATAGCAGGCATGGTCACCTCTTGTTTTATCCTCCTGGGCGGTTCCCGACTTTCCGTATATATCAGCCGGAAGCTGGCTGGTAAGAGGGTCAAGTACACCAGCCGATATTACACGTTTCATACCGTTATGAACGGTTGTCCATATTGAAGGGTCTATATCCACTGTATTTGCAATGGCAGGATTGACGAATTCTACCTCGCTTCCGTCAGGGTTGGATATTCTGCTTACAATAGATGAATTATACACGGTTCCTGAGTTGGCTATGGTTGAAGCATACCTTGCAAGATTCAGGGAAGTATACGCATTAGTTCCCTGCCCTATTGCCGAAGCAACCGCATTATAATCAGATGCCCGCGGTGTTGTCTCCGGAAGCTGTATTCCTGTCTTGGTGGCAAGCCCCAAAAGCTCTGCGTACTGTTTCTCTCTTGCAAGTCCGTAATCAAAGCTCATCTCTCCTGATGTGGTGAAGCACAGCCTGTAGCCGATTTCACAGAAATATTCATTGCATGATTCTTCCAATGCGGATTCAGTGTTTACATATCCGTGCTGTCCCGGATTAATCCAGCATTTTATATTTGGTGTTATTTTATCAAAAAGACCGTCGCAATTAACGTTTTCTTCGGCGGTTATCACACCCTCCGCAAGGCCCGCAATGGCCATAAGCGGTTTAAAGGTCGAACCCGGTGCTATTTTTGTCTGTGTCGCCCTGTTTACAAGAGGTGTTGATTTATCATCCAGCAGCTTACTGTAATATGTCGGGTCAATTGTTCCGGAAAAATAATTAATATCGTAGCTTGGATAGCTGACCATAGCCAGAATTGCTCCCGAATTAGGATCCTCCACCACACATGAGCCCGAACATGGGTCAAGTGCCAGCTGTGCAGGTGTAATGTCAAGATTGGCAATCTTTTTTTCAAGGAAGTCAAAGGTTGAACCGCCATTATATATATTAATATATTCTGTCTCAGTATAATTAATCGCATCCTGCTCCATAAGTATAAGACATACCTCGCGTCCCGACAGAATATTGCTGTCTATAAGATACTCATATATAAGCTTATCAAAATCCCTGCTTTCACTTATAAGAGTATTGGCATAATCAATAACACAGTCAAGCACTTCATCGGTCGTTGTGTAATCTGCCGAAATATCAAGATTATATATATTAATCCACTGGTTATTGATAGCGCCTTCAAGATACTGTCTCAAGGAAATGTTTCCGGCAGTCCAGTTCTGCGTCAGTTCATCTGTGCTGGTTATTTTCTCCGAATTAAGTATTCCGTTATCAATCAGAAGCTGTCTCACAAGCTTAAGATAAGACTTCATCTCATCGCTGTGTGAACCGTACGGAATACCTCCGGCAAGGTCATCCGAAATTGCCGCCAGCACATTTTCCTTTTGTGAAGAAAACATAGCATAGGTGCTCTTGGCAGCCTCGGTATCTGATTTTTCTATCTGCTCCATATCAATAAGATTGTTGTTAATCAATGCAAAATATACGTCTTTAATGGGAATTAGTATCTGACCATCCTCTTTGTAAGGAGAATCTGAAGGCGTAAGATAGGACACAACAATTTCAGCCAGTCTGCGCTCCAGCAAATCATACACCTTTTTCTGCAAATCAATATCGATTGTAAGGTAAATATCTTTGCCTGCAGTTGCCTCTATCTCATTGGTAACTTCAAGAACACGTCCCACATTGTCAACAAGCATAGTGATTTCACCTTTATTGCCGGCAAGAGTTGTCTCATACTCCTGCTCTATTCCGGATTTGCCCACTACATCGGATGCCTCATATGATGAATCGATAGCCTGAAGTTCCTCCAGCTGGTCGGAACTTACCTTTCCGGTATATCCCACAATATGTGCTATATATGTTCCGTAATTGTATTTTCTTATGGTGTCCTCTGCAATTGACACGCCTGTCAGCACATCTTCATTCTCAAGGATTGCTGCCATAGTATATGAATTAATATTGGAAGCAACGGTAAATGATACATATCTTTTGTAGGAGTTGGCAGCAAGATTGTATCTTATATATGCGATTTTCATAGCCATCACATCATCATATACTGTCAGAGAATCATAATCCGTAAGCTTTTGCTTCGGGTCTTTTTCCTTTGCCGCTGCTTCTGTTTCCTTAAGTTTCTCCACATCACCGGCTGTCATTATTTTATATCTGCTGCGGAGCATTTCGGCTGTATCCGCCGCCGAAGCGTTCCGCTCTTCTTCTTTAAGGTCTGATATTGCCGAGCGCCCGTATACATCCCTCAAAAACCTTAAAAGGGCGTTATCCGACACATTGTAGTAATAGTTCCCGTTTTCATCGCAGTTGAGACTGAAATCATAATCTATTGTATCGCCGTTTTCCTCAATAATCGTAATCATTTTGGCTATAACACCATTGACTGCGGCATGCTTTGCACTTGTGGATTCGTAAACTCCGCTGTCTTCAATAACTACGGAATATGCAAGCTCGCTGTATGCCAGAAGCTTACCGTTAGTATCGTATATATTTCCCCTTGTACCCGTTGTTGTTATGGTTTTTTCGGCTTTCATAATGTATGAGTTGGTATAATCATCGCCGTGGACAATCTGCATATTAAAAAGCCGTATTATCAGAACAGAAAAAAGAACAACACCCAAAAGCGCAACCGGCACAATTCTGGATGCAAAAACCTTCTTTAGCACGTATCCTAAATCTTTGAAAAATTCAGCTAAGCTTTCTTTTAACATTCTTCGTCTTCCTTTTTTTATCAATCAAATCAAGTTTACGGTTGATATAATATACAAAAATATATGAAAATATTGTAACTGCAACAGTATATATCATCTCCGGCAAAATAACAGTGGAAAGATAATATCCAAGGTTAAGTCTGTTTCGCATAAGGTATGTTACAAAATAATATATAAGACCGTATAAAAAATCACACATTGCCACAAGGCTTATGGGAAGAAGCATCTGTTCCTTGGTATACTCCTTATAGAACATACCATTAAAATACCCTGCCAAAAGGAAAAGCAGCGGCGTAAAGCCTATCATTCCTCCGCTCATAATGTCAATAAGCATACCTCCAGCAAATCCGGTAAGCATACCGGAAATTCTTCCGCGCATAAAACCTACAATACAGGCAAACATCAAAAGCAGATTCGGAGCCACGCCCCTGATAAGCAAAGCGCTTTTGAATAATGTACATTGCAGTACATATAATAATACAATTGAAATAAAACTAATAATAAATCTTCTCAAAACAAACCTCACGGGCTAATCAGCGACAATCTTTTTCTCTTTGATTACAAGCACTGTTTTAATATGTTTAAAATCAACAGCCGGAACAAGATACCCGGATTGTGTAAGATTGTTGGAGTCCAAAGTTACATCCTTAGCATAGCCTATAAGAATACCTTCCAGATACTTCTCACTTATATTGGAGGTAACAATCATATCGCCGTCACGTATTTTAACACTGCTGTCCAGATACTGCAGACTTATGTAGCCCTCGTCAACCAACTGTAAGTCGCCGCTGACTGTGCATACATCCGATGTATTAAGCAGCATTGCGCTGACATTGCTTGAATCATCGATTATTGCCCTGACAATTGAAAAATTATCAGATACCGTTGTAACGATTCCTACAAGACCATTGCCGGATATGACATTCATATCCACCTCTATCCCGTCCCGGGCACCCTTATCTATGGTAAAGGTGCTGTACCAGTTATCAGAGCTTCTTCCTATAACAGTTGCTCCTACCTTCTCATAATTAGAGTAAGTGTTGTCCAATTCATACAGCTGGCGCAATGTATTAAGTTCAACCCGGTCCTCCTGCATCTGAAGATTTTCCTGTTTCAAATCCTCAATCTGTTGACGGAGACTGGCATTTTCCTCCTGAAGCTCCTCAACGGACACCAGAAGTTCACTTTTCTCTGTAAGCCACAAACCTATGCCGTTAACTCCCTTCTGCAAAGGAATAATAACGGAGGATGTGATTTTCTGAAGAGGCTTTGTAAGCACGTCCGTAAAAAAGGTAAGCCCTATAAAAAAGAAACATACGCATACAAGCAATGTAAGCCATACTTTTGCGGTAAAAAAGCCTTTTAACTTATTTTTCATAACTCTCTCAACTCTAATCTATAATTCTTTCCTTGGGAATATAGGCAATATCACTGTATTTCGGATTGTCTATTATCTTCTTTATTCCCCTGACAACACACTCAGACGGATTTTCGGCAATATTGATGTGAAGGTCTGTCTCGCCGTTAATAAGCTTGGACAAGGAACGGATTGCCGAAGAACCTCCTGTGAGATATATACCTGTATCTATAATATCTGCGGACAATTCAGGTGGTGTCCGCTCCAATATAGCCTTAATGGCATCAACAATCTGTCTGATAAAATCAATCATGCATTCATATACAACATCCGATGAAATACTGCATCGTGTAGGAAGTCCTGTAACTATATGACGCCCGTACACATCCACAAAATGTTCATCCTCCCTGATTGCGCTTCCAAGTTCATATTTGATGTACTCCGCTGTCTTGGCACCTATAACAAGGTTGTACTTTTTGCGGACAGCATTAATAATCTGCTCATCAAGCTTGTTGCCGCCAAACTTAACAGCCTTGCTTAAAACGATTCCTCCCAGCGACAAAACAGAAATTTCCGTTGTATCTGCACCTATGTTGACTATCATAATGCCTTTGGCTTCCATAACTTCCACTCCGGCACCCAGCGCGTCAGCTACCGGTTTGTTAATGACCATTATTTTCTTGGCATGGATTCTTGTATCATTGGCAAGCTCAAGGAACGCTCTTTTTTCTACTTCCGTAATATCCGTAGGAACCGCCACATAATAATCCGCAGGGGCGATTTTCTTATGTGCATTCTCAATTTTCTTTATAAATTCAGTAAAAAGCACCTGCATATTGTCAAAATCGGCTATAACTCCGAATTTGACCGGGAAAGATACCTGAATATTTTCAGGAGCTTTCTCATGCATCTCAAACGCTTCATCTCCATATGCGAAAATATCCTTCTTGTTGGCAATGGCTATTATGTTTTTTTCGTTAATAATAACGTCCTTATCTCTGGAATATATTTTGATGTTGCTTGTACCTATGTCTAATCCGATAATATTTCGTGCCATTTTCTATTCCTTTCCTAATAATTTCTTTTCTTTAAAACTTACATAGCAATTATCGCCTATTATTATGTGGTCAATTAACGGTATTCCCATGAGCATACCAGCATTGAAAATCCGTGTTGTTGTATCAATATCCTCATTGCTTGGCGTAGGGTCCCCGCTTGGATGGTTGTGAATCATAATCAGATATACCGCACCATAACTGACAGCGTCTCTGAAAATTTCTCTTGCCGAAACACATGTAAAGTTAACTGTTCCAACTGAAATGACGGATTCATGGATAAGCCTGCACTTCACGTCCAACAGCATAAGCATAAAACGTTCTTTCTCAAGATGCCTTAGTTTTTCCATATAGTAATCTGCCACAAGACCGGAATCAGAAAAGCTTCTAAGGTGCCTTTTTCCTGTAATGCTGATTCTTGAAGAAATCTCACCTATACATTTAAGCATAACGGCTTTGACATTGCCGATTCCTTCAATGGACTTAAGCTGGCTGAGCGTAAGATGCTTCAATCCTAAAAGTCCCTGACCTCCTGAAACCGCCATCAGCTTGCCTGCGATTTCCAGACAATTATGTTTGACCGTGCCGCATCTGAGAATTATTGCAATCAGCTCTGTATCCGTAAGCGCCTCCGGCCCGTATCTGAGACATTTTTCATATGGCAGAATCTCATATTCTTCTGTACTAAGCTTCATTAAACCTCCTATCTCCGGCAGGCAGGAAGTTCAAAACGGCGCAATACGCCTTAATACCTATATTAAATAATATTATCACATTTCAAAACGAATGTATACATTTAAAAATTAAAATCCGCATCCAAAAGCTTCTGAAGGCTCATCATTATGCCGAATTTGGCGTGTTTCCATGTCAGTCCTCCCTGAAAAAACGCCGTATATGGAGGTCTTAACGGTCCGTCGGCTGATAATTCTATGGAAGCGCCCGACACAAATGTTCCTGCAGCCATAATAACCTTTGAGTCATAACCAGGCATATCCCAAGGCTCAGGCGTTACATGACTGTCAACAGGAGATGCCGCCTGTATTCCCTTACAAAAGGCAATCAGATATTCCGGCTTTCCCAGCTCTACTGCCTGTATTATATCGTATCGGGGTTCAACAGAATCAGGTATAACCTTAAATCCCAGCTTTTCATAGAGATTGGCTGCAAAAACAGCGCCTTTCAATGCGGAAGCCGTCACTGTCGGCGCCATGAAAAGTCCCTGAAAGAATTGCGGATTGACTCCCAGCGATGCGCCTAATTCTCTTCCCAACCCCGGTGCCGTAAGCCTGTATGCAGCATTGTCAACATATTCTTTTTTACCGCAGATATATCCGCCGATAGGCGCCAGACCACCACCGGGATTTTTTATCAATGAGCCCACAACAATATCGGCTCCCACATCTGAAGGTTCAATGGTTTCAACAAATTCTCCGTAACAGTTATCAACCATGCAGATAACATCCGGTTTAACACTCTTTACAAACGCAATAAGCTCTCCGATTTTCTCAACTGAAAATGTGGGCCTTGAAGCATATCCCTTGGAGCGCTGTATTGTAACAAGCTTTGTACGCTCATTGATTCCCTTTCTGATTGCATCAAAATCAAATTCACCGTTTGCTTTAAGCTCAGCCTGCGCATAGGTTATTCCATATTCCGCAAGGCTCCCTGTTTCTTCCCTGATTCCTATAATCCCCTGTAATGTATCATAAGGCATTCCAACAGGAGAAAAAAGCTGGTCCCCCGGACGAAGATTTCCTGCAAGTGCCACCGTCAGCGCATGTGTTCCGCAGGTTATCTGGGCACGAACAAGTGCGCTCTCCGTATGAAAAACGTTGGCGTAAACGCTTTCAAGTGTATCTCTCCCTATATCATTGTAGCCATAGCCTGTTGATGTGCCCAGATGCGCTTCGCTGACCTGATTCTTCTGCATTGCCTTAATCACCTTCATCTGGTTGTATTCCGCAGTTTTATCAATGGCATCAAAACGTTCCTTCAATTCATCTTCTATCGCCTGCGACATAGCAATAATCCTGTCGTCTATTCCAAGCTCTCTGTACATATCAATAACCGGTGTATCCATTTTTTCTCCTTGTGGTTTACATAATATTTTTATTGTCAATTTCAGTCAGCATGTATTTCAATGCCGCCAGTTTTTTTGCTGCGCCGTCTCCGGCAAATTCATTAAGGTTTACAAATGTAACGTCCTTTTCCCTTCCAAACCATGTAAGCTGCCTCTTTGCAAAATGTCTTGTGTCACGTTTAAGGATATATATTGCTTCCTCAAGGGTTGTATTACCGTTATAATAATCTATTATCTCCTTGTAGCCAAGTCCCTTCATTGACACAAGATTTCTATGGTATCCCTCATCCATAAGCGATTTCACTTCCGTCAAAAGCCCCTCTTCTATCATTATGTCAACACGTTTATCTATACGCTCATATATGAGCCTTCTGTCATCATTAAGCACAAAATACACAAAATTATACGGTGACTGCCTTGCGGACTGTTCTTGATTATGCTCCGACATCTTTTTCCCTGTCTGATGGTTGTATTCAAGGGCACGAATGACTCTTTTTATATTGTTGGGATGAATAGCCGCTGCCGACTCAGGGTCTGCTGCCTTAAGAAGCTCATGGACATATAAAGCACCTTTACGGCGGCTAAGTTCATATAGTTCATCACGATATGACATGTCTGT
The DNA here is from genome assembly GCA_964414835.1 of uncultured Butyrivibrio sp. Taxonomy (GTDB): domain Bacteria; phylum Bacillota; class Clostridia; order Lachnospirales; family Lachnospiraceae; genus Eshraghiella. Next base: position 103,472 of record CAYPWY010000002.1, on the reverse strand, counting down.
GTCAGTTTCGGTAAAGTCAACATCATACAGTACTGACTGTATATAGAATCCGGTTCCTCCTGCTATTATAGGTATATGACCATTGCTGTATATTTTCTCAATGGCATCCTTGGCAAGTGTCTGGAATTTGAATACATTAAATTCCTCCGCAGGGTCCAGTACGTCAATAAGATAATGTTTTATACCGCACATCTCATCAGGTCTTACCTTAGCAGTACCGATATTCATTTTTTTGTACACCTGCATTGAATCGGCGCTTATAATCTCGCCTCCGATTTCGCCTGCAAGTCTGACGGACAGTTCCGTTTTACCCACTGCCGTAGGCCCTGTAAGTATTATTAAAGGTTTCTTTTCCATTAGATATTTTCCTTTAAATTATCCGCTTAAACTTTTTTTCAAGCTCATATTTGCTGATTGTAATCATGGTAGGTCTGCCGTGAGGACAGTTATAGGGATTTTCAAGCTCCATAAGCTCATTTATAAGCTGTTTCACTTCCGCCTCCGACAGTCTGTTATTGCCTTTTACCGCCGCCTTGCACGACATTGTGGCTATTTTATCCTTTATGGTCTCAGGCGTTGTCTTTCTGGTGTCCGATGAAAGCTCATCAAGTATTTCCAGAAGAAGTTCCGCCGGATTTGCAGTGCTAAAGTCAGCGGGAATACCGCGTATAGCATATTCATCACCGCCAAAGCTTTCAACCTCAAATCCGCTTTGGATAAAATAGTCCATATTGGCAGTGAGAAGATTTTCTTCCTGCATTGTGACTGAAAAAATAACAGGAGGACTTAAATACTGTGTGGTAATCTCACGCTGGTTATAACGCTTCATAAAACGCTCAAAAAGCACCTTTTCGTGGGCTGCGTGCTGGTCAATTATATACATGTTTTTCTCAAACTCTATAATCCAGTAGGTATCAAAAGCCTGTCCCACAATGCGAATATCTTTTTTGTTCTGCTCCTTGAGAAGCTCAGTTCGTTCAAAAAGCTCCAGCTGCTCATAATGGGGGTTCGGATTTTCCGCATCATATCTGGCGGCACGCTTTGTCTCAAAAGGCTCCGGCATTCTCTGCGGCGCTGCGTCTTTGACCGGTTCAGGCTGCTGTGCCTTTTGCTGTGCTGATTCAATATCCTGCTGCGTTTTTGACTGTTGTGACAGATGCATTATTTTATCGCCATCGGAACCTGTGTGTTCTGACGAATGTCCCGATATTGGTTTGTGCGGCACAAAATCCTTACTGATTTCTGGAGCTTTTGTGAAATTCACAACGCCTGAAAGCGGCTTGACCTCAGGCGCTCTGTAAGGTTCAGGCTTTTTCTTTTCATCTATGGTTACATCAACAATAAGTTCTCTGTGGTATAATCCGTCCGATACTGCGGTTTTCACGGAATCAAATATGTATGGTCCATTAGCAAAGCGTAGCTCCATCTTGGAAGGATGGACATTCACATCCAGAAGCTCAGGTTCTATGGTAATATGAAAAGCCGTGAACGGGTACTTATGCTGCATTATAAAAGGTGCATAAGCTTCCTCCACCGCTTTTGCTACTATATTGCTTCTTATGTATCTTCCGTTGATATAATAATTTTCATAGTTGCGGTTACCACGGCATATAACGGGCTTGCCTATATAACCTTTCACCACAAAATTCTCAAAGGTTCTGTCAATTTCTATAAGATTGGAAGCTATTTCCCTGCCATAAACCGCATAAATCACATCCCGCAGACTTCCGTTTCCGGCGGTCTGCAGCTTGGGCTGGTTATTGTTGATAAATCTGAATGAAATATCCGGGTGGGACATGCATAAATGTTCTATTACCGAGCTTATATATCCCGCCTCTGTAGCAGGGGTTTTTAGAAATTTACGTCTAGCCGGAGTATTGTAAAATATATTGCGCACAAGAAATGTTGTTCCGTCAGGGGCGCCCACCTCCTCAAACTCCTTCTCCGTTCCGCCGTCTATGCGATATCTTGTTCCGGCAAGCTCGTCCCCGCATTTTGTTATAAGCTCCACTTGGGAAACCGCGCTTATACTTGATAAGGCTTCACCTCTGAAACCAAGCGATGATATACCAAGCAAATCTGCCGCATCCTTGATTTTGCTTGTTGAGTGACGCAGGAAAGCCAGCTTAACATCAGCTTTGGGAATACCGCAGCCATTGTCCGTAATTCTTATAAGCGACATTCCTCCGTCCTTGATTTCCACTGTTATCGCTGTTGCCCCTGCATCTATGGCATTTTCCACAAGCTCTTTAACCACAGAGGAAGGGCGTTCCACAACCTCGCCTGCCGCTATTTTATTGATTGTATTCTGGTCTAATATATTAATAGCCATTTTTACCACCTGTTTTTAATTTTGTCCTGTATCGAATACAGTTGGTTAAGTGCATCAATGGGCGTAATCCTTGACAAATCAAGATTTTTGATTTCATCTATTATATCATCATTGTTGACTGTGTCAAAAAGAGACATCTGTACATACTGTTCTTTTCCAATATGCTCCGGTATTTTTACATCATCCTTGGATATGCCCAGTCTGGCAATCTCTCTGGTTTTCATGGATATATCATTGTCCGAAAGCTCTTTTACAAGCTCCTTAGCTCTGGATATTACGCTGTCCGGTACGCCGGCAAGCTTTGCCACCTGTATTCCATAGCTCTTGTCAGCTCCGCCCTTGACAATTTTCCTGAGAAAAACAATATCGTCTCCCTGTTCTTTAACTGCGATACAGTAATTATTGACGCCGTCAACGGTTCCTTCAAGTTCTGTAAGCTCATGATAGTGCGTTGCGAAAAGTGTCTTGGCACCCAATAACTTCTGATTGCTTATGTGCTCTACAACAGCCCATGCAATGGATAAGCCGTCAAATGTACTGGTTCCCCTTCCAATCTCATCAAGAATCAGAAGGCTGTCAGCAGTAGCATTTCTGAGAATGTTGGCAACCTCCGTCATTTCCACCATAAATGTACTCTGTCCGCTTGCCAAATCGTCAGATGCACCTACTCTGGTAAATATCCTGTCAACTATGCCTATATCGGCTTCCTTTGCCGGAACATAGGAACCAATCTGTGCCATAAGGACTATAAGCGCCGCCTGACGCATATATGTGGACTTACCTGCCATATTCGGTCCTGTAATTATGGAAATCCTGTTCATATTATTGTCAAGATAGGTATCATTCTCCACAAACATATTATTGTTGAGCATTTTTTCAACAACAGGATGTCTTCCTCCGATTATATTTATAATGCCATCATTGTTGATTGAAGGGCACACATAGTTATTCTGTTGGGCAACACATGCCAGTGAAGCGTACACATCTATTCCGGCTATCGCCTTGGCGGCGCGCTGTATTCTCACAACCTGCTCCGATATGCTGTTTCTTATATCGGCAAAAATATCATACTCCAATGAAAAGAGCTTGTCCTCTGCACCGAGAATTATGTCCTCCAGTTCCTTGAGCTTAGGCATAGTATAACGCTCGGCGTTTGTCAAAGTCTGTTTTCTTATGTAATCTTCGGGAACAAGCTCTTTAAATGAATTTGTAACCTCCAGATAATATCCGAATACCTTGTTGTACTTGATTCTTAAATTTTTGATGCCCGTCCGTTCTCTTTCTCCGGCTTCAAGCTCTGCAAGCCAGTTTTTACCCTCGGTCTTGGCGCTTCTTAATCTGTCAACCTCCTGATTAAATCCCTCTTTAATAATCCCGCCTTCCTTTATCTGAAGAGGCGGTTCTTCAACAATAGATTGATTTATAAGCCGGAAAATATCGTCAAGGGTGTCCAGTCCCTCATACAATGACACAATAAGCGGACTTTTAAGACTTTCAAGCAATCTCTTAATATGCGGAAGCATTTCAAGCGAGCCTTTAAATGCAATAAGCTCACGTGGGCCTGCCGTTTTGGTGCTTATCCTTCCGATAATACGTTCCAAATCATATATGGCATTGAGATATTCTCTCAGCTCTTCCCTTGTTATGTAATTGTCAATCAGTTCTCCCACAGCCTGCTGTCTCGCTGTAATATCATCTTTGATTATAAGCGGCTGCTCAATCATACTTCTCAGAAGCCTTGCTCCCATGGCTGTTTTGGTTTTATCAAGAGCCCATAAAAGCGAGCCTCTTTTCTGCTTTTCACGCATAGTCTCCACAAGCTCAAGGTTCCGCCTTGTGAAGCTGTCTATTATCATGAATTTGCCTGTGCTGTAAGGCGTTATCTGCGTTATATGAGGAAGCGAGTTTTTCTGGGTCTCATAGAGATAATTCATAAGCGCTCCTGCGGCGACAATTCCCGTAGGATAATCCTTAAGCCCAAGCCCTTCAATATTGGACACCTTAAAATGCTCTTTTATTATTTTTTCTGCGCCATCACCGTCAAAATACCATGTATCAAGCTGGGACATTGCTATTGAAAGCCTGTTCCGTATATCTGTCAGGTCAATTCCGCTTATTGCAAAAGCCTCGTTGCATATGATTTCAGAAGGCGAAAATTTATTTATCTCATCCAAAAGCTCACGACCTGTTGTCATTTCCGAAACCATGAAATCACCTGTTGTAACATCAGTAACTGCAAGCCCTATGGAATTACCCATATATGCTATACACATAAGGTAATTATTCCGGTCTTCCTTTAATGCACCTGTATTAAAATTGGTGCCGGGAGTGACTATCCTTATTACCTCTCGTTTTACAAGACCTTTCGCCTGCTTGGGGTCCTCCACCTGCTCACATATGGCAACCTTGTAGCCCTTATCCACAAGACGGTTAATATATGTATCGGCAGCATGAAAAGGTATGCCGCACATAGGAGCACGCTCTTCCTGCCCGCAGTCCTTGCCCGTCAAAGTAAGTTCCAATTCCCTCGACACATTTATTGCATCCTCGAAAAACATCTCATAGAAATCGCCCAGTCTGTAAAAAAGCACACAATCCTTGTACTCCTCCTTGGTTTCCAGATATTTTTGCATCATCGGGCTGTATTCTGCCATTATTTTATCCTCGCTTCGTAATTATTCACCGGCAAGTTCGCCTATATAATAGAATCCCTTGCTTTCATTAAGTCTGACATCAACTATCCTGCCAATCAATGACCTGTCTCCCCTAAAATGTACCAGTGTATTGTTGGAAAGTCTTCCCGTAACAAGCTCAGGATGCTGCTCATTGACTTCCTCAACAAGAACAGGTAATGTTTTTCCCACGTCAAGCCCGCAGCGTTTTTGGGCGCCTTGGCTGACAGCTGCCAAAAGTCTGTCAAAACGCTGCTTTGTAACATCCTCAGGAACCTGCTCATCCATTAAAGCGGCAGGCGTACCAATCCTTTTGGAATATATAAAAGTAAATGCACTGTCATATTCGGACTGCTTTACAACATCAAGAGTATCTTCAAAATCTTCATCTGTTTCTCCCGGAAATCCTACGATAATGTCCGTTGTCAGTGAAACATCCGGAAGCGCTTCCCTTATCCTGCGTACCAGTTCAAGATATGATTCCTTTGTATAATGACGGTTCATAAGCTTTAAAAGTCTGCTGCTTCCGGACTGCAGCGGCAAATGTATGTGCCTGCAGATTTTGGGATTCTCAGCCATGACCTTAATCAGCTCATCCGACAAATCCTTTGGGTGCGGCGTCATAAATCTTATTCTTTCAAGCCCGTCTATATCAGCTACATCTGCAAGAAGCTTTGCAAAGCTGACAGGAACCGGCAGGTTCTTACCATAAGAATTTACATTCTGTCCAAGAAGCATTACTTCCTTAACTCCGTCAGCCACCATTTTTTCTATTTCACGTATAATTTCCTTAGGCTCGCGGCTCCTTTCCCTGCCTCTGACATAAGGAACTATACAGTAGCTGCAAAAGTTGTTGCATCCGAACATAATATTAATTCCCGATTTAAAAGAATACTTGCGGGAATTAGGAATATCCTCAACTATCTGATTAGTATCCTTCCAGATGTCTATAATCATTCCGTCAGATTGTAATCTGTCATATATGAGCTCTGCCAGCTTAAAAATATTGTAGGTGCCGAAAACAATATCCACAAACCTGTATGTGGTCTTGATTTTCTCAATCTCGTCAGGCTCCTGCATCATGCAGCCGCATATAGCTATAAGCATGTCCTTACGGTGTTTTTTGATAGCATTCAAATGCCCCAGCCTTCCGTAAACTCTTATGTTGGCATTTTCCCTGACGGAACAAGTATTATATATTACAAAATCTGCTTCCTCGGTATCAGTTTCCACATATCCTATTTTCTCAAGTATTCCGGCTAATTTCTCCGAATCCCTTGCATTCATCTGACAACCAAAGGTCTGAATGTGGTATGTAAGCTCATGTCCGGCAGACTTCTTTTTATCTGAAATTATAGATTTAAGCAGTTCAATATAAGCAAACTGTCTGTCCGGCTCATTCTGCGGTATCATATTATTCATCAAATAAACCTTCCTTTTAACGGCTAACGAATCTGTCCGCTGCCATATATAATGTATTTTGTGGTTGTAAGCGCCTTAAGTCCCATAGGACCTCTTGCGTGAAGCTTCTGAGTGCTTATGCCGATTTCTGCCCCAAAACCAAATTCAAATCCATCGGTAAAACGTGTGGAAGCATTTACATATACAGCGGCAGCATCAACTTCATCAAGGAATTTATTGGCATTGTCGTAATCCCTCGTCACTATGGCTTCGGAATGTCCGGTATTGTATTTATTTATATGGCATACCGCCTCATCAATGTCATCAACAATTTTAAGCGATACTATATAATCAAGATATTCAGTGCCGTAATCTTCATCGCTTGCCGAACCAAACTCCGGCACAATGACTCTCGATTTTTCATCGCCCCTTACCTCGACATTATGCTTAAACAGCCTTTTTGCAAGAAGCGGAATGAATTCATCCGCAACAGCCTTATGTACAAGCAAGGATTCACAGGCATTGCATACGCCTATTCTCTGGGTTTTGGCATTTTCAATTATATCAAGCGCCATATCAAAATCGGCAGTTTCATCCACATATACATGACAGTTGCCTGTTCCTGTCTCAATAACCGGAATAGTGGCATTATTGACTACTGCCTTTATAAGCCCTGCGCCTCCTCTCGGAATAAGTACGTCCACATATTCATTAAGGTGCATAAGCTCTGTGGCAACCGCTCTGTCAGTGCTCTCTATAAGCTGGATGCAATCAGGATTTATGCGGCAGACCTCAAGCGTTTCCCGTATAACCTTTGTTATTGCCTTGTTGGAATTAATGGCATCACTTCCGCCCTTAAGAATAACTGCATTTCCGGCTTTAAAGCAAAGACCGAAAGCGTCAAGCGTAACATTAGGTCTTGACTCATAAATAATTCCTATTACGCCTATCGGAACCCTTTTCTGTCCTATGCGCAGACCGTTAGGACGCTCCCACATGCCTAGAACCTCTCCCACAGGGTCATCAAGTGCTGCTACCTGAACAATTCCATCTGCCATACCCTTTATGCGTTCAGGCGTAAGGCACAGTCTGTCAATAAGTCCTTCCTTCATATTGGCAGCTTTTGCTGCTTCAACATCATCATTATTGGCAGCAATAATTCTTTCCGTATTATCCACAATCGCCTTGGCTATCAATGAAAGTGCCTTATTTTTGTCATTAATTTTAAGCTTTGCCGTAACTCTTGATGCCGTAACTGCCCTTTGTCCCATTTTTTCAAGCTCTGTCATTATATTCCTCCAAATCCTGCTCCATAACCGCTTTACGGAATACCCTGTTTTCGGTTATGACCATATCAACCTTTATATCGTGTCCTTCTGTTTCCAGTTCATCAAAAACCTGTGCATCATAAGCCACCCCTATCTTAATAAGCTCCGGGTGCCCCGACAAAAATTTATCATAAAATCCGCCGCCGTAGCCTGCACGCCCGCAGTCAGCGTCAAAGGCAAGCCCCGGTACTAATATTACGCCGTCATTTACCTCCACCAGATTATATGGATTAGCCACCGGTTCCGGTATTCCCATATATCCGTATATAAGGTCAGCATCATCGGTAATTTTGTAAAAAAGTATGTTCTTTCCATTGACTTTCGGAAGAGCAACCGTTTTACCTGCCTCCAATGCTTTCTTTACCAGATAATCCACATCCACCTCGTTGTTGACGCTTTTGTAAACATAGAGGACATCCGCCTCTTTAAATTCATCCATCGACATGAATGTATCGCATATTTTCATACTGAACTTGTCGGAATCCCTTGCACTAAGTTCACTTCTGTATTTTCTCGCCTTATCTCTGGCATCATTTTTACTAATCATCAATATCCAAATTCTCCTATTATAGATTCATCATCATCAATCCAGCTTTTAACATTTATTTCCCTGTAATTATTTTTATCATCACGTATGACAACACGGCTGATACCTGCATTTATTATCATTCTTTTACACATAGAACAGGAACTGGCATTCTTAACATATGTTCCTTCCGGCATATCAAGCCCTACAAGATATATGGTGCTGTCAATCATTGCTTCCCTTGAGGCGCTTATTATAGCATTTGCCTCGGCATGTACACTTCTGCACAGCTCGTAACGCTCGCCGCGTGGTATATTAAGCCTGTTTCTTATACAGTAGCCAAGGTCAGTACAATTCTGTCTTCCCCTTGGCGCCCCCACATATCCTGTTGAAATTATCTCATCGTTTTTCACAATTACCGCACCGTAAAGCCTTCTGAGACATGTTCCACGCTGTGAAACCGACTCGGCAATATCAAGATAATAATTGTTTTTATCTCTTCTTTCCATATGTATGTCTCCCTGTCACTCAAGAAAATCAATAAGTCTGAAATCCCTTGCCTTATGTGCCAAAAACAAGGTGCCCACATTTTCGCCTTCAACTATCTGCGAAATAATATCAATGTCCTTGCTGTTGGCGATTACCATATCTGCACCTGCATCAGTGGCTATTGTTGCGGCTGCGATTTTGGCAGCCATTCCTCCTGTTCCCATATCGCTTGAGGCTCCCTTTGCCATAGACCGGAGCTCGTCATTTATGACCGGAACAAGTTCAATGAATTCAGCATCAGGATTCAGGTTAGGGTCATCAGTGAAAAGACCGTCTATATCTGACAAAAGAATAAGAAGGTCGGCTCCTATAAGGGCGCTTACAAGTGCCGAAAGCCTGTCATTATCGCCAAATTCAATCTCATAGGTAGATACGGTATCGTTTTCATTGACAACCGGAATCGCATCAAGCTTAAAAAGCTCTTCAAAGGTATTTCTGGCATTGAGTCTGCTTTCATCATTAAGCATTGTGTATTTGGTCATCAGTACCTGTGCCGCCACCTGATTATACTCGGCAAATAATTTCTGGTACGTCATCATAAGCCGGCACTGGCCTATGGCCGCACATGCCTGTTTTTGCGCAAGGTTTTCCACTCTGTTCTTCATCCCCACGCCGTATCTTCCTACTGCTATGGCTCCAGATGATACCAGTACCACATCCTTGCCCTGATTTTTTATATCACACAGTATTCTCACAAGCTTCTCTAATTTCTTGTAATTAATATTGCCTGTTATATCATGTGTAATTGACGAAGAGCCGATTTTTACGACTATTTTCTTTTTATCCTTCAAAAGTTCCCTGTAATTCTCCATTGTATATCCTTTCTGAATAGGCTTAAGCAGTTATGCTTGCTGCTATGGCTTCCGCAATCCTGATTCCGTCAACTGCCGCCGAGGTTATTCCGCCTGCATAGCCTGCACCTTCCCCGCAAGGGTAAATACCCGATATAGAAATACTCTCCATGTTATCCCCCCGCATCATCCTGACAGGCGAAGAGGTTCTGGATTCCACCCCTGAAAAGACGGCATCGGGCATATTAAAGCCCTTTATTATTTTATCAAAAGATTTCATACCGTCAATAACTGTTTCACATATATATTCGGGAAAAATCTCCCTTAGATTGGCAGATTGGCTTCGTCCTTTAATCTGCGGTATAACACTGCCATATCCTGCGCCCGTTCTGCCTTTGACAAAATCCTCATTAAGCTGATACGGCACAGCTCCGTTTCCTGCCTTATATGCTGCACTTTCAAGCTTACGCTGAAAATACATTCCTCCAAGGACATCTCCGCTTCCGAAATCCTCCGGGGTCACCGTCACAATAATTGCGCTGTTTGCATTTATTCCGTCTCTTGCAGAATAACTCATCCCGTTGACACAGAGCATTTGCTGTTCCGATGAAGCGTTTACCACATATCCTCCGGGACACATGCAAAAAGAATACACGCCTCTGCCTGTCGATGCCTTGGCCGTAACCTTATAATCAGCTGTTGGAAGCTTACTGTAATCAATATCTCCATACATATAACGGCTTATAAGCTCCTGTGGGTGTTCAAGCCTCATTCCCACAGCAAAAGCCTTCTGTTCCATGGCAAGACCTTTTCTGCACAGCATCTCAAACGTATCTCTGGCGCTGTGTCCCAAAGCCAGAACAAGGCTGTGGCACACGTCATCATACTCTTCACCGTTTTTGGTTATGATATGAACTCCCTTTATATGATTTTTTTCTATGTATATGTCAGAAACCTTGGCATTAAAAACAACCCTTCCTCCAAGCTTCTCTATCTCACACCTTATGTTTTTAACAACCTTTTTGAGAATATCAGTACCTATATGGGGTTTATTTATGTATGTAATCTCCGGATTTGCGCCAAATTCCACAAATGTTTCAAGAACCTTTCTTATTCGCCCGGCTTTTTCCTTGACTGCAGTATTAAGCTTTCCGTCGGAAAAAGTACCTGCGCCGCCTTCACCAAACTGCACATTAGTTTCGCTGTCAAGGATTCCCTTGTTCCAAAAATTATCTACAAGCCTTGTCCGCTCGTCCACATCAGCCCCACGCTCATATATAACGGGCCTGAATCCTGCCCTAGCCAGAAAAAGTCCGCAGAAAAGCCCGGCAGGACCGCTGCCGGCAATTATTATTTTTGAAGCCTTATTGTAATTAACAGAAGGAAAACGATATTTTTCCACTGTGGTTAACATAATATTATTATTGTCAACCTTTCTGACTATAGCCTTCTCTATGTCCTGATTTTGAAGCTGCACATTGACACTGTAAATATACATAATATGGTCTTTGCGGCGTGCATCAATAGATTTTTTAACAATTTCGTATGTAAACTTCTCATTGGCAGAAAGCCTAAGATTTTTCCGTATAAGAGCCAAAAGCTCATGCTGTCCTGCACCGATATTAAGTTTAAGCTGATTAATCCGTATCATACTAATATTTACCTGCCTTACCGTCTGCGGCACAGCTTCCTGCCAGCTTTCCGCTGGCAAAAGCCCATGTAAGATTATATCCTCCGCATATTCCGTCAACATCCATTATTTCGCCTGCAAAATAAAGTCCTGCGATTAGTTTTGACTCCATTGTGTTCATATCTATCTCATCAAGACTGACTCCGCCTGCACAGCACTGTGCATATTCAAAACCGCGAGTGTCCACAGGCGTTGCCTTAAATGCTTTTATCCTGCCGCATATATGTAATATGTCACTTTTGCTTATCTCATTACATGATGCCGAAGGCTTCAATCCCGCATCTTTGATTACCGCACCTGCAATCTTTTTGTTGAGCAGACCGCTGAGGGCATTAAATATATTAATCTGCGGGTTGTGATTAATTATACTGTACATCATTGAACAAAGCTCTGTCTCCCCTATATCCGGGGCAAAATCTATGGTTACAACAGGCTTTAGTCCTTTATCCATAAGCCTTTTTATGCTGCCGCAAAGCTGAAACACCGGTATTCCCGAAATTCCGTATTCCGCCAGCTGCAATTCTCCGCGTTCCGTAAGGGGTTCTGCCTCCTTGCTGCTAACCTGAACGGTAATTACTGCCTCAGTACGCACGCCATGGAGTTCCTTAAAATATTTTTCACTGCACATAATTCCCGTAAGTGCAGGAATGACCTTGATTATTCTGTGTCCGAAATTCTCTGCCAGCCTATAACAGCTTCCGTCTGAGCCTGTTTTTGACATAGCTTTAGAGCCTCCTGCAAGTACAAGGGATTTGCAGGAATAGGTACCGTCATTACATCTCACGTTGAAAATATCAGTCTGCCGTTTGACTGCTGTTATATGTACCGATGTATACACATCTATTTTAAGTCTTTCAAGCTCATAACGCAAAGCATCCAAAACAGCCGATGCCTGCTCCGAATAAGGATATACATATCCGTTTTTCTCTCTTGTGTTAAGTCCTATGGACATACAGAATTTTCTTATATCCGATGGCGTAAACCTTTCTATAACGCTGTAAAAATCTGCCTCGGAGGAGCTGTGATAACAGCTTTTATCAATATTCATATTGGTAAGATTGCATTTGCCGTTGCCGGTGGAAAGTATCTTCTGTCCTACCCTGCCATTATGTTCAAGAACGCAGACTTTTGCCCCCAGTCCTGCCGCATATACAGCCGCAGTCATCCCTGAAGGCCCGCCGCCGACCACTATAACATCATAAATCATAAAAACCGCCTTTATGTTGAATAGGTTTCAAGGAAATTGTACAGTTCTCTCTCTGAAAACAATTCCTTGCCGTTGAGTATTTCAATTTGAAGCGTTTTGGGCAATGCCGACATCTTAATGTCGGATTTATCATATAAGCTGCCATCTTCGTTATATATAACGACATAGCCGTATTCTGCCCTGAGCCTGTAATGTACAGTGCTGTTACTGATGTCCTGAGACACTGTTTTATCAATGTCAGATGTTTTGATGACGGTATTTTTGTAGGAGGTTGTGGTATTTTCACGGGAAACCGGCTCATAGTCTCTGGTATCCGCCACATAATTATCCCTATGCAGCTTTGCCGTATCATACCCTATCCACACTGCTCCTGCCGTGGCACACACCGTCAATATTATAAATACAATAAGTGTTTTCTTCATAGTGTACTTATTGTTTCCACTATTTGGTTATTTTATACAGTCCTTTGAAAACGGATTCGGATATATTTCTTTAAAAGGTACTGTCAGTATGCCTTCTTTCAAATCATCCATCACTACCACTCCGTTGTCCGTCATAAATTCAGACATAACCTGTCTGCATATTCCGCAAGGTCTTGTATATTCACCGGAGGATGATACAATTGCAATCCTTGTAATCTCTTTATGGCCTTCACTTACCGCCTTTGCTATTGCGGTTCTCTCAGCGCATACAGCCGCACCGTATGAAGCATTTTCAATATTGCAGCCCGTATACATATCATTATCCGATGTCAAAAGCGCCGCGCCCACCTTAAATCCCGAATACGGTGCGTAGGCTTTATCCATTGCTTTATATGCCTCCTCCAGCAGTTCTCTGTCAGTCATATCTGCTCCTTTATCGTGTAATTCCCAATCCTTCAAGTATCTGACTCTGTCTTTTCTCCATCTCGGCAGCTTCAGCTTCATCTATGTGGTCATATCCCATAAGATGGAGCATACTGTGGGCAATCAGAAAAGCATATTCTCTTGTGACACTATGCCCGTATGCTGCCGCCTGTTCTTCAACCTTGTCAAGCGAAATTATTATATCACCGAGCATAAGCTCGCCGCTTTCAGGGTTAAAACAATCATCACACTCTTCCAGAAAGTCAAATTTTCCTGCTTTCTCATATTCTATCATAGGAAAAGACAATACGTCCGTAGGCGCATCAATTTGCCGAAACTCTTTATTGATTAAATGGATGCTCCGGTTGTCCACCAGCGTAAGACCTATCTCTGCCTCATATGGGCATTTCTCGTAATCAAGCGCCGCATTAATCACCAGCTCCGCTGTTTTCTCATAATCAATATTCAAATTTTTGTCATATTCCTTTTCAAAAGCTATTGTCATTTTGGATTTTTCCCTCCTCTGGCGCCGGCTGATGATTTCCTTGACGCTTGTCCATTTTCATAATCATCATACGCTTTCACGATTTTCTGGACAAGGGGATGTCTTACAACATCCTGATTGGTAAGCTTTACCACTCCAATCTCATCCACCTTGGCAAGAACCTTAAGCGCCACCTCAAGTCCTGACTTTGTATCCTTCGGCAAATCCTTCTGTGTTAAATCTCCGGTGACTATGACTTTTGAGCCGAAACCTATTCTTGTGAGAAACATCTTCATCTGTGCAGGCGTTGTATTCTGTGCCTCGTCAAGAATTATATAGGCATTATCCAAAGTCCTTCCGCGCATATATGCAAGAGGCGCTACCTCTATAAGTCCTTTTTCTGAATTGTGCAGGAAGCTGTCGGCTCCCATTATCTGATACAAGGCGTCATAAAGCGGTCTTAAATAGGGGTCTATTTTACTCTGCAGGTCTCCCGGAAGAAATCCCAGCTTTTCTCCCGCCTCTATTGCCGGTCTGGTCAAAATAATTCTGCCTACCTCGTTATTTTTAAAAGCCTGTATCGCCATAGCCATGGCAAGGTATGTTTTGCCTGTTCCTGCAGGACCTATGCCGAAAACTATCATCTTATGACGAATCTCATCTATATATTGTTTCTGTCCTATTGTCTTGGGTTTGATTGGTTTTCCTGCGGTCGTTCTTGCAATAACATCTTCGTCAAGCTCTGTCAGCACAGAAGCATTGTCGTCCATGGACATAGCTATGGCATAATCCACATTCTGTTCAGTTATTGTATTGCCCCTTTTTGACAATGTCAGCAGCTCGTTAAAAACACTTTGCGCTCTTTTTACAGCAGTCTCCGCTCCGATTATTTTAATTTCCGAGCCTCTTGCTACCATTGTGACCTTGAGAGTCTTTTCTATCTTTTTGACATATGCATCAAAATTTCCGAAAACATTACTGCTGTGCTCCGCAGGCATATCAATTATACTTTCAATCACGCTCATATTATATCTCCAGAATTATTCCATTTCGTTTTCATCAGAAGCAGGCTCGGTAACCGGTGGCTGCGTCATAACTGCGCTTTCCCTGACTGTGATTATACCGCCTGCTACACCCATATTATCATTTATATCTATTTTAACACTATTTTGTATAATTTGAATACCATTTTCTTGTAAATTATTGACATAATTATCGATATTTTTGTTCAATATGTCATTTAGCTCCTCATCCGAATACTCTGTTTCAATAATTTCATACTCTTTGTAATAAAAATATGCATAGGTTATGGGCAGATAAAAGTTGCTGTACGGCGACACCTTCTCATACTCCGTTATCACATCATAATTATCAAAGCTGCACTTTTTAATGTTATAATTGATAAGATTATCGCCTATTTTCAAGCCTGTGCTTTCCTGTACCCTTCCCGTATAGCTTTTGTACTCATATGTTCTCTGAATGGAGTCATCATATTGGTATTCCGTTTCGATTGTTATGTCCGCATCCGCATGGACATATTTTATCCCAAAGCTCTCTCCCGATTCATTCAGAGACTCAACCTTGGACATAACAAGCACATCTCCGGCTTTGACTTCATCTCCGGCTTTGACAATGGGTGTCCCGCTTCTTGTTATAATAGATGAAATAACTCCATCCTTGGAAGCGATAATATCCACCGCCGTGTCGTCACTGGCGGCAATATTGTCATCCTCGTTTTCTTTTATATTGATTCTCAGTCTGGAACCATCTATGTCTACGGAAACCCATGTTATTTTTTCAAATTCCTTTCGCAATGAGGTTTCAATATCATAACAGGAAATGTTTTTAGTTCTCATTCCGTAATGAATATCCATACTGTTTATGTATTGTATTATTTCCTTGGCAGAATAATATGAGTTGCCTTCCACCTCAATCCGCCACAAATATCCTGACAAAATAATATTTATAAGCAGGAAAATAAGTATCCCGTAGATAAAAAAATGTCTTTTCCTGTTTCTGTGCAAAAAAAACGGAAATCCTGTACGGTGTATAATCCTCACCCTGATTCCCGTAATTTTTTTGATTGGTTTTATCTTCAAAAAATCAGACGCACGCATATTCATATCAGCCTGATTATCACTGTATCTTAAATTATATATCTTTATTCCGTTATTCTTACATATATTTATGAAGCGTTCCGTCCCCAGTCCTGTTACATTTATCCTTACATATCCCTTAATAAAAGCAGCTATACTCAATGAGACACCTCCATAAGCCGTATGTGTTCTATATTTCCTACGATTTTAATGTCGTCCTCATTCATATATTCCACAAGCAAACCGTTTCCTTCAAATAAAACGATTTCCTTTTTCGCCTTTATTTTAATCAGGCTGTCAGAAAGTTCCATGATGGATTTGAAATTTTCCACATAGGCTTCCCGCTGTCCATGAACCGTAAGTATGGAGTAATCTTCCACCAGTTGATTTATATTAATAAAAGACATACATCCTCGCCGGCTGTCGGTAATTCTCACGGCAACAGCTTTGTTTTTTAATAATTATATGCAAAACGGGCATGTCATAGAATTGGAATACTTGATTTGCCACCATGACCCTTCTAAAATAGTTTAAATATATTGGGTTCATCGCATGAGCCTGATTAATTCACATAATGAATCCTAGACTCATCATACCTGTCTTCCTGCATTTTCTCCTCTGCAGGATAGCCGCAGGCTATAAATGAAAACACGTACAAATTATCCGGCAGTGATAATACCTTCCTTGCCGCATCCATACGCTCTTTCAAAGGGGCAACTCCAAGCCACACCGTTCCCAGACCAAGAGCATCCGCCTCCAAAAGCAGATTCTCAATTGCCGCACTGCAGTCAATCTGGGCATACTCAGGCATTTTACAATCTCCCTGACAGCATACGACGATTCCCAACGGGGCATTGCAAATAGGCTCTGCATATGGGCTGCACTCTGACAATGCTTTCAAAACCGCTCTGTCAGTCACCAGATAAAACTCCCAAGGCTGCTGGTTTCCGGCGGAAGGTGCTGCCATTGCCGCCCTGATAAGCTGCTTTGCTTTCTCCGGTTCAACCGCATGATTTGTGTATTTTCTTATACTTGTTCTGTGAAAAATTTCTTCCATGATATATTGTCCTCCAATCTGATTTTATTTTCATTGTCTCCCTGACAGTTAAGTATGTGATTTTTATCCCAAAAGCAAAACAACAGTCTATCCGCAGGCCTTATAAATATTTTATGCCAATATAACTGACTTACTGTTCAAACTGAAAATCATTATAATCATCAATTGTGAAACGGTGATATATTATATGGCAGCCTTCATCCGTAAGACAATATCTGAATTCATCAGGCTTGCCATCCTCAAAATACACCAGATAGTCAAACTCTCCATGTGTAACCTTCTCAACATGTACTGAATCCGAATACTTTTTGAACTGCTCAATGACCTGCTCCATCGAAACGCCGTGTTTTGAAACGGTATTGATAAAATCATATATAAATCCGCTTTTTGGTGTATTTTCGTATATATATTCCGAAGCCTTAGGCGGAAATTTAAGACAGAATCTGTCATTTTCGTTTGATACATCAATTTTTCCCAGCTTAGCTTCGGCAAATTGTGAAAAATTATTTAATACTGAATGCATTTCAGCAATGTCCAGTTCCGCCTCCAAAAATCTGTTTAATGATTTCAGCGGATAATATAAACGGATTGTCTCACTGCGATAGCCAAGCTTAACCTGTTCCTCCTTTATTACATCACAAATATTGTTTTCTAATCTTAAAAAATTCATTGCAGTCTGCACCTCATTGTTTTTTCCATAATATTGTATCAGAAAAAGAATTGTTTCACAACAGAATATCAAAAAAGAGACACTGAACAGTGTCTCTTAAGTACCCTGTCACAACAGGGATTAATTTAGATGTAAATTAGTTATATTTACGTTTTCTTGCAGCCTCTGATTTCTTCTTGCGTCTTACGCTTGGCTTCTCATAATGCTCTCTTTTACGAATCTCCTGCTGGATTCCTGCCTTAGCACAATTTCTCTTGAATCTGCGTAATGCGCTATCCAAAGACTCGTTCTCTTTAACGATAACATTAGACATTCTGACTCGACCTCCCTCCAGTTGTGGATTGTGCAAGACAACTGTCTGGGTATTAATACCGGATATACTTAAACATCTCGGTTTGCACGACTACAATTATATCATATTATTGAGTTTCGTCAACAATAAATTTAAAAATATTTCTTATAATTGCGATGCAAATGTTTCCCTGGCTGTCTCAATGGCTTCTTTCACGCCAGACGGATTCTTGCCGCCTGCCTGAGCCATATTAGGACGTCCTCCTCCGCCGCCGCCGACCTTAGGTGCAGCTGCCTTAATAATATTTCCGGCATGAACGCCTTTTGCAACAACATCATCTGTGGCCGTTGCTATAAGATTAACCTTGCCATCTGCCACAGATGCTATAACGACAACGCCTGAACCAAGCTTTTCCTTAAGCTCATCACCAAGGTTACGAAGCCCGTTCATGTCAACTCCATCCAGTGATATGCCAAGGAATTTAATGCCGTTAACCTCCTGAACCTTATCCATAACATTGCCCATAGCAGCTCCTGCCGCTTTGCTTTTGAGTGATTCATTTTCACTTTGCAATGCTTTAAGCTCTGACTGAAGATGAGTAATTTTATCAAGTACATTAACCGGAGTTGCTTTCAATGCTTTGCAGACTTCATTGTACTTATTTTCAATGTCCTTATAATATTCAAACACACCGTTGCCTGTAAGCGCTTCAATACGTCTTACGCCAGCTGCAATACCTGCCTCGGAAACGATTTTGAAAGCATTGATTACCCCTGTGTTGCCAACATGCGTGCCTCCACAAAATTCCTTGGAAAACTCGCCCATACATACAACACGTACGGTGTCGCCATACTTTTCACCGAAAAGTGCCTTAGCGCCTGTTTTCTTAGCTTCATCAATAGGAAGAACCTTTGTCTCCACATTAATAGCCTCAGCAATTTTATCGTTGACAATCTGCTCAACTCTGGAAAGCTCATCCGGTGTCATAGCAGAAAAATGTGTAAAGTCAAATCTTAATCTGTCAGGTGTCACAAGGGAACCTGCCTGCTCAACATGTGCACCAAGCACAATTCTCAATGCCTCCTGAAGGAGATGTGTTGCGGAGTGGTTCTTGGCTGTATCGGCACGACCCAAGGTATCCACGCTGAGAGTAACTTTATCCCCGACACTGAAAGAGCCTGTTACAACTTTGCCTACATGTCCCACTCTTCCGCCTTTAAGCTTGATTGTATCAACCACCTCAAAACGGGCTTCTCCGGCAGTAATCACACCTGTATCGCCCTGCTGGCCGCCCATAGTTGCATAGAATGGCGTTTTGTCAACGATAATTGTACCTTCAACGCCTTCTGTAAGCTCTTCTGCAAGCTCCTTATCCGTTGTAAGAACCGATATGGATGAAGCAACCTCCAAATTATCATATCCCACAAATTCAGATGTAATGGATGTATCTATCAAATCATATACAGTTGCGTCGGCACCCATATAGTTAGTTTCTTTGCGGGCTGTTCTTGCTTTGCGCTTCTGCTCGTCCATGGAAGCCTTAAAGCCTTCCATATCGACGCCAAAGCCTTTTTCATCAAGTATCTCAACCGTAAGGTCTATCGGAAAACCATATGTGTCATACAGCTTAAATGCATCTGCTCCTGATAAGGACTTATTTCCGGACTTGGCAAGATTGTCCTCCATATCTCCCAGAATTTTGAGTCCCTGGTCAATGGTTCTGTTAAAGTTTTCTTCCTCTGTGGTAAGCACCTTGAGGATAAGGTCTTTTTTCTCATGAAGTTCAGGATAGCCGTCCTTACTGCAATCAATAACGGTCTGGGCAAGCTTTGCAAGAAAAAGTCCTTCAATCCCCAATGTTCTTCCGTGTCTTGCGGCACGTCTCAAAAGTCTCCTGAACACATAGCCGCGTCCCTCATTGGACGGAATAATTCCATCAGAAGCCATAAACGTAACAGAACGTATATGGTCAGTTATAAGCCTTATTGATACATCCTTTTTCTCGTCTGTCTGGTATGTTACGCCTGCAAGTCCGCATATTCTGTCGCGGATAGCCTTCATGGTATCAATATCAAATACCGAATCCACATCCTGAACTACAACAGCCAGACGCTCCAATCCCATACCTGTGTCAATATTCTTCTGCTTAAGCTCTGTATAATTATGGTGTCCGTCACTTTCAAACTGTGTAAACACATTGTTCCAGACCTCCATATATCTGTCACAGTCACAGCCTACTTTGCAGTCAGGCTTGCCGCATCCATATTTAACACCTCTGTCATAATATATCTCGGAACAAGGTCCGCAAGGTCCGGCACCATGCTCCCAGAAATTATCGCAATCACCGTTCTCATCACGGTAAAATCTTGTTATTTTCTCAGCCGGAACACCGACCTCCTTGGTCCATATATCAAAAGCTTCTTCATCATCGGCATAAATTGACGGATACAGCCTGTCCGGTTCCATACCGATTACCTGTGTCAGAAACTCCCATGACCAGTTGATGGCTTCATGCTTAAAATAATCCCCAAATGAGAAATTGCCCAACATCTCAAAAAATGTAAGATGTCTGGCAGTCTTACCTACATTGTCTATATCGCCTGTACGGATACACTTCTGGCAGGTGGTAACACGCTTACACGGCGGAATCTCCTGTCCTGTGAAATATGGCTTAAGGGGAGCCATTCCTGCATTGATAAGCAAAAGACTGTTGTCATTATGAGGTACAAGCGAAAAGCTGTTCATCTTCAAATGGTCCTTGCTCTCAAAAAATTCAAGATATTTTCTTCTTAATTCGTTAACACCAAAAGCCTGCATGGCTTTAATCCTCCTGCTGTCTATATTATATAATATTATTTATCCTCGTCCGCCGATGTGTCTGCCACAGTTCCGTCAGCAGTCACAGCCTCTGTAACCATATTTTCAAGCTTTCTTGCCTTCTTGGCATCTGTAAGCTTGCGGAGCTTCACCCCGATAAAAACTGCAAGGACAATAACAACTGCCATTACTATAAATTTAAGAATATAAAAAATCAAAAAGCTCATTGATTCGCTTAATACAGCAACTGTCATCATAATCAAATCCTCCTTAAAAACCTCTTTTTATCGTACCACAATACGCTTCATATTTCAAGAATTAATCACATCATTAATAAGAGCATCACCGTCTGCGGCTGTTGTAGCCAGAGTATCGCACCGCTCGTTCAGCGGATTCCCGTCATGTCCCTTAACCCATATAAAACTGACTTTGTGACCTTCCATTGCCCTTAAAAGCCTTTTCCACAAATCCGGGTTTTTCACCGGTTCATTCTTACTGCGTTTCCAGTCCTTTTTTATCCAGCCGTCAATCCATTTCAGATTGAAAGCATCTACCAGATATTTTGAATCCGAATACAGCTTTACATCACATGAGGTTTTCAGTGCTTCAAGACCTGCTATTGCTGCCATAAGCTCCATGCGGTTGTTGGTTGTTTTATAATATCCCTGTGACAGCTCTTTTTCATGAAGCTGACCCTTACCGTCAATATAGCGGAGCACTGTTCCGTAGCCTCCCGGTCCGTCAGGATTGCCTCTTGCCGCACCGTCAGTATATATTTCCACCTCCATCAGCATTTCCTCCATACTCCGGTGTTAATAAAATCATCAGCCCTGCGCTTTGAATTGCCTATTATACTGTCATCATACCCTATTATTCCCAACAGTTTAATGGCATTCCGCGACGTTGCCCGTCCTTTCTGAATACTGTAAGAGAAGACAACATTGTTTTCCTCCACTTCCTCGCTGAAATGATAATTGGCATAATAATCCTCAAGCATATGTGTAAGCTCTATATCATGAGTTGCAGCAAAGCACATAACGTTTTTGTCTGCAAGATTTTTAAGGATTTCAGAGGATGCGGCAATACGCTCTACGGTATTTGTTCCTCTTAACACCTCATCAATAAAGCACAATACTCTTTCACCGGCGGCTCCGGCAGCATCAACAATTCTTTTCAGCGATTTAATCTCGACTATATAATAGCTTTCACCGGAATCCAAATCATCCGCCAATGCCATTGACGAATATATACGGTAAAACGGCGCACTGTAAAATGCGGCCGGACATGTGAATATGCTCTGGGCGAGAATTCCGTTAATCGCCACTGACTTAAGAAACGTGGATTTACCTGATGCGTTGGAGCCTGTTATGAGCACAGGCCTGTCCTCGCTTATTGAGTTAGCCACAGGTTCTTTGATTGCAAGATGATAAACATCCTTAAGGTTCATACCACCCTTTTCCTTAAATTCAGGCTTACACATATATGGAAGCAGTCTTCGGAAGGATGCAACGCTTATCATCGCTTCAATATATCCCAGCTTGTCCATCAGTTCCACTATGCCATCATAATTGCGGTCAAAATGTTTTACCATAGAATTAAATTTAATCAGGTCGATATGGGTGAACATTTTCACATATTCCATAAATATATCGCCTAATGAGCCGGAATTCTGCTTTTTGGATACAATAACATAAGAATTACGGGTTATTTTCCCGAAGGTTTTGACCGCAGCGTTAAAATACTTATTATATTCCGAAAACTCTTGTATATTAAGTCTTCGTATGTCATCAGCCGTCTTGACCATGGTTACAATCTGCCTGATGCATTCAAAATAACTGTCAATTCTGCTTTTCAGCTTGTAATAGCTTACAATACTGAAGCCGCAGGCAAGAAGAATAAGCATTATTCCCGTAACCGGGTCAATAAGAAGCGTATATGCCACAGCTACAATAATACATATTATCATAAAATAGTGAAACATATTGGACTGTGGCTTAAGCTCAAAAAGATTGCGCATATAATCCGAAATTGATATTTTACGGGTAAAACCGATTCTGCAAAAGCTCTGCATAATCTTAGTGCGTTCATTATCATGGCTTTCGAAATACTCCATAAGCCTGTCCCGCTCTTTTAACTCATTTGTATCCGTCACCGGCTTGCGAAGCATTTTATACAGAAAGTCCCTTCCCACAGACGAATTGGTATTGTTAATCATCAGGAATATCTTATCCATATCAAGGTCATTCCATGTAATATCATCTATATATGGCTCGCCGTCTTTAAGTGTGTTTCTGAAAAAATGTGATATGCTTTCGTATTCCTCGTAGCTGAATTCGCTTTCCTTAAGCTGTCCGAATGTAGCTAACAGCTTAAAATACTGGTTTTTTTTCGCACTGCGGGATATAAGTATTCCCACAACAATTATAATTGCCACTGCTGAAACCGCCAGCAAAACTATTTCGTATGGTTCCATAAAATCCGTTCCTTATTTAAAAATCTCCCTCCGCGGAATTATTGTCCGCGGAGGCATTATTTGCATTTTTTATCATACCCTATTTTTATTAAAAAAACAAGGCTATGTTAAATTATCAGACACACAAGACCGCCGTTGCTTTCGTTGACCACCTTCTGCATTGTGTCCTGAAGCTTAACCTGACAGTCGTCATTAATCATCTGTATTTTTCCGCGGATGCCATCCTCCACAAGCTGCCCTATTGACTTGCCGAAAATATTGGTATCCCATACCTGCCCCTGTTCGGAGCCTGACTTAATATATTCAATAAGGTCCTTTGCCTGAGCCTCACTTCCTACAATAGGCGATATTTCCGTTCCGATATTTACACGTATCATATGAACGGAAGGACTTGTTGCTTTAATTTTTACGCCGAACTTATTTCCGGTTCTTATAACCTCCGGCTCCGAAAGTGTAATTTCATCACGCTCCGGCATAACCACTCCATAGCCCTTTAACATAGAAGATTTGACAGACTCGATATATCTTCCGTATTCTTTTTTCATGGATGACAGAGAGCGTATCATGGAAATAAGCTCATACTCATCACTGATTGGCTCACCGCAAAGCTCACTGAGATTGTCATAATAGTATTTTTCATCCACATATATATTAATCTTCTGTACGCCCTCATTAAAATCGAAATTTTCGTATTTTATCTTGGATATATAGTCGGAATTCATCTCCGGCAAAGCGCCGTTTATATCCTTGATATGTGTCACATTGTCAAGAATCCCTCTTGCGCACTGTATGATTTCCTGTTTGATTTCATTGTCGGAAGGAAGCATTTCTACCCATTTCGGAAGATAAAATTCAATGCTTCCCACAGGAAATTCATAGAGGATTTTCAATAAAATATTGTTTATGTCATCTTTGTTAATTTTTTCACAATCTACGGCAGTGACCGTTACACCATATTTCTGTGATATGTACTCCACAATTCTCTGTGTGTCCTCCGAATCCGGTACAACCGAGTTGACAACGACAATAAACGGTTTGTTGATTTTCTTAAGCTCAAGAATTGTTTTTTCCTCTGCTTCAAGATAATTCTCTCTCGGCAGGTCTCCGATGCTTCCGTCAGTTGTTATGACAATTCCTATTGTGGAATGGTCCTTGATTACTTTTCCTGTGCCGTATTCCGCTGCCTTAGTAAAAGGTATGTCTTCCTTAAACCATGGTGTTTTTACAAGGCGCTCCTTATCATCCTCATACACGCCTTGAGCTCCCTTTACCAAATATCCCACACAGTCAATCAGCCTGAATTTTGCACGGATGCTGCTTCCAAGGTTGATTTCAACTGCGTCCTTTGGAATAAATTTAGGTTCTGTGGTCATTACGGTTCTTCCTGCCGCAGATTGCGGAAGCTCATCAATTATACGTTCCTTTTCATTGGGATTGTCAATTCCCGGAATAATCATCATATCCATAAATTTCTTGATAAAAGTAGATTTACCGGTGCGGACAGGTCCTACAACTCCTATATAGATTTCTCCGTCCGTTCTGGCTTTAATGTCCCTGTATAAGCTGAAATTGTCCATAAAAATGCCCCTTTATACCGTTAAAAGTACCTGCACACACAATTAGGTGCTGTTCTTTTTACAGTATATGAGGGGCATTAATCACTCATTCATATTTATTTACGCCAAAAGAATTAAAAATGCACTGACGTGCCGCAGACAGGTCTTCAAATTCTCCCAGCGCAATCATCTGCACAGTAAGATTTCCGATTGCAGTTGCCTCAGACGGTCCGGCATATACGGTACGTCCCGTATATTTGGCAGTAAGCTCATTGAGATATACTGCGTTGGAGCCGCCTCCCACCACATTGATACATGAATATTTTTCGCCTGTAAGCTCTTCAAGCTCCCTGATGGTGTTACCATAGCAGCTTGCAAGGCTATTGTACACAACGCTTGCCGTTTCATATAGATTCTGCGGTACCGGCTGGTTTGTCTCTTCACAGGCGGCAGCTATCTCCGCTGTCATATTGTCAGGTGCCAGAAACCTGTCATCATAACAGTCAACTATGGAAGGTATATTCTGCTTTGCAGCATTTTTACACAGCTCGTCAAAGGAAATATCCGTCCCTGATTCCTTTTTAACCGACTGAATCATCCAAAGTCCCATAATATTCTTCAGAAAACGATACCTGTGATTGTAACCGCCTTCATTGGTCATATTATGTCTCATTGCATCATCGCTGCAGCATGCCTTATCCTGCTCCACACCCATAAGCGACCATGTTCCTGAGCTTATGTACACCGAGTTTTCCTGCATGGAAGGAACTGCCAGAACAGCCGAAGCCGTATCATGTTCAGTGACAGCTATAACCTTACAGTCAAAACCAACCTGCTTTGCCACATCCGGTCTGAGATTTCCAATCTCCGTTTTGGGCTCCACAATCTGATTAAATATGCGCTTAGGGTATCCAAGCCTTTCTATTAGCTCCATGTCCCAGTCTCCGGTGCCGGCGTTAATCAGCTGTGAGGTTGTGGATATAGTGTATTCATTTTTCTTGACACCTGATAAAAGAAAGTTAAAATAATCCGGTGTAAAAAGAATACTTTCTGCCATCTCAAGCTGCTGGGGATGACGCTGTTTAATTGCCATAAGCTGATATATGGAGTTATACATTGCCTTCTGGATGCCGGTACGGTAGTACAGCTCCTTTTCATCTATAAGCTTGTAAACCTCCGTATCCATTCCTTTGATTCTGTCGTCACGATAACTTACGGTATCACCGATAACATTATCGTCCCTGTCAAGAAGAACAAAATCAACTCCCCATGTATCAACTCCTACGCTGACGGGTATTTTCCCCTTTTCCTTACAGATTGTTAAACCTTTAACAATCTCCGAAAAAAGTCTGTCATGATTCCAGCACAACGCACCGTTTTTTTCTACAAGTCCGTTTTCAAACCTGTAGATTTCCTCTATCTTAATCCTGCCTTCCTCAACCCATGACAAAATATGTCTTCCGCTTGAGGCGCCTATATCTATCGCAAGATAGTAATTCATAAATTAATCCTCCGGATGCGGGTATTTCTTGTATCCAGGGTGCTTTCCAGTAACCTTGTATCCCTCTCTCATCGATATAAGTCTGTCAATATTAGCTCTTGAGATTTCCTTGGCTCCTCCCAGCAGATGTGCATTGAGACTTATTTTGGCAAAAAGCTCCAATGTTTCCATTCTGTAATATGCCGTAAGTAAATCTGCGCCAACTGAAAGCGCTCCATGATTCTGTAAGAGAACAACATCATGTTCTCCAAGGTATGGTGCAATAGCTTCAGGGACTTCATATGTTGACGGTGTACCGTAAGGAGTTACCGGAATTGAACCGATTGCAATTACTGTTTCAATCATTGAGTAATCATCAAGCGGAATATTGGCAACAGCGTATCCTGTTGCTACAGGCGGATGTGCATGAACAACAGCCCCCACATCTTCACGCTCTGAATAACATCTTAAATGCATTTTGATTTCCGATGAAGGTCTGTAATCTCCGTTGGCCTCAATTATATTGGCATCTTTATCAATGTGAACTATTTTCTCCGGAGTGATAAAGCTCTTACTTATTCCGGTAGGCGTAGCAAGGAAAGTTCCGTCCTCCAGCTTCACTGTCACATTTCCGTCATTGGCTGCCACCCAGCCAAGCTGCCACATCTTATGGCACACATCACATATTTGGTCTTTGATTTCTTCGTACATGATAATCTCCTTTTGATATGTATTATAATTGACTGTCCACTAACGAATCGTCTTGTAAAGCGGACCGTAAGCCGCACATGCTCTGTAATCCTGTCCTTCTTTGTCCATTCCGAAAGCGTTCCATGCAGATGGTCTGAAAATTTTACTTTCATCAACATTGTGCATAGAAACAGGGATTCTCAATATTGAACATAAGGTAATAATATCTGCTCCGATATGTCCGTATGATATTGCTCCATGGTTAGCTCCCCAGTTGTTCATAACATCATAAGCGGTTGCAAAAGGTCCCTTGCCTGTTGTGCGTGGCGCAAACCAAGTGCAAGGCCATGTATAATCCGTCCTCTTCCAAAGTTTATCTGAAACCTCCTCAGGAAGATTAATTGTGTATCCTTCACAAATCTGAAGTACAGGTCCAAGTCCCTTGACAAGATTAAGTCTTATCATTGTGGCAGGCATCTCACATCTTGTGACATATCTTGAAGAATATCCGCCGCCTCTGAAATATCCAAGGTCTGCATAATTCCATGTTGTTGCATTGAGAATTGCCTCCTGGTCTTCCTCTGTCACCTCATACCAAGGCTTCATAATACCGTTTCCGTTCTGGCCCTTTGCCTCACCGCAGCCATCAAGACAAGCCGCACCTGAATTGATAAGATGTATGAAACCGCCGGCTTCCTTTGCCTTGCCTTCAAGCTCATAGCCTGTTGTTCTCTTAACTGCCTCAGGGCTCCAATATGTTCTTACATCAGCGAAAATTTGTGCCCTGTTGGTGAGCAGCTTCATAAAGAGCATTCCAAGTCCGTTAAGAACATCATTTTCTGTGGCAAGTATGTAAGGCTCTCTTGCTCCGTTCCAGTCAAAGGATGTGTTAAGCATAGCCTCAGGAAAATCACAGTTCGGATAAAAGTCTGTCCACTGTCTCTGTCCCTGAAATCCTGCTGCGATTGCATTATGTCCAACCATCTCCTCTTCACAACCCTCAGGAAGATTCTCATTGCCGTTCATAAGGTCTTTGATAATTACCATCATCTTTACTACAAATTCCCAGTCAGAATCCTTATGCTCTCTTGACATCTGAATATCCTCAGGATTTTTGTCAAATCCCTCTTTACATTTTGCCTTGGTCCATGCAAGCGCCTTTTCATACTCGGCTTTGTCATAGATGCCCTCTGTCATTCTTCTGATAATTTCAACCTCATCAACAGATTCAACTCTCATTCCGAGATACTCCTCAATAAATGCAGGGTCAATAATCGAACCGCCGATACCCATTGTGATTGAACCTATCTGAAGATATGATTTTCCGCGCATAGTTGCCGCAGCAACAGCCGCACGTCCGAATCTGAGTAATTTTTCCTCCACATCTGAAGGAATTGACGTGTCGTCCGCCTCCTGAACATTATGTCCGTAAATACCGAAAGCAGGAAGACCTTTTTGCGCATGTGTAGCCAAAACCGATGCAAGATATACGGCTCCCGGTCTTTCCGTTCCGTTAAAGCCCCATACTGCCTTAATAGTCATTGGGTCCATATCCATAGTCTCAGAGCCATAGCACCAGCAAGGTGTGACGGTAAGTGTTATATCAACACCCTCTTTGCGGAATTTATCGGCACAGGCAGCAGCTTCACCGACACGTCCGATTGTCGTGTCTGCAATTACTACCTTGACAGGTTCACCATTGGAATATCTGAGATTGTCTGTAAAAAGCTTTGCGGCAGCCTTAGCCATATTCATAGTCTGGTCCTCAAGTGATTCCCTTACCTTGAGAACGCCTCTTCTTCCGTCAATGGTCGGGCGGATTCCGATAACCGGATAATCGCCTACATATCTGTTAGTTGCCATAATAAAATACCTCCATTCAAATACTTTTTTGATAAAATAAATAATAATATACAAGACCGAACATTCCTGATTCCGCCTTGATACCTACCATGATAAATCCGGATTTTCCATTTTTCTGTCACGAACCATAAGTTCCTTAACCCGTTCAGCCGCATTGGCATTGTCAAAAAGCACACTGTTGACATTTTCAACTATCGGCATCTCCACATTGTATTTTTTGGCAAGGGCAAGGGCTGCCTTGGCTGAATAAACGCCCTCCACAACCATATGCACCTCGCTCATTGCCTCGTCCATTGTTTTGCCCTGACCTATAAGTATGCCGGCACGTCTGTTGCGGCTATGCATGCTGGCGCAGGTAACTATCAAATCTCCTATTCCCGACAGCCCGCAAAAAGTCTGAAGCTTACCGCCCATAGCCATTCCCAGTATTGCTATCTCATGTATTCCTCTGGTTATAAGTGCCGCCTTTGTATTATCTCCATATCCAAGACCGTCTGCAATTCCCGCAGCAAGGGCTATTACGTTTTTAAGAGAGCCTCCAAGCTCTATTCCCAGAATATCAGGGGATATATATACCCTGAAAACTTCACTCATAAAAATATTCTGAAGATACTCAGCATACTCCTTGGAATCCGCACCGATAACGCAGGTTGTCGGTATTCCCCTGCTTACCTCCTCTGCATGGCTTGGTCCTGACAATACTGCCACATTTACGTCTTTTATCTCATCCTTTATTACCTCGGTCATTGTCATAAGGGAATTCTCCTCAATACCCTTGGCAACATTGACGATTTTTAAGTTAGGTATTCCTAACTTCGCTATTTCCTTGGAAGTGCTGCGGACAAAAGGCGACGCCACAGCCATCACAAGTATCTCCGACTGTTCGGCAACCTGTCTCAAGTCTCCGCAAAGCATTATCTTGTCAGGAATTTTAACACCCGGAAGAGATTTGCTGTTCTCACCCTGACGGCGTATTCCTTCAAGCTCCGACTCTATTTTGGACCATACAGTGACCTGATGTCCATTATTATTCAGGAGAATTGCAAGACCAAGCGCCCATCCGCCTGCTCCAAGCACACCTATTTTCTTCATTATTTGTCTTCCTCCACCATATTTTTTTTCAGTTTAAATTCATTCTCCGTACCTTTAATAATCCTGACGATATTAGCTTTGTGCCTTACAAACGCCAGTATTACAAAAACCAGCATGACAATAGTTGCTTCATATGTAACGGCTTTGGTGGCAAGTCCGCCTATAAGACCTGTGTGGTCAAACACAACAAAGCCGGCAAATACGGTAATAACCAAAACAAGTGAGCTTGCCGATACATATCTGGTTATAAACAGTGTCAAAAAGAACATCAGAATCCCAAGCACACATAACTGCCAGCAGCCAAGAGACATAATCACTCCCGCTGTTGTGGCAATTCCCTTGCCTCCTTTGAATTTAAGGTAACATGGGAAATTGTGTCCGAGAACAGTTCCGATTCCGGTGTATAACACAAGCATGGTCATGCAATCGGCATGTGTGTTTCGGTATATAAGTCTTACAACAAGGGATGCCAGTACCGCTTTAAGTACATCACCCAAAAACGTGATAAATCCTGCCTTCCATCCAAGCGTTCTCAATGCATTGGTGGTTCCGGCATTGCCGCTCCCATGCTCTCTTATATCAATATGATGCAGCTTTCCATATATGAAAGCCGTCTGAAACATTCCGAACACATATCCGATTAAAATGCATATAAGTCTTTCCATTGATATACTGCTCCTTTACTCCTTTTCTCCACGTTCTCTTATCAAAAATTTAAGAGAAGTTCCGCGAAAGCCAAATGCTTCACGTATTTTGTTCTCAATATATCTAGTATATGAAAAATGCATTAACTGCTTGTTGTTGACAAAAAGTACAAAGGTTGGAGGTTTTACCGCAACCTGTGTCATATAAAAAATCTTAAGCCTTCTTCCCTTGTCAGACGGCGGCTGCTGCAAAGCCACAGCTTCGCTGAGTATTTCGTTAAGAACACCCGTCTGGACACGAAGGTTTTGGTTTTCCACAACCATATCTATCATGTCATAAAGCTTAACAAGTCTCTGTCCTGTCTGTGCCGACACAAACATGATTTCCGCATACGGTATAAAAGAAAGAATGTCTCTGATTCTCTTAGTATGTTCATAAATTGTCTTGTCATTCTTCTCAATAGCATCCCATTTATTGACCACTATTATAATTCCCTTGCCCCGCTCATGGGCAATTCCGGCAATCTTGGCATCCTGTTCGGTCACGCCCTCGGTTGCGTCAATAACCACAAGCACAACATCGGCACGTTCCACCGCAGTCACTGCCCTGATTATGCTGTACCGTTCAAGCTCCTCTTTGATTTTATTTTTACGCCTTAATCCGGCCGTATCAATAAAAACGTATTCCTTGCCGTTATATTTAATCTGGGTATCTATGGCATCACGGGTGGTTCCGGCTATATCCGATACTATCACTCTGTTTTCACCGCTTAACCTGTTGATTATTGAAGACTTCCCAACGTTAGGCTTACCCACTATGGCAACTCTCGGTCTGTCATCATCTTCATCAACATCATCTTCGTTGTCAAAATGCCTGACAACCTCATCAAGCATATCACCAATTCCCAGTTTTCCTACGGACGATATAGGATGCGGCTCGCCGATTCCCAGATTGTAAAATTCATATACATCCGCCATCATCTTGTCAAAATTATCAACTTTATTGACAACCAATATAACAGGCTTTCCGCTTCTTCTAAGCATATCCGCCACTTTGGAATCGGAATCCACAAGCCCCTGCCTTACATCCGTCATAAAAATAATAACATCTGCCGTAGCTATGGCAATCTCCGCCTGCTGGCGCATCTGTGAAAGTATAATATCCTTGGAATCAGGCTCTATACCGCCTGTATCTATTAACGTAAAATTATAATTAAGCCATGTTGCATCCGCATATATTCTGTCTCTTGTAACTCCCGGCGTATCTTTGACTATGGATATTTTCTCGCCGGCAAGAACATTAAAAAGCGTGGACTTGCCCACATTAGGGCGTCCTACTATGGCAACTACAGGTTTGCTCATATCTGTATGTGTTCCTTTCAAAAATCATTAAAACCCTTTATATAATATAACAATATTTTATCGCTTTGTAAAGATTCTCTTGACTATGTTTTTTTTCACAATTATACTTTATATAGTATGGTAATCGCCTGCTTTGTGCGGCATATTACACAATACCACAATATGATTAAAGGAAAAATTATTTATGTCCAATAATATTTATGAAACTACAATTCCGGTTGCTCCGTTGAAGCTTGCCATTATGGAAAGCTGTACCGAGCTTGGCGGCAATGTAGACAAATACATCGCCGGACTCCGCCGTGAAAGACAGCATAACGAGGCTGCCAGTATAGCATTTAAGGGTTATGAGGAAGACACCTACAAAGTAAAGGTCTGCTGCCCGCGTTTTGGTTCAGGCGAAGCTAAAGGAATGATTGGCTCATCTGTGCGTGGAGCAGATTTATTTG
Organism: uncultured Butyrivibrio sp.; assembly: GCA_964414835.1. Classification (GTDB taxonomy): domain Bacteria; phylum Bacillota; class Clostridia; order Lachnospirales; family Lachnospiraceae; genus Eshraghiella. The sequence goes on along the minus strand of CAYPWY010000002.1, from coordinate 71,109 downwards.
TTCTGACCGATGTAATGAATCATTCTCTCACTTATACGGTTACAGGACACATTAACCATATGTCTCCCGATGACCATTTTCAGGATTTAAAAAGAATTATCTCCGCTGCCGCCTGTTCTGCCAAGCGTATTACCGTAATTATGCCTTTTCTCTATGAGAGCAGACAGCATAAGCGCAACAAATTAGAGTCTCTTGACAGTTCCCTTGCCCTCAACGAGCTTATATCTTACGGTGTCAACAACATCATAACATTTGATGCACATGACCCAAGAATCAATAACTCCATTCCACTCAGCGGTTTTGACAATTTCCTTCCGCCTTACCAGTTTATGAGGGCATTGCTTGAGAGAAACAGAGACATTGTCATTAATCCGGAGCATCTTATGATTATATCTCCAGATGAAGGAGCTATGCACCGGGCTGTTTATTTTGCCAACGTTCTCGGTGTCGACATGGGAATGTTTTACAAGAGGCGTGATTACTCCAAGGTGGTTGACGGACGTAATCCGATTGTTGCACATGAGTTCTTAGGCGACAATGTGGCAGGCAAGGATGTAATAATTATGGATGATATGATTTCTTCAGGCGAAAGTATGCTTGACACTGCCAGAGAGCTTAAAGACCGTAAAGCGAAACGAGTATTCATCTGTACCACCTTCGGTCTGTTCACTGACGGTCTTGAGAAATTTGACGAATTTTATGAAAACGGGTATTTTAACGGTGTAATAACAACCAACCTTACATACCGCACTCCTGAACTGCTCAGCAAGCCTTATTATTATGAAGCAGATATGAGTTCATTTTTAGGAACTATAATCGATTATCTTAATCATGATATATCAATAGGCGGAATTATGGACCCTACCGAAAAAATACGCGCATTACTTGAAGTTTATAACAACGAAACAAAGCTGTAATAAATATATAATGCCCTTCCTTGAACCACTGCGTTCAGGAGGGGCATTTTATCCGCATATGCAATGAACTTGATTATTATTATTATTTTATCTCCAGAAATCCACACAGCCCGCCACGTTTTCCTTTGCTTGCCCTATGTGAAAACAGCAAATCGGGATTACAGCAGGTGCATATATCGGTCACACCTATATTTTCTGCTTTAAGACCTGAATTAAGAAGATTTACAACATTGGCACGGTGCAAATCAAGACGGAATTTCCCATTGCTTTGTAATCCCGGTTCCTCAGGATACAGTATCCCCTCAAAAACACTTTCTCCGTAAGCAGCCGCAAACTGCTGTGCCACATCCTGACCTATCTCATAACAGTTACGGCATATTGACGGCCCTATAAACGCTGCTATATCACTTGGATTACTGTCATACAATGATACCATTTTATCGACCGCCGCCTTAGCTATGTTATTTACGGTTCCCCGCCAGCCGGAATGAACAAGACCGATGGATTTCTGTACAGGGTCAGCAAGAAAAACCGGAACGCAGTCCGCATATGTGGTAACAAGTGCCACTTGGGGCTTATTGGTCACAAATCCGTCAATATCATCATAGCAGCGCTGTCTCACCACTCCCATTCCCCGATGCTCCTGACCGACCTCCATAACATTAGTCGTATGTGTCTGTTTGGCATAAACCATATCCTCAGGACGTATTCCGATGGCATCACCAATCAGCTGAAAATTGCGTGTCACTGCTTTCGCATCATCGCCTCTTGTAAAATTCAGATTCATGGAAGAAAAGACACCTTCGCTTACACCGCCAAGCCTTGTGGAAAAGCCATGTCTCACAAAGTCCAGCTTTTCAAAATTATGAAAAGTAATATAAGGCGTCTTACCATTATTAAATCTTGTTGTATTGTCAAAATTAATATACTTGATGTTCATATCCGACCTCTGAATTCAAAAGCATTTTCTACATGTTTTATTGTTCCGTCTCCGTATATTGCAATAACATCAAATCTGCATGTCAGTTCATTATAATAACTGCTTTGTGAATAATAACATAGCGCTGTTTTGCTGATTTTCCGCTGCTTAACTGCATTGACTGACTCCAACGGGTCGCCGTACCTGCCGCTGCTTCTGTATTTACATTCGGTAAAAACCAGTGTATTGTCTATTCTGGATATTATATCTATTTCTCCATACGGATTACGGTAGTTTCTTTTTAGTATTATATGCCCCTTTTTAATCAAATAACTTATTGCAATGTCCTCGTATCTGGCGCCTGTCAGATGCTTATTCTTATACTCCATCCTCTACTTTCCTTTTATTTTGCTCTTAAGTTTATCCAGATTGTCAACAAATACAAGTATTTCCGCCACTACACTGTATAATTCCGGCGGTATCATATCTCCTATTTCCAGCTTGGATAAAGTGTCGGCAAGCTTGGAATCCTCATAAAGAGGAACATCACTTTCCTTTGCCTTTTCTATTATTTTTTCGGCAAGAACACCCATTCCGGATGCCACGATGGACGGAGCTTCATCCCCTGGATTATATTGAAGGGCTATAGCCTGTTTTCTTTTTTCCTTGTTATCCTCCATATGCCACCTATGCCCTCACATCAAAACTATAACGTTTTATAACAGCCGGCGGAAGCTCGTTTTCTATGACCGATGGCTTAAATCCGTAATCCTTGCCGCTGACCTGAACAGTGTTGCTGACAGTATAACCTAATTTATTCAGTCTGGCGGTCAGCTCATCCATATGCTCCTGAATATAATCCAGTATATCATCAGAAGCCACCTTAAAATCGGTGGATACATTCTGCTTATGCATTGTCACAAATATGTCCATAGGTCCCAGATTATCCATATCAAGATGCAGAAGCGCTTTAAGCTCATCATTATTCTGGGATGCACTGCGCTTTTTGCTATATACATATAAATCTCCATGGGCATTCTGACCTGTCATTTTAAGCGGTAACTGCACAAAAGCCATAAACTGGTTGAGATCATTAAGAAACTGCACATCATTGGAAATACTGTTCATGTTGTTTAAAAGCGGCGTCATTTTGGAATCCCCGGCAAATTTTTCTGCCATGCTGCCGCTGTCATTGATTACCTTTGCATACATACGCTTTATCGAATCACTGTTTACGTCCTCAGGGCGAAGAAACAGCTCCTGCCGCACCATGTTTTGAGTTATCTTCTTAAATGTCTCCGAACCTGTAAATTGCTTTAACGTTCCTCGGTCAATGTCAGATTTTGCAGCAAGCTCCGCAAATTCATTAAGAAATTCCTTGGCAGTGATACTGCCGTCGCTGACCTTTGCCGACAACCCGTCAATCAATGCTTTCGTACTGTCTGAAACAGCCCCTTTGGAAGTTCCGTCAGTTTCTACAGCTTCCCCCGAAAACTCCTGTATGTTTTTTGCAAGCGCTTCAAGTGTTTCACTGCTGAATGCCTGACCTAAGCTTTCAGGAAGCGACACCGTTTCCCCAAATGAGCTTGTGAAGCTTTTGACAAACTCTGATATTTCCTCCGGTGAAGCATCCGCCAGTTCATTTATGATATTGTAAAGGTTATCTGATATGTCAAGAGCTTTCCCTGTTATGCCCTCACTGAAATCATAGTAATCATGAAGTGCCGCAACATTTTCATCTGTAACAGGTATTCCCATCTTGGTCATAAGCACCACATCCTCAGGCGTTGCATTGACGCTGCCCTCAAGCATACGAACATAGTTATTAAGCGTGTTGGCATCTATTGGCTGTCCCTGCTTCATAAGGTTATGTACCAGTGACACAGTCGTGTCATTTACTGCCAGACCTGCATTTTGTATTGCACCTCTGATAGTCTGGTCATTCATAAGGTCTTTGATATTTTCCCTGTTGACAGATTTGAGAATAATCTGCTCTCCTGAATTATCCTTTATGGAAAAGGAAGCTGTATCTCCTATATTGTATGACAGCGCGTCGGCAAGTGTTGCCGTAACCGAAGCACCGTCCGATAACGCAATAGTAATCTGGTTGTTTGTTATGTTGGTGATTTCACCGGTAAAAACATCACCGGTATTAAGATGCAGAAGCAGACTTATGCCTGCCTGACTGGGACTTAAAGCTCCCGACACAGGAATATTTATCTGGCTGCCGACGCCCTGACCGGAAACCATATTATTATCAACATTTTGTGTTTGGTTAATTCCTGCAACGTTAAGATTCATAGCTGTAATACCTTTGCTCCCTTATGCAAAAAGGGCGTGAATACATTAATTATTTATTTAAGAATATTTTTCAGGAATGTGCGGCGATGGATAGGACATGGTCCGAATTCCTTAATTGCTTCAATGTGCGCCTTTGTTCCGTAGCCCTTATGTCTTGCAAATCCATACTGCGGATAAAGCTCATCATACTGCTGCATCATTCTGTCTCGTGTAACCTTAGCCATTATGCTGGCTGCCGCAATTGACTGGCTCTTGGCGTCCCCCTTGATAATAGGAACCTGCTTTATGTCAACATCAGGAATGGTTACTGCATCGTTAAATAATATATCGGGCGCTATCTCCAATTTATCAATAGCCATACGCATAGCTTCATAAGTAGCCTGTAAAATATTTATCTCATCAATACGCTCAGGCGACACAACGCCCACGCCCCATGCGACAGCTCCTTTGGCTATCTCATCATAAAGCACATCACGCATTTTTTCGCTGAGTTTTTTGGAATCATTGATATATAATATGCTGCAATCCTTAGGCAATATAACCGCGCCTGCCACAACCGGACCACACAAAGGTCCGCGTCCCGCCTCGTCAACTCCGCATATATGTGCGTACATTGAATATTCATTCTCAAAGCGCTGCATATTTCTGGTGCGCTGTATTTCAGCCTGTAATCTTTGTTCTTTAGTCATATTAGTAATCCTCCGGCACTTCTATGGATATTCTGCCCAGCATTCCGCCTCTGAAATCATCAAAAAGCATGGCAGACGCCTTATCATAATCAGGCTCACCGCCTTTCTTCAGACAGCCTCTTACGGCAGCAATACCCTGTATTATCCCTGTGTCATCCGCTTCCTCATTAATACCGTATCGTTCTGCAAGCCTTCCCTTATAATTCTTCTTCATAAAAGCTATAAGCTCCATGGCAAGCTCTGTCATATTGATAATCTGGTCATTGACTGAACCGATAAAGGCAAGGTCGGTTCCTACCTTATCATCATCAAATTTAGGCCACAGTATTCCCGGAGTATCAAGAAGTTCAACGTCCTTATTAAGCCTTATCCACTGCTTGCCTTTTGTAACCCCCGGCTTATTTCCCGTCTTGGCGCAGGCTTTACCTGCAAAAGAATTGATAAAAGTCGATTTACCCACATTAGGGATTCCTGCCACCATTGCGCGAACAGGTCTGTTTATTATACCTCTTCTGCGGTCACGCTCTTTTTTCTCCCTGCAGGCGTTGTCAATAACCGCCTTAATATTCTTCAAACCGCTTCTGTTTCTTGAGTCAACCTTAAGAACGTGAAAGCCCATCTGTGAAAAATATTGAATCCATCTGTCATTGACCTTATCATCTGCCAAATCAGCCTTATTAAGGAGAATCACTCTGGATTTTCCCTGAGCAAGACTGTCAATGTCCGGATTACGGCTTGACATAGGTATTCTGGCATCAACAAGCTCTATCACAAGGTCTATAAGCTTAATATCCTCCAGCATCATACGCTTTGCTTTTGTCATATGTCCCGGATACCATTGTATTTTCATAAAATATATCTCCGTTTCCTGTCAGTAATTATTCTGTGGGACTTTCTTCCCCTGTTGTTTCCTGAATGGTTTCTTCTTCCGTAGTCTCTTCCTCGATAATCTGGTCCGCCTTAGCAGTTCCAAAATCGCTGAAAGGATACACAATCAGCCACAGCTTTCCGATAATTGAATCAGAAGACACCAGTCCCACATTGGAAAAACGGCTGTCATCGCTGTTATTGCGGTTGTCACCCAGAACAAAATACTGGTTCTGTCCCAGTCTTATAGGCTCCGCCGCAACCCCTGCATTATATATCTCAATATCAATCACATCATCTTTCAGAATTTCACCGTCAATATATACTTTACCGTCCTTAATCTGAACCGTTTCTCCAGGAAGCCCGATTACTCTCTTAACATAATACTGCGACACATTGGCAACCTTAGGCTCAAACACAATCACATCATATCTCTTAGGTTTGCTGAAGTCATATGCAATGCTGTTAATAAGCACCACATCCCCATCCTTAAGGGTGTCGTTCATAGAATGTCCCACAATCTTAGTGTTATTAAAAAATGCCATAACAAGAAGATATGCCGCACATATAATCATTACTATATCAGCCGCAAACTTAACAATCGGCTCATAAGGTCTGTATATTATTTCTCGTTTCTTGAATGTTATCATAGGTATTTCCTTCAAAAAAATCTCTATATATTTTATCACATTTTCACATAAGGAGCAAGAATATACGGGAACTTATTTGACACAGCAAAAAAGGGCATCAGCCAAGCCGATGCCCTTCACTTCAGATTAAATTATTTTACAACCTCTTTAACCTTAGCTGCCTTACCTACTCTGTCTCTTAAGTAGAATAACTTAGCTCTTCTTGCCTTACCGCGTCTGACAACCTTAATATCCTCAACAAATGGGGAATGTAATGGCCATGTTTTCTCAACACCTACGCCGTTAGAAATCTTTCTTACTGTAAATGTCTCACGGTTGCTTCCGCCCTGTCTCTTAATTACAGTTCCTTCAAAAACCTGTATTCTTTCACGGTTTCCTTCCTTAATCTTAGCTGATACTTTAACAGTATCTCCGACTCTGAACTCAGGTACAGAATTTTTCATCTGCTCTGCTTCAATGTTCTTAATGATGTCGTTCATTTCTATTCCTCCTGATATATGACGTTCTTAATACTATTATGTAACAGCGGACCGCCACTATTAACTTGCGCAACACATTGCTGTGCATTACAACTGTTGTATTTTAACATAAGAAAATAATAATTGCAACACAAAATTACATTTTTTCTTTGATTTCCTTATATTTTTCAAGGTATTCCTTATCCTTAGGGCTTAAATTGGCATCAATAAGCAAATCAGGTCTGAAATCATAAGTTCTTTCAAGGGATTTTTCCCTGCGCCACTTGTCAATATTGGCATGATGACCTGATAAAAGCACATCGGGAACTCTTTCTCCGTCAAACACCTCCGGTCTGGTATACTGAGGATATTCCAAAAGATTATCATAAAAAGTCTCTATCTCGGCAGACACATCATTGCCAAGCACACCGGAAACCTTTCTTGAAATAGCGTCTATCATAACCATCGCCGGAAGCTCTCCGCCTGTCAGCACATAATCGCCGATTGAAACGTAATCTGTCACTATGCGGTTAAGTACGCGCTCATCAACGCCTTCGTAATGTCCGCAGAGAAAAACAAGATTTTTTTCCTTTGCAAACTCCTCCGCCATACTTTGGTTGAAAACCTTCCCCTGCGGTGTCAGATATATAACCCTTACCGGTTCTTCGATATGGTCTGCCACAGCTTGGTAAGCCTTATATACAGGCTCCGGCTGCATAACCATTCCTGCTCCTCCGCCGTAAGGATAATCGTCCACATGCCCATGTTTATTGTCAGTAAAATCACGTATATTGACTGTATTAAGCGTAATACTTCCGTTTCTGATGGCACGCCCTGTTATGCTTTCCCCCAAAACATTTTCTATCATCTCAGGAAAAAGCGTAAGCACATGAAAATTCATCATAAATCCAACAATCCTTTCAATATATGCACATACATACGTCCCGCTTCAAGGTCAACCTTAAGTATGCACTGCCTGATTGCAGGAAAAAGATAGGTATTCCCTGATTGGTCAGTCACTTCATACACGTCATTGGCAGCGCTTTGCAAAACATCTGTAACCTGTCCTATTACGTTATTGTCCTCGTCGACAACACTTAAGCCTATAAGGTCGCATATAAAATACTCGTCTTTTTCAAGCGGAACAGCATTATCCCTTGTTACATACAACTCTGCGTTTTTATATTTTTCCACTTCGTTAATATTACCAAACTGTTTGAATTTAAGAATCACCATATTCTTAAAAAACTTAACGCCTGCAATATCCAGCTCCAAGGCTTCGGCATTACGCCCTGCCGTTTTCAGTATGCATTTCTTAAGCTTTTTAAAACGGCGGCTGTCATCTGTTGTAGGATATACCTTAACCTCTCCCCCAATACCATGTGTGGACGTTATCACGCCGATTCTTAACAAATCTTCCATTGAAACTCCTTAAAACAAGAGCTGTCCGTTTGGACAGCTCTGAATCATTTTGTACAATATATTCACATTGTCACAAAACCACATTAGTTACATAATATCTACAATAACCTTCTTGTCTTCCTTGGTAGCAGCAGCTTTAACTACCGCCCTTATTGACTTGGCAATTCTGCCCTGTCTTCCTATTACCTTACCCGTATCAGACTGTGCAACCTTAAGCTCAATAATGATTGCTTTTTCCTTAACCGTCTCGGTAACTACCACTTCATCAGGATTATCAACAAGTGCTTTTGCAATAATTTCAACTAACTCCTTCATATGATTACCTCCTGACCTGCCGTGTCTGTTGACTATTTCTCAATTCCGGCAAGCTTGAAGATCTTACCAACAACCTCTGTTGGCTGAGCACCGTTGGCAAGCCACTTTTTAGCAAGCTCCTCATCAACCTTGTATGTGCTAGGGTCGGTATTTGGGTCATATGTTCCGATTTCCTCGATGAATTTTCCATCTCTCGGAGACCTTGAATCGGCTACAATAATTCTATAAAAAGGAGCCTTCTTCTTTCCCATTCTTCTTAATCTGATTTTAACTGCCATGTTAATTTACCTCCATATATTTCATGTAATTGTGTATTAAAAAGGAAATTTAAATCTTCCTCTTTTACCTGCTTTACCTCCCATCATACCGGGAAGCTGTTTCATCATTTTTTTCATCTGCTCCTGCTGCTTGACAAGCCTGTTGACTTCTGCAATGTCAACTCCTGCGCCCTTTGCAATTCTGTTTTTGCGTGAAGGGTTAAGCAGATTAGGATTAGCCCTCTCCTTAGGCGTCATTGAAAGAATTATCGCCTCAACACGGTCAATCTGTTTCTCATCAACATTGTCCACCGCATTTTTCATCTGATTGTTCATACCGGGCATTAAATTCATAACTCCGCCCAGTCCTCCAAGCTTTTTGACCTGTTTAAAAGACTCCAGATAATCGTTAAAGTCAAACTCGGACTTTTTGAGCTTACGCTCCATCTCTTTGGCTTTTTCCTCATCAATATTGGCCTGCGCCTTCTCAATAAGAGTCAGCACATCACCCATACCTAAAATTCTGGATGCCATTCTGTCAGGATAAAACTGCTCTAAATCAGAAAGTTTCTCACCCATACCAACATAAAGTATCGGCTTGCCTGTCACTGCTTTTATGGAAAGCGCCGCACCGCCTCTGGTGTCACCGTCCAGCTTGGTAAGTACAACTCCGTCTATGCCTATAAGCTCATTAAATGTAGATGCCACATTGACTGCATCCTGTCCTGTCATTGCATCCACAACAAGAATTGTCTGGAATACATCCACCTGCTCTTTAATTGCCTTCAGCTCGTTCATCATATCTTCATCCACATGAAGCCGTCCGGCTGTATCTATAATAATTACGTTATTGCCGTTTTTCTCCGCATGGGCAATGGCCGCCTTGGCTATATCCACTGGCTTATTGTTTTCGCCCATATCAAAAACAGGGACACCCTGCTTTTCTCCGTTAATCTGAAGCTGCTTAATAGCCGCAGGTCTGTACACGTCACAGGCAGCAAGCAGAGGACGCTTACCCTTCTCCTTGAGTTTGCCGGCTATCTTGGCAGTTGTAGTAGTCTTACCTGCACCCTGAAGACCTGCCATCATAATAACTGTAGGCTTGCCGTCTTTGCGCATGGCAATCTCTGTAGTCTCACTGCCCATAAGGGCAACCATCTCTTCGTTGACAATCTTGATTACCATCTGTCCCGGTGTAAGACTCTGCATAACATCCTGACCGATGGCGCGTTCCGTAACAGTGTTGACAAACTGCTTAACAACTTTGAAATTAACGTCCGCTTCCAGCAGCGCCATCTTAACTTCCTTCATAGCAGACTTTACATCATCCTCATTAAGCCTGCCCTTGCCTCGAAGCTTTTTAAATATATTTTGTAATTTATCAGATAAACTGTCAAATGCCATAAATCCCTCTATAATTCATCTATAATGGCTTCCGTAATGGAAACAATATGCTTTACCTGTTCAACGTTATCGTCGACTGTGATTTCTTTGGTAATTCTGTTAATTTCATTGGCACGCTCTTTAACCGCCAGAAATTTCCTGACCAGATGGAGCTTATTCTCATAACCGTTAAGGGCTTTGTCAGCTCTTTTAATCAAGTCATGCACACCCTGCCTGCTTATTCCGCGTTTCTCAGCAATCTCACTAAGCGAAAGGTTATCCAGAACATATTCCTCAAATATTGATTTCTGATGGTCATTGAGCAATTCACCGTAAAAATCATACAGCATTGCCTGTTCAACTATTTTTTCCATATTTAAACACCTTGTGTATAGTACAACAAAATGAAATCGATGTCAAGTATTTTTTCTTGACACGTCATTTTTTCCATACCATTTTCAAATCACAATTTAGGTATCTTACCGTAAAAACAAAAAATGCTACAAACCTTTTGAAATCAAGGTTTCCAGCACTTTCTAGGGTTGGGCTGTATTTAATTACAGTCAGTAGCCAATAGGGGAATCGAACCCCTGTTTCCGCCGTGAGAGGGCGGCGTCTTAACCTCTTGACCAATTGGCCATTTGTATCGTACTTGAGTATATTACAACAACTTTCAACAAAATGCAAGTACTTTTTTTAAAAATTTAATTTTATAAAATTTTATATTAGATGCCGCAAAACCTATGTATATTCCTATCCAAATACCTCCCGGCACAATTTAACATACTCCTGCCACATGTCGGTACCTGAAAATTCTCCTGTTGCCTCTGCTATGCCCTTGTAATACCAGCCCTGCTTGTTTTTGTCCTTTTCATTGAAATGACGCCACATATTATCCCCCTCAGCCCTATACCGTATTGCACTTAGACGCATATTGGAAAGCTTGTCCGCAAGGGCAATAAGCTTCACGTTACTGTCGGCATTCTTAAGATGCTCCAGTGTCTCGCTTTTCCGCACCAGCCATGTAGCTTCGGCAGACTGTCCCCGCCTTTTGTCCTCACTTTCCGAAAGAACAAGCTCCGCCACTCTTTTGCCGAAATTATCTGCAATATCTTCGGCGGTACGGTTTGTATCCTCAATAACATCATGTAAAAGAGCTGCTATAATTACATCCTCATCATCAGTCATTTTACCGACAAGCTCCGCAGTCTCCATTACATGTGCTATATAAGGAATATCAGTCCCCTTTCTGACAGCATTTGCATGTGCGTTTTGGGCATATTCCAATGCTTTTATGTACCTTGCGCTCAATCCCATACCAAACCTCTTTCTTAAACGCTATATTAATATCCTATTTTCTCCAGAAATTCATCAACGGCATCCATTCCTTCTGATGATGTGGCATAAGTATACACCATTGTAGTTCCTATTTTGGCAACAACTGCATTCTGGACGCTGTTGCTCATCTGAAAACGGGGATATGTTCCATCATTGCTGTTAGTCTTAGCCGATGCATCAGTTGAAAACGCCGACTCAATGGAACTGACTATATATTCATAGCTTGTATCAATATAAGTTTCTGTTTCAAACATATAAAACTCAACATATATATTGTTGCCCTGGGCTATATATGTTGTCAGTGAACCGGTTGTCTTGCATTCAACATCAAGACCGTATTCCTGTGCTATGTCGGTAAACTCATCGCCTGTTATACTGTTTTTGATTTTGCTTATATTACTGCATCCTATTATAAAAACAGAACAAAATAATACGGACAAAACAGCTGCAAAAATCCATTTAAAAACATTCTTCTTCATCTGGTTCTCCTTTTCATTGTGCGCAGTATTTTCTTGGCATCATCTGTAATTCGATAGGACTCAATCATCTTCTGGATTGCTTTATTGTAAGTCCAGTCATCAAGATTACTGCTGCACATATAATTATGTGTTATCTCAGGAAATTTGGCGTATGCAGTGGCAATACCCCAAGCCACTGCCATTTTCACATAATAACCATTATGACGGATATTGTCATAAATCGAAAGTACTTTTTCGATATATTCTTCATTTAAATAATAATCCATCAGCATTACTGTTGCAAACCTTATTTCAAATTCTTTGTCAGATTTAAAATACGGCATCAAAAACTCCCACATCTGCTCAGGATTTTTATTTGTAATTTTAAGAGTAGCGCAAAATGTGTCATTCACCGACCAGTTATTGATAAGAGGAACAAAATCTGCCACAAGGCTTACAATATAATCAAAGTCCGCTTTTATGCTTCCAATGACAAATCCCATAAGAGCATATTCCTCAAAATAAAGCTCCTTTTGACCGCAACATTTCCCGTCAGCCTGTCCTTCATCAGATAAGTAATCAGTATTGAGAACTCCCGAATTGGCAAGATAATCCTTATAATCACTTTTGGCAATCTCCTTGGCAAAAATACGTAGTTTAGGTATTCTTACCCCTAACATGCGTTTTTCTTCGGGTACCAGCCCTTCCGAAAACTTCGCATACTCCTTTTCTGCCATACTTTTTAATCTTTCGGCAATATATTCTCTTGTATACATAAAATCCTCCTGATTACATCCAGTCAAACAATGAAAGCTGGTTGCTTTCCGGCAGCCCCTTCAGTATTCCCAAATCCGCCATCAGCGATGCGCTTGTTTTAGGCACTTTGGTTCGGTTTATAAAATCCTCTATGGAAAGGAACTGTCCGTTTTTGGCAGCCTCGTAAATACCGTCTGACGCATTTTCTCCCAGCCCGTCTATGGATTTAAAAGGCGGCAGAAGCTTTCCGTCTATTATCTGGAAATTACGTGAATGGGATTTGTACAAATCAATCGGAATAAATTCAAAACCTCTGGCGTACATCTCCTGAACGATACGCATATCCTTAAGCTGCCCCTCCTCCTTTGGGGACAGCTGTTTGTTTTCGTCACGTTTTCTGTAATCATTTATGTAATAGTCCAGCTTTTCCCTGCCAAAACACATAAGCTCATATGAAAAATTATCAGCCCTGATGCTGTAATATGAAGCATAGTATTCCAACGGAAAAAACACCTTGCAGTATGCTATACGCCATGCCATCATAACATATGCCGCCGCATGGGCTTTAGGAAACATGTATTTTATTTTTTCACAGGACCAGATATACCAGTCAGGCACATCATGGGCAGTCATATCAGCCTTCCACTCTTCCCATTTATCGCATTTTCCCTTTGCCACATTACCCTTTCTGACATTCTCCATTATTTTAAAGGCTGTTCCTGCCTCAAGACCTTTGTTAATAAGATACACCATTATATCATCACGGGTACATATGGCAGTGGAAATCGTAGCCTGCCCGCTTTCAATAAGTGTCTGGGCATTGCCAAGCCACACATCAGTACCATGTGAAAGTCCTGCAATACGCACTAAGTCAGAGAAATGCTGTGGTTTGGTATCAATAAGCATCTGCATGGCAAAATCAGTGCCAAACTCAGGTATTCCAAGGCATCCCAGCTTTGTTCCTCCTATATCATCAGGCGATATCTTAAGAGCCTCAGTATTCTGAAAAAGGCTCATTACCTCGGGACTGTCAAGAGGAATCGTTCTTGGGTCCATATGTGTCAAATCCTCAAGCATCCTTATCATAGTAGGGTCATCATGCCCCAAAATATCAAGTTTTAACAGATTGTGGTCAATGCTATGGTAATCGAAATGAGTTGTTATTATGTTGCTTGTCATATCATTGGCAGGATGCTGTACAGGCGTAAAAGAATGAATCTCCTCGCCGTAAGGAAGCACGATAATTCCTCCCGGATGCTGTCCTGTGGAACGCTTTACGCCTACACCGCCAGCCACTATTCTGTTAATCTCACAGTCACGTTTTCTTTCTTCTTTTTCCTCATAATATTTCTTCACATAGCCATACATTGTTTTGTCGGCAAGAGTTCCTACTGTTCCGGCCTTATATGTCTGCCCCTCACCGAAAATAACCTCCACATATGCGTGAGCTTTTGCCTGATATTCACCTGAAAAATTAAGGTCTATATCAGGCTCTTTATCTCCGTTAAAACCAAGAAATGTCTCAAATGGTATGTCAAAGCCGTCCTTTTTCAGCTTGTGTCCGCATTTAGGGCATATTTTGTCAGGCATATCACAGCCTGCCCCGCCTGCAAACGCCTTTACTTCAGGACTGTCAAAATCATAATAATAACATTCAGGGCAAAGATAATGCGGGCTTAACGGATTTACCTCCGTAATTCCCGACATTGTTGCCGCAAAAGAAGAGCCGACAGAACCTCTTGAGCCAACCAGATAACCGTCCTCGTTGGATTTCCACACAAGCTTCTGGGCAATTATGTACATAACGGAATATCCGTTGGATATAATTGATGTAAGTTCCCTTTCAAGTCTGTCCGATACAATCTGCGGAAGCTTGGGACCATACATTTTATGGGCGCTGTTATAGCAGATTTCGCGAAGGGTTTCATCAGAGTTAGGAATAACAGGCGGACACTTATCAGGTCTTACAGGCTCAATGCGCTGACACATATCGCTTATCATGCGGGTGTTAGTCACAACAACCTCATAGGCTTTTTCCTCTCCTAAATACTGAAATTCCGCAAGCATCTCTTCTGTGGTACGCAGAAAAAGCGGTGCCTGCTCATCGGCATCCGAGAAGCCCTGTCCTTTCATAATAATTCTTCTGTATATTTCGTCTTCAGGATTTAAGAAATGCACATCACATGTAGCCACAACAGGCTTGTCAAGTTCTTCTCCCAAAGCCACTATTTCCCTGTTAAGCTTAATCAAATCTTCGTCGGATTTAATCTGCGGAAGCTTTGTATCAGCAATCATAAACTTATTGTTGCCAAGAGGCTGTATTTCAAGGTAATCATAGAAATTCACAAGTCGTACTATTTCTTCCTTTGATGCACGATGCAAAAGTGCCTGATACAGTTCCCCTGCCTCACAGGCCGAGCCTAAAATAAGCCCTTCCCTGTGCTTAAGTATCTCGCTTTTAGGGATTCTCGGTCTTTTATTGTAGTATGTAAGATGAGACATGGACACAAGTCTGTACAGATTAATCCTGCCTTCCTCTGTGGAAGCAAGAATAATTGCGTGGTACGTTTTCGCTTTCTTGATGGCATTAATATTAAATTCTTCAACATTATTAATGTCATCAAGATTATGTATATCTCTTGCCTGTAATTTTTTTGTCAGCGCTGCAAAAATATCCGCACATGCCTCAGCATCATCAACTGCCCTGTGATGCTTGAAAGGCGGCACCCCCAGAGCTTTTGCCACATGGTCAAGGGTAAATTTCCCCAATGCAGGAAGAAGCGCTCTTGACAAAGCCACCGTATCAACCACTGTGCATTGAAACTCTTTATTAAGCACACTATGTGCTTTTTCCTTTATAAATCCCACATCAAAGCCTGCATTATGTGCCACCATTACAGCTCCTTGACAAAATTCAAGAAATTCAGGCAGTACGCTCTCAATATACCGGGCATCCTCCACCATTGAATCATTTATTCCCGTAAGACTTTCAATATGAAACGGTATTGGAATTCTTGGATTTACAAAAGCCGAAAACCTGTCTACTGCCTTGCCATTAACTATTTTTACCGCACCTATCTCAATGATATTATCGTTGACAGGTGAAAGCCCTGTTGTCTCCAAATCGAAAACAACATATGTATCATCAAAGCTTTGTCCATTGGGATTTTCGATTATTCTTTTTAAATCATCCACTATATACGCCTCAACGCCGTATATTATCTTAAAATCCTTGTCGTCCAGCTTGGTATGGAACGCTTCGGTAAAAGCCTGCACAACACCATGGTCAGTAATTGCTATTGCAGGATGTCCCCATTTGCTTGCCTGTTTTATTATGGCGCTTGCATCGGATACGCCGTCAAGCTCACTCATTTTGGTATGGCAGTGAAGCTCAACCCTTTTCTCAAGTGCCATGTCGGTTCTTTTAATACGAAAATCCGAGGATTTCATGATTCCCGTAACAGAGCCGATTGTAAGCTCCCCTGAGAATCTGTCTATAGTGGTAACTCCCTTAACCCTGATAAACATTCCCGGTTTTAATTGTCCTTGAACCTCCTCAAGCTGTTCCGGCTGCATAAAAATTTTGACACTGATAGAATCGGTGAAATCGGTGACATCAAACATAAATATAACTTTACCGCTTCTTAGCTCACGTTTATCTGCAGTCATAATCTGTCCGCGGAAAGCAATCTCACCCATTTCTCCTACAACCGTATCAAGGTTTATAGGATTGTCCTCAAAGTCACGTCCATATATAACATCGGGATTATCGGACCGCTTAACAGAGCGCCGGAAATCTCCGCCGTTATTATAAAAATTGTTTTTGCCCTTAAATCCTTTGCTTCCATTTGCATCAGCATTATTATCTGACGCTTTTTTGACATGATTTCTGTCATCATTTCCGGTTTGGATTGGAGTTAAGGTTGTGGCTGTGGTTTCCGCCTTGGCGTCAATACCATCGTTGGCAGTTTTCCCGGCATCAGTCCCGGAATTATTATTAGTTCTTTTCCGGGCTCTCAATGAAATCTCCTGAACCATCTGCTCAAGCTTATACTCAGCCTCTTTGCTGTGACGGCTTTCCTTTGCTTCCACATACACCGCTTCAACATTCACTTCAAAACCGAACCTGTGCAGCATCATATCGGTAACAGCATCACATATTTCACCTGCGAATTGTCTTGCCACAAAGGTATCCTGTACGGACATAATTATATTATGATTCTCATCCATTGAAATATGGGCATCCTTAAAAATCTGCTGTTTAATCATGCTCTGTCTGCCAAGCTCATATAATATGCTGTCCCTGTATTCATCCATTATTGTAGCGGGAGTGTGAAGGCTGGACAGCTGGAATTTTTCCAGAAGTTTTACCTCCATGCCGAAAAAAGGCCTTATCTGGCGCCTTATTTCGCTTTCAACCTTAGCTATCACATCACGCCCAATAAGCCTTTGGAATCTCACATATATTTTTACACAGGTTCTTGCAGAATTCATGGCAATATGGGTAACTACTGCTTCTGAAAAAATCTGTGTAATGCTATTATTAAGTTCTAATGTAGGAAAAGCCTCAAAAAATTCCTTTTCTTCCATCAGGTTCACTTAGTCCTTTCTGCGGAAAAATTGCTAAAAATATCAATCCTTCCAATTATCTAATTCCTCTTTCAGTGTTACAAGCAGCATATTCTCAGGGATTTTCCTGATTACCTGTCCCTTTTTGATTAAAAGTCCCTCTCCATCGCCTCCGGCAATCCCTATATCTGCTTCTCTGGCTTCGCCGGGACCGTTGACAACACAGCCCATAACCGCCACTTTGATATTAAGGTCATAATCTTTTACCATATTTTCAACCTGACCTGCAAGCGATATAAGGTCGATTCTGGTTCTTCCGCATGTAGGGCAGGATACAACCTCTATTCCGCCCTTTCTAAGTCCCAGCGTTTGAAGAATCATTCTTGCAGAACGGATTTCCTCCACCGGGTCGCCTGTAAGTGAAACTCTGATGGTGTCTCCTATTCCCTGCCCCAGAATAAGTCCTAATCCCACTGCTGACTTTATATTGCCGGAGTACACCGTTCCGGCTTCTGTTATACCTACATGGAGAGGATACGGACATTTGCCGGCAATAATCTCATGGGCTTTGACGCACATCATAACATCTGAGGATTTGATGCTTACAACAAGTCTGTCATAACCGAAATCTTCTATAATGTGCACTTTATCAAGGGCACTTTCAACAAGCCCCTCTGCCGTAACTCCATTATATTTCTCCACAAGTTCCTTTTCAAGAGAACCGCTGTTTACACCTACACGTATAGGTACATTGTGCGCTCTTGCACAATCCACAACAGCCTTAATACGGTCGGAGCTTCCTATATTTCCCGGATTTATTCTTATTTTATCCGCACCGTTTTCAATGGCCATGATAGCCATACGATAATCAAAATGGATGTCTGCTACCAACGGTATATGGATTTGACGCTTAATTTCTTTGACAGCTTTTGCAGCTTCTTCCGTAGGAACGGTGGAACGCACTATCTCACAGCCTGCATCCTCAAGCCTTAATATCTGCCGTACAGTCGCCTCCACATCTTCGGTTCTTGTGTTGGTCATGGACTGTATCAGAACCGGATTACCTCCGCCTATTACTTTGTTTCCGATTTGTATTTTTTGGGTGTTATCCCTGTACATAAGCCATGCCCCCGTCAGAATAATTTTCGTATATCATTTGCCATAACTATAACCATAAGCACCATAAGAAGCACAATTCCTATAAAATGTACCATTCCTTCTTTTTCTCTTGGAACAGGCTTACGTCTTACTGCCTCAATAATAAGAAATACCAGCCGCCCACCGTCAAGAGCCGGAATCGGCAGCAGATTCATAACACCAAGATTAGCGCTAATCATAACACTCCAATTCATAAGGTTTAAAAGCACATAAAGGGCGCCATCGCTTTTACTTTCCGATACTACGTCCCCGATTGCCGACACTATTCCAACCGGACCTGAAACATCATTGGCAGATACCCTTCCCGTAAAAAGAAGCTTGAAGCTCTTAAACACAGCCTTAATCCAATATCCCACATTCTTAAATGCATATCCCACTGTCTCTGCCGGACCGCATTTTTCTCTTAATGCCGACATATACATACCGCTATCATAATAGCTCTGATGAACCTTGGCAGGAGTCACATTGAGGGTTATCTCTTTGCCATCACGTTCAACCACCAAGGTAAGCTCATTATCGCCGTTGGCATTGACAAGAGGACTTACATCATCGGTTGTCGTCACAGTGCTGCCGTTAATACTTATTATCTTATCACCGCTTTGAACCCCTGCAGCCTCGGCAGGCGTTGAACTGCTTACTGAAGATATGGTCGGAACATCCTGATTCATCAACACGCCCATCTGGTATACATCTTCATCAATGTATTTAGGAATCAGAGTTGTGGTATATTTCTGTCCGTCACGCTCATAGGTAATGTTCATAACATCACCGTCATTCTCGGTTATCCACAGACTGTAATCACCGTAAAAATTAATCTTGGTTTTATTGATTTTCAATATACGGTCGCCAGCCATAAGTCCTGCTTCCTCTGCAGCAGACCCTTCATCAACGCTGTAAATTACGCATGGATCATATCCTACTTTTCCTATTAGAATAATAGATAGCACAAATGCCAGAATAAAATTGAAAAAAGGACCCGCAAAGACAATAGCCATCCTTTTCCATACGGATTTGCTGTTAAAAGAGCCTTCCGCATTATTATCCTCATCCTCACCAAGCATTTGACAGGAACCGCCGAACAGAAACAGTTTGATGCTGTACATGGTTCCTTTGCGCTTGAATTTTAAAATACGCGGTCCCATTCCAAGGGAAAACTCTGTGACAACAACACCGCTTGCCTTAGCCACAATAAAATGCCCGAATTCATGTACTATTATAATTATACTCAGTACCAAAAAAGCAATAACATATTTCATAAATCTACCTCAAAAGCTCATAAACTGCTTTCTCTGTGTCTAATATTTGCGCAACATCAGGATTATCTATATATTGTATGCACTCCATAGCTTTTTCAATCATATTGGTTATATCTAAAAAGCTGCATTCTCTGTTAAGAAATCTTGCAACTGCAAATTCATTGGCAGCATTAAATACAGTCGGAAGATTGCCGCCTTTTTTACCTGCCTCATACGCCATGGCTAGCGCTCTGAAATTAACCGTATCCGGCGCCTCAAATGTTATACCTGCAAGCTTGGCAAAGTCCAGCCGTTCTGTATTCATAGGCTTTCTGTCAGGATAATAAAGCGCATATTGTATCGGAAGTCTCATATCAGGACAGCCTAACTGCGCAATGATGCTTCCATCTGTAAACTGTACCATAGAGTGAATAACGCTCTGCGGCTGTACAACCACCTGTATATCATCCATATCTACGCCAAAAAGCCATCTCGCCTCCATAACTTCAAGACCTTTGTTGACCATTGTTGCTGAATCTATTGTAATCTTCCGTCCCATTGCCCAGTTAGGATGCTTTAAGGCATCCTCCACCTTTACATCCCGCATCTGTTCCATGGTTCTTCCTCTGAAAGGTCCTCCTGATGCCGTAATAAGAATTTTGTCTATTGTTTTGGAATTTTCTCCGTTAAGGCACTGGAAAACAGCACTGTGTTCACTGTCCACAGGAAGTATGCGTACATTATATTCTTTTGCAAGAGGCATAATTATATGTCCCGCCGTCACAAGCGTCTCCTTGTTGGCAAGGGCAATATCATGTCCTGTTTTGATGGCTTCAATGGTAGGCACAATCCCCATCATCCCCACTATGGCAGTCACAACAATATCCGCATCCTCATATGAGGCTACACGGATAAGCCCATCCATACCATAACAAACCTCATATTGGAGCTCTCCTGTCAAGAGTTTAAGCTCCCTGATGCTTTCCTCCTTGGCAACGCAAACAAGCTTTGGCCTGAACTCGCGTATCTGCTCAGCCAAAGCTTTGATATTAGAGCCGGCAGCAAGTGCCGGCACCTGTATATCCCCGTTATTTCTTACAACATCCAATGTCTGGGTTCCTATTGAACCTGTTGACCCAAGGATAGCAATTTTTTTCATAGTATGTCCTCTTGATTATAATAATGGCATCAGCAATTTTGCTCCGATATACACAATCGGCGCCACGAAAATCATGCTGTCAAATCTGTCCAGTATTCCTCCATGTCCCGGAATAAGATTGCTGTAATCTTTAACTTCATAATTACGCTTAATTGCAGATGCTGCCAAATCTCCGAAAATAGATATAAACGCTCCTGCCGCGCTGATTATGAGAAATGGTATCTGTGCATTAATTCCCAGAATCTTATGCAGTATGAAGCCGTATAAAAGCCCCACAAGAGCGGCGCCCACAATACCTCCGATGGCTCCCTCAACTGATTTCTTAGGACTTAAATGGGGAACAAGCTTATGCTTTCCAAGGGTAACACCTGTAAAATATGCAAATGTATCCGCAATCCATGAACACACAAACAACAGTATGAACACATATATTCCATAGTCCTTAATAATCCTTATTCTGTATAAAAAGGACAATGGAATGGCAACATAAAAAATACCGAGAAGCGCAAATGCCGCCTGACTGGCTTTCTTGCTTTTAAAGCTGCATACATATGTGAACATTATAATTATTCCACATGCCACACAGTAATACTCCATATAATGCAATTTATTAAACCAAAGAAGCGCATAATACGCCGCCGCCAGAATATATCCAACTATTCCTAACGGGCTTTTATGAATCCCTACCACACGATACAGTTCAAACATACCAAGGCATGTAATCAGTAATGACAGTAAGAACATAATAATACCGCCACCTGCGACAGCTCCGACAAGTATAACAGTCAAAACAGCACCGCTGATAATTCTTGTACGCATACTACTCCTCCTTAACTCCGCCAAAGCGCCTTTCTCTTTTATTATATCTCTCTACGGCTTCTATAAGCCTTTTTTTATTAAAATCAGGCCACAGAATCTCCGGAAAATCAAATTCAGAATAAGCACACTGCCACAGCAGGAAATTAGATATGCGTTTCTCCCCGCTTGTCCTGATTATCAAATCCGGATCGGGTGTGCCTGCCGTGTCAAGATATTTGGAGAACATCTGCTCGTCTATATCGTCAGGAGATATTCCTTTATCAATAATATCACCCATCATAGCTCTCATAGCTCTTATCATCTCATCTCTGCCGCCATAGTTAAGAGCCACCTGAAATACGAGTCCCGTATTATCCTTAGTAGCATTTTCAAGTTCTTCTATGCTCTTAATAATATCCTCGTCAAGACGGTCTTTTTTACCCAAAATTCTGACCTTCATATTATTCTTGTTGGCGCGTTTGACACAGTCCTTAAGGTAGTTGCGCAAAATCTTCATAAGACCGTCAACTTCCTTTTGGGAGCGGTTCCAGTTTTCGGTGGAAAATACATATACTGTCAGATATTTTATTCCTATATCATCAGCATCATCACAAATCTGCTCAAGAACCTTGCTTCCCTGAAGATGCCCAAAGCTGCGCGGCATAAGCCTTTTTTTCGCCCATCTGCCGTTGCCGTCAAGTATAATACCTACATGCTCCGGTACATTAAGTCCAAGCTTTCCATTATAATTATCCATAACAAAATACCAACGAATTATACCGTCATTATTTCCTTTGTCTTGTTATCAACAGTCTTGTCAATCTCAGCAATATACTTGTCTGTAAGCTTCTGTATATCACTCTCTAAGTTCTTAACCTCATCCTCTGAAATATCATTTTCCTTGCTGTTTTTCTTAATTGAATCATTGGCATCTCTTCTGATATTTCTTATTGCAACTTTGGCATTCTCGCCTTTTTTCTTAATATCCTTAACAAGCTCCTTACGCCTGTCTTCAGTAAGCTCCGGGAACACAAGTCTGATTGTCTTACCGTCATTAGTAGGTGTAAGCCCAAGATCCGATGTGAGAATTGCCTTTTCAATATCTCTCACAAGCGAAGCCTCCCATGGCTGAATCTGTATCATTCTTGCCTCCGGAACGGATACATTAGCCACCTGCTGAAGAGGGGTTGGTGTTCCGTAATAATCCACTCTTATTTTATCAAGAATATGCGGATTGGCTCTTCCTGCTCTTATTGTAGCAAAATCTGCCACAAGCGCATCCAATGATTTAATCATCTTATCCTCAAATACTTTAATCTCGCTCATATATTCCTCCTAATTATACAGTAACAAGTGTACCGTTAAATTTACCATTGTAGGTATTGATAATACTGTCTTCTTCATTAAGCCCGAACACAACCAAAGGCATTTTATTTT
The DNA here is from genome assembly GCA_964414835.1 of uncultured Butyrivibrio sp. GTDB lineage: Bacteria > Bacillota > Clostridia > Lachnospirales > Lachnospiraceae > Eshraghiella. The sequence goes on along the minus strand of CAYPWY010000002.1, from coordinate 48,023 downwards.
CCATGCACATTACAGATGCAGTCATATCCATTACTGCAAGTTTTCCTGCAATTACCTCATCTATCGTTATGCGGTCATATTTCCTGGCATCAGGATTAAGCTTAGGGTCGCTGTCATATACACCGTCCACTGCTTTGGCGAGATATATTGCATCCGCATCCATCTCAACCGCGCGGAGCACGATTCCTGTGTCCGTAGAAAAGTACGGATGACCTGTTCCGCCTGCAAAAAATACTATTTTGCCCTGTGAAAAATATTTATTTGCCCTGTCCTTTGAAAAAAGCTTGGTAACAGAGCCGCACTGAAAAGGTGTAAGAATTTCAGTATTAAGCCCCACGCTTCTGAACATCTCTGACACATAAATACAATTCATAATAGTGGCAAGCATACCAATCTGGTCAGCTTTTGTTCTGTCCATGTTTTGGCTGGTTCTTCCTCTCCAAAAGTTCCCTCCGCCTATAACAACTCCTATTTCCGCACCGTCATCATGTACGGCTTTAACCTGTCCTGCTATTTTGAGCACCGTTGCTTCGTCAAACCCTGTGTGCCTGTCTCCTGCAAGGGCTTCTCCGCTTAATTTAAGAAGTATTCTTTTTTCTCTCATGGTCTGATATGCCTCCGATATTAATCTTCGCCAAAAAATTTCTTAGGGCTGTTGTCGGAGTAGCACTGTGAACAGTGTCCTTCAATAACTGCACCATTGTTGATTTGAACAAGCTTGGATTTAATATCACCCATAACTATAGCTGTTGTATCTATAATAACCGGTCCCTGGACATCAATATTTCCCTTGATTGCGCCTGCCACAACCGCTGATGTGGCAATGAGATTACCGATTATAACCGATCCGCTTCCTATTTTGGCAGGACCTTCACAATTAACATCTCCTACAATATTAGCTCTGTCCGCAAAGAAATCAGATGATGATGAATTACCCTTAATAGTTCCGCTTACAACAAGTTTCCCCTTACAGGTAACATTTCCTTCAACCTTACCAAGAAGTTCTATTGAGCCTGCTGATGTGACATCACCGCTTATTACAAGTCCCTGTGTAATTATTGCCGTCTCATCACTGACAGTGTTTTCCGGTTCATCCGGCTCCGCTGTTTCCTCCTGCTCTGCAGCCGGCTCTTTAATCGGCTCATCTTTAACAGCAGCCGGTGCCTTCTTTGGTTGCCTGCTGTCCGCCTTTTTGACCTCTGCCGCTTCTATGTCAGCTAATGCCTTTGTCAGTGATTCTTCTATATCCTTATCGGATATATCGATTTCTTTATCATCATCTGCAAGTGTATCAACCATAACATCATCTGACGGTAATGTCTCATCCTGTATAGTTTCTTTGCCCATACCGGCAAGCTTTGCACCATCATCTGACAATTCATTAACCGCCTGTGATAAGTCTTCCTTAAAATCCTTGAAAAATCCCATTTAAAATTTCCTCCTAATTAATTTACATTATGGTGAACAGGTTCTGTATCCGCAGTGATAGGCAATATCAATGCATCCATCTCCTGTAAGCTTTCTATAATCATAGGCACCGCTTCAAAGGTACTCATTTTGTATTCGGAATCGTGCATAAGAACAACCGATACATCGTTCAGGGCAATTCCGTTCATCACATTATCATATACCTGTTGGGCGCTGAGACCGTCACCGCCGTCACCGCTGGATACATTCCAATCGAAATATATCAGATTATTTTCATCAAGATAATCTATGTACACAGATATTGACTTTGCCGTTGAGTTGCTTGACCCGCCCGGAAATCTGAAAATACCAGGTCTTACCCCTGTTGCTTCCTCCAGGTAATCCTGCAAAGTAATTATTTCCTCAGCAAATGAATCCAAATCCCTGTACACGTGTTCATACTCATGTGTGTATGTATGTAAAGCAAGCGTGTGACCTTCATCCACAATCCTGTTAAGAGAGTTCTCAAATCCCTCATGTCCATTCACAAAAAAAGTTGCCTTCACACCGTACTTATTGAGCACATCCAGCAAATTCTCAGTATTTTCACATGGTCCGTCGTCAAAAGTAAGATATACAACCTTACGTCCGTCATTAAGCGCCTGTTCAACCGCTTGTTTTATGCTGTTCTCAGCGGGCGCCGTCTCTGTCTCTTGAGCATTTGTCTCCATAATAGTTTCAGATTCAGTGTTTTTGTTATCTATCTCAGCATTGCTGTTATCATCTGTTGTCTTCTCAGGAATAACAGGTGCATCATCCTTATTAAGACCTGTATTCTGTCCGGTAGTTCTGGGCGGCGTGGCTGATGCAACCCTTTCAGATGATTCAATCTGCGCCTTCAATTCCAAAAAATCATCCTGCAGACTATTCAATCTGAAAAAAAGAACAATACACAACAGTGTGGGAAGTAATATTATAGCTATTATTGCAATAATGATTATCTTCTTATAAAGATTAATCCTTTTACGTCTTCGCTGCTGCTCGGAAACTTCTGTTTTATCTTCACTCATATGCAGCATTCATCTCCCTATCCGTTTGGCATAATAAATACATTTAACACATTGTACCACATATTTTACAAGATTTGAAGAAAATAATTTAATTTTTGAATACTTTTTATAAATTTTTAACAATTATTTATAATTTGTATATTGTTTTTTATTAAAACTCATTTAAAATATAGAATTATAACAAAACATATCAATATTCTTTTTTATTGGTAATTAAGGAGAACATAATGTTACAGCTTAAAGGCATAACCAAAAACTACATAGCAGGTGACACAGAAATACGTGCTCTTAAAGGGATTGATATTCAATTCCGTGAAAGTGAATTTGTGTCAATTCTGGGTCCGTCAGGCTGTGGTAAGACTACCATGCTCAATATTATCGGTGGTCTTGACCGTTACACCGAAGGCGACCTGATAATAGGCGGACGTTCAACCAGAGAATTCAAGGATAAGGATTGGGATTCCTACCGCAATCACAAAATCGGTTTTGTATTCCAGAATTACAATCTTATTCCTCATCAGACAGTTCTTTCCAATGTGGAACTGGCTCTGACTCTTTCCGGCGTTTCCAAGTCGGAAAGAAGAAAAAGGGCTGCCGAAGCCCTTGAAAAAGTAGGTCTTGGCGACCAGCTGAATAAAAAGCCCAACCAGATGTCCGGTGGTCAGATGCAGAGAGTTGCCATTGCCCGCGCACTTGTGAATAATCCTGATATAATTCTTGCAGATGAACCAACCGGAGCTCTGGATTCCGAAACCAGTGTTGCCATCATGGATATTCTTAAAGAGATTTCAGACGAGAAGCTTATTATCATGGTTACACATAACGGTGAGCTTGCCCAACAATATTCATCAAGAATAATACGTCTTCTGGACGGCAGGATAACCGGTGACAGCAGCCCCTATGACGGCAGTAATGAAAATGCCAAAGCCGCAGAATCTAAGGATGTTTCAGCCAAAAATGTCTCTGCCGGAAGACGTAAGGAAAAAGTTTCCATGTCCTTCGGTACAGCTCTGTCTTTAAGTTTTAAGAACCTTCTTACCAAAAAGGGACGTACTTTCCTGACCGCTTTTGCCGGAAGCATAGGAATAATCGGAATTGCTCTTATTTTATCCTTATCCAATGGCTTTCAGACATACATCGACAGAGTTCAGGAGGACACAATATCTACATATCCTATTACCATAGAAGACGAAAGTACTGATATGACAAGTCTTATGGAAACCATGCTTGGTAAAATTGACGATGACACAGAACATGAGCCGGGACGTATCTATGCCAACTCCATTCTGGGGGAAATGATTAATTCAATGATGGCTGAAGTCAAAACTAACAGTCTGGGGGAACTTAAGTCATACTTTGAAAGTGATGAATGTAATATTGAAGATTATGTGACAGATATACAATACGGTTATGACATGGATTTGAATATATATTCAGCAGACACAGCTAACGGAATAAACAAGGTTAATCCAAGTACTTTGATGGAGGATATTATGGGTGTATCCTACTCAGGCGGCTCTTCCTCCATCATGTCCGCTTACAGCAATTCAAATATATGGACTCAGATGATTGACAATCAAGAGCTTCTTGATTCCCAGTATAATGTAATTGCCGGAAGATGGCCGGAAAGCTACAACGAAGTCGTTCTTGTTGCCGACAAAAATTCAAGTATTACAGATGTGACGCTTTATGCTCTTGGACTTAAAAATTCTGACGAGCTTAAAGATATAATGCTCAAACTTGGAAGCGGAGAAACGCTTGATGTAGAAACACGCAGCTATACCTATGACGAACTTCTGGGTCTGACATTCAAGCTGGTTCTTTCCAGCGATTACTACAAATATGATGAGACAAATAACCGTTGGGAAGACAAAAGCTCCGACGAAGCATATGTGACCCAGCTTATCGAGAATGGTACGGAAATCAAAATCGTCGGTATAATCCAGCCTGATGAGGATGCCGTTGCTACTTCCATCGTCGGTGACATCGGCTATACAAAGGCACTTGTGGATTATGTTATTGAGCAGAATGGCAAAAGCGAAATTGTCCGGGCTCAGCTTGACAACCCTGATACCGATATTTTCACAGGGCTACCGTTTGCTTCATCTGAAGATGAAATAGAGACAATAACTATTGATGATGTGTACGCTTACATTGCCACACTTGATGAGGCTGACCAGCAGGCGGTACAAATGTATTTAAGTATGATGACCGAGGAACAGATTGTTGAAGTATTCAAATCGCAGCTTATGACCAAATCCGCCAATACATACAAGGACAATATGATTAAGCTGGGCTATGCCAATCCTGATGTTCCAACAAGCATAAACATATATGCCAAAGATTTTGAAGCTAAAGATACCATAGCAGACATAATTCAGTCTTATAATGATAAAGCAACTGAAGAAGGCAATGATAATCTTGTGATTTCATATACCGATTATGTTGGACTTATGATGTCATCAGTCAGCACTATCGTAAATACCATATCCTATGTGCTTATTGCATTTGTGTCAATTTCACTTATTGTTTCATCAATAATGATTGGCATTATAACATACATTTCCGTACTTGAACGTACAAAGGAAATTGGTATATTAAGGAGTATCGGTGCCTCAAAGCATGATGTATCAAGTGTCTTTAATGCTGAAACCATGATTGTAGGTCTTGTTTCGGGAACCCTTGGAATACTTATAACGCTTCTTCTCGACTGGCCTATCAACATAATAATCAAGCAGCTTGCCGGAATTTCAGGTGTCGCTGCTCTTCCATGGCAGGGTGCATTAATCCTTATTGCCATCAGTGTAGTTCTTACGCTTATTGCAGGTCTTATTCCTGCCAAGGTTGCCTCAAGAAAAGACCCTGTAATTGCGCTTAGAACGGAATAATGGAATAATCTAAACCGATTATATTGCGCAATAGTATCTTATATTATAATAGAGCCTGACATAGATTAGTGTCAGGCTCTTAAACTTTTGCATACCCCATTGGTTTATCACATTTACTTAATATGATATTACTTTCTCACATATGCAGCGACTATTTCTCCGATATACTGTACATGATAATCCTTGTCGGCATACCACTTGGCATCATTTTCCGGTACATTAAAGCACTCCGGTTTCATAGGCTGAATATATGATTTTTTACATACAATAATCATAGATGCCTGTTCAAATGCCGTTGTGTCGCAGCTGTAAGGATTTCCGTAAGCGATTCCTTCATCCTTGATTGCTATGGGAATAAGTCCTGTTTCCTTGGCTTTGTCACAATCTCTTCCACTGTGGGCTCCGCAAAAAGACAATGCCGGTCTGTATTCCTCATCAAAAAAGCTTGCCGTGAAATACTCATTGTTATCCACAAAGCTTTTTGTGTATCTCTGGGATTTTATAACAGTTGTCAATGTCTTTTTTCCCCACATAACTCCTGCAAATCCCCATGCGGCAGTCATCGTGTTCCATGAATTCTCATCTCCTGCCGTGACAAGGAACCAATCCTTTCCTATCTTTTTAAACGGATTAAAGTCAATTTTTTCAAGGTCTTCCGGCTTTAACTTGTAAAAATCACACTGGTCTATATTTTTCATGTTTATCCTCCTTGTAAACTAAATGTCCTATATATGTTAAATGACGGGCAGCTTAAGGCCGCCCGCCATAACATTAAATTACCCAAAGTAATTATTTAACTGCTTCTCTGAGCTGTGCTGTAAGCATAGGAACAATCTTGTTAAGGTCGCCTACAATACCATAATCAGCCACATCAAAAATTGGTGCTGACTCATCCTTATTGATGGCAATTATAATGTCTGACTCTTCCATTCCTGCAGTATGCTGAATAGCTCCTGAAATACCGATTGCAAAATATACACTAGGACGTACTGTCTTACCTGTCTGACCTACCTGAAGGTCTTTTGGCTTCCAGCCGTTATCTACTACCGCACGAGAGCAGCTTACTGTTCCGCCGAGAACCTCTGCAAGTTCATCAAGAAGCTTGAAGTTTTCTGCACTTCCAACTCCACGTCCGCCTGATACAAGAATCTTTGCCTCTGAAATATCAACTGTCTCAACAACTGATTTGACAATGTCAAGAATTTCAACATATTTATTATCCGGGGTGAATCCAGGATTGAACTCAACCACATTAGCCTTTGCTCCGTCAATAGGCGCTATCTTCTGCATAACTCCCGGTCTTACTGTCGCCATCTGCGGTCTGTTGTATGGGCAGGCAATTGTTGCTATTGTGTTGCCGCCAAACGCAGGACGTGTCATAAGAAGCTGGTTATGAAGCTGCTCCTGACCTCCAATAGGTGCAAGAGGGAAGTCTCCGATTTCAAGGGATGTACAGTCAGCTGTAAGACCTGTTGCAACTCTCGCTGATACACGAGGACCTAAATCACGACCGATTGCCGTAGCTCCTACAAGCATAATCTCCGGTTTAAACTCATTGATAACTGATGCAAGCGCATGAGCATATGGTTCTGTTCTGTAATCCTTAAGTTCAGGGTCGTCAACTACAATAACTCTATCCGCACCATATACTGCAAGATTGTCAGCAAGAGCTTTAACGCCTGATCCGATAAGTACAGCAGATACATCTGTATTTAATTCATTTGCTAAGTCTTTTGCCTTGCCAAGTAACTCGTAAGCAATATTGCTAATCTGATTGTCTACCTGCTCAGCATAAATAAAAACTCCTTTATATTCTTCTAAAGCCATTTATTTCACCACTTTTCCTTTAATATTTAGATTACATGTTTCTCTTTTAACTTGCCCATAATATATGCAACTGACTCGTCTGCCGAATCGAAGGCAACCTTCTCTCCTGCGCCCTTACGAACCTTGTCAGAAGCCTTGGCAATCTTAGTAGGTGAGCCTTTGAGTCCAAGGTTTGCATCATCTACATCCTTAAGGTCAGCTCTTCCCCATACTGTAATCTCTTTGTCCCAGGCATCAAAAACTCCGCCCGGTGTCATATAACGAGGCTCATTAAGCTCTGCAAGAGCTGTAATGAGACATGGCATTTTAGCCTTAAGCACATGGTATCTGTCCTCGAACTGACGTTCAACGATTACGCTGTCACCATCGATTTTAATATCCTGTGCATATGAAATAACAGGAATTCCAAGATGCTCGGAAATCTGAGGACCAACCTGTGCTGTATCACCGTCAATAGCCTGACGTCCTGTGATTATCAAGTCATACTCAAGATTTCTTATGGCACCTGCAATAGTAGTTGAAGTTGCCCATGTGTCTGCACCACCGAGAACTCTGTCTGTTACAAGAATACCCTTGTCTGCACCCATAGCCATAGCTTCACGGAGAACATCCTCTGCCTTTGGAAGACCCATTGTAAGTACGGTAACTTCTGCACCATACTGATCCTTTAATCTAAGTGCTGCTTCAAGACCGGCTTTATCATCAGGGTTCATGATTGTAAGCATTGCTGCTCTGTCAAGTGTTCCGTCCGGATTAAACTTAACACCGCCCTTAGTATCAGGAACCTGCTTAATACATACTACAATTTTCACGGTTATTCACTCCTTCTATTAGATTATTTAAGTAAAGTACCTGAGATTACCATTCTCTGGACTTCTGAAGTACCTTCATAAATCTCTGTAATCTTAGCATCTCTCATCATACGTTCAACATCATACTCTCTGATGTAACCGTATCCACCATGCAACTGAACTGCCTTAGTAGTAACCTCCATAGCTACCTCTGCGGCAAAAAGCTTAGCCTGAGCTGCCTCAAAAGAGTATGTCTTCTGTGTAGCCTTAGCCATTGCAGCTTTGTATACAAGCAGTTTAGCAGCCTCAACCTTAGTAGCCATATCAGCAAGTACAAACTGTGTATTCTGCTGTGCTGCGATTGAACGTCCGAACTGTTTTCTTTCTTTTACATAGTTGATTGTCGTCTCAAGAGCTCCCTCTGCAATACCAAGTGCCTGAGCAGCAATACCGATACGACCGCCGTCAAGTGTGTGCATTGCGATTGGGAAACCTCTTCCTTCAGGTCCCAGAAGATTTTCCTTAGGGATTCTGCAATCCTGGAAAATAAGTTCATATGTTGCTGAGCCACGGATACCCATCTTTTTCTCCTTGGTACCGAATGTAAAGCCAGGAGCGTCTTTCTCAACGATAAATGCTGAGAAATTCTTTTTCTTACGACCTTTTTTGTCCTCTGTAACACTTGTTACAGCTATGATAATATAGATGTCAGCCTCTTTACCGTTGGTGATAAAGCACTTTGAACCGTTAAGTACCCACTGGTCTCCGTCAAGAACAGCCTTAGTCTGGCAGCCCTGCGCATCAGTACCTGCACCCGGCTCTGTAAGACCGAAAGCACCAAGCTTTGTTCCGTTGGCAAGCGGTACAAGATATTTCTTCTTCTGCTCTTCTGTACCGTATGTCATAATAGGGTCGGCGCAAAGTGATGTGTGTGCAGACACAATAACACCGGTAGTACCGCAGACCTTTGACAACTCTTCCACACACATAACATATGTAATAGGGTCACAACCCTGTCCGCCATACTCCTTTGGTATAGGAATTCCCATAAATCCTAATTTCTGCATCTTCGCAACAGTATCTCTAGGGAACTTTTCTGTCTCGTCAACTTCCTGAGCGAGAGGTTTTACTTCATTTTCAGCGAATTCTTTGAAAAGACTTCTCGCCATCTCATGTTTTTTATCAAATGCAAAATCCATGATTATAATTCCTCCATAAATTTATTTTGAGTAATCGTAGAAACCGATTCCTGTCTTTCTTCCTAACTTTCCGGCGCGAACCATCTTCTTGAGAAGCGGATGCGGACGATACTTAGGGTCTCCTGTCTCATCATATAATACGTTCATAATTGCAAGGCAGATATCAAGACCTACAAGGTCGCCAAGTGCAAGAGGTCCCATTGGATGATTTGCACCAAGCTTCATAGCTGTGTCAACACCCTCAACTGATGCAACTCCGTCAGCAACAATGCCAACTGCTTCGTTAATCATAGGAATAAGTATTCTGTTAACAACGAAGCCGGCTGCCTCGTTAACTTCAACAGGAGTCTTTCCGATTTCTTCTGAAATAGCAACAATCTTGTCCTTCATCTCATCAGGTGTATTCTCGCCCTTGATAACCTCAACAAGCTTCATAACAGGAGCCGGATTGAAGAAATGCATACCGATTACAGGTCTGTCAAGTCCCGCAGCAATTTCAGTGATTGAAAGTGAAGATGTGTTTGTAGCAAACATAGCATCCTTCTTGCATATATCCTGTAACTCCTTGAATGTCTGCTTCTTAATTTCCATATTTTCAAGAGCAGCCTCTACAATAAGGTCACAGTCTGTGCAGATTTCCTTTGTACCTGTTGTAATCTTGTTAAGAATTGCATCAGCAGCCTCCTGTGTCATTTTTTCCTTGGCTACAAGTCTCTCAAGACCTTTTGCAATCTTATTTTTGCCGTTAGCAGCAAACTCATTGTTAATGTCGCAGAGACATACTTCATAACCTTCTGTCTGTGCGAAAGCCTGTGCGATTCCGGAACCCATTGTTCCTGCACCGATAATACCTACCTTCATTAGATATTCCTCCTAAAAAATAATAAAATAATATGATTGTTCACAGTATTGTTCAAGCTTATGCATTAAACAGCTGTGATAATTAGCTTATGCAGATTAGCAGTTCTTAAATGGTACAACCTTGAGTTTCTTTTCTTTGTCTTTCTCAAGGAAATTACCCATTCCCGCTTTCTGGTCTTCCGTCTCAAAGCAGTCACCGAAAAGCTTCTCTTCAATAACAATAGCTTCATCCATATTTACCTGAAGACCATCGTTAATAGCCTTCTTACAGTTGCGCACTGCAATAGGTGCATTTGCCGCAATAATTGAAGCCAGCTTCTTAGCAGCCGGTATAAGCTCCTCAAGCGGATATACATTATTTACAAGACCTATTCTGTATGCCTCGTCAGCCTTGATATTACGCGCACCGTAAATCATTTCCTTTGCTTTTCCAACACCTACGATTCTGGCAAGTCTCTGTGTTCCGCCAAAACCAGGTGTTATTCCAAGGCCTACCTCAGGCTGTCCGAAAACTGCATTTTCCGAACATATTCTGATGTCGCAGCTCATTGAAATCTCACATCCGCCGCCAAGTGCAAAACCGTTGATTGCAGCAATTACAGGAATTGGGAATGTCTCAATCTTGCGGAAAACATCATTGCCCTTCTTTCCGAAAGCTTCACCCTCTGCCTTAGTCAGTGTGCTCATCTCTCCAATATCTGCGCCTGCAACAAATGATTTTTCACCTGCACCTGTCAAAATAAGACATCTTACAGTGTTAACATCAACTGCCGAAAATGCTGCGTCAAGCTCTTCAAGGACCTGACTGTTAAGCGCATTAAGTGCCTGTGGACGGTTGATTGTAATAAGACCGACAGCGCCTTCAACTTCATATGTAACAAATTCCATTGTAATAATCTCCTTAATATAAATATATTTATGACAGGCGAAAGCAGTCCTCCGCCTGTCAGTATTACATTCTTATTAGTCACGTTCAACTATTGTTGAGCAGCCCATTCCACCGCCGATACAAAGTGTAGCAAGACCTTTCTTGGCATCTCTCTTCTGCATTTCATGAAGAAGGGTTACAAGGATACGGCATCCTGAAGCACCAACCGGATGTCCCAGTGCAATAGCTCCACCGTTAACATTGAGCTTGTCAGGGTTGAATCCAAGGTCTTTTCCTACTGCGATTGACTGAGCAGCGAATGCCTCGTTAGCCTCAATAAGGTCAATATCATCAATTGAAAGTCCGGTCTTGGCAAGAACCTTCTTCGTAGAAGCAACCGGTCCGATACCCATAATTGAAGGGTCAACTCCGCCAAGTGCTCCTGCCACCCATGTAGCCATCGGCTTAACGCCCAGTTCCTTAGCCTTCTCCTCTGACATAACAACAATTGCTGCTGCACCATCGTTAATACCTGAAGCATTACCTGCTGTGACAAATCCGTCAGGATTGATTGCGCGAAGCTTTGCAAGACCTTCAACGGTAGTTCCCGGACGTGGTCCCTCGTCTGTATCAACAATAACTGTGTTCTTTTTCTGCTTAACTTCAACAGGAACTATCTCATCTTTGAATTTGCCTTCTGCGATAGCTTTCTCTGCTTTATTCTGACTGTTTACAGCGAACTCGTCGAGTTCTTCTCTTGTAAGTCCCCACTGCTCACAGATATTGTCAGCTGTCTTAATCATATGATAATCGTTGAATGCATCCCAAAGAGCATCCTTAATCATCGTATCAACTAAAACGCCATTGTTCATTCTATATCCGAAACGTGCGTTAGGAAGAGCGAAAGGTGCTCTTGACATGCTTTCCATACCGCCTGCAACAACAATATCTGCATCTCCTGCTTCAATCATCTGTGCTGCCATATTGACACAGTTAAGACCTGAACCGCATACAACGTTAACTGTAACTGCGGTTGTCTCAATAGGAAGACCTGCCTTAATTGTAGCCTGACGAGCCACATTCTGTCCCAGTCCTGCCTGAATTACACAACCCATATATACATGGTCAACTTTGTCGGCAGGAACTCCTGCTCTGTTAAGAGCCTCCTTAATTACGATTGCTCCAAGGTCAACAGCAGGAATTGAGCTTAATGCTCCTCCCATTGTTCCGATTGCAGTACGGCAAGCGCCTGCTAAAACGATTTTTTTAGCCATTTTAAAAAATCCTCCTTAAAAATGTTACTTATTATATTTTTCTTTAAATTTACTAACAACGATTGGCGGTACGAGTTTCTCAACACCTGCATCATAGAATGCCACTTCTTTAGCTATTGTAGAACTTAAGAAGGAATACTCCAGTCCTGTTGAAAGAAACATCGTCTCTATTGACGGGTCAATACTTCTGTTGACCTGCGCTATCTGCATCTCGGTCTCGTAGTCCGATATAACCCGCAGTCCCCTTATTATCACCTTGGCGTTATTGGCCCTGGCAAAATCAATAGTCATTCCCTCAAAGGTCTTAACCCTTACATTAGGAATATCCCTGACTGATTCTCGGAGCATCTCCAGACGTTCATCCATAGTAAACATAGGTTTTTTACTGTTATTAACCAATATTCCGACTATAAGTTCATCAACTATACCGGCACTTCTACGGATAATGTCCAGATGTCCTAAAGTCACAGGATCAAAGCTCCCCGGATAAATTGCTATCATCTGTTCTCCTGACTGCCCGCTTCTATGTGGGGGCTGTGTTAATAAGTGCCGAAAGACTTTACTTTGCGGCATATCAGGCAAGTATGTTATTTTTTTAACAATCTTTTAGCCCAAAATAACAGACATACTACCTATTTATACATAATATCATTAAGACATTTAAATGTCAATTTTTAATCTTATATTTTAACTTGTTTTTTATATGTATTTAATTACATTTTTTTATTGTTTTCTTGCAGATTTATTGTTATAATAAAAACCGAACTGTCGCTTTAATGAAGCAAATTCTTGATGCGGCAGCACACAAACACATATAGGGAGGTGCCATAGAATGGCAAAAGCTAATACAAGATATGTCAGAGATATACAACTTAATATGCCTGACGATGTAATCAGCCATGTAATAACTGACTGGCTTAACCGCAACGGATACTCATCAATTAATTATAATAATGGTGAACCCAACGTATTTGTAGCAGGCGACGGTTTTGTCACAACTAAAGATTATGTTAAAATTTTTTATCAGAACGGTGCATTTCATATTGAATCATGGTTCAAGGCCGGAAAAAAAGAAATCGGTGTGGATCAGCCGGGCGCATATGGATGGGCTGTAAAAAGCGCTATCAAGAATAAAATCGATCAGTTTATCAATTACCTGATGCAGCAGCAGTATATCGAAAATCCGCAGGCTGCAGCAGGCATTCAGCCTCAGCCTAACTCTGTACCTCAGGGACAGGTACCTCAGGGCAATGTAATGAATGTTAAAGGATACCGTGACGACAAGGCAGCTACTGCTCCTCTTGTAATAGGTATTATTCTTTGCGCTTTATCAGCAATTAACCTTATAATACTTCTTTCAACCGGATTTTTCCTTTCATTTGGATACCTTTTCATAGTTCTTGCTATATTCGGTATTGTTCAGGCTAACAAAGCAATCAAGCTTACGGACGGAAGCTCCAAGGCTAAGACCGCACTTGTGCTTAACATAATAGGCTGCGTTTTCGTTGCACTTTTTCTTATTCTTGGAATTATATATATATAAACGGATTATATATAAAAGAAATACCTCAGGTGACATATGTATGTCATCTGAGGTATTTTTAACTGAATATAACTCTATCGCTGTCAAATTCTTCGTGTTTTTTGCCGGAGTAACGCTTCATAAGCTCCTCCACCGTCATCCCCCGGCGCTCTTCTGCATCCATATCAAAAATGATATTTCCCGCATCCAGCATAATCGTCCTGTTTCCCGTTTCAAGTGCCGACTTAACATTATGTGTAATCATAAGAGTCGTAAGATGGTTTTTCCCAACTATATCCTTGGTTATGGTCATAACCTTCTCGGCTGTGGCAGGGTCAAGAGCCGCCGTATGCTCATCCAGAAGAAGCAGACTTGGAGGAACCAAAGTCGCCATAAGAAGGGTGACAACCTGACGCTGACCGCCTGAAAGCAGTCCTACCTTCGTATGTATTCTGTCCTCAAGACCCATATTAAAATCAGCAAGAGCTTCTTTGAACATAATGCGTTCTGATTTGGTTATGGCAGGAGCCAGACCTCCTCTCTTGCTTCTGGAATAAGCAAGAGCAAGATTCTCTTCTATTGTAAGGTTAGGTGCGGTACCCTTCATCGGGTCCTGAAAAATACGTCCTATTTTGCGGGCTCTTTTATGCTCGGATTTATAAGATATATCCTCACCATCAAGAATTATATGTCCGCTGTCAAGCCAGAAGTTGCCGCATATTGCATTGAAAAGAGTTGACTTCCCCGCTCCGTTAGAGCCTATAATTGTGACAAACTCGCCGTCCTCAAGCTTAAGGTTAAGTCCGTTAAGCGCTTTAAATTCATTGGGGGTTCCGGCAGCGAACACTTTAACTGCATTTATAACCTCAAGCATTCCTTTGCCCTCCTCTCCTAATTTTAGCTTTGCGGACAGTTTCTTTAATGACAGGAATCGCAAGCGCCGCAATAACTATGACCGCCGCAACTAATTTAAACATGTATGACGGAAAAATATTATATCGTGTTGTAAGTGCTATTATTGCCCTGTATATAATAGACCCGACTATTGCTGATATAAAGCCGATTGTTACACTTCTTTTTCCGAAGATGGCCTCACCTATAATAACAGAAGCAAGCCCCACTACCAGCATACCGACACTTGAATTTACATCGGCAAAGCTTTGATACTGGGCAGTCAGTCCTCCGGAAAAAGCTATACAGGCATTGCCAAGTCCAAGCGCTGCTATTTTGGTAACATTTACATTGACGGAAGATGCACTTAACATATCCTGATTGTCACCTGTAGCTCTTATGCATAGCCCGAAATGTGACTTAAAAAACAATGATAAAAGCACAACTACAATAACAGTCGTCACAGCTATAATTATAAGCTTTACAATTTCCTTATCCACATTTGGCATTAAATTTCTGAAATCGGTAAATATGGTTTTTGTATTAAGCAATGTCAGATTAGGGCTGTTGTTCATTACTGCAAGATTGATTGAATACAGTCCGCTCATTGTGATTATTCCTGCAAGTATGGGGTGTATTTTAAGCTTGGTCTGCAGCACCCCTGTAAAACATCCCGCCGCAACGCCTGCCGCAATGGACAACACAAGTCCGAGATACGGATGTCCGGCTTTTGCCATAACGGCAGATACCGCCACGCCAAAGGCAAAGCTTCCTTCAGTTGTCAAATCCGGTATGTCAAGAATTCTGAAGCTTATGTATATTCCTAATACCATAATCCCGTATAACAAACCGAGCTGTAAGGAACTGTATAGTATAGTCATTATTTTTTCCTTCCTCCTAAATTGGGTATCGCCCCCTCGCAATCGCTCGGCGGCATGTCGTCGGAAGGCCTTATATAATGCTTTGCATTGCCTTCCTCCTAAAAAAGCACAGGCGGTAATGAGCCGCCCATGCCCATTATTTTTTATTCGGCATCATCTACAATCGTTGCACTGTCTTTAATATCATCAGGAAGTTCAATTCCCAAAGCATCAAGTGTAGTCTGATTAATGACTGTGTCTGTTGCCGGCACTACAACTGACGGAATATCAGTTACAGCCTTACCGTCCTTAAGATACTCAAGTCCCATCTGTGCCGTAAGCTTTCCGATTTCAGTATCGCTTATGGCGATTGTGGCAAATGCGCCTGAAAGCACCATTGTTGCAGAACTTCCGTATACAGGAATCTTCTTATCCCTTGCCACTTCCGTAACGGTAGTCATTGCTGACTGAACAACACTGTCGTTAGGTATAAAAATACCGTCAACCTTATCTGCAAGTGTCTCCGCTGCCTGCTGAACCTCTGAGGAGTTGGTTACGGTAACTTCCTCGTAAGGAATATTGTTTGAATCGCAATACTCTTTTGCTGACTTAACCGTATCAACAGCGTTATCCTCGCTTGTGCAATATATAAATCCCCATGTATTGATTTCCGGTGTAAGCTTGTCAGCAAATGCAAAAATATCATCAATCGGAATTGCATTGGATGTACCTGTGGCATTTTTGTCAGGTTTTTCCATATCTGTAATTACCCCGGCTGCCGTAGGCGCTGATACTGCGCAGAAAAATGTAGGCGTATCGCACTCTTGGTTAACCATAGCCTGTGTTGCAGGTGTTGCGATTGTGAATACTGCCTTGTATGAACCATCAGCCATATTCTGTGCAATTGTCTGAAGTGTTGTTGCATCTCCCTGTGCACACTGAATGTCAATATTGTCATAGCCATTAGCCTTAAGCTCATTGACAATTCCGTCCTTCATATCCTCAAAAGCACTGTTTTCAATCATGTAAAGAACACCGATTTTATCGGAGTCCGACTTGGAATTACCGCATCCTGTAATCCCAATAACTGCTGCGACTGCCATAATGGCAGCCAAAATTACTGCTAATCTCTTTTTCATAATGATTCTCCTTTTATTTATTGATTCATTTCCTCCAGCCTGTTAAAAGCCTCCGTCAGCATATCGGCTGTAATCACATAAGGATTATGCTCAATATCCTTCATTGCAAGCGCAGCCTTAACAAGCTCAGGAATTTCCTCCTTTGTTAATTCTATGTCGGAAAGTCTCGTAGGAAGCCCCACGCTTTTGTTAAATGCAAAAAGTTTGTCAAAATTATCCTTATCCCCGTCCACAAGCAAAAGAACAAGGACGCCATATCCCACTACCTCTCCGTGAAGATGTCTTTCCTCAATATGAGGATATGATGTAAGGGCATAAAAAATAGCATGTGCCAGGCCTGTATTATAATCAATTATATGGTCAGCTGTCAAAAGTATTGACGCAATGGCAGTACTTACAATAATGGAAAGCACCACCTGTTCAAATTCAGGAGTAAAACTGCCTGCCCGCATATCCTCCAATGCCTTCCTGCCGTATTTTAACATTGGCTCATAACACATAAGCGAATTGGTAACGCCTAATCTGATATAATGTGGAACCGCTTCATCTCTTGACGAAACCGAGCTTTCAAAATATTTGGCGTATGTGTCGCCTATTCCTGCCCACATATATTTGTCCGGTGAATCTGCAATTATCTCCGTATCAATAAACGCGTGCACAGGAGGCTTCTTAAAAAAATGCGGTTTCAAAAAACTTCCGTCAGGTTTATACATAATGGACACACTTGTACAAGCCGAACAATTAGATGCTATTGTCGGAAAAGTAAATACCGGCTTACCTGTAACATCTGCAAGCGCCTTGGCTGTATCTGTCGCCTTTCCGCCGCCAACGGCAAAAATCATGTCAGCCTCTTTGACTGATTTGTTGTCAGATAAAACATCCACATTCTCGTAACTTGCCTCACCGCCATACCATAAACTGCCGGTAAGCTGTATCTGTGTACCTTCAATGGCAGCCACCAGCTTTGGCATTGCCTTTTCCATTGCTGTCTTTCCGCCAATCGCAGCTGCCTTAGTACCGTATGGAATACAGATGCATTCTATCCTTTTATATACATCATCACCTATCGAATAGCTGGGAAGATAAATATCATAACTCATTATCTGCCTCCTTGATTATAAGCTTAATAAAAGTCCATTCTAAAAAATTATAATACGACAAACCGAATATGTAAATCAAAAATTTGATATATAACCTGTTTTGTGATATGATAATAACAGTATTTTCCAGGAGGTTTTATATGCTGAAGCACTTTGTAATTTTCAGATTTGAAAATGATTTTTTTACGGAAGATAACTACAATGAATATATTAAGGCTTTCAAAATTATAGAAGAAGCCTTTGATGGAATCATATCCGCAAAGATACATCGTAACTGTGTTGACCGTCCGGCCAATATGGATTTGATGATTGAGATGGTTCTGGAAGACGAAAATGTCCTGAATCAATATCTTAACCACCCTGAACATATACGCATGGGAAAGAAATATAACCCGCATGTAATCGACCGTGTTTCCTTCGATTATGATATTCAACTGTAATATTATTGCGTAAACGAATACGGCGTAAAGCAGTTGACTGAGTTTCAAGTCCTTCCGCTTTACGCCGTTTTGCTGTATTTTCATCTCATCACTACTTTAGAATTACACATCCGAATGCCGGAATTGTTATCTCCTCGCCTTCTATGGCAGGAGTTTCTTCACCTACCAGAAGATAGTCGGCAATTTTCTCATAATTATAAGTATCTTTAGATACGTTTACCGTAACGGCACTGTCGCTGTTGTTGAAAAGAAGGCTTATCTCACTGTCGTTATATGTCTTATGTATTGCACATATGTTACCGTTCTGCTCTGTAACCTCTTCCATAACCGCAGGCGTTCCTCTTCCTATTTCGGGATATTTGTTTCTAAGCTGTATTGCCTTGCGATAATAATTATATACGGAATATTCATCATCCTTTTGTGTTTCATATGAACCAAAAGAATGCTTCTGCGGTTCGTATGACGGAGGACCAACTGTCATATCGGCAGATTGTTCATCATCCGTCCAATACATCGGTGCCCGCTTATTTTCATCGGAGCCTGAACCGCCCATTCCAAGCTCATCTCCATAATACACGAACACACTTCCCGTTGAAAGTATCTGTATTCCCGCAGCAAGCTTTACCCTTTCCTCCTGCCTCATGACGAATCCGGCAACACGTCCCACATCATGATTGGATAAAAAGATACCGTCTATGGCATCCGGGTTGACATCATATATCTCATTGTACACATTCACAAGATTGACCGCAAGACTGGCGCCTGCCTGACCGTCACTGTTTTTATTGACTGCTTTTACAATATATCCGTCCTTATTGCCAACAGTAAAATCAAAAAGACTGTCAGTACTGCTTGTGTAGAACTCCTTAATCGTGGTAAATGAATCCCATACCTCGGCAACACAGTATATATTCTCATCAATACCATGAACATAATCACAGAACCAGCTGAGAGCCTCTATACTGTCAGGATTATCGGCTTCAAAGTAATGAAGCGCTGCATCAAGTCTGAAGCCTGATACACCTTTGTCTATCCAGAAGTCCGCAATATCTTCAATTTCCTTGCGTACGGCTTCGTTTGACAGATTCAAATCCGGCATCTGGTCCCAGAAAACGCACTCATAACACCAAGCCTGATTTCCGGCTACTGTACTCCATCCGCTTGGGCAGGAATCCGTCTTTTTGAAATTATAATAATCAACGTACGGACATTCATTTACATCAGGCTCACCATCTCCTATTCTTGCAAGGTAAGCACACGCCTCCATGAACCATTGATTTTGGGCGGATGTATGATTGATTACAAAATCCATATAAATATCAATGTTTCTTTCATCGCAGGCTTTTACAAGCTCCTCAAAATCTTCCATGGTACCATACTCTGTATCAATACTATAATAATCTACCACGTCATATTTATGATATGTAGTGGACTGGGTAAACGGAAGAAGCCATATACTCGAAAAACCCATGTCCTCTATATAATCCAGCTTGGATATAAGCCCCTGTATATCGCCTATACCATCTCCGTCACTGTCACAGAATGAATATATAAGCACCTGATAACAGGTTCCGAACTTATCGTCAATTCTGTTGTCCTCATATACAAATCCATCGGAATCATTATTGCCGGATTTGTTTCCGCAGCCTGCAAGTATAGATGCCGTAATTACAAGCATCATTGTTGCAGCCAAAATTTTTTGCAGTAAAAATTTTCTATTCATACCCTGCTTTCTCCTGTTCTTCCTGATAATATATTGTATATAGCCAGAGCGCATCGCACTTCGGCTATATACTGTAAAATAACAGATTTCCATCTGATTTTAGAGTTTCCAGATATCCTTATCGTACTGTGCGATAGTTCTGTCTGATGAGAAGAAACCTGCCTTGGAAATATTGACAAGCATCTTCTTGGACCATGCTTTCCTGTCCTCATAATCAGCAATCGCGATTTCCTTAACTCTGATATAATCCTTGATGTCAAGAAGCGTCATAAACCAGTCCTTTTTAATAAGCTCTGCGTGAAGTCTTAACAAAGTCTCTGCATCGCCTGCTTTCATAACCGGCGCGCTTATTATGAAATCAACCAGCTTTTTGATTTCCTCATCATTAACGTAATAACTCTTTGCTGAATAATCTCCATTGGCATAATGCCCTATTACCTGTTCACTGGTTTCACCAAAGAAATAGATATTGTCCTCACCTACAAGCTCACCAATCTCCACATTAGCTCCGTCCTTAGTTCCCAACGTAACAGCTCCGTTAAGCATAAACTTCATATTTCCTGTTCCGGAAGCTTCCTTTGACGCAAGAGATATCTGCTCTGAAATATCACATGCCGGAATAATCTTGGCTGCCTTTGAAACATTGTAGTTCTCAACCATAACCACCTTAAGGTATGGACTTACCTCCGGGTCATTGTTGATCACCTGCTGCAAGCAAAGAATAAGATGAATAATATCCTTGGCTATTGTGTATGCCGGAGCTGCCTTGGCGCCGAATATGGCTGTAATCGGTGTTTTCGGAAGTCTTCCTGCCTTAATCTCATAATATTTGTAAATTATCCAGAGAACATTCATCTGCTGACGCTTATACTCATGAAGTCTCTTTACCTGAATATCATAAATTGAGTTCTCATCAATATCGATATTCTGGGTAGCCTTAAGATAATTCTTAAGTGTTGTCTTTTTACTCTTCTTAATGTCAAGAAGCTTATTAAGAACCTCCTCATCATTAACATATTTCAAAAGGTCTTCCAGCTTGTCAGCATCTTTTTTGAAGTCTGCACCGATAAGCTGTTCAATGTATGCCGCAAGTTCTTCGTTGCAATGGAGAAGCCATCTTCTGAATGTTATACCGTTAGTCTTATTATTGAATTTTTCAGGATATATCTTGTAAAAATTGTTAAGCTCCGTATCCTTAAGTATCTCTGTATGAAGGTATGCAACACCGTTAACACTGTGTCCGTAATGTATATCCATATGAGCCATATGAACTCTGTCCATATCATCAATGATATACACTGACTTATCGGAATATTCTGCCCTTACCTTCTCATCCAGCTTTTTGATAATAGGAACAAGCTGCGGTACAACTTTCTCAAGATAAGATAACGGCCATTTTTCAAGTGCCTCAGCGAGAATTGTGTGGTTTGTGTAAGCACATGTATCCGTCACAATCTTAACCGCCTCATCAAATGCAATTCCTTCCTTATCAAGAAGCCTTATAAGTTCAGGAATAACCATTGACGGATGTGTATCGTTAATCTGAATTGCCGCATAATCAGCCAAATCATGAAGATTGCTGCCTTTTTTCTTGCACTCGTCAATTATAAGTCTTGCTCCGTTGCTTACCATAAAATACTGCTGGTAAATTCTCAGAAGATTGCCTGCTTCATCGCTGTCATCAGGATAAAGGAACAGAGTAAGATTCTTGGCAATGTCGGTCTTATCGAAATTAATGCTGTCTCCGTTGATAATACTCTCATCAATAGACTCAATATCAAAAAGATGAAGCTTATTGGTTCTGTTATTATATCCTGTCACATCAATGTCATAAAGTCTTGACTTAACTGTAAGATTGCCAAACTGCACATCATAAGTAACATCTGTTTTGGTAAGCCAGCTTTCATCCTCAATCCATGGGTTAGCTGTCTCTTTCTGGAAATTATTTTCAAACACCTGTTTGAAAAGTCCCATATGATAGTTAAGACCTATTCCGTCTCCGTTAATACCGATAGTCGCCATTGAATCAAGGAAACATGCTGCAAGTCTTCCCAGTCCGCCGTTTCCAAGAGATGGTTCCGGCTCAATTTCTTCTATATCGTAAATGCTCTTTCCGTTTTCTTCAAGCTGCTTCTTAACACTGTCAAAAACTCCGAGATTTATAAGGTTATTTGAAAGAAGTTTTCCTATTAAAAATTCAGCTGAAATGTAGTAAACTTTTTTCTTGCCTTCATTCTTCTCCTTATCCTTGGCAAGCTCCTTGGTCATTGTGAGAAGCGCTGTATAAAGCTCTTCGTTGGTGCAATCCTTGATTGCCTTGTTGTACTTCTTTTCACAAATATCTGATAACATATAATCCTCCTTGCAAAAATAAAATTTATATTTGTCTCTTCCGTAAACTTTGGTAAGCTCGCGGAGTCTGTTTCTGATTTCTTTGGTAAATTCTCCGTCCTTCATACGCCATTTCCAGTTGGTTCCTATTGTTGAAGGAAGATTCATTCTTGCCTTGTTGTCCTTCCCAAGCAAATCCTGCATCTGAACGACAACAGTATCCGCCACGCTCATATAAGCAAATCGTATAAGCGCCTCCACAATATCATCAGGCTTATTAACCCCAAGATATTTCATCATATATTCCACATTCTGTTCTTCAGCATTCCCGATATAACCCTTCAGCGTTTCATTATCATGTGTTCCTATATATACAACATAATTCTTCTCATGGTTATGAAGTGAGTGTTCATTGGTGGTATTACCGTCAAAAGCAAACTGAAATACTTTCATTCCGGGATAGCCGGACTTCCTTATAAGCTCCGTAACCTCAGGAACCACAACGCCCAAATCTTCCGCTATTACTTTAGCATCACCCATAACACTGTCTATGGCATTAATGAGCTTTATTCCCGGTCCCTTTGCATAAAAACCTTCCTTCGGAACTCCGTCAGCAGGAATGTTATAATATCTTACAATCCCTATGAAGTGGTCTATTCTGGTTACGTCATAAAGTTTTGCGGAGGATGCCATTCTCTTTTTCCACCATTCAAACCCTGTTCGCTCCATCTCATCCCAGTCATAAAGAGGATTTCCCCACTTTTGACCCCAGTCCGAAAAGACATCAGGCGGACAGCCTGCCACATTAACCGGTTTCCATTCATCATCCAACTGGAACAATGTGTGGTTAGTCCATACATCGGCGCTGTCCAAAGCTACATAAATAGGAATGTCGCCAATTATTTTAATACCTTTGTTGTTGGCATATGACTTAAGCGCTTCCCACTGCTCATAAAATTTAAACTGCAAAAATTTGTAGAAATCAATTTCATAGGCAAGTTCTTTCTCATATTCCGCAAGAGCTTCCGGTTTACGGAATCTTATATCCTCTTCCCAGCTTAACCATTCTTTATTATCGTGGGCACCCTTGATTGCCATAAAAACCCCGTAATCATGAAGCCAGTCCTTATTATCATCAAGGAAAGCCCGGTAGGCTTCGCTTTCTTTGTGAGATGAAGCATCAAATGCCTTCTTAAGTACCTTAAATCTTTCGTTATAAATCACATCATACTCCACATATTCAGGGTCAGTCCCCCAGAATATATTTTGTACATCGGAGGTTTTTAAAAGACCTTCCTGAATAAGAATATCCAAATCAATAAAATACGGATTGCCTGCAAATGCTGAAAAAGACTGGTAAGGACTGTCTCCAAAGCTTGTAGGTCCCACAGGGAGCACCTGCCAGTACATTTGACCTGAGTTTTTGAGCATATCCACAAATTCATATGCCTTTGCCCCCAGTGTTCCGATTCCATAAGGTGACGGAAGGCTGCTCACCGGGAGCAATATTCCCGCACCTCTGTCAAGTTCTTTACTCATAACAAACACCTCACTATAATTTATATAAATTCCGGTTTTCCTAAGTACATTTGCATTGTACTATCAAAAACATTATATTTTCTTGCAGTATTCAATCAAGATATGATACAATACTATCATATTCACAGTTTACTGATAATCTTATAACAGGAGGCAGCACAAAATGAACATTTTGGAATATGAAAACTATCAGGAAACCAAATCCCACACCGATTCGCTTTTCCCATACAATACATACCTGTGCTCAATTCCTCTGGATTTCTGTCAGGTTCCTCTTCACTGGCATAATGAGATTGAAATAATATATATCAAAAAAGGCAAAGGAACCGTAATTCTTGATTTCACTTCCCATTATGTGGAAGCAGGCGACATTGTAGTGGTAATTCCGGGAAGAATGCATGGAATAAACCAGCTAGAAGATTACTCAATGGAATATGAAAATATTATTTTTTCTCCGGAAATGCTGTATTCCGGCTATAATGATACATTAGGTGAAGAATTTTTTATTCCTTTTTTGTCGGGAAAAATATCCTTTCATGATGTTATCACTTCTGATGATTCCAATTATTCCCAAATAGCCTGCTGTCTCAATAAAATTGACAGTCTATGTGCGGTTTTTCCCAACGGCTATAAGCTTGCCATTAAGAGCTACCTTTTTGAGTTTCTTTTTGAGCTGTATAAGGAATGTGATATTTCCGCCCATTCCAAATCTGATAAAAACCTTGACCGCATCAAGGACATCGTAAAATATATTGAAACCAATTACGAAAACCCTATAAGCATTGACGAAATTGCAGCAGTCAGCGGTTTTTCGTCTTCTCATTTCATGAAATTTTTCAAAAAAGTCATGGGTACTTCTTTTATTGACTATCTCAATGATTACAGGCTGTCAATGGCATCCCGAATGCTGATTTCATCCGATGACAATATCATTGATATAGCCTCACACTGCGGATATGATAATCTTTCATATTTTAACCGCCTTTTTAAAAGAAAATACGGATTGACGCCAAGTCAATACCGTAAAAAGTAATCTGCAAATATCTTTATAATTTTTTTGTAAAATTTTTATAATATTTAAGGAATGTAATTGAATTTTTTGTGCATATATGCTATAATTATATTGTTAAAAATTTAACAAACTTCTATTTGTCCCTAAGATACATATAATTCCTTTAGGACGAACAGTAACAAGACACAACAAATACCGGCTGCAGCCCTGACGCCACAGGACAGCCGGACAATATAAGGAGGTATTTTATATGGCACGTTTTACTTTACCAAGAGATTTGTATCACGGAAAGGGCTCTCTTGAAGCACTTAAGTCACTTGACGGTAAAAGAGCTATCATCTGCGTTGGTGGTGGTTCAATGAAGCGTAACGGCTTTTTGCAGAAAGCTGAGGATTATCTTCACGAAGCAGGTATGGAGGTTAAGCTTATTGAAGGCATTGAACCTGACCCATCTGTTGAGACTGTTATGAATGGTGCGGCAGTTATGCAGGAATTTCAGCCGGACTGGATTGTTGCTATGGGCGGAGGTTCACCTATTGATGCTGCAAAGGCTATGTGGATTAAATATGAGTATCCTGATACCACTTTTGAGGATATGTGCAAGGTTTTTGGTCTTCCGAAGCTGCGTACCAAGGCTCATTTCTGCGCTATCCCATCCACATCCGGTACCGCCACAGAGGTAACTGCTTTCTCAATTATCACAGATTACTCTAAGGGAATTAAGTACCCTATCGCTGATTTTGAGATTACACCTGATGTGGCAATCGTTGATTCGGAGCTTGCAGAGACTATGCCGCCTAAGCTTGTTGCACACACAGGTATGGATGCAATGACACATGCTATCGAGGCTTATGTATCAACTGCCAACTGCGATTACACAGACCCGCTTGCACTTCACGCTATCAAAATGATTGATGCAACATTGGTCAAATCATACGGCGGAGACACGGATGCCAAGGCTTCAATGCACAATGCACAGTGTCTTGCCGGTATGGCATTCTCCAATGCTTTACTTGGAATTGTACATTCAATGGCTCACAAGACCGGAGCAGTTTTCTCCGGCGGACATATAATCCACGGCGCAGCCAATGCTATGTATCTGCCTAAGGTTATTAAATTCAACGCTAAAGACCCTGTCGCTGCCGAAAGATATGCCGAAATCGCTGATTTTATTAAGCTTGGCGGCAACACTACTGACGAAAAGATTGACAACCTTATCGCAATGCTTCGTAAGATGAATGATGACCTTAACATTCCTCACTGCATCAAAAATTACGGTGAGGGCGGACTTCCTGCCGACACAGGAATCGTTCCTGAGGATGAGTTTCTTGCCAAGCTTCACGATATTGCCGCTAATGCTATTCTGGATGCCTGCACAGGTTCCAACCCTAGACAGCCAAGCCAGGAAGAGATGGAAAAACTCCTCAAGTGCTGCTACTATGACACAGAGGTTGATTTCTAATCTGCACAGATACATGGAGATAATACACAAGCGGTCAGGTTTTCCTGACCGCTTGATTTACCTTAACTGCTGTTCCTTATGAATCAATAAAATAAAACGGATTATTTCTACAATAAGCGTGCGAATTAAGATTATCTTGGTTGTAACATCTAATATTTTGTAATATATTCATTATACTGCGCCTTTGCTTTTTCCTTTGCTTCAATATCAATAACCTCATAGTCTGTGTAGTTCCAACCTTTTTCTATTGCATAATCTCCGCTTAATTCAAACAAATTTTCCGTTGCATTGTATTTAAAAGAAACTATAATGGTCAAATCCGTACTATAATAATTTGACCCCTGACTGTTATCACTGACATAACAGTCTATTTTTTGCGCATAATATATTGTACCATTCTTAATACATATATAATTATGGGTCGCCGACTGTAAATCTATGGATATTTCGGACAACTCCATATATCCAAACGGATATTTTATTCAGTATACATCAATGGTTCCGTTTTGTCAACGTTTTTCTCGGCTGCCCCTACTGTTTCCCGATTTCAAGTCCCGTATAATTTCCGCCTATATATCTTCCGCTTTCCATGTCAAAATCAGCCTCACTCTGATATGTAAAAACCGTAAGATAAATTGATTCAACCTCATTGATTTTTTCACCGGTTGTGACCTTGATTGAAGTCATAAGTGTATCATCAGTCATCTGCTCCTGAAGAAGATGGCTGTACCATGCTCCGTCCTCCTGATGTACATCGTCATAAAGATACAATTCAACATACCGGAAAATTTCTTCGGTATCTTCAGGACTTTTTACGGTACATATAAGCTCCGTACCATCATTAAGCCCTACAATCACTTCATAGCCAATCTTGGTATCTGCTGACTGTCCATAGGAGTCCCACCAGTCAAAAAAACGTGCCTTGAAGCCATCATAGGCGAACTGTTCTTCATCGGTTGCAAAAACATAGAATCCTCCTATATCACTGTACCACACCCATGGTGCAGTATAATCGTATTTTATATCAAAAACGCCTGTATCTTTATTTCTTTTATACAAATTCATAAAAGGCTGTGAGGGATTAAGCTCTGCCGATTGACGAAGCTGTTCCACCGTCAAAGGCTCCGTCTCCGGTTCTGCGGCTGTACCTTCTTCATTTGGCACTGCTGCCGCATTTTTGCTATCAGGTTCCTTCTGTGTCATATTCCCATGCCATGTTTCCTGTGTATCCTGTTGATTTTCTCCTTCATCTGCGCAGCCTCCCAAAATGCACAGTGACAGAACAACAAATAATATTGCTATTGCAAATTTTTTTCCGTTTTTGTTTTTTACCATTTTAAGCCTTCTTTCTAACCTTACCTCTAAGGGTCCCTATAAGTGACATCACTGCAAATACAGCAAGATTGACACAAACAATGCTTGCCCCGGTAGGTGTGGACTTTGCAAATGATATTGTTATTCCTGTCATGAAACAAAGCACCGATATAATCACCGAGCTTATTATTACCATACGGTACCTTTTGCACACGCGCATTGATGACAGGCTTGGGAAAATAATAAGACTTGATATAAGCAGTGCACCCATCATTCTCATTCCGATAACAACCGTTACAGCTGTCAGAACAGCAAGTATTCCGTTGTACACCCCTGCCTTGGTGCCTGTGGCTCTGGCAAAATTCTCATCAAATGTAACCGCAAAAATCCTGTTATAAAAAACAAGAAAGAGAACCACAACAATTACCGATAAAACACGACTGATAAAAGCATCCTCTGCACTGAGAGACAATATGCTTCCGAACATATAATTATTGACATCCGTATTCATTCCTGAGGAAAGAGAAATTATCATAACACCTATGGCCAACGCTCCGCTGCACACTATCGCCACAGTTGCATCTCCCTTAAGCCTGCTGTTTTCGCTTATTCTTAACATCAAAAATGCTGCGGCAATACATACGGGAACAGCCACCTTCAAAGGTGCAACTCCTGCTGCCGCCGCTGCCGCTAAGGCCGCAAATCCCACATGGGAAAGTCCGTCGCCTATCATTGAATATCTTTTTAGAACCATACTTACCCCCAGCAGCGAAGCACATAATGACACTAAAATTCCTACTGTTATGGCACGCACCATAAACTGGTAATTAAACATATCCGTAAAAAGCTCTATCATTATCTACACCTCTTTCCTGTAAGAAAATTTTCTGCCGTCTTCCGTCTTTAAAAACTCCTCTGTCCTGCCGAAAAACATTTGCCTGTGGGACAGGTGTAATATATGTGTTGCATATTTCAGAGTAGCCTCCATATCGTGAGATACCATAATTACAGTAATTCCCATTTCTTTATTAATCTTATTGATAAGCTCATAAAGCTCCTGAGTTGCAACCGGGTCAAGTCCTGCCGCAGGCTCATCAAGCAAAATAACCTTCTTTGTAGCACACATAGCTCTTGCCAGAAGAACACGCTGCTTCTGTCCTCCCGACAAATCATGAAAGCTTTTATTTTTAAGGTGCTCTATTCCCATAAGCCTAAGCTTATCCATCACATCTTTTTTATCATTCCTGCCGAAAAAAAGGCGGGTGCCAAGACTGTTAAGCCTGCCGCTGATGACTACCTCATACACACTTGCAGGAAAATCCTTCTGCGCTGCTGTCTGCTGAGGCATATATCCTATTTCCGTATTCCTAAGCCCGTCTCCCGTCTCTATTGTACCGCTCATAGGCTTTTTCAGGCGCAGAATGCCTTTAATAAGCGTACTTTTGCCTGCTCCGTTCTCTCCGACTATGCACAGGTATTCACCACCCTCAAGTTTAAAATCCACATCCTGTAAAATTACTTTCCCTTCATATCCAAGACTTACATCTTGACAACTTATAAGTGCCATCAGTTAAGTGCCTCCTTAAGTACATCCGCATTGTGATACATCAGTGATAAATAGGTTTCACCGTCATCAAATTCCTTCTTTGAAATATTGTGTCCTGTGTAAAAGGTTTCCACTTTAATACCGCAGTCCTCTGCTATGGTCTCAGCCATATTTCCGCTGCTAAGTTCAATTTTAAAAACAACAGGTATATCTTGCTCCTTAACCTTGTCAATAAGAAAAGCTATTGTGGCTGCGCTGGCTTCATTTTCCTGAGAGCAGCCCGGAAATGCCGCATAATATGACAGTCCATATTCTTCTATAAAATATCTGACAGGGAATCTGTCACCGAATATTATGGTGCTTCCTGCTGCATTATCCACAATCTCTCTGGTGTATTCATCAAGTTTTTCCAGTTCTTTTTGGTATTCTTCACAGCCTGCTCTGTAACTGCTTTCATTGTCAGTATCTTCTTCACATAATACATCAGTCAGTGCTTTACAGATTGACATGGCATTAGCCGGAGAAGTCCACACATGCTCATCCCACTCATCATGCTGGTGTGTATCATCTTCATGTTCATCATGTTCATGTGTATCGCTGTCATGTTCATGCGTATCATCATGAACATCGTTTTCATCATAATCATCATGTTCCAAATCCGAAGCTTCCTCGCTATGATGGTCATGCCCGTCATGAACTTCCATACCTTCCACTGTTTCTTCATAATATTTTGTATCAACACAATCCAATAATTTTACCATCCTGATTTTGTCACTGTCTATGGATTCAAGTATATTGTCAATCCATGCATCATTTTCTCCTCCCACATATATAAAGACATCACATTCCTGTATGGCAATTATATCCTGAGGTGTGGGCTCATAAGAATGTGCCTCCGAACCGGGCTTAAGAAGCATTGACAATTGAACATTATCCCCTGCTATCTGCCTGACGAAATCATAGCTTGCAAAAATAGTTGTTATAACCTTAAGCCTGCTATCGCCCGACGATACACTGTCCGAATTGCCGGAACATGCTGTCAGCTGAAGCACAAAGACTATTATTAAAATAACCAAACATATTTTTCTGATATGTCTCATCATACAAATCTCCTTTGACACTCGGCGCAAATACCATACAACACAGATGCCTCACACTGTAATGTAAAACCATGATGTTCTTCTATGTGTTCCCTGATTTCCTGCATAAATCCACATTCAAGATGGATTATTTTATCACATTTTATACAATGAAGATGAATATGCTCCTTACAGTTCCGTTCCTCTCCGCCAACATATTGAAAAGAAGACATTTCTCCTTTCTTGGCAACGTACTTCATAAGCTCACCGCTGTCGCTGAGCTTATTCAGGAAACGGTATATGGTTGAAGCATTAACCTCAATTCCCTCTTCCCTGAGAAATTTGTCTATATCATTGACTGTCACAAGCCTGTCTCTATTTTCAGCCAGATACTTCATAATCTTAGTATGGCTGATTGTTGAATACGATTTTGCCATGTAATTCTCCTGCTTTTAAATATAAAATATAATCTTCATAATGCAAAAATGCAAACAGTTTGCTTTTGCAATCTGTTTGCATTTTATAATACTACTGATATAAGAATATGTCAACAATGACTTCACAAAGTCATTTAACAACACCTGTTATAGCCGCAAATCCATTTATAACCCAATGCTGCATTGTCTTATTTACTTATCTTAACGGTTTTGGCTGCGCTCCATGCCGAATAGTATGTAGTGCTTCCTACTTTTTTGTAACTTCTCACATATACTGTATATGTCTTACCCTTAGTAAGAGAGCTTATCACTTTGCTTACATTGGTGTTTCCCGACACTGTTACCGTCTTGGAAGAGGTTCCTGTTTTATAACATATCTGGTAGCCTGCCCCGCCTGTATTTTTGTTCCACTTAACCGTTATCTTCTTGCTTGCAGAATTTGTTACCGAAGATATAGTTGGTCTTGTAAGACGTACTATTGTCTTTCCTGTGGTGTTATAGCTGCTGGTATAGCTTCCGCTGTATGCTTTCACCGTGTATGCGTAGGTTTTACCATTGGCTGCCTTAGTGTCGGTGTAGCTTAAGGTGCTTCCGCTGGTTATTGTAGCTATTTTAGTCCAGCTTCCTCCGCTGGTCTTTCTGTATACATAATATCCGGCGGCGCCAGTTACTTTTCCCCATTTGAATGTCACTCCCGAAGCTGCGTTAGTTACGCTTGACAGTGTAGGATTAGTAAGACGCTTTATGGTCTTTCCTGTGGTGTTATAGTTACTGGTATAGCTTCCGCTGTATGCTTTCACGGTGTATATATAAGTTGTTCCGCTTACAGCCTTTCCATCAATGTAACTTACTATGCTGCCGCTAGGTATTGTGGCTATCTTAGTCCAGCTTCCTCCGCTGGTCTTTCTGTATACATAATATCCGGCGGCGCCAGTTACTTTTCCCCATTTGAATGTCACTCCTGTAGTATCATTGACCACACTTGTAAGAGTCGGAGTGGCAAGCTGAATTGTAAAATTCTTCACAAGCTTTCCGGTATAGTTGCCTTTCCCGGTTACGGTTGCCGTTGCCGTTCCCACAGCAGTATTACTGCTGTAAGTTATGGTGTAGTCTGTTCCTTTTACAAGGGTTTTAGTACCGTATTTTACCGTTGCATTTGGTTTTTTGGCGGCTCCGTCATAAGTATAGACAGACGTTGACAATGTGGCTGTTGCGCCGCTTATATTCGCTGCATTTATGGTAAAATTCTTCGTTATGCTTCCGGAGTAACTGCCCTTTCCGGTTATTGTGACAGTTGCTGTTCCTGCTTTTGTATTATTGACGTATGTTACTGTATAATCTGTTCCTTTTACAAGAGTTTTAGTACCGTATTTTACCGTTACAGTTGGCGTTTTTGCAGTTCCGTCATAGGTATATGACGATGTGGAAAGCGTTGCCTGTGCATTTTTAAGCGGATATATAACCGGCGGTGTCCACGTTACTACCGGACTGTCATAATACGTATCACTTACTGCCACAGCCTTAATGGTTTGCACATCACTGACAGTAAAGCTTTCTGTGTATCTGACCGATTTGGTTGCCGCTTGGGATGGCGTTGTACCGTCTGTGGTATAATATATATAAGCCCCTGCGGTACTGCAGGTTATAGTTACCAGATATTCGTCTCCGCTAATCTCATATGTAATGACAGGTTCTGATGCCGTCTGGGTTATTGCCGGAAATGTTCCGGGTGTAAAATATGTACTTCCGGTGTCCAGTGTGGACTTGGGAACAATGGAGCTCCAATCCGGAGCACTCGTTTTGGGAACATGACATCCATCATCAAATATTTCATCATTCCGGGCAAAATAATAATAGTATGCCGTACCGCCTTGATCGTCCCATGTGCAATCCACATTGTACCATGAGTCATTTATTCTGACTTTATTCCATGCGTGACCGGACCCGGTTATAGCAATACAATCTATATCCGATGCATTACACGCCATCTCAAATGCTTTTGCATACCCTGCACACACAGTATAATCAAGACACAACGCACTGTATGCCGACTGAGTAAACCATACCTGTTCTTCATCATTATCAATTATTCCGTCAGCTGTAACTTCATAATTGTACTCCACGCCATTAACAACCCCATCATGGAGTATTATAAGTTTTTCGTCATCACTTGAAGCATTTGCTGCAGAATTTACAATTTCGTCTATGGAAGCCTTTAACTGCTTCGTATATTCGGCACGTTCCGTTCCTGACTGAAACTCATCATAAACAGCAATGGCAACACTCTGTGGATAACCGTAACCATAGCTGTAGCTGCATCCGCTCTCAAGGAAATAATACTGAGGATTGGAATAAATAAACATATACGCAACATTAAGCATATCGTCTACGGAAAGTGTTGTCTGAACATATTCTGTACATGCCCCTAAATCAGTCTCAGACGTAAGGTACCCAAGGCACATCTCATCAAGTCCGTCCCATAGTGCCTTTTCCTCTGCCGAAAGCTGATTATAGATATAACTGCAGGAGTACTTATCCCACTGCGAATTATATATTGCAGATGCATCATACCATCTGACATAGCCGTCACCTGCAACCCGCTGTGCAGCCGGAACATATATATCATCAGAACTGACATAGCCAACAGCTTTCGCATCAAAAATAACGTCATCCCCATATTCCTCTACATACGGAATTTCGTCTATATATGAAGCTTCCGATGCCTCTGCCCTTTTGCCCAAACCGCAGGATAAAACAAGTGCCGTAATCAGACATATTCCTGTCATGATTGCTTTTTTCTTCATAATACCGCTCTCCTTTCTTTTCC
The DNA here is from genome assembly GCA_964414835.1 of uncultured Butyrivibrio sp. GTDB lineage: Bacteria > Bacillota > Clostridia > Lachnospirales > Lachnospiraceae > Eshraghiella. Next base: position 14,616 of record CAYPWY010000002.1, on the reverse strand, counting down.
TATTACCTTATAACCATATTTTACCAGTCACAGATAAGTGCGTCAATTATAATTTATAAAAGTACATCTCGCAATCATTATGACTGTCATAGAGCAAACAGCACGTACACAATCATTTTATTAATATTCACTGTTCCACACAATATCCCAGAGCTTCGCCAACCGCTTCACTGATTACCAAATCTGCCATGGAATCCTTTGGTGTCGCCGATTTATTAATCAATACAAGCTTATTGCCTCTATAGTAATCTATAAGTCCTGCAGCAGGGTACACTGTCAGTGAAGTTCCTGCCACTATAAGCATATCCGCCTGACTTATATATTTTACGGCCTTGGTAAGCGTGGCATTGTCAAGCCCTTCTTCATAAAGAACCACATCAGGCTTTATTATACCTCCGCATTGGCAGCGAGGAACTTCACCTGACGATGCAATATGGGATGTATCGTAAAATTTGCCGCAGTTCATGCAATAATTGCGAAGAACGCTTCCGTGAAGCTCCAGCACCTCCTTGCTTCCGGCAGCCTGATGAAGCCCGTCAATATTTTGGGTTATAACAGCTTTGCATTTTCCGCAGGCTTCAAGCTTTGCCAGTGCAAGATGAGCTTTGTTGGGCTTTGCATCCAAATAAAGCATTTTATCCCTGTAAAAGTCAAAAAATTCCCGAGTCTTTTTCATAAAAAATGTGTGACTCAGTATTGTCTCCGGCGGATATGCATATTTCTGATTATACAACCCATCCACGCTTCTGAAATCAGGAATATTACTCTCGGTGCTTACTCCTGCGCCGCCGAAAAACACTATGTTATCGCTGTCAGCTATTAATTTTTTAAGCTTTTCCACATTGTCTGTCATTGCTGTTCCTCCACAATATATATTCTTGTACTGTTATCCACCAAAAATCTCCTGTCATCCATATTGCCGCCATGAACAAAGCCTTCGCTTACCTTAACTCCTGCATTCATAAGAACGCCGCCGGTTGTTACAATACTTTCACCTATTCCCCCTTCAAATCTGTATACAGAAGCGGCTTTAAGCCCGTTAAATCTGATTCTTGGATGTGATGCACCGGGAATTACTTGACCTCTGAATATCAATGCTGCTCCAATACCTGCCGCTTCGTCATAGCTCATCCATTGCAGCTCACCGTCATTATCCATAAGACGGTAAAATTCACCAAATTGCATATGTCTTCTATACTTTTTATAAAATTTAATCTGTTCCTTTATCAGAAGCAATTCACTTTCACTGAAATTATCAAAATTGCACTCATATCCTAAGATACCGAATGCCGCCACTTCAAAACGAGTGCTGAGCGGTGTAATTCTACGGGTCTGGTGATTAGGACACTGTGAAACATGAGCGCTGACACATGATAAAGGATAACCGTAACTGTACCCGTTCTGGATTCTGACACGACATAGGGCATCCGTATTATCCGAAGCCCATATCTGCGGCATATAGCATAGCATTCCCAAATCAAAGCGGTTCCCGCCGCCTGAACAGCTTTCAAAAAGTATCTGAGGAAATTCCGCTGTAAGCCTGTCTAAAATCTCATAAAGTCCAAGGACATATCTGTGGGCAAATTCAATCTGATTCTCTCCAAGAAGACTTCCATAAGAATCCGACACCACCCTGTTCATATCCCATTTAACATATCTGATGTCCCCGGCCGAAAAAACTTTGCACATTGACTCCGTTATATATTTCCGCACTTCAGGATTAGTCAAATCCAAAAGCATCTGATTACGTCCGAATGCATGATTTTTACCCGGTATGCGCACAGCCCACTCAGGATGTGCTCTGTATAAATCACTATTTTCACTAACCATTTCAGGTTCAACCCAGATTCCCAGCCCCATTCCGATTGCCTTAAGCCTGTGGGAAAATGCCGCCAGCCCATCAGGAAATTTATTCTCATCCACAAGCCAATCACCGAGGGAAGATGTATCATCATTGCGCCCTTTAAACCAACCGTCATCTATAACAAGAAGCTCCATTCCGCATTCCGCAGCTGTCTGTGCAAGACCAAACAGCTTCTCTTGGTCAATTCCAAAATAATAAGATTCCCAACTGTTAATAAGTATAGGTCGCTCCTTGTATTTCCACTGACCACGCACAATATTTTCCCTGACAAAGCGGTGCATATTACGGCTCACTCCGCCAAAGCCTTTGCCGGAATATGTCATAACAGCCTCAGGGGTAACAAAGGCTTCTCCTGAATTAAGAGAAAAGGTGAACTCCGATGGGTTGATTCCATGCATAAAACGAATTTTACCGAATACGTCCATATAAGCAGATTCGTAATGGTCTCCGCTGTAAACAAGGTTAAAACCATATACCTCGCCATAATTTTCACAGGCTTCACTTTCACAAACCATACAAAAAGGATTGGAACGGCTTGAAGAATTAAGGCAGTATGATGCCTGTGAAGTTATTCCCTCTTTAATAGGACGGCGTACCATATTCATCTCATATGCCCATGCCCCTGCAAAGCTAATCATATCATATTGCTTGTATTCATCCAAATCCAACTGGCTGCTCATTATTTTGCGCAGCTTAATCTGATTGTCCTCGTTATTAGTAAGCCTTACTGCCCTTGTGATTACATTGCTTTTCTCAAAAACACCATACAGCAATTCAAGCATATTCCCTGAATTGTTGTCCGTAAATCTGACCACAAGGCTTTTTACATTGTCTTCCCCTGCATATGATGAAGGCAGCCCCTTAAGCTCATATTTGCCATCTGTAATTTCACAGGATTCAAACCGGAAATCACAGGTTCTTGTACCGTCAGCATGAATAATATCAATGCTGATTTCACGTACATCACCCTTTCCGTTTTCTGAAAATTCCGACTTGAAATGCTCCATTGAAAACCTGCGTTCTCCATCGTCAACCTCAATACAACTGCCGCGTACGAATGTAAGCTTATCGGAAAAAGGTGCAATATCATCATCATTAAGCCTTGCACCGTAATATATATGTTCCGGATAGCCTCCCTTTGTAATTCTGAAAATGTATTCCGTATTATCCGTTTCAAGATAGAATATATTATTATTAACTCTAATCATGCTTCATTCACCACATACCTTATCAATTCAGGTTTATCCACCCTTTTTTCGCCTATAATATATGCTCCTTCAAACCGTTTTAATGCATCCTCAAGTTTTTTGCCGTCATTTGCAAGAAAAGTTGCAATTTTTTCACCTTTTTTCACATAATCTCCAACCTTTTTCGACAAAATAATTCCAACTGCCAGGTCTATAACGCTGTCCTTATTTTCTCTTCCTCCGCCAAGCACCATTGCGCTGGCTCCCACCTGATCACAGACTATATGCTGTACATATCCTTCAGCTTCAGAAACCACATCATGCTGTATAGAGGCCTGCGGCAAAAGCTTCGTATCATAAACCGCCTTTTCATCACCGCCCTGTGCTTTCACCAGCTGAGCCAGCTTACGAAGACCGGAGCCGTCATCTATGACTCGCTTAAGCATAGCACGGGCTTTATCTGCATTTTCTGCAATTCCCGCACCTGCAACCATATGTGAGCCCAGTTCAAGACACAGCTCCAGCAAATCCTCCGGTCCATGACCTGAAAGCGTATCGATTGCTTCTTTCACCTCCACGGCATTGCCCACTGCAAATCCCAACGGCTCATCCATATTGCTGACAACCGCCATTGTCCGTCTTCCCACATTGTTTCCAATCTGAACCATAGTCTTAGCAAGTTCAATGGCACGCTCCTCTGTTTTCATAAATGCACCGCTTCCTGTTTTGACATCCAGAACAATAACATCAGCGCCGGCAGCTATTTTTTTACTCATAATACTTCCGGCAATAAGAGGTATGCTTTCAACGGTTGCCGTAACATCTCTAAGGGCATAAAGCTTTTTATCCGCCGGTGCAAGATTTCCCGTCTGTCCTGCAATTGCTATTTTTATATTATTGACATTATCAAAAAATTTTTCCTTTGAAAGTCCGGTAACAAACCCCGGAAAGCTTTCAAGCTTGTCAATGGTTCCTCCTGTATGGCCAAGCCCCCTGCCTGACATTTTGGCAACAGGCACACCTACAGCTGCAACCATGGGACCAAGCACAAGAGATGTTTTATCACCCACCCCTCCTGTACTGTGCTTATCAACCTTAATTCCCTTAATCGGGCTTAAATCAAGCACATCTCCGCTGTGCGCCATTGCCATGGTAAGTGCCGCTGTCTCCCCTTGGCTCATTCCGTTAAAATATACAGCCATTGCAAGTGCTGAAGCCTGATAGTCAGGAATCGTTCCCTCCGTATAACCCTTAATAAAAAAATTTATCTCATCATTGCTAAGCTCCAAGCCGTCCCTTTTATGGGCAATCACATCATACATCCGCATAGCTTTACCTCCTAATCTTATCCAGAAAGCTTATTCCGTTATCTATAGACCGGGCATCAAGATATTCCGCTATGGTCTGACCTATATCGGCAAATGAAGTTCTTGTGCCGAAATTAACAGGCTTGATATTATGTCCGTAAACAAGAACAGGTATATACTCTCTTGTGTGGTCTGTACCTTTAAAAGTCGGGTCACAGCCATGGTCGGCATTGATTATAAGTATATCATCATCAGTCATAGCATTGATAATCTCAGGAAGCCTTGCATCAAAAGCCTCAAGTCCTTGACCATAGCCCTTGGCATCCCTACGGTGTCCCCATGATGAGTCAAACTCAACCAGATTGGTAAATATAAGTCCATGATTGTCCTGCGCCATATATCTCAAGGTGACATCTATACCGTCCATATTATCCTTGGTATGCGCCGCCTCAGTCACTCCTGAGCCTGCAAAAATATCTTCTATTTTACCTACCGCTATCACGTCAAAGCTTTGTTCACGCAGTCTGTTCAAAAGGTTGTAATCCGGCGGAAGTATTGCATAATCTCTTCTGTCTGCAGTTCTGGTGTAGCAGCCCTGACTTCCCACAAAAGGTCTTGCTATTACTCTGGCAACCTGATGTCTGCCCGTAAGTATTTTTCTGGCTTTTTCACACATATCATAAAGACTTTTAAGAGGATATTTATCCACATTGACCGCAATTTGAAATACGCTGTCTGCAGAGGTGTACACTATCGGCTTGCCGCTTTCCTCATGCTCAGCTCCAAGCTCCTTGATTATCTCCGTTCCCGATGCAACACAATTGCCAAGCACACCGGGTACGCCTGTCTGTCTTATAAATTCATCTATAATTTCATGTGGAAATCCTTCCGGATAAGTTGGAAACGCCTGTCTGGATATAACTCCGGTCATCTCCCAATGTCCAACTGTTGTATCCTTACCGTTAGATAACTCTGCTGCACGTCCGTATGCACCGCATATTTTCTGTTCATCCAGCTTAGGAAGCAGCTCCATTCCGTCAATATTGCCATATCCTAAACCAAGCAGATTAGGTATATCCAATCCTCCGTTATATTCCCATGTATGCGCTATTGTGTTGCATCCCTCATCTCCAAACACAGAAGCATCAGGCATCGCGCCCATACCCACACTGTCAAGGATTATCCATATCACACGTTTCATAAAACCGCTCCTTCCGCCATCTTATATATAATAGTATATCCCCTCTTTTGGGTGTCGTCAATCAACTATATTGTCTGTTTGTTGTCTGTTTATACTACAGATTCTGCGTAAATAAGAGCGCATCGGTAAACCGCCTGCGCTCTCTTAATCACCATAGCTATATATACATTAATCCATCTTAGCGTAATATCCCGGCTCAAATCCCTTGGCTCTCAAGCCGTCAATCAAATCACCCAGCATCTTTGTGTTAGTCTCGCTCTCTGCATGAAGCAGATAAATTGCTCCTCCATGGGCGCAGTCAAGTGCCGCCTGTAAAGATTCCTCAACATCCGGCTGGTCATCCACAATCCAGTCTCTATACGCATAGCTCCAAAATACAGACCTGTATCCAAGGCTCTGAACTATGGCAAGTGACTGCTCACTAAAAGACCCCTCCGGGAATCTGAACAGATACATATCATAATCGAAATTTTCCTTAATATATTGAGTTACCTGATCAATATCATCAATCTGTTTTTCAGGTGTATACTGCTGCAAGCCGCCTGCCGGATGTGTTGTGGTATGGTTTCCTACAACATGTCCCTCGTCAATCATCCTCTGTACAAGGTCCGGATTTTCCTTAGCAAACGGAAGGGTTACAAAAAATACGGCTTTAACATTCTTTTCCTTAAGGGTATCAAGAATTGCCGGGGTAAAACCATACTCATAGCCTTCATCAAATGTCAGATAGACATAGTTGCTGTATGGTTGAATAAAATCTGCCGTATACATGCCATAAAGCTTGTCATAATACGAACATCCTCCCGGTCTGTTATTCTCGTCAACATCAGTTTTGGAAAATCCATAAGGAACCTGTTCACTGGAGTATTCCGAGAAATCAGTTCCCTCAGGAATTGTCACATCAGCTCCTGAGTTAAGTACGGCACTGTAATCAATATCCGTCACATTGACCGACACCGTCTTCATATCATAGTTACCGTAGTCATCCGCAGCAACAACACCTATCGTGTATGTTCCTTCCTTATCAAAGCTTACACTTGCCTGCATATCATCAACCGGGGATGACGAAGCTGTATCTTCAACTAATCCTGTTGTATATCCTGACTTATCGTCAACTGATTCTATGAACATATCAGCTGTAACCTGTACTGAAAGGGTGACACTGGTGCTTTCCGCCTTAAGAGTAATGACCGGAGCTGTTGTATCAACCACCTTAACCGTAAGGTCAAGACTGTACTCCCCGCTTGTAATAACGGCAGTGTAGTCACCAACCTTGTTAAAATCAACCTTATCAGTATTGATTGCAGCCTCCGAAACAAGTGTTTCATCACCGCTTACAAGCTCCTTCATCGTCACAGTGCTCATATTATCACCAAGCTCTACCTGATAAGAGTTATTTATGAGAGCGAATTTGGATTTTGATGAATTACCCTTTCCTTCTTTGGTTACAAGCACAATGAGGATGATAACAAGTATTATCGCAATTATTACAAGAGCTATAAGTATTGATATACCACTGTTCTTTTTCTTCTTTTTCCTTACCGGTTTTGTATTTTCTGACATATTTTGACCTCTTTCTTATTGTTTTTCATTATACGCAAGTTCAAAAACCGAGCGGTTTCCTCCATGTATAAATGACGAGTATATCTGTGTTGTTGATATATCGGCATGTCCTAAAATTTCCTGTAACGCTTTCAAATCCGCCCCTTTTGCTGCCATGTGCGCAGCATATGTGTGCCTGAAGGTGTGTGGTGTCAGCCTGTCACCAAGACCCGTAATGCCTCCATATCCTTTAATAATTTTCCAAAATCCCTGTCTGGTCATAGAATTGCCATTCATATTTATGAATAAAAGCTCATTATCGGGCTTGGCAATTTTATCCCTGACCGATGTAAGATAATTTGATATTGCTGTTTTGGCAGGCTCTCCAAATGGAACCATGCGCTCTTTTTCCTCTCCCCTCAGCATTACAAACTTAAGCTGCAGATTTATCTCTTCCATTCTGAGACTTATCAGTTCATTAACCTTCATACCTGTGGCATACAAAAGCTCCAGCATTGCTTTGTCACGCAGCCCCTTGTCCGTATCGGTATCCGGAGTATCCAAAAGCATTTTCATCTCTTCAACCGTCAGTATCTCCGGGGATTTTCTGACTATCTTAGGCGGTTTCAAATTATATGAAGGTTCATTGCTTATAAGTCTCGCTCTGAACATCCACGAAAAAAATGAACGTATGGATGACACATTTCTTGATATGGTTGATGCCGCATGATTATCTTTTTCCAGAGAAAGCACATATGAGTTTAAATCAGTAAATGTAACTTTATCCCACTCTGTTATATTATGCTTCTTAAGAAAATCACAAAGCTTTATCAAATCACTTTTATAAGCCGATGCAGTATTACCGGAGTTTTTTCTATTACTCTGAATATATTGAAGATATTCCTCCACACAGCTTTCCATAATTTCTCCTTCGTATCCTTTACCATCTCATAAGAACCTTTGGCAAAACGTAATAATTCATAAGCGCCTCTACAAGTATTCCCATAGCGAAGATTGCAGCTATAGCCCCTAAATGGAGCAATGTCTTAACATTTTTGTGCCAAGACAAAATAAATATACCATAAATAGCAACCGCATACAATATCATATGACACAAAATTGCTAAAAAAAACAGCAGCAGATACCTTGCGCCGTACTGCATGGTAAGCGCCGACAGTATCATTCCCACGCAGAATCCCGCATATGCACATACCAGATATGACAATTTATCCCGTATGGGCGTCAGACTTATAAGCACCATCACAAGAAACAGCTTTATACGTTCTTTTAAGACATATTTTAAAACGTCGGAAAATCCGGTATTAATTGATAAAAATTTAACAATGAAATCTTCCGTAAAAATCCCCCATTTGATTACATTGTCATAGCCTGCAAAGTTGGTAAATACAGTACCTATTATTATCGCTACCGGAAATAACCATATGTATTTTTTGTCCAAAAAAATCCTCTTTTCCATAGAAAAATAATATGAAAAAGAGGGACAATTTATGCCATATTACAATTATTTATTAAGATATTTTTCCTTGTATGCAAGTATTGCGCCTAAGGTCTTACTGTCCTGAATCTCTCCGTCAAAAATCATACGGGTAAGCTCCTTCACAGAATACTCATATACATCCAGAAACTCATTTTCATCAAGATGCTGTCTGGCAGGTTTTAAATCCCTTGCAAGATATACATCTATTTTCTCATTGCAAAAGGCAACTGTTGTGGCAACCTGAATAAGCAGCTCAAGGTTATCTGATTTATATCCCGTTTCCTCCTCCAGTTCTCTTGCCGCACACTCTATTGTCGGCTCGGTGACACTGTCACGGCTTCCGGCAGGTATCTCCAGCGTAACCCTGTCAATGGCGCTTCTGTATTGCTTTACCATAAGTATGTTGCCATTGTCCAAAACAGGAATCACCGCAGCAGCACCTTTTCTATGTGCCACATAATCCCATTCTGCAGTGTTGCCGTTAGGCATAACCATATGGTCTGTATACACGTCTACGATTTTTCCGGCATATTGCAAATCTCTGCCTACTCTTTTAACATCTTCCATAAATGTCTCCTATTTAATTCCGGTACACTTATCATAACATTTATCTGTGGCAGCTATGATTGCATGTCGGAAATTACTTTCTTCAAGTGCGGAAACACCGGCAATCGTGGTTCCGCCCGGTGAACACACACTATCCTTAAGTACTGCCGGATGCTCCTTTGTCTTAAGCACCATATCAGCGGCACCTTTAACGGTCATCGCCGCAAACTCTATTGCATCGGCTCTGCTCATTCCGTATTTTACTGCACTGTCTGCAAGCGCCTCGATAAACATATACACATATGCCGGTGAACTTCCGCTGACACATGTAACAGTGTTCAAAAGCTTCTCTTCCACAATTCTAAAGCTTCCGAATGAACTGAAAAACTGTGCTATTGTATCCAGCTCTTCCAGATTAAACTGTCTCTTATCATATGACACGCCTGTCATTCCCTCGCCAATCATAGCAGGCGTGTTAGGCATACATCTTACAACTCTCACATCCGAATCAAATCTGTCACACACATTCTTAATTGTTATTCCCGGCGCAAGTGATATTATTATTTTATCTGATGTGACAACATTCTTAATACCGTTAATTACTTCATCATAATACTGAGGTTTGATAGCAAGAATTATGTATTTTACACTGTTAGCAAGCTCAATATTGGTAGGTGATACCTGTATTCCCGTTGCTTCATGAACCTTTACCCTGACCACGTCCGATACATCCGTAAACATAATCTGATTGGTGTCAAAGGTCCTCATAATTCCATTGAGCATAGCGCGCCCCATATTCCCCATTCCTATAAACCCAAATGTATTCATAATATTCCTTCTTTCTCAGTATTTCCACCTTAATGCACTATATTAAAGTGGATTTTCTCTTGTTAAACACCCCACAGGCTTTATCTGTGGGGCATTGATTGCTCTATTTTTCAAGTAATTTTTCGACTGCGGCAAGCTTAACACACAATGTAAAAAGCTCTGCCGCCTGTGTAAGCTCTTCAAGTGTAGGATAAGACGGCGCAATTCTTATATTGCTGTCTTTTGGGTCTTTGCCATATGGGAAAGGTGCTCCGGCTTCCGTAAGCACAACTCCGGCTTCTTTACATTTGGCTACGATTGATTTGGCACAGCCTTCCATAGCCTCAAATGAAATAAAATATCCGCCCATAGGTTTAATCCAGCTTCCTATACCTGTTCCGCCCAGTTCTCTCTCAAAAATTTCAAGAACAATATCAAACTTAGGTCTTAAAAAGTCTGCATGTTTTCTCATATGCGCCTTAAGTCCCTCACCATTCTTAAAATATCTGACATGTCTTAACTGATTGATTTTGTCATAGCTTATGGTCTGCACCGAAAGTCTCTTTTTAATCCAGTTAAGGTTGTCCACTGATGAGGCAATCACTGATATTCCGCTGCCTGCAAAGCTTATTTTGGAGGTTGACCCGAACTCATATACCAAATCAGGGTTGCCTGCTTTGGCACACTCTGAAATAATCTCAGGGATTTCTACATCTTCATCATACAGATAATGGATTGCATATGCATTATCCCAGTATATCCTAAAGTCTTTGGCTGCCGGCTTCAAAGCCGCAAACCTTCTTACGGTTTCATCGGAATAAACAACACCCTGTGGATTGGAATACTTAGGTACACACCATATACCCTTGATTGATGAATCTGTGGAAACCAGTTTTTCAACCATATCCATATCAGGACCGCTTTCGGTCATAGGAATATTAATCATCTCTATTCCCATAAGCTCTGTTATCTTAAAATGCCTGTCATATCCCGGAACCGGACAAAGGAATTTAACTTCTTTAAGCTGTGACCATGGCGTACTTCCCATAATGCCGAACATCATCGCACTTGCAACACAGTCATACATTACATTAAGGCTGGCATTACCGCAGACATATACATTTTCCATAGGAACACCAAGGAACTCTCCCATAAGCTGTCTTGCTTCCGGCAGCCCCTCCACATTACCATAATTTCTGCAGTCTATGCCTCCGTCTGAAATAAATCCGTTTTCAGGACGGATAACGTCAAACATACCATTGGTAATATCAAGCTGTGCAGGAGAAGGCTTGCCTCGTGACATATCAAGCTTAAGGCCTTTAGCCTTAACATTGTCATATTCTTTGTTAAGTATTGCAAGCTGCTCCCTCAGCTCTGTTTCTGTCATCTCTGTATAGTTCTTCATTGCTATGCCCTCCGCTGTTAGTTATTTTATTATGCCAATGTAAAATATATAAGCACTCCGATTCCAAGAATTATGCGATATACGCCAAACAGTTTGAAATCATGTTTTTTGATAAATGACATAAGAAATTTTATCGCCACCATAGATACCATATATGCCACAAGCATACCTATAAGCAGTATATATATCTGGTTAGCCGAAAATCCGCCGCCATCTGTAACAAATTTAAGTATTTTTACAGCACTGGCTCCCAACATAACCGGAATTGCCAGAAAAAATGTAAATTCAGCAGCCGCAGTTCTTGTAGTACCGATAAGCATTGCTCCGATTATTGTGGCGCCTGAACGGGAGGTTCCCGGAATTAAAGCAAGCACCTGAAATAATCCGATTATAAAAGCTGTTCTGAAAGTCATTTCCGTTACATTGGCAACTTTAAACTGTCTTTTTTTATTCCATATCTCTATAATGATAAAAGCAACGCCATAAACTATAAGTGTTATAGAAACAACATAGGGGTTGTAAAATAATTTGTCGATTTCTTCATCAAAAATAACACCTATCACTCCGGCAGGTATACAGGCAACAAGAATTTTAGCCCACAGCATGAGCTTTTCCTTGCTCCACATAAGTCCCCCGGTACTTTCCTTTTTCTGAATCGGCCATAATCTTTTGAAAAAAAGTACAATGACGGCAAGAATTGCTCCAAGCTGAATTACCACATTAAACATTTCAATGAAACTGTCCGTCTGATTCAGCTTAAGGAACTCATTGACTATTATAAGATGTCCTGTGCTGCTGATTGGCAGCCATTCCGTGATTCCTTCAACAATGCCCAGGACAACAACTTTAAGTACCTCTATTAAATCCAATTAAGCAGTCTCTTCCGTATCTTCGGCATCGCCCACAATTTTGACTTTGCCCATGTACAGTTCTTCAACGGCAATTGATAAAGGTTTCTTGCCTTTACTTTCTTTAACATATGCCGGTGCGCCATCAATTATCTGTCTGGCTCTCTTTGAAGTTGCGATAACTATTGAGTATCTGCTCTGAACAGGCGGCTGTTCCCCCGGTTCAACTTCGTTATTGATTACGTTCATAAGTTCTGAATATGATGGATGTATCATCTTCAATTCTCTCCTTTTCTATCTGCCCTGACTGTCCGCCAATTCTCTGCGTATTGACTGGATAAGGGGCATACGCTCATTTTTTCTATTATGCTCACTTTTTACAATTTTGTCAACTGTTTCAACGCAATCTTGCAAAATATCATTGATTACAATATAATCGTAAGCCTCCACTCCTTCCGCCTCCTGTATGGCGCGGTCAAGCCTTGCATTGATAACCTCCATTGACTCGGTTCCTCTGCCGATTAATCTGCTGCGCAGTTCCTCTGCACTTGGCGGAGTTATAAACATAAGTATGGCATCAGGGTACTTTTCCTTTACCTTCATGGCTCCCTGTATCTCAATTTCAAGAAAAACATCCTTGCCTGCATTAAGATTATCCTCCACAAATTGACGGGGTGTTCCATAATAATGCCCTACATATCCGGCATACTCAATCAGCTCATCATTATCTATCATTCTCTGAAATTCTTCGTCTGTCTTATAGTAATACGATACGCCTTCAATCTCTCCGGGTCTTGGCGCTCTGGTGGTGGCTGACACAGACAATGCATAGCTGTCATATTTCTCTATGATTGCCTTCATAAGCGTTCCCTTGCCTGCTCCCGAAAAGCCTGAAACAATTATCAACTTGCCTCTACTCATTGTTATCTCCTCCGTCAGTCTGTTCACCGGAACCTTTAATCTTCGTTCTTCCTGCTATTGTTTCAGGTAAAAGCGAAGACAGCACAAGATACCCTGCATCTGTCATAATCATGGCTCTCGTTCTTCTTCCCTGAGTTGCATCAATCACCATGTTATTTTCCCTTGCATTCTGCAGGAGCCTCTTGACCGGTGCAGAATCAGGTGACACAATGGTGATTATCTTGTCATCATTAATAACATTTCCAAAACCAATATTAACAAAGCCCATACCGGCCTCCCTATTCTATATTCTGTATCTGTTCCCTGACCTTCTCTATTTCCGTCTTCAGGCTTATAGCCCAGTTAGAGGTTTCCAAATCATTGGCCTTGGACAAAATAGTGTTGGCCTCACGATTCATCTCCTGTGCAATAAAATCAAGCTTACGACCTACGCTTTCGCCCTCCAAAAGAGCATCTCTTGTGCTCTCTATATGACTCCTTAACCGCACCGTTTCTTCATCCACACAGATTTTATCGGCAAAAATCGTAACCTCCGTTGCAATACGTCCATCATCAATTGAGGAATCCTCAAGAAGCTCCCTGACCTTTTCCTCAAGCTTAAACCTGTACTCTTCTATAATCTTAGGGCTTCGCTCTTCAATATCATCCACAAGCCCGGTCATGTAATCAAGCTTGCCTAAAATATCAGCCTTAAGCTTCTCCCCTTCTTTAATTCTGCTTTCAACAAACTGGGCGCAGGTATTTTCTACTGCTTTCTCCAACAGATGCCATACCGCATCATCCTCCCCGGACTGCTCCTCCATTGTTATAACCTCCGGGTATCTGGAAAGCGCTGAAACCTTAATGTCATTTTCTATTCCGAACTGCTCTGAAATATAGTTAAATATACTCATATATTCATTGGCAAGCTCTTCGTTGTATTTGAGACAGAATTTATTTTCGGAGAAATCCTCATATGTAACAAAAACATCAACCTTACCTCTATTAATATATTTCTTCAGTATGGCTCTTATTCCTGCCTCGTATATGTTAAGCTTTTTAGGAATCTTCACCGTTGGTTCAAAATATCTGTGATTAACGGATTTCATTTCCACTGTTATTTTTCTGTCTGCATCGGAAGCCTCAAATCTTCCGAATCCGGTCATGCTTTTTATCATATGTCAGACCCTCCAACGAAATTTTATATGAATTATATTTTATCATCTATGACCTGACATTGCAATTAATAGTTAATAAAAAATTATAAGTATAAAGCAAGGCTCAGAAATACTTAATAAGCATATAGCTGATAAGTCTTTTCCGAGCCTTTCAGAACGATTTGTCAAGGACATAATGAAAGATACTAAAAAATGCCCGAAAATCAAGCATTTTCAAGCACTCCCACAATACACATATTCAGTTCTTTTTCATGCCCTGCATATCGTTTTCTATCAGACGGATAATTTTGTCGTTCATGCTTTCCCTGCTTTGTTGGCTGTAATGGAATGATA
>CAYPWY010000001.1:0-155840 GCA_964414835.1 uncultured Butyrivibrio sp. | reverse complement strand
TGCCCGAAAGCATTACCGTCACCGCAGGCGGCAATACGCTCACGGCGGGAACGGACTATACCTACAGCAGTTCTACCGGAGAACTGAATATCTATTCTTCTGCTGTTACAGGGGATATTGTCATAACTGCGTCGGCGGCACTTTCGGATATAGCCGCCCCAAGTGTTACTGCAGCCGCAGGCGGAGAAAGCTATACCTCGGGCAGTTGGACAAGTGAGGATGTGACAATCACCATTTCCGGTTCGTCAGCGCCGAGCGGCATCGCAAAATATCAGTATTCCACAGACGGCGGCGAAAACTGGCCGGATTTGGAAATCTCCGGCGGTTCGGCAGCGCTTACGGTTTCGGATAATTCCGAAACAGCTGACGGAACCACATATATCTTCCGAGCGGTTTCCAATGACGGCAATGAGGGTGCGCAAAGCAATGCCGTTGTTGTGAAGATGGATAAAACCGCAGAGATAAGCATAAGCGGCAATACGGATGATTATCTGCAGAACGATACCGCAGAGATTACTGCAGCCGCAGGCGCGTCCGGCGTGGCAAGGGTAGAGGTGTCAAGGGACGGCAGCGCAGCCGTGGACATTACTGACAGCTACGTGGACGGATATACCGTAACGGAAAACGGCACATATACCTTTACCGTCACCAACGGCGCAGGCGCAACGGCGGGCAGTACCATCACCTATGATAAGCTGGACAGCGTTCAGCCGGTAGCAGAGGTAGATACAAACGGCTATACATCGGGCGAGACAATGGAGTCTACGGAAAGCCTGTACGATGATACTACGGCAGACGATACTACGGCAGACGACACCACCTCAACCGGCATTGATAACACAGAAATAAGCTCCACAAGCCCGGAAACCGGATACAACAGCAGCACAGCCCTTTGGCTTGCGGTTATGGTGGCTGCGGGTGAGGGACTGACCGCTGCAATCCTTTACAGCCGAAAGAGAAAACACAGCAGATAATCCACAGGTATAACGGGACTGCCGCATAAAGCCGGTATATGTCAAAAAACTTGACACATATTCTTATTTTGCTAAAATATTTCCTTAGATGAATATGAAAAAGAGGGTGCAGCTTAGGGATTTACGAAAACAAGTAAATTTCAACTGACACTCTTCAAGCGGAGTGTAAAAATCAAGACCATGCCGGAGGATAGAACCTTTAGCATGGTCTTGATTTATGCCCTGAATTGAACAAAAACCGATTGAAATATTTGTCTACATTATTATGTAGGGCAGTTTGCGGAAAAATAAAGCAATGGAAAAGGCTTCAGTTGTGTTTATTTCCCACAGGCTTTCCGCTGCTAAGGAAGCTGACAGGATGTATAATTTGCCATATGAAAATAATGTTTGACTGTTCAGCCAAAAAAAATTATAATTAAATATATTATGCTTATACAGAATCGATGACAAAGGAGTTTAAGCTATGAGATGTCCATATTGTGGTGAGGAAAATACCAAGGTAATAGATTCAAGACCTGCGGAGGATAATAACTCAATAAGGCGTAGAAGAAGCTGCGATGAATGTGGTAAGAGATTTACCACATACGAAAAAGTTGAGGTTGTACCTTTGATTGTAATTAAAAAGGACAATAACAGGGAACCTTACGACAGAAGTAAGCTTCAGGACGGCATCATACGTTCATGCCATAAAAGACCTGTGTCTGTCAACACAATAACCCAGATAGTCGATGAGATAGAAACCAAGATTTTCAGTATGGATGAGAAAGAAATACCTACTACCATAATCGGTGAGATGGTGATGGACAAGCTTAAGGATATTGATGCGGTGGCATATGTTCGTTTTGCATCGGTTTACAGGGAGTTTAAGGACGTCAATACATTTATGGTAGAGCTTAAAAAATTTCTTCAGTAAGCAGTCTTGCCCCTATTAAGGGGCTTGATTTTTCTATTTTAATATAAAAGTCAGGAGATTAGTATGTTTAAAAAGTTTTATCCTATGGAGTATGTGGATTCCTCATATGAGATAGACTATGAGGCTCTTTATGCCAAAGGTATACGAGGGCTTATATATGATATTGATAATACCCTTGTAGAGCATGGGAAACCGGCAACGGAGCGTGCGGTTAAGCTGTTTTGCCGCCTCCGTCAGATTGGTTTTGATACCTGTCTTATATCCAATAACAAAGAGCCGAGAGTTAAGCCTTTTGCAGACGCAGTGGGCTCCAAATATGTTTTTGATGCACATAAGCCGTCAAGAGACAATTATATTAAGGCTATGGAACTTATGGGAACAGGACTTAAAAACACATATTTTATCGGGGACCAGCTTTTTACCGATGTATACGGTGCAAACAGGACAGGCATACCGTCCATTCTGGTAAAACCTATTCATCCAAAGGAAGAGATACAGATAGTTCTTAAGAGAAAATTGGAGAAAATAGTGCTGTTTTTTTATAAAAGACAGAGAAAGGACATATAATGGACGCAAAAACCAAATTATGCTGCCTTATAGGCAATCCGGTGGAACATTCACTTTCACCTATGATACATAACACCTTGTCGGAGCGCATGGGCATCAATATGGTTTATACTGCATTTAAGGTTGAGAGTGACAGGGTGGGTGATGCCATAAAAGGAGCGGAGGCCCTTGGATTTAATGGCCTTAATGTTACGGTTCCCCACAAATGCGCAGTTATTCCCTATCTTGCGGATATTGACCCTTTGGCTGCCAAAATAGGAGCTGTTAATACGCTTGTAAAGACGGATAACGGATTCAAAGGATATAATACGGATATTATCGGTCTTGGCAGACAGCTTGATGAGGAAAATATAATTATCAGGGACAACAGTGTGATTATTCTCGGAGCAGGGGGAGCTTCCAAGGCAGTCACATATTTGTGCGCACAAAAAGGAGCAAAGAAAATATGGCTTCTCAACAGAAGTGCAGATAAGGCGCGGGAATTATCCCAAGAGGTCAATGTTCATTTTGGAGATGTGGTTGTTCCCCTTGCCCTTGACGCTTATAATGCTATACCTGAGGGGAAATATCCTGTAATCCAGACTACAAGTGTGGGACTGCATCCTAATGTGGACAGCGCCCCAATAGAAAATGATGATTTTTATGAGTATGTAAGTGACGGAGTTGATATAATTTTTAACCCATCCGAGACTAAATTTGTGCGAAAATGCAAGGCGCATGGCGCAAAGGCTTATAATGGTCTTAAGATGCTTTTATATCAGGGTATTGCAGCCTATGAGCTGTGGAACTGCATTGAGATTACTCAGGAAACGGCAGATGAGCTTCTGGGTATGATGGAAAAGGAGCTTTGCAGATGAGCAATATAGTACTTATAGGCTTTATGGGATGCGGTAAATCAAGCATAGGCAGGTATATGGCAAGAAACGGATTCCGCCTTGTGGATACAGACAGCTACATAGAGGAAAAAACAGGCCGTATTATCAAAGAAATCTTTGCAACTGACGGCGAAGAATATTTCAGACGGCTTGAGACAGATGCGCTTATGGACTTGGTGGAAAAGGACGAGAATAATCTGGTTATAGCTGTGGGTGGAGGGATTCCCATGTATGCCCGGAACAGGGCCCTGATACATAAGCTTGGTACGGTAGTGTATCTGAGAGCAACCGTGGAAACCCTTACAAAGCGTCTTAGCGGAGACACCACAAGACCTCTTTTGCAGAATGGCAATGTAAAAGATAAAATAAAGGAGCTTATGAATCTTAGAGAAAGCACTTATGAGGGAACTGCAGATGTGATAATTGACACTGACGGATGTTCATATGAAACTGTTTTTAACATGATTAAGGAGAAAATAAATTGAAAAAAATATTAATTATCAACGGCCCTAATCTCAATTTCCTTGGAATCAGGGAGAAAGCAATTTACGGAAATGAAAACTACGATTATCTTGTAAGAATGATTGAGGATTATGCCAATGAAAAAAATTTTCAGGCTGAGTGTTACCAAAGTAATCACGAAGGAGCAATAATCGATAAAATTCAGGAGGCATATTTTGACGGAACAGATGGAATTGTAATAAATCCCGGAGCGTACACCCATTACAGCTATGCAATCCGTGATGCTCTGGCATCAGTTACCACATTTCCCAAAATTGAGGTACATATATCGGATGTTAATTCCAGAGAAGAGTTCAGACATATATCGGTTACTGAGCCGGCATGTGACGGACAGATAGCAGGCAAGGGACTTAAGGGTTATCTTATGGCAATAGATATGATTCTCGGACAAAATTAAAAAAAAGGATTTTTCAAAAACACGCAGAATATTAAGGTAGGGACATTTTATATTGCAAATTGAAAGCTTTTTCAGAGGTTGGATATGAATATAAGGCAGATGCAGGAACAGCTGGAACATGAACATCTAAGTCCTTACGCAGCTTACAGTGATATGTCTGCCGGGCGTGATGTACCGGAGGAAGAGTGCGACATCAGAACAATATATCAGCGTGACAGGGACAGGATTCTGCATTGTAAATCATTCAGAAGACTAAAACATAAAACACAAGTCTTTTTATCACCTGAGGGCGACCATTACAGGACCAGGCTCACTCACACTCTTGAGGTTGCACAGATTGGAAGAACCATAGCGCGGGCGCTTAGACTGAATGAGGATTTGACCGAGGCAATAGCGCTGGGTCATGATTTGGGTCATACACCTTTCGGACATGCAGGCGAGCGTGTGCTTGATGAGGTATCACCTTTTGGCTTCAGACATTATGAACAGAGCATAAGAGTGGTGGAATTTCTTGAAAAATCGGGGAAAGGACTTAATCTGACCAGGGAGGTCAGGGATGGTATTGTCAATCACAGGACTACGGGAAATCCTTCTACTATGGAGGGCAAAGTAATCCGTATCTCTGATAAGATAGCTTATATTAATCATGATATAGATGATGCAATAAGAGGAGGGATTCTCTGCGAGGAAGACCTGCCCGGCGAGCTTACCGGCATATTGGGGCACACAACCAAGGAAAGGCTTGATACGCTTATACATGATGTAATAAGGGAAAGCATGGATAAGCCGGATATTCTAATGTCGGATAATGTACATGATGCAATGACGAAGCTGCGTCAGTATATGTTTGACAGTGTGTATACCAATCCTGTTGCCAAAAGCGAGGAGGTCAAGGCACACAAGATGCTGAAGGAAATGTATTACTATTTCTGTGACCATTTCGATGATATTCCCGAAGAATTCCGTCGGGTAGAAAGCATCCGTAATGAATCTAAGGAAAGAATCGTTTGCGATTACATAGCCGGTATGAGCGACCAGTTTGCAATAGGTATTTTTAAAAGAATATTTATACCGGTTTCGTGGAAAAAATAATAAGTATTGTTGTATAGATTATAGATAGAGGTAGTTATTTTGTATCTGTCGGATGATTTGATAGAGGAGATTCGTTCGCGGAATGATATTGTGGACGTTATTTCTTCATATGTTAAGCTACAAAAAAAAGGCAGTTCATATTTTGGACTATGCCCTTTTCATAATGAGAAGTCCCCTTCATTCTCCGTGTCAGGACATAAACAGATGTTTTACTGCTTTGGCTGTGGCGAGGGAGGCAATGTGTATTCTTTCCTGATGAAATACGAAAGCATGACATTTCAGGAAGCGGCAAAGACCTTGGCGGACAGGGCAGGAATCGATTTCCCACAGATTGAAATGAGCAGCGAGGAAAGACGTGCATCCGACCTGAAAAATAATGTTTATGAGATTAATGCTGAGGCAGCAAGGTATTTTCATCATATGCTTGGAACCGGAGAAGGCGAGGCTGCCAGAAAATATTTTGCCGGAAGAGAACTGGATAACAAAACCATTACCTCGTTCGGGCTTGGCGTATCATCAATGAGAATTGATGCGCTTTACAGGTATCTGAGAAATAAAGGATATAGTGACAATATACTTAAGGAAACAGGTCTGTTTATATACGATGAAAGAGGTGTCCATGACAGATTCCGCAACAGGGTGATGTTTCCTATTTTGAATATTAACAATAAGGTCATAGGTTTCGGAGGAAGAGTGATGGGTGATGGACAACCCAAGTATCTTAATTCTCCGGAGACAGGTGTTTTTGACAAGGGACGCAATTTATATGGACTTAATGTTGCCAAAAGCTCCCGCAAAAACAATATAATCATATGTGAGGGATATATGGATGTCATATCCATGCATCAGGCAGGATTCAATCAGGCAGTTGCATCGCTGGGAACCGCATTGACTACAGGACAGGCTATGCTTATCAAGCGTTATGTCAAGGATGTGCTTATATGCTATGACAGTGATGGACCGGGTGTCAAAGCTGCCCTTCGGGCCATAGGCATATTCAGGGAGGCAGGACTGAGAACCAAGGTTATCAATATGCAGCCCCACAAGGATGCGGACGAGTTTATCAAAGCCAAGGGAAGAGAGGCTTTTCAGGACAGAATTGACAATGCCGAGAACAGTTTTCTGTTTGAGGTGCGTATGATGGAAAGCGGTTTTGACCTTAATGACCCGGATGGTAAAACAGCATTTTTGAATGAAGCGGCAAAGCGGCTGGTGGAGTTTCAGGAGGAAATAGAGCGCACCAACTATCTGGAAGCGGTGGCAGCCAAATACTTTGTCAGTCCCGACAGCCTTAAGCGGCTGGTTGCAAAATATGCCGTATCAGGTGCTGTAAGGAAAGCTGCGGGAAATGATACAGGGAACAATAAAAAAGTTAAAGATGACGGTATACATCAGTCACAGCGCATGATTCTGACATGGATATGTGATGAACCGAAGTTATACGGAATTATTAAGCAGTACATAACACCTGAAGATTTTACGGAGCCTATGTACAAGCAGATGGCAGAACTGATGTTTTCCCAAATTGAGCAGGGAAACTTTAATCCCGCTGCCGTTCTCAATCATTTTGACGGGGATGAAAATCAAAGCGAGGCAGCCAAAATCCTTAACACAAATATTCTGGATGATACTGCAATACAAAGTGACAGGGAAAAAGCGCTTAATGATGCGGTGATTAATATAAAACGCAACAGTCTTGAGGCAAGGAGCAGGTCAGCCAATGACCTTGCCGAGCTTCAGAAGGTCATTGCCCAACAGGCGGAACTTAAAGATTTGCATATTTCACTTAGTTAGAGGACAAAATAAAATTAACTATGGAAGGATGGACATGTTGATGGAAGAAAACATGGAAAAATTCAGTGAAAAGCTGAAGGAACTTCTGGCACTTGCCAAGAAAAAGAAAAACGTTCTGGAATATCAGGAGATAACAGATTTTTTTGGCGATATGGAGCTTGATGCCGACAAGATGGACAGGATTCTCGAATTTCTGGAGGCCAATAACATCGATGCCTTGAGAACAACAGATGAAGAGGACACCGAGGATGAGGATATAATTATTGACGAAGAGGACGAAATCGATATGGAGAATATCGATTTGTCAGTTCCGGATGGTGTAAGCATAGAGGACCCTGTAAGAATGTATCTTAAGGAGATCGGAAAAGTTCCTCTTTTGTCCGCTGAGGAGGAAATTGAACTTGCCAAGAGAATGGAGCTTGGCGATGTAGTTGCAAAACAGAAACTGGCTGAGGCAAATCTGCGGCTTGTTGTCAGTATTGCCAAGAGATATGTGGGTCGTGGTATGCTTTTTCTTGATTTGATTCAGGAAGGCAACTTAGGCCTTATTAAGGCTGTTGAAAAGTTTGACTACAGAAAGGGATATAAGTTCTCCACCTATGCAACATGGTGGATAAGACAGGCTATAACCAGAGCTATTGCCGATCAGGCAAGGACCATAAGAATACCTGTCCATATGGTTGAGACTATTAACAAGCTTATAAGAGTTTCACGTCAGCTGCTTCAGGAGCTTGGACGTGAACCGACACCGCGGGAGATAGCCGAAGAAATGGATATGTCTGAGGAGCGCGTACGGGAAATTCTGAAAATTTCACAGGAACCGGTATCTCTTGAAACACCGATAGGAGAAGAAGAGGACAGCCATCTCGGAGATTTTATTCAGGATGACAATGTTCCTGTTCCTGCGGAGGC
This sequence comes from uncultured Butyrivibrio sp., assembly GCA_964414835.1. GTDB lineage: Bacteria > Bacillota > Clostridia > Lachnospirales > Lachnospiraceae > Eshraghiella. The sequence continues at coordinate 147,794 of CAYPWY010000001.1, read as the reverse complement.
GGCAGCCTTTACACTTCTCAAGGAGCAGCTGGAGGAAGTGCTTTCCACGCTTACGGAGAGGGAGCAGAAGGTTCTCAAGCTTCGTTTCGGGCTGGATGACGGAAGAGCCAGAACGCTTGAGGAAGTAGGCAGGGAATTTAATGTGACAAGAGAGCGTATCAGACAGATAGAGGCAAAGGCTTTGCGAAAATTAAGACATCCAAGCAGAAGCCGCAAGCTGAAGGATTATTTGGAGTAATGAATTTATCAAAAAGGTTAATGGAGGTTGCAGGTCTTGTAACCTGCAAAAACAGCGTGGCTGATATAGGAACGGACCACGGATACATACCCATATACCTTGCAGTTAACGGAATTTCACCTAAGGTAATTGCCATGGATGTTAATGAAGGTCCTTTGGAACGGGCGCGTGAAAACATAGCAAAATACCGGGTGTCACATATTGTGGAGACAAGGCTTTCCGACGGACTTAACGGACTTGAGCCTGCCGAGGTGCAGACTGCAATAATTGCGGGGATGGGAGGTCTTCTTACTATCCGTATTCTTTCTGACAATATGGATATTGTGGGTACATTAAAAGAGCTTATACTGTCACCTCATTCAGATGTGGAACAGGTAAGAAGATTTCTGACCGATAAAGGAATGAAAACCGTTGATGAGCGTATTGTCAAAGATGACGGTAAGTTCTATTTTATAATTAAGGCGGTTCCGTGCGCTGAAAAACAGCATAGTCTGACTGACTGCGATGCCGGATTCGGCAGACTGCTTTTAGATAGAAAAGACCCTGTACTCAGGGAGTATCTTGAAAACCAGCTTCGCAAGAAAAAAATCATTCTTGAAAGACTTATGGGACAGGCTGTTACAGGAATATCCCGTATTGATGATATTAAGAAGGATATAGCAATTATTGAGAAAGGTCTTGATATGTATGAAGGCTGAAGATATTGCCGGATTGCTTGAAACCCTAAGTCCCATCAGATTTGCCTGTGATTGGGATAATGTAGGTATGCATGTGGGGCATAAGGACAATGAAATTAATAAAATACTTGTGACGGTAGATATTGACGATGAAGCCGTATCTGCCGCCGTTGAAATGAAAGCGGATATGATAGTATCACATCATCCTATGATTTTCCGTAATATAAAGCAGATTAATGATGACGATTTGGTGGGAAGACGCATTATGCATCTTATAGAAAACGGAATCAATGCTTATTGTATGCATACCAATTACGACAGTGTGGGAGGCATGGCGGAAGCTGCCGCAGCACGTATGGGAATGACGGATTGTGTTGTTATGGAGACTGTTTGTGACGGTGAGGGAATAGGCCGTACGGGAGAATTGCCGAAGGCGCTTAGTGTCGGAGAATTATGCCGGCTTGTGAAAGAACGCTTTGGGCTTGAAAGGGTTGTGCTTTTCGGCAATGAGCAGGAGATTGTTAAAAAAATATCAATCTGTCCCGGTTCAGGCAAGGATTATATTGAACTGGCAAGGAAACAGGGGGCAAAGGCTATTATAACCGGAGATGTGTCATATCATTACGGAATAGATGCCGCAGCATCAGGCATCAATGTGATAGATGCAGGGCATTACGGAATAGAACATATTTTTATTGATGAAATTTCAAAATTTCTTACGGAAAATGCGCAGGATATTGATGTGGTAAGGATGCCTGTCAACAATCCTCAAAAATATATCTAAAGGGGGCTTAACATGGGAGATACAATTCTTCTTGAAGCTTTAGCGCGCTCAAAACAAAAGGAGTACAGCGGACAGATTGTGCTTGCCAGAATTGACGGCAAGCTTATTGAATTGAGTAAAACGGTAAGCAGTGATGCGCAGGTTGAATTTGTGACAACCGCTCATAATGATGGTTCGCTGACTTATAAGAGAAGCGCAACCCTTATAATGCTTAAATCCATATATGACATAATTCCACGAACCGAGATTGAACGTGTGAAGGTTGAATTTTCACTGAGCAAAGGATATTATTGCACAATCAAAGGAAGCGTAAAAGTAAACGAAGAGTTCCTTAATGCTGTCAAGAGCCGTATGAAGGCTGTAATTGAGGCGGATATGCCTATTGTCAAAAAAAGCATATCAAAGGATGAGGCAATTGAGAATTTTAAAAAGCATGGTATGTATGATAAGCAGAAGCTTTTTACATACAGAAAAAGCTCCAGTGTCAATGTGTATTCACTTGACGGCTTTGAAGATTACTATTACGGATATATGGTTCCGTCAACAGGTTATATAAAATATTTTGACCTGTATTTGTATGACGAGGGATTTGTAATACAGTTTCCGACTACCGATGCTACCGAAGATGTACCGGAATTTGCTCCACAGAATAAGCTTTTCAATGTGTTGAATGAGTCATCTGAATGGTGCAGAATGTTAGGTGTTGAGACAGTCGGGGATTTGAATGAAACTATAGCGCAGGGCGGCATTAAAGAGCTGATACTGGTTCAGGAGGCATTGCAGGAAAAAAAGCTTGCAGATATTGCAGGAACAATCGCTGCGGACAGCTCTAAAAAATTTATTATGATTGCGGGACCGTCATCATCAGGTAAGACAACCACTTCTTACAGGCTTGCAATACAGCTTCGCGCACATGGGCTTAAACCACATCAGATATCACTTGACAATTATTTCGTTGACAGAGAGCTTACTCCTCTTGATGCAGACGGCAACTATAATTTTGAGTGTCTTGAAGCTTTGGATGTGGAGCAGTTTAACAAGGATATGACGGCGCTTTTAAAGGGCGAGCGAGTGCAGATACCCACCTTTAATTTTAAAATAGGCAAAAGAGAATATAACGGCGACTACAAAATTCTGGGACCAAGTGATGTGCTTGTAATTGAAGGAATACATGGACTTAATGATAAGCTGTCATACACACTGCCTAAAGAAAGCAAGTTTAAGATATATCTCAGTGCGCTGACACAGCTTAATATAGACGAACATAATCGAATCCCAACAACTGACGGCAGGCTTATAAGGCGTATAGTCAGGGATGCCAGAACGAGAGGCACATCGGCAAAGAAAACCATTGCTATGTGGAATTCAGTGCGCCGAGGTGAGGAAGAAAACATCTTTCCGTTTCAGGAGGAAGCAGACGTTATGTTTAATTCTGCGCTGATATATGAGCTTGCCGTACTGAAACAATATGCGGAACCGCTTCTGTTTGGAATTAAGCCCGAAGACGGGGAATATTCAGAGGCTAACAGATTAATCAAATTTCTTGACTATTTTCTTGGCGTCAGCACGGATATTATTCCTATTAACTCAATTACCAGGGAATTTATCGGCGGAAGCTGTTTTAACGTATAAGAGGTGCAGTGTTTATTGTAATAATCGGTAAAATATTCAGTGAACCGGATGGTCGCGGCTGCAAAGCTTTTCTTTGCAGGTGAGGAAAGTCCGGGCTTCACAGGGCAGGATGCCGGATAACGTCCGGTGGAGGCGACTCCAAGGCAAGTGCAACAGAAATGTACCGCCAGCCATGGCTGGTAAGGTTGGAAGGGCAGTGTAAGAGACTACCGCCTCTGTGGTAACACAGAGGGCATATGTAAACCCCATCCGAAGCAAGACCAAACAGAAGCGATGACGTGGCCCGCCAGCTTCAGGTAGGTTGCTTGAGCCTGTCGGTAACGGCAGGACTAGATAGATGACCATTCAAGACATAACCCGGCTTACAGGTTCACTGATTTTCAATATAATAGTAAGACTGACATTAGCATGATAAATCATTCAGGAGGAATTTATGGAGGCTTCAAAAATTAAGGAATTAGTAAAGCAATTAACTCTCAGTGAAAAAGCAGGACTTTGTTCGGGAGAGGATTTTTGGCATACCAAGGCTGTTGAAAGGCTTGGCATACCCGATATTATGGTGTCAGACGGACCTCACGGACTGCGCAAGCAGGATTTGGAGGGGGACCATCTTGGAGTCAATGACAGTATCAGTGCCGTATGTTTTCCGGCAGGCTGCGGAGCTGCCACTTCTTTTAACAGAGAGCTTATACATCAGATGGGGCAGGCTCTCGGTGAGGAGTGCCAGTCTGAAAATGTTGCGGTAATACTTGGTCCTGCTGTTAATATCAAGCGTTCACCTCTTTGCGGACGTAATTTTGAATACTATTCCGAGGACCCATATCTGGCATCCGAGATTGCTGCTGCGCACATTAACGGTGTACAGAGCCGTAATGTTGGAACAAGTATAAAGCATTTTATGGCAAACAATCAGGAAACAAGAAGAATGTCTGTGGACGCGCTGATTGATGAGAGAACACTTCATGAAATCTATCTTGCCACATTTGAGGGAGCTGTCAGAAAGTCTAAGCCGTGGACTGTTATGAGCTCATATAACAAAGTAAACGGTTCATATGTGGGAGAAAATCATGAGCTTATGACAGAATTTTTAAGAGAGGAATGCGGATTTGACGGCTTCGTTATGAGCGACTGGGGCGCAGTCGGCGACCGCGTGGCAGGTCTTTCGGCAGGTCTTGACCTTGAAATGCCAAGCTCCAAGGGCGTCAGGGATGCACTTATTGTTGAAGCTGTGGAAAACGGCACTCTGGATGAGAAGGCGGTTGATACAGCCTGTGAGAGAATCCTCAGTATTGTATATAAGGCAGTTGAAAATCATGATTCGTCAATTAAGGTCGATTGGAATGAAGAACATGAGAAAGCCAGGAAAATAGCAGAAGAGACAATTGTACTTCTCAAAAATCAGGACAATATTCTTCCACTTAAAGCAGGAGACAACATAGCGTTCATAGGTAAATATGCAGAGAAACCGCGCTTTCAGGGCGGAGGAAGCTCACATATAAATTGCATTAAGATTACATCTGCCCTTGATGAGGTTAAGGCTCAGGGAATCACCGGCATAACGTATGCTCAGGGCTTTGATGACGCAGAGGATGTTGTGGATGAAGCTTTGGAGGCGCAGGCTATAGAAGCCGCACGTAATGCCAAAGCGGCAGTTATTTTTGCAGGGCTTCCTGATGCATTTGAATCAGAGGGCTTTGACAGGAAGCATATGAAAATGCCGCAGTGTCAGAATCATCTTATAAGTGAGATTGCCAAGGTTCAGCCTAATGTGGTTGTGGTACTCCACAACGGTTCACCTATTGAGCTTCCTTGGCTTGATGAAGTCAAGGGTGTTGTGGAATCATATCTGGGCGGTGAGGCCGTAGGAGGAGCTCAGTGTGATATACTTTTCGGCAAAGTTAATCCAAGCGCAAAGCTTGCAGAGACTTTTCCTTATAAGCTTGAAGACAATCCGTCATATCTCAGCGGCTTCGGCAGCGGTGACCAGGTTACATACAGCGAAGGACTTTTTGTGGGATACCGCTATTATGACAAGAAAAAGATGCCGGTTATGTTCCCGTTTGGGTACGGCTTGTCATACACCACATTTGAGTACAGCAGACTTGTGGTTTCAGATACCGCAATGGACGATTCCAAGGTGCTTACAGTCAGTGTTGATGTAACAAACAAGGGAACTGTTCCGGGTAAAGAAATAGTGCAGCTTTATGTGGCAGATTTGGAGAGCACACCTATAAGACCTGTTAAAGAACTTAAGAATTTTGAAAAAATATATCTTGAGCCGGGTGAAACCAAAACAGTCACAATGACTCTTGACAGGCGGGCGTTTGCATATTATGAGCCTAAAATCAAGGACTGGTATGCAGAAGGCGGCGAATTTGAGATTATGATAGGTAAATCATCACAGGACATAGTTCTCAGTGAGAAAATTACCTACATTCAGGATAAAAAGCTTCCGGTTCATTACACCGTTGACACAACAATGGGTGATATTGTCAAGGACGCAAGGGCAAGAGAAACAGTGAAGCATCTGTACAAGGCGTATTTTGAAGGGGAGCTCAGCTCACAAAGCGATGCATCCTCCGAAGCAATTTCAGAAGAGATGAATGATTCTATGCTTGAGAATCTTCCGATTCATGCTGTAATACCTTTTTCAAAGGCAATAATTACTCCGGCAGAGATTCAGGAAGCGGTTGATAAGCTCAACAGATTGGATAAGCAGTGAATAATATGAAAACGGCACTTTTACTTGAGGGCGGCGGTATGCGTGGTATGTATACTGCCGGAGTGCTTGATGCACTTATGGATATGGAAGTGCATTTCGATGCAATTATGGGAGTATCGGCAGGAGCACTTTTCGGACTTAATTATAAATCGAGACAGCGTGGGCGTGTGCTTAGATATAATATGAACTATATCGGTGATAAACGATACATGGGTTTTCATTCTTTTATAACAACAGGGGATTTGATGAACAGAAAATTCTGTTTTGATGATATTGTGTACAGATTGGACCCTGTGGATTTTGACACATTTAATAATTCTCCGGAAGAATTTTATGCTGTGGTGACTAATCTTGATACGGGAAAAGCAGAGTATATTAAGATTACGGATTTGGAGGCGGATATGGAATACCTGCGGGCATCAGGCTCCCTTCCGTTTGTGTCCCATCCGGTAGAAATTGACGGAAAGAAGTATCTGGACGGAGGAATTGCGGACAGCATACCGATTATGAAAATAATTGAGATGGGCTTTGACAGAGTTCTTGTGGTTCTTACAAGACCGGCGGGATACCGTAAGAAAAAAGACGGCGGACCATTTGCCAACATTATTTATCATAAACACAGGGAATTTGCCAATGCTTTTAACACCAGATACATTACCTACAACAAGCAGCTGGACGCCGTGGCAGAATTTGCACGTGATGGGAAAGCGCTGGTGCTGCAGCCAACTGAGTATATTAAAATGGGACGCATTGAAAAGGATAAAAGCATAATCCGAAAGATGTATGATTTGGGATTTGAAAACGCATGCAGCAAAAGGGATATTATCGAAAATTTCTGTAAAAATTAACCAAGAAATTGCGGTGATTACTTCTTGAAAAAATGCATACAATAGAGTATACTAAGTTTATAAACAACTTAGTTATATGTTTCCTGAAATGTTCGACAACTCCTATAGTTTTGAACCTACATTTGACCAAAGGGATTCCTATATTTTTAAGTGGATGTCAGGCCTCCGTATGCAGTGGAAGGCAGAAGCTTATTTGCGGTTACCCACCTAGCTTTGCTAGGCGTCAAAATCATAGGAAACGGCATTTTGGGGAACATATGTTATGTCAAAAGACCTGCAAGCAGGTCTATTTTTATTGCCTTGCGAATAGAATTGAACAAGCAGTGATTATGACTTGATATATTTGCAGGAGGGATGACGGTATGACCAAAAAGAAAAAAATCGCAGTGATTGTTATTTTCCTAATAATACTGGGATTAGGAATATGTCTTGCTGTTCTTATTACAAAGAAAAACGAAAGTGAGCATATTACCAGACAGCTTGCATATAAAATGCTGTCCCTTCTTGAAGCGGACAAAAATACCATACAGTCGGCTCCGGACAGCTTTGGAGAACAGTCGGAGGATATGTGGTATGAGAAATATTTTAACTATATGAATGAAATGGGATATGTGGATTACAGCGGAATTGACAAAGCATCATATGTTATGAAGGCATTTACATACGGCGATATGGAAAAGTACCTTGAGATAAAAGGAGTATCGCTCAGTACGGTGGATGAAGCCACAGGAATAGATATTGCTTCCTATAAATCAGGTAAAAAAATGCGCAAAAAATATTTTGACGAGATATATGATTATCTTGTTGCAATCGAAGGTTCGCAGGATGGAGTACATACAGAGGAGCTTATAATATGCATGACTCCCTCAAACACCGATACCGCTGCAAAGTGGCAGACTTATACATCCAACGGCAGTTACAGCTTTGAGGGGCTTGCCCTTGACAGATACATAGACCGCAAAATCAAGGTGTATGTGCGTGATAATGAGATTGTAGGAATAGTGGTAAAGCTTTCTGATGATGTCACATACCGCAATGTGTGGCTTGAAAATGGTCAGGGCAACAAAATAACTGCGTATATCGGAGGTGCCAAAAGGCAGTTTAGCACCGGAACGCTGGCGGCGGATTTTTCCCAGACAGTGGGGGATATATATATGGAAAGCGGTAAGGTTGTTTCAATATCTCTGAAAAATGACACCATAGACGGCAAGGTTCTCATGGCGGACAATAATAAGATAGAGATAGAAGGTTATGGAAGCCTTGAGGTTGATGAGGATTTTCGCGTATATAAAACCTACGGCGTTATTGAAGAGATGAGTGTCAAGGATATTCTGGTGGGATACGACATTACGGATTTTGTGGTGGCGGATCATAAAATCTGTGCCGCTATAATATCAAGAACGCTTACTGCGGACAATATAAGAGTGCTTATTATGTCAACAGGATTCACCTCGCTTTTTCATGAGAGAGTATCACTTACGGGGACAGGTGATTTTACGGTAAAATATGGGGATGTAGAGGAAAAACATAAGGCGGGAGATATAGTTGACATATATAAGGATTCGTCACTTATAGACGATGGGCGTGTAATAGTAGAGTCTGACAGTACATCCGGCAGAATACAGATACTTACAGTTGAGAAATCATACGGAAATCCGTCATACCGAGGCAGAATAGAGGTGGCGGCGTATGATGAAGGACTTGTCCTGATTAATGATGTTTTGATAGAGGAGTACCTGTATGCGGTGGTTCCAAGCGAGATGCCTAACCGGTTTGGAGTGGAAGCTCTTAAGGTTCAGGCGGTTTGTGCCAGAAGCTACGCTTACCGTCAGCTTCTCAACAATTCATACAGCCAGTATGGAGCCCATGTGGATGACAGCGTGAATTTTCAGGTTTACAACAATGTCAAGGAGCAGGAAGAGTCTACAGAAGCAGTCAGGGAGACCTACGGAGAGGTTGCGGCATATGACGGCAATCCCATTACGACATACTATTATTCCACATCATGCGGGCATACATCTGATAATTCTGTATGGGGCGGGAATCCTGATTCATGCCCATACCTTAAGGCAACCACAGTCAATCCTGACAGAGAATCCACCGATTTGTCATCGGAGGAGGCATTCGCTGAGTTTATAAGCAATACGGATGAAACCGATTTTGATTATGGTTTCGGTTATTACCGATGGTCAGTGCAAATGTCCCTTTCAGAGATAACCAGAAGCGTAAATGAGTACCTTTATTCAAGATATTGTGCAAATCCATCCCAGATACAGGTGCTTCAGGGGGATAAATGGGTTTCTCAGGAGATACGGAATATTGGAAACGTAAAGTCCATAAAGGTTCAGGAGAGAAGTACCGGCGGGGCTATTATGTCAATGATAATTGAGGGAACTGAGGCGACCATTAAGGTGGATAACGAACTGAATATAAGATACCTTCTGTGCCCTCATGACAATCCTATTACTCTTTTAAAGGGAGATACAACCACATTTTACATTCTGCCAAGTGCGTACTGTATGTTTGAAAGTTACGAAGAAAAAGACGGCGAAAGCGGATACATTATACGTGGCGGCGGATATGGCCACGGAATAGGAATGAGCCAGAATGCCGTATCCAACATGGTGAAGGCAGGAATGAAATATGACGAAATACTGCAGTTTTTCTTTGAAGGCTCAACAATTATCAGCGTTTACGAGGATGAGTGATGTCAACGGCTTTGTCAACAGATTTGCCCATATTCCACTGCTCCACGTAGAGATTAATTTCTGCGCCCAAAAGGAATATAAACATGCACACGTAAAGCCACAGCATTGCACATACAACCATTGTAAGGCTTCCGTATATAATGGAAACGTTATGTGAATAATTTACATATATTGAGAAAAAGAAAGAAAATCCCGTCCATCCCACTGATGAAAACAGAGCCCCCGGAATCTGGCGGCGGATTTTGGTGTGTCTGTTAGGTATGGCCACATAAAGAAACGTAAAAAATGTTGTAAACAGAGCCACTGATATAAGAACTCTGAGATTCAGTATTGCTTCTATGATATTTGCCAAAAACGGAACGTGTTTATTGAAAAATATCAAAATCTGGTTGCCCAGAATAAATATAAGCAGACATACAATAATTATGACAGCAAAAACAATGGTGTAGAGAATCGAATAGAGTCTCAGAACGAATGCGTTACGGTGCTCCTTAATGTCAAACACCGAATTAAGTCCCTCAATAAGCGCATTGCAGCCCTTACCTGCAATCCATAACAGGGAAATGAGGGAGATAAGAATTACTGAAGCGCTGGCATTATCGTAAATCTGGTTTATAATCGAAGCAAGCCCCTCTTTAAATGCATCGGGAGCAAAGTTGGTTACAAATGTAAGCAAAGTCTCTTCCGTAAGGGGGGTGTACTTGATAATCGTCATCAAAAGAAGCAGGAAAGGAACAAAACTCATGATTATGAACAGTGCTGACTGGGCTGCAAACGCACTTACATAATCCTCTTTAACTTTATTGGCAATAACCGCTATGGATGCAAAAAGCTTCATGTATAGGTATCCTTTCACTGAAATCGTCACTTATACAGTATATGCAAAAAAAGGAAATTTATCAAGTGTTAAATAATGATTGCGAATTATGCAAAATTTGGGTACAATGATAAATGTAAAACTTTGTGTCTCGGATTGCGGAGGAATTATGAAAAAAATAGATTTTACCGAATATACAATAGAAACGGACAAGCTCCCGGAAGGATTTCCGGGGTTCAAATTCATTGTAATGTGTGACCTGCATTCCAATGATTATGGAATTGATTTGCATTATATAAACCATATTATCAAAAAATCCGCACCTGACGCAATCCTTATTGCGGGGGATATGTTTAACGGCTCTGTAAGAGATAATCCTGCGGACGTCATAAACTATCTGGCAACGCTGGCGGGGCATTTCCCTGTATTTTTCGCGCTTGGAAACCATGAGTACAGAATGAAGCTTTATGAAGATACCTACGGCAGCCGTTTCTATGACATCAGAGATTATCTTACGGAAGCAGGAGTTGTATTTCTGGAGGATGAGACAATCATTCTTGATAAGGATGATGCCAAAACAGCACTTTCAGGAGTTGAGATAGACTCGGTATTTTACGGCAGGTTCAAAAAGACTGCAATGGGAAGCGGGCTTATGGACAAGCATCTTGGTTTGGCGGACAGGAGTATGTATAATATTCTGCTGGCACATAATCCTGAATATTTTACCAATTACGCCGACTGGGGAGCTGACCTTACCATATCGGGGCATTTTCACGGAGGAATGGTGAGGATACCCGGAATCGGAGGCCTGGTTTCACCAAGACTTTCACTTATTCCTCAATATGACTGCGGAATGTATTTCCATAATGACAGTCTTATGCTGCTGGGAAGGGGACTTGGAGCACATTCGCCTAAGATACGCATCAATAACAGACCGGAGCTTATACAGTTGAAAATTCTTGCAAAGAACGGATTATAATGGTACGATTAAAGGCAGGCTGACTGCAGCCAGTATTAATGCCGGAGGAAAATATGGCACTTGAAGTTAAGCTTGAAGTATTCGAGGGACCCTTGGACCTTCTGCTTCATCTTATAGATAAGAATAAAGTTAATATTTATGATATACCGATAGCAATCATTACAGACCAGTATCTTGACTATATTGCCAGAATGGAAAAGGAAGACTTAAATATTGTCAGTGAGTTTCTTGTGATGGCGGCGATGCTGCTTGATATTAAGTCAAAGATGCTGCTGCCGGCCGACGAGGAGCCACAGGAGGATGGGGAAGACCCAAGGCAGGAACTGGTTGAAAAGCTTCTGGAGTACAAGATGTATAAATATATGTCCTATGAACTCCGTGACAGGCAAATTGATGCCGATAAGTCAATGTTTAAGAAATCCACTGTTCCTCCTGAAATTTCGGAGTATGAAGAACCTGTGGACATCGGCGAGCTTATGGGAGATATGACACTTGTGAAGCTTCGGGAAATTTTTAACGAAGTAATCAGGAGAAGTGAGGATAAGATTGACCCTATTAGAAGCAAATTCGGAAGAATAGAAAAGGAAGAAGTCAATCTTGAGGAGAAGAGTGCCTATGTGTACCAATATATCGGAACACATAAGAACTGCTCCTTCAGGCAGCTTTTAAGCAGTAATGGCAGCAAAATGGAGATAGTAGTTACTTTTCTGGTAATTTTGGAGATGATTAAGGGCGGAAAAATATCAGTCATACAGGAAAGAAGGACGGACGATATACTTATTAACGCACTTGATTGAGAAAGGGTACACAGATGGAAATGAATATAAGTAATATGGAAGCCGTAATAGAGGCAGTGCTGTTTACAATGGGAGATTCGGTGGAAACCGGAAAACTGGCATTGGCGATAGGACAGGACGTGGAAACAACACGCAGGCTTATACACAATATGATGGACAAATACAGTGCACAGGATAGGGGAATCAAGATAATAGAGCTTGAGGACAGTTTTCAGATGTGTACCAAGGCAGAATGCTATGAAAGCATAGTAAAGGTTGCGACCCAGCCCAAACGACATGTTTTAACAGAGTCAGTGCTTGAAACTTTGTCAATAATTGCATATAAACAGCCTATTACCCGTCTTGAGATTGAACAGATACGAGGTGTAAAAAGCGATTATGCGGTAAATAAGCTTCTGGAATATAATCTCATAACGGAGCTTGGAAGGCTTGATGCTCCCGGAAGACCAATATTATTCGGAACCACAGAGGATTTTCTCAGAGGCTTCGGACTTACATCAGTGGAGGAGCTGCCGTCAATAAGCCCTGAAATGCTGGCTGATTTTAAAGTAGAAGCCGAGGAAGAAACACAGCTGAAGCTTGAAATATAGAATATGTAAGGTGTCACTGGCACCGTAAATTATACCATAAGGAGGTATTATAATGGTACGCGAAAATGCATGGACTAAGTGCGACAAGAAAAAAATCAATAAAGTTATGGAGTTTTGCGAGGAATACAGACAGTTTATTTCCGAGTGCAAAACAGAGAGGGAATGTACCGCAAAAAGTATAGAGATTGCCAAGCGGTACGGCTACGTTGATTTGCAGGAGATAATTAAGAAAAACTCAACACTCAAAGCAGGAGATAAAGTATATGCTTCAAATATGGGCAAGGCGCTTGTTCTTTTCAATATAGGAACGGAGCCCATTGAGAAAGGAATGAAGATTCTCGGAGCACACATTGATTCACCGAGACTTGATGTTAAGCAGAATCCTCTTTATCAGGATGAGGAGCTTGTTCTTCTTGACACTCATTATTATGGCGGAATCAAAAAATATCAGTGGACCGCACTTCCTCTTGCACTTCACGGAGTGGTTGTGCTCACAAGCGGCAAGAAAATAAATGTTGTTATAGGCGAGGATATGGACGACCCGGTAGTGGGCGTATCTGACCTTTTAGTTCATCTTGCAGGGGAGCAGCTTGAAAAAAAGGGTGCCAAAGTGGTTGAGGGCGAGGCTCTTGACATTCTTGTAGGCAGTATGCCTATGGGCGGCGGCAAGAAAAAAGACGGTGATAATGAAGCTAAAGATGATAAAGAAAAAAGCAAGGCATACATTCTCAAGCTTCTTCAGAAAAAATACGGTTTTACCGAAGAGGACTTTATGTCTGCGGAGCTGGAGGCTGTTCCGGCAGGACCTGCCCGCAATATGGGAATAGATAACAGTATGATTATGGGTTACGGTCAGGATGACAGGGTGTGCGCTTACACATCGCTTGCAGCCATGCTTCAGACTGAGAATCCTAAGAAGACAACTGCCTGTCTGCTTGTTGACAAGGAGGAGATAGGAAGTGTGGGGGCTACGGGAATGCACTCTAAGTTCTTTGAAAATATGGTTGCAGAGCTTATTGACAGAATGGGCGGCTACAATGATATTACTTTGAGAAGGGCAATGACCAATTCAGTAATGCTCTCATCAGATGTAAATGCCGCATATGACCCTAATTATCCTTCGGTTTTTGAGAAAAAGAATGCGTCATTCTTTGGAAGAGGCATAGTGCTTAATAAATTTACAGGTTCAAGAGGAAAGTCAGGAAGCAATGATGCCAATGCCGAGTATGTTGCACAGGTAAGGGCAGCTTTTGAAAGCGATGGCGTGGCATATCAGATGGCAGAGCTTGGCAAGGTTGATGCCGGAGGCGGCGGAACAATAGCATATATTCTTGCCAATTACGGAATGAATGTTATGGACTGCGGTGTTGCGGTTCAGAATATGCATGCGCCGTATGAGGTTACAAGCAAAATTGACATTTACGAGACAATGCGCGGATATCTGGCATTTTTAAAATAAGTAATGGATGTTTCCGGAGTACAATTAATATGAAGTGGAAAAAATATACGATAACGACAACTACAGAAGCTGAGGATTTAGTCAGCTATATGCTTACAGAGCTTGGAATGGAAGGCGTACAGATTGAGGACAACATCCAGCTTACCGAAGATGACACCAAGGCCATGTTTGTTGATATTTTACCGGAGCTTCCGCCTGACGAGGGTATAGGTAAAGTGAGCTTCTTTTTGGAGACGGATGAAAAAGGAGTTCATTACCCTGACGGAATATCTGATGAAGAAGATATGAAAAACCAAATTGCAGAAGGTTTGGAAGAACTGAAGGATTTTGTGGATGTTGGAAGCGGTCTAATAACAAGCGGAGAGACAGAGGACAAGGACTGGATTAATAACTGGAAGCAGTATTTTAAACCTTTTATGGTAGGAGATATTGTGATTAAGCCTACATGGGAAAATGTTCCCGATGATATGCATGGCAGAATGGTTGTGGATATTGACCCCGGAACGGCTTTCGGAACCGGTTCCCATGAGACGACCCAGCTTGTAATCAGGCAGATGGAAAAATACGTGACAGAGGAGACTGAGCTTCTGGATGTGGGTACCGGAAGCGGTATTTTGTCGGTAATAGGATTAAAGCTTGGAGCAAAGCATGTCCTTGGAACAGACCTTGACTCCAACGCAATTATTGCTACCCGTGAAAATATGGAGGCAAACGGTCTTACACCTGACCTTTACCAAGTAATCGAAGGAAACATAATTGATGATTTGAAGACTCAGGATTATGTGGGCTATGAGAAATATGATGTGGTAACTGCCAATATACTTGCAGACATTATTATTCCGTTGTTGGGAGAAATTGCAGTCCATATGAAAAAAGGGGCAGTTATCATCACATCAGGAATAATCGATATGAAGGAGCAGGCGGTAAAAGCTGCTTTTGAAACAAATGACAGCTTTGAAATTATAGAAACCACATATCAGGGTGAGTGGGTTTCAATTACCGCAAGAAAGGTTTGCCAGTGATGAACAGATTTTTCGGAAAGTCTGAAAATATTTCAGATAACACCATTATTATAGACGGAAGCGATGTGAACCATATACGCAATGTCCTTCGTATGCGTGCAGGTGATAAGGTTACGGTCGTAGGCGGCAATAATAAGGATTATCTGTGCAGTATACGGGAATACAATGATGATAAGGTTATTCTTGACATACTTGAGAAAAAGGAATCGGACAAAGAGCTTCCTGCCAGAATATATCTTTTTCAGGGGCTTCCCAAAAGCGATAAGATGGAGCTTATTGTTCAGAAATGTGTGGAGCTTGGAGTCCATCAGATAATTCCTGTTTCCATGAAGCGATGCGTTGTGAAACTGGATGACAAGAAAGCGTCTTCCAAAATACAGCGCTGGCAGGCAATAAGCGAAAGCGCCGCCAAGCAATGCGGCAGATCCATAATACCGCAGATTCAGGGCGTTATGACTTTTTCACAGGCGCTGGGGTATGTGCGGGAATGTGGAATGACAGGCGTTATACCATACGAGCTTGCTGAGGGTATGGAAGCTACAAGACAGGCGGTGGCAGCCATAAAACCGGGAATGAGCATAGCAGTGTTTATAGGACCGGAGGGAGGCTTTGACATTGAAGAGGTCAGGGCAGCCAGGGAAGCAGGCATTGTTCCGGTGTCGCTGGGAAAAAGGATTCTGCGCACAGAAACGGCAGGACTTGCATTTATGGCAATACTGATGTATCATCTTGAAGAAATGCATCCCGGCTTTTGATGTACGGGATAAAACGGTGCATAGTTCAATTTAGGAGATAAAAATGGAAATATATCTTGATAATTCGGCCACAACCAAAGTCTCCCCTCAGGTGGCGCAGCTGATTTATAAAATAATGACAGAGGATTACGGTAATCCTTCCTCAATGCATAATAAGGGTGTTGAGGCTGAGAAATACATAAGGCAGGCTAAAGAGACTTTTGCCCGTATTCTTAAAGTAAGTGACAAGGAAATATATTTTTCATCGGGAGGAACGGAAAGCGACAATCTTGCAATAATCGGAACGGCCCTTGCCAATAAAAGGCGTGGAAAACATATAATTACCACTGCCATAGAGCATCCGGCAGTACTGGAAAGCTTTGATTTTTTGGAAAAACAGGGTTTTGAGACTACATATCTGCCTGTCAACCAATATGGACAGGTTGAACCTGATGTCCTCAGAGCGGCACTGAGAGATGATACGATACTCGTGTCGGTTATGTATGTAAATAATGAAATCGGTGCCATAGAGCCTGTGGCACAGTGCGGCAGGATTATCAAAGAATATAATAAAGACATAATTTTTCATGTTGACGGAGTGCAGGCATTCGGTAAATTCAGAATATATCCTTACAAGGAAAATATTGATATTCTGACAGTCAGCAGTCATAAAATTCATGGACCTAAGGGAGTGGGAGCTGTTTTTATTAAAGACAGGACAAAGATACATCCCACAGCCTTCGGCGGCGGACAGCAAAAGGGAATGCGTTCCGGAACCGAGAATGTTCCGGGAATAGCAGGTATGGCTCTGGCGGCGGCCAATATGTATGATAAATTTGATGAGGATGTAAAAAGACTTTATGAGCTTAAAGCATATTTTGTAGAACAGATAGAACAAATAGACGGTACTGTAATAAACGGACTTACAGGAGAGCTTTCCGCACCACATGTGGTAAGTGTCAGCTTTGAAGGCATAGCAAAAAGTGAGGTGCTTTTACATGCCCTTGAGGACAAGGGAATATATGTGTCATCAGGTTCGGCGTGCGCATCCAACAAGCCGGCTTTAAGCGGAACTCTGAAGGCAATAGGCGTAAGAAATGATTTGCTTTCTGCCACCCTGCGTTTCAGCTTTTCGGTGTACACCACAAAGGAAGAACTTGAGTACACGATTACAGCACTTAAGGAGCTGCTTCCTGTGCTGAGAAAATACAGACCAAGATAGAGAGGATTAACTATGTATAAGGCTTTTTTGATTAAGTACGGAGAGATAGGAACAAAGGGTAAAAACAGGTATCTTTTTGAAGATGCCCTTTGCAGACAGATAAGACGTGCCCTTAAGAAAATTGACGGTCAGTTTGCAGTGTCCAAAGAACAGGGAAGAATCTATGTGGAAGGCGAAAGCGATTTTGATTATGACGAAGCAGTGAAAAAGCTTAAGACTGTTTTCGGCATCCTTTGGATATGTCCTATGATGCAGATAGAAGATAACGGATTTGATGATTTGGCAGAAAATACAGTACAATATCTGAAGGACGTGTACGGTGGAAAAGATATGACCTTTAAGGTAAAAGCCCGCCGCGCGCGTAAGGATTATCCTCTTGATTCTATGGAAATCAATATGGCTATGGGAGAGAAAATCCTTGATGCAATTCCGCAGATGAAGGTGGATGTACACAATCCTGACATTGAGCTTAACATTGAAATACGCAACAAGATTAACATATATTCGGAGTTTATTCAGGGACCGGGAGGAATGCCTGTTGGAACCAACGGTAAGGCAACACTTCTTTTGTCAGGCGGAATAGACAGCCCTGTTGCCGGATATATGGTGGCAAAACGCGGCGTTATAATAGATGCGGTGTATTTTCATGCACCTCCGTATACAAGCGAAAGAGCCAAGCAAAAGGTAATTGACCTTGCAAAGCTTGTTGCGGTATATTCGGGACCTATCAATCTCCATGTGGTTAATTTTACCGATATTCAGTTATATATATACGACAAATGTCCTCATGATGAGCTTACAATCATTATGAGAAGGTATATGATGAAAATTGCGGAGCATTTTGCCATTGAAGAGGAATCCTTGGGACTTGTTACGGGAGAAAGCATCGGTCAGGTGGCAAGCCAGACTATGCATTCCCTTGCAGTTACCAATGAGGTATGCACCCTTCCGGTGCTTAGACCGCTTATAGGCTTTGATAAGCAGGAGATTATTGACATATCGGAAAAAATAGGAACCTATGAGACATCAATTCTTCCTTTTGAGGACTGCTGCACAATATTTGTGGCAAAGCATCCGGTTACAAAACCGAATCTGAAGGTTATCAAAAGGTCGGAGCTTAAGCTTCGTGAGAATATTGATGAGCTTGTGAAGACTGCCATTGAGACTACAGAGACTATTTGGATTGATTAACAGAAAATGCCCGAAGTCTTATGACTTCGGGCAATAAGTTGTTTGCCTCTGCAAGTAACTGCCGCACTAAAGGCGTACCCCTGTGCAGCGGCATGTCATGTAGGTCTATACAAGATAATCCTTTAATGCGATAAGTATTTCAGAATCATCCTCTGCATGGATATTAAGTGTAATAGGCTTTGATAAGTCAAGACTGAAAATACCCATAATTGACTTAGCGTCAATAACATATCTTCCTGATACTAAATCGAAATCGCTGTCAAATTTAGCAATTTCGTTGACAAAAGTTTTAACCTTGTCGATAGAGTTTAAAGAAATCTGAACTGACTTCATAATATAATACCTCCTCAAAGAATTAACATATTTTGTTAATCTTATAGTACAATCAAGAGGTGATAATGTCAATGTCTTATTTGCACAAAAATTGTTAAAAATATACAGGAGAATTACCAAAAATGAGAAAATGTGCACTTCATAATCTTGGATGTAAGGTAAATTCATACGAAACTCAGGCTATGCAGCAGATGATGGAAAATGAAGGCTACCGGATTGTGGAATTCGGGAAAGAACCTGCTGATGTATATATCATCAATACCTGCAGCGTGACCAATATAGCCGACCGAAAATCACGCCAGATGATTCATAAGGCAAGAAAACTCAATCCTGACGCCGTTATAGTGGCAACAGGCTGTTACGTGGAGGCGGCAGGAGATTTTGTGGATAAGGATGTTGATGTGGTCATCGGCAACAATGAAAAGAGTCATCTTATTGATATTTTAAGGAGTTATTTTGATGATATAAAAGAGCAGTCAAAGCCGGAAGCAATAGGTGCCGCAACAGGTTTTGACAAGATGCTAATGACAAGTCCGTCAGAACACACAAGAGCTTATGTGAAAATACAGGATGGCTGCAACAGGTTCTGTGCGTACTGTATAATTCCGTATGTCAGGGGAAGGATAAGAAGCCGTGACAAGGAAGATATATATGAAGAAATAGAAAAGCTTGCACAAGGCGGATGCAAGGAGGTTGTACTGACCGGAATACATCTGTCCTCGTATGGGCTTGATGACAATCCCAATGCAACAAGTCTTATAGAAATCATAGAGACGGTCAATACTATAAGTGGAATAGAGCGCATAAGATTAGGGTCTTTGGAGCCGCTTATAGTTACAGAAGAATTTGTTGAAAGACTGTCAAAGTGTGAAAAGATATGTCCCCATTTCCACCTTTCACTGCAAAGCGGCTGCGATGCCACCTTAAAAAGAATGAACCGCAGATATACAGCCCATGAGTTTATGAAAGGGGTGGATATTCTCAGAAGACATTTTGACAATCCTGCAATTACAACGGATGTCATAGTCGGGTTCCCCGGTGAAACGGAACAAGAGTTTGAGATTACCAAGGCATATCTTGAAAAGATTAGATTCTATGAGCTTCATGTTTTTAAATATTCAAGGCGTAAAGGTACGGCAGCCGACAAAATGCCTGAGCAGGTAAGCGAGGAAGTTAAAAGTATAAGAAGTGATGAGCTTCTTGAACTTGACCGCAGACTTTCAGAGGAATACAGACGTGGATATATAGGCAGAAGGGTTAAGGTTCTCACTGAGGAAATCGTTTCAGTAAACGGAAAGGATTATATGACAGGCTTCACCGATACCTATGTAAAAACAGCAATACCTGTTGACAACATTGAAAATATAACAGCAAATTCCATTGTCAGTGTTAAGATAGTCCAACTTCTGGAAAAAGATTTGGTAATTGGTGTTGCCGAAAACTGATTTTTATATTATTATATATAAAGGAAAGAGTTGTCCACAGTATGTCATGGTGGATGAAAGGTCGTGTGATATGGCAGAATTAAGTAATACACAATTTTTTAAGGTTCAGCAGGAGCCTACTATACAGATTTCAGAAATTCTTGAGCAGGTATATGAAGCGCTTACGGACAAGGGATATAATGCGGTTAACCAGATTGTAGGATATATTATGTCAGGAGACCCTACATACATTACCAGCCATCGTAATGCCAGAAGCCTTATTATGAAAGCTGAGCGCGATGAGCTTGTGGAGGAGATGCTCAAGTTTTATATTGAGGCCAAGGGACTGTAATGAGAATACTGGGATTGGATTTCGGCAGCAAAACAGTGGGAGTTGCTGTCAGTGACCCATTAGGCATAACCGCACAAGGTGTTGAGATAATCCGCAGGCAAAGTGAGAATAAGCTAAGGCAGACACTTGCCAGAATTGAGCAGATAATTGCAGAATACAATGTGGAGCGGATTGTGCTTGGTCTGCCCAAGAATATGAATGACACCTGCGGGGAACGGGCTGCCAAGACCATGGAATTTAAGGCTATGCTTGAAAGGCGTACAGGTCTTGAAGTGATTATGTGGGATGAAAGGCTTACCACTGTGGCAGCAGACCGGGCTATGATGGAAGCGGGAATACGGCGTGAGAACCGTAAGGATTATGTCGATATGATTGCGGCGGAATTTATTTTGCGGGGATATTTGGATAATTCAGCTATAAAAAGCCAAGTTTAGGAGACTTAATTAGTGGATAAAATAATAATTACAGCAGAGGACGGAGAACAGGTAGAGTTTTACGTTGTAGAACAGACCAGAATGAATGGTAATGATTACATCCTTGTCACCGAGACAGAGGATGAAGAAGCGGAAGCTTATATATTAAAAGACGTATCCGGCAGTGATGAGACACAGGCGGTATATGAGTTCGTAGAGGAAGATAACGAGCTTGATGCTCTTGCGGCTATTTTTTCAGAACTGTTAGATGATACGGATATAGTTTAGGAGGAAATATTATTTTGCAGAAAACAGAAAACAGCAGCAGTGTCAAGATTATTCCTTTGGGAGGTCTTGAACAGATTGGTATGAATATGACTGCCTTTATGTATGAAGACAGTATTATTGTTGTGGATTGCGGTTTGTCATTTCCTGATGATGATATGCTTGGAATTGACCTTGTAATACCAGATGTGACATTTTTGAAGGAAAATATAGATAAAGTCAGGGGTTTTGTGGTAACCCACGGACATGAGGACCATATCGGAGCTTTTCCGTATGTAATCAAGGAGGTTAATAAGCCAATATATGCCACTAAGCTGACTATGGGAATTATAGAGACTAAATTCCGTGAGCATAATCTTTTGGGGACTACCAAGAGAAAAATAGTATCATACGGACAGAGTATAATTCTTGATAAGTTCAGAGTGGAGTTTATAAGAACCAATCACAGTATAGCGGATTCCTGTGCGCTT
Organism: uncultured Butyrivibrio sp.; assembly: GCA_964414835.1. Taxonomy (GTDB): domain Bacteria; phylum Bacillota; class Clostridia; order Lachnospirales; family Lachnospiraceae; genus Eshraghiella. Next base: position 126,097 of record CAYPWY010000001.1, on the reverse strand, counting down.
GCAATCCACACTCCTGCCGGTATAATCTTCCATACCGGGGATTTTAAGGTTGACTACACTCCCGTGTTTGGTGAGCCTATTGATTTGCAGCGTTTTGGAGAAATCGGGAAAAAAGGAGTGCTTGCTCTTTTGTGCGACAGCACCAATGTTATGCGTCCGGGTTACACTATGTCAGAGAAGACAGTGGGTAAGACCTTTGAGACTATATTTGAGGAGAACAAAAAAAGCAGGATTATTGTTGCTACCTTTGCATCCAATGTCGACAGGGTGCAGCAGATTATTAATGCTTCCTGTGCCCACGGCCGAAAGGTTGCCGTAGAGGGAAGAAGCATGGTTAATATAATGAATGTTGCGTCAGAGCTTGGTTATATAAAAATACCTGAGGGAACGCTTATTGACACTGAGGAGATTAAACATTATCCTGATGACAGGGTGACAATAATAACTACTGGAAGCCAAGGGGAATCAATGGCGGCGCTTTCAAGAATGGCAGCGTCTATCCATAAGAAGGTTACAATTAAGCCGGGAGATGTGATTATTGTCAGCGCCACACCTATTCCGGGCAATGAAAAATCAGTTGCACGTGTTATCAATGAACTTTCAATGAAAGGCGCCAAGGTGATTTTTCAGGATACACACGTATCAGGACATGCATCACAAGAGGAAATCAAGCTGATATATTCAATACTCAAACCTCAATATGCGGTTCCTGTACATGGCGAGTACAGACATCTTGTACGCCATGCGGAATTAGCCGAGAGCATGGGAATACCTAAGGAAAATATTTTTATACTTTCATCGGGAGATGTGCTTGAGCTTACCCATGAAAAGGCGTGCAAGACCGGAACGGTTCCTTGCGGAAGCCTTATGGTTGACGGACTGGGAGTCGGAGATGTGGGCAATATAGTATTACGTGACAGGCAGACTTTGGCAGAGAATGGTATTATCATAGTTGTTCTGACACTTGACCAGTATACCGGACAACTGCTTGCAGGACCGGATATTGTTACGAGAGGCTTTGTATATGTCAGAGAATCGGAAATACTTATAGATGATGCTACGACAGTGGTATATGAAGCTGTTATGCGTTATCTTGACGGCGGAAACACTGCAGACTGGTCAAGGATTAAAAGCGTAATCAAGGATAGTCTCAGTGATTACATTTGGAAAAAGATGAAACGTACACCTATGATACTTCCGATTATTATGGAGGTTTCGTAAGCATTTACGGAGGTGAATTATGAATGACGGATACATTCAGATAGAAGAAAGAGAAACGGATAAGATAGCCCGGATGCTTTCACAGGCAATTATCAGAAGCGAGGAATACATTGCTTACAGGGAGACCTTGGAGGAGCTTAAGAAACAGCCTGAACTATACGAGCAGGTTAATTCATTGCGAAGACAGAATTTTATGCTTCAGAACGGAAGTGACGGCAGAATGTCATATGAAGAATACCGGACATTGTCAGATACATCCAAAAGCTTTCGCGCCAATCCGTTGGTAAACAGATTTTTGGATGCGGAAGTAATGCTTGGAAGGCTTATGCAGGATATTAACAGAAATATCATATCGGGAATAGACTTCGACTATGAATTTCTGAATTGATAAGCTGTGCATCAGGGAGGTGTACTATGGAAGGCAGGAAGTTAGCAGGAACAATATTGTCGGTTTCATGCCGGACATTGATTTTTGTCCTTATAGCAATGCTGTTGTATTTTGTGGGAAGGACAATGTACGATTTTGGGTCGGATGTGTTTAATGAGAAGGCTATGGCTTCTGAAAACAATGCTGTTGAGGTAGAGGTTGTAATACCACAGGATTATACGGTAAGTCAGGTGGCGGATATTCTCAAAGAAAACGGATTGATTAGCGATACCAAGGTTTTTTTGGTGCAGGCAAGACTGTCAGACTATTATAATAAATTTGTTCCGGGAACATATACTCTGAATAATTCAATGAAGCCTTCGGAGATACTTGCAGCAATATCTGTCATACCGGAGAGCTGAATGGAGGAATGTTATGCAGGGCATTGTTAATGAAAGGGTGGTTTCCTTTATCAATTCTTTTGATAAGGGCAACAGCCCTATTTGCAATACTATAGAAAAAGAAGCAAAAGACGGGGGAGTTCCCATCATACGCAAGGAGATGGAAGCATTTCTCAGAACTATGCTTACAATTACTAAGCCTAACAGAATACTTGAGATTGGAACGGCGGTAGGCTATTCGGCCATATTTATCAGTGAAAACATTTCCGATGATGCCACAATAACCACCATAGAGAATTATGACAAGAGAATACCTATTGCCAGAGAGAATTTTGTCAGGGCGGGCAAATCCCATATGATTACACTTATTGAAGGAGATGCGGCAAAGGTTCTCAGGACACTTGAAGAACCTTATGATATGATTTTTATGGATGCGGCAAAGGCGCAGTACATTACAATACTTCCGGATGTTTTACGCCTGCTCAAAACAGGAGGCATTCTTATAACGGATAATGTGCTTCAGGAGGGTGAGATTATCGAACCTAAATACGGAGTTGCAAGGCGCAACCGTACAATATACGAGAGAATGAGAGAATACATTTATGCCGTAACTCACAGTGAGGAATTGGAAACTTCAATTATACCTGTCGGCGATGGAATAACACTCAGCGTCAGAAAATAATAATGGAGAATGATATGTCTAAGGAGAAAATAACAAGAAATGATATAGAACTTCTGATACCGGCAAGCTCCCTTGAGGTATTAAAGGTTGCGGTCATTTACGGCGCTGATGCGGTCTATATAGGCGGAGAAGCATTCGGACTGCGTGCCAAGGCTAAAAATTTTACTATAGATGAGATGGCGGAGGGGGTGATTTTTGCCCATGAACACAATGTGAAGGTATATGTCACCGCCAATATTCTTGCCCATAATTATGATTTGGATGGTGCAAAGGAATATTTTAAGGAGCTTGACGAAAAAGTTCATCCAGATGCTCTTATTATTTCAGACCCGGGACTTTTTACCATTGCAAGGGAAACCGTTCCCAATATAGATATTCACATAAGCACACAGGCCAACAATACCAATTACGGAACATATAATTTCTGGCATAAGCTGGGAGCTTCAAGAGTTGTAACTGCCAGAGAACTGTCACTTAACGAGATAAGGCAGATTAGGGAAAACATACCGGAGGACTTGGAAATAGAGACATTTATCCATGGTGCCATGTGCATCTCCTATTCCGGAAGATGTCTGCTCTCAAGCTTTATGGCAGGAAGGGATGCCAATAAAGGCGCCTGCACACATCCCTGCAGGTGGCAGTACCATCTTGTTGAGGAGTCAAGACCGGGCGAGTATATGCCTGTGTTTGAGAATGACAGGGGAACATATATTTTCAACTCCAAGGACTTATGTATGATTGAGCATATACCCGAGCTTGTGGAGGCTGGTATCAACAGCTTTAAGGTTGAAGGCAGGATGAAAACAGCGCTTTATGTTGCAACGGTTGCCAGAACTTACAGATTGGCAATTGATGACTATATCAGGGACGAGGATTATTATAGAAGCCGCATACCTTTTTATAAGGCGGAAATTGCCAAGTGTACTTACAGAAAATACACGACAGGATTTTTCTTTGGCAAACCTAATGAAGAGACTCAGATATATGATAACAACACCTATATTAAAGAATATACCTATCTGGGAATTGTGGATGCAGACGAAAAAGGTATGTATGTCCGACAGCGTAATAAGTTTTCCGTGGGAGAACATATAGAGGTTATGGAACCTGACGGAGCCAATATTGCGGCAGTGGTGGCGGCAATATCGGATGAAGAGGGCAATGCCGCCAAAAGCGCACCTCATCCTAAGCAGAAGGTGTACTTTAAGCTTACTGACGCAGAAAACAATCCTGTTTTTACGGGGAAATACAGCATTTTAAGAAGACAGGAATAATATGGCAGAGAACCGCTCTCCGGCTTTTTTAGATGTGACAGGCACGAAGAAAAGCCAACCGGCATAATATGTATTAATTGCATATTTCGTAGGTTGGGAAGCTTTGAAGACATTTGAAGAACCATTGTCTGCCAAGGAGGAGAGGGAATATCTGAAAAAATATCACGAAGGTGATGAAAAAGCGGGGGAAGTCCTGATTGTAAGGAATATGCGGCTTGTGGCACATATGGTTAAGCATTACAGCCTGTCCGACTGGGAATACTCTGAGCTTATTTCCATAGGAACCATAGGACTGATAAAAGCAGTGAAAACCTTTGATATGACCAAGGGAAGCAGGCTTGCCACCTATGCTGCCAAATGTATAGACAACGAGCTTTTGATGGCGTTCCGGGGAGATAAAAAAAGAAGCCACGAAGTCTCATTACAGGAGCCTATCGGAACAGACAAGGAAGGCAATGAGATAAGTATTATAGATGTGGTTGAGACTAATGAGAAGGATTTTCTTGACAGTTATATACTAAAATGTGACCTTGAAATATTAAGCGAGGCAATAGAGAAGGCTCTTACGCCCAGAGAAAAAAATATAATAGTCAGGCGGTACGGCTTGTATAACGGTAAAGAAACTACCCAGCGTGAATTGGCAGAGGAGCTTTCAATAAGCAGAAGCTATGTCAGCCGTATAGAGAAGAAGGCAATAGAGAAGCTGAGAGATTATTATATTCAGAAAGTTGAAAAAAGAAAGATGTGTTGAAATACTTACACGGACGGGAATACGCATTATGAAAACAGTGGCATTAATTATGGCCGGCGGACAGGGTAAAAGATTCTGGCCCGTAAGCAGAAAAAATAAACCAAAGCAGTTTTTAAGTCTGGCAGGTGATGATATGTCAATGCTTCAGCGGACAGCGGCAAGAGTCAGTGCTGTTGCCGCTGCAGAGGATATTTATATCATTACCAATGAGGAATATGTACATTATGTATATGAGCAGCTGTCCTATATACCCCGTGAAAATGTGCTGTGTGAGCCTGTGGGACGGAATACGGCGCCATGTATAGGCTTTGCTGCAATAAAGATTATAAAAAAATATAATGATGCCGTAATGGTAGTGCTTCCGTCCGACCATGTAATACGGTGTGAAGAGATATTTCATGATATATTACACAATGCCATAAAAGCAGCAACAGCAAAAGAATATCTTATTACAATAGGTGTCAGACCTAATTATCCTGAAACCGGTTACGGATATATAAATTACCATGACGATTGTGATGAGTTTGGAACATATTCAGTTAAATCATTTGTTGAGAAACCGGATAAAGAAAGGGCAATGCAGTTTGTCAGAAGTAAGGATTATCTTTGGAACAGTGGTATGTTTGTGTGGAAAGCTTCAACGATAATCGGTGAGTATGAAAAATATGCAGCTGCGCTTTTGAAACAGCTCAGGCTATATGCGGACGGTTTTCCTGATGGGAACAGAGCTGTCTTTGCCGCCATAAATCCGGTTTCGGTTGACAAGGCAATTCTGGAAAAATCACAGATAATCCGTACGGCAATAGGTGATTTCGGATGGGATGATGCGGGGAGTTTTTCAGCCCTAGGCAGAATCGGTATAACCGACTGTAATAATAATTATATAGAAGGCAATGTGATTGCCGATAACTGTAAAAATTGTGTGGTTAAAGCGTCGGACAGACTTGTAGCCGTCAGCGGTATGCAGGATGTTGTCATTGTAGATACAAGGGATGCGCTTTTGGTCTGCAAAAATGATTCAAGCGGCAGTATACAGGCTATTACTGAAAAGTTATCACAAAATGATATGGAGAAATATTTGTAATATGAAACTAAAAAAAATATCTATAGTTATACCTACACGCAATGAGGAAGATAATATTAAAAATCTGGTCCATGAGATTAATAGCGCTTTAAAGGGAATACCATATGAAATAGTGTTTGTGGATGATAGTACGGATTCAACATGGGATTGTATAGAGAGTATTTCCATTGGACATCCTGAGTTAAATGTAACCGGTGAACACCGTGACAAAGGCGATGGACTTGCCGGTGCAGTAATCAGAGGTTTTTCTCTTGCCACAGGCGATTATATAGCGGTTATGGACGCTGACTTTCAACATCCCCCAATGCTGCTTAAGGACATGTACTGTGCGATGAGACGTGGGGCGGATATATGTATTCCAAGCAGATTTATACCGGGAGGCAGTGACGGAGGTCTGAATTTGTGGAGAAAATCCGTTTCTGCTACGGCCAGATACATAGGTAAAATTGTGCTTCCATGTCTGAGGCATATATCAGACCCCACCGGCGGTGTGTATATGTTTAAAAGCGGGATTTTGCAGGGAGCAGTCCTTAAACCGGTAGGGTGGAAGATAATGATTGAGATGCTGGCAGCGTGTAAATATAATAAAATAATTGAAATACCTTATTCATTTGGGGAGAGAGCCGCAGGTGATTCAAAGCTTGACACTAAAGTTACACTTCAGTACATTAAGCAGGTATTTTCTCTTTTCAGAAGATGTACAGACAATAAAGCCAAAATTGTACGGTGGAGGCAGGAACGGCTTAACAAAGAGAAAGACAGCCTTGATGTGCAGATAATGTAGTGCAGATAATGTAACATAAATGTAACTTGTTACAGGGTAAAAGCTATGGTATACTTTAATATGACAGAATCCGGAAACGAAAAGCTGAGGGATATAACGTGAAAAAAGAGATTGCAAAAGAGGAACCTGAAGAGGAAATCGAAGAAGAAGTAATTTACGAGGATAAGCCTAAATCACGGAATAAATTTAAGGTGATTGTGATAATACTGGCAATATTGGCAGTTATTGTGATTGCGGCTTTTTTTGTGGGAAAGCATTATATCAAGTCAAGATTTATTGAGAAGATTAACTATGAGAGTAACGAGGGATACACAATTGATGAAAACGTTACCTTTGAGACTGATGCTCCCGTACCTGATCAGGACAATATAGATGATGTGGAGCGCAGCCTTATAGATGCAGATGCTAAGACCTTTTTTGAGAACGTGGAAGAAATATCAGACAATTACGTTAAGAATATTTTGTTAATCGGAACGGACGTGAGAGTGACTGACAGCTGGAACGGCAATGCCGATTCGATTATCCTTATATCGATTAACAGCAAGACCAATAAAATAATAATGACCAGCTTTATGAGAGATATGTATGTATATATTCCTCAGGTTGATCAGTGTAATAAACTGAATTCCGCTCATGCATACGGAGGCGGAGAACTGCTTTGCTCTACTATCTCCGGTAATTTTAAAGTAAATGTGGATCAATATTTCAGGGTGGATTTTTACGGGCTTATGGATATAATAGATGCGGCAGGAGGTATTGATATGGAGTTAATACCGGAAGAACTTCCGGTAGCTAACCAGTACATAACCGATATGTGTAAATATACCGGAGAGAATCCGCAAAATTACTACATAACCCAGAGCGGCATGGTACATCTTAACGGAATGCAGGCGGTTGCTTATGCAAGAATAAGATATGTAGGCAATGCTGACTATGAGCGTACCAACAGGCAGAGAAAAATAATAAGCCAGCTTGTGACCAAATGTAAATCCATGAGTATAAGTGAGCTGACAAATTTTGCCGATAATGCCCTTCCTAATCTTACCACCAATATGAATTCTGAGGAGATATGGGACTTGGTCAGCAGCGCACCTAAATATCTCAATTATGAAGTGGTGTCATCAAGGGTGCCTTTTGATAATGCCAGTACACCAAGTTATATTAACGGACTTGATGTGCTGATTCCGGATCTTAAGCAGAATGTGGAGCTGTTGATAGATACGATATATGGAAGTTAAAACTATTTATGGAGGTTTGCTATGGATACTACACTTGTAATAATGGCTGCCGGTATCGGAAGCCGCTTTGGGGGCGGGATTAAGCAGCTTGAGAAAATGGGACCAAACGGTGAGATTATAATGGATTATTCCATTTATGACGCTAAGAAGGCAGGCTTTAACAAGATTGTTTTTATTATACGAAGGGATATTGAAAAGGATTTTAAGGAAATTGTCGGAGACAGAATAGCATCGGTTATAGACGTAAGTTATGTATATCAGGATATTGACGCAATTCCGGAGCAGTTCAGTGTGCCGGAGGGAAGAATTAAGCCATGGGGAACCGGTCATGCGGTGCTTATGTGCAGAGATTTGGTAAAGGAACCCTTTGCGGTAATAAATGCCGATGATTTTTACGGAGCGGAGGCATTTAAGCTTATACATGACGAACTTGTCGCACCTACACATTCCGGAGGCAGATATAACTTCTGTATGGCGGGTTTTAAGCTGGGAAACACATTAAGTGATAACGGGGCAGTAACCCGCGGCATATGTGTCACCAATCCATCAGGAATGTTGGAAACGGTACGTGAAACAACAGGAATCAGGTGTGTTGACGGCAGGATTACATTTGATGATAACGGAGCGGATATAGAAGCCACAAAGGATACGAGCGTATCAATGAATATGTGGGGATTGACGCCTGAATTTTTTGGAGAACTGGAACCCAAATTTGAGGATTTTCTCGGAAATCTCAATGGTGATATTAAGAAGGAATTTTATCTTCCTATGGTCATTGACGAGCTTATACAGGAAAAACTGGCAGAGGTTAAGGTGTTGGAAACTAACGGTAAATGGTTTGGAGTGACATACAAGGAGGATAAGCCGGAGGTGGTTGCTTCTATAAAGAAACTTATCAGTGATGGTGTATATCCCGACGGATTATGGAGTTAAGATAAGATGGGAAATACATCCGATAAGAAGAAAAAAAGCAAAAAACCTATAATAATCGTATCTGCCATAGTGGGAGTAATACTTCTTATGGCAGTGGCGGCAGTGGGAGTGATTATCCACTATATACATAAGATGAACTATGTTCCTCTCAATGAGAATTACACAATATTGGCTGAAACAGTTACATTTGTGGATGATGTGACCAATCCTGAGGAGGAGACAAGCAGTGATTCTTCCGAAGAAGAGATAGATGAGTATATGAGTCTTGCCCAGCAGGCTCTTGAAAATGTTAAGGATGACTATGAGCCCATCGGTGATGTTTACAATATTCTGCTTGTAGGTTCGGATACCAGAGAGTCAGACGGAATCGGGCGTTCAGACACAATGATGCTGATTTCCATTAATAAAACGGAGAAGCGAATTGTAGCTACTTCATTTTTGAGGGATTTGTATGTGTATGTTCCTGAAAAGGGATACACCAAAATCAATGCAGCATATGCATATGGCGGTATTGAGCTTCTTTTGGATACACTAAAATATAATTTTTCCATAGAAATAGACAGATACATTGCAGTGGATTTTTATTCATTCATTGATATAGTGGATATACTTGGAGGGCTGGATGTTGATGTTCAGGAGGATGAATTGTATTGGCTTAATCAGTACATACATGCCAGCAACCTTCTTTTGGGGGAGCCTGAGGATGACGGCTATCTGGATTATGCAGACGGCTCATACCAGCATTTGAGCGGAAAGCAGGCATTGGCATACTCAAGATTCAGGTATGTGGGCAATGGGGATTTTACAAGGACGGAAAGACAGCGGAAAGTGGTGAATCTTCTTTTTGATAAGCTTAAAAGCATATCGCCTTCCACACTTATAGAGCTTTTGGATACTATACTGCCGCAGGTAACAACCAATATACCTACCGGAGAATTTCTGGAACTGATAGCAGTTCTTCCCGACATGGGGCAATATGATATAATATCATGGGGTATTCCTGATGAGGATTTCAAATATCTTACTATTAACGGAGATTCAAGCATAGGAATTGATTTTAATTTCTACATAGACAAATTATACAGGCTTATATATGCATCGGATGAGGAGTGAAATCTAAGGAGAATGGCAACATTCTCCTTTTTTGCATATAATAATATAATCTGGATTATAATCCCAGCAGGTGGTGTTTGTATGAGAATATGTGATTTGAGGAATAAGGAAGTTATCAATTCCAATGATTGCAAAATACTAGGGTTTGTGGTGGATATTGATATGGACATATATACCGGAAGAATACTTTCGATAATAGTACCGGGACCGGCTAAAATGTTCAGTTTTTTCGGCAGAGAGAACGAGTACATAATACCCTATGAATGTATATGCAAGGTAGGACCGGATGTAATCCTTGTAAATGTATGTGAGGAAAAAGTTTTGTGCAAGCTGCAGTAAAAGAGATTGCATGTTGGACAAAATAATGGTATAATTACCATATATAATGTAAAACAGGAGGGCAATATGAGAAAAAACAGAGGAGGTACTTTTATGCGCAATAAGGTCATGTCAGCAGCAGCGTTATTTGCGGCGGTGATTATGGCTGTTGTTACTGTGGTATCTGGAAAAGACCTTGTAACAGTGAATGCAGCGGCTAATGAAGAATTTACAAGAACAGCCATTGAAATTACCGAGGATATGGGTAATGGCTGGAATCTGGGCAATACCATGGAAGCAATCAACACATGGACAGCAAATCCTACGGTAAAGGATTTTGAGACAGCATGGGGACAGCCGGTGACAACCCAGGCAATGATAACAGGCATTAAGAATGCAGGCTTTGATTCTATAAGAATCCCTGTTTCATGGTCCAATATGATATCGTCAGATGGCACATACACCATAGATTCTGCTCTTTTTGACAGAGTTGACGAGATTATAGAATATGCTCTTAACAATGATATGTATGTCATAGTGAATATACATTGGGACAACGGCTGGTGGGATCAGTTTGAAACAGATGAATCCGGTGCAATGGCGCGTTATAAGGCGATGTGGACCCAGATTGCAGAGCATTATAAGGATTATTCTGAGAAGCTTGTTTTTGAATCTGCCAACGAGGAGCTTGTTTTCAGCTATACACTTGTAAATCAGATAAATCAGGAATTTGTCAACCTGGTAAGAGCATCAGGCGGCAACAATGACAGAAGATACCTGCTTATAGCAGGATATAATACCGATATTGATAAAACCTGTTCAACAGAATTTGTTATGCCTACGGATACAATTGATAATCATCTTATGGTATCTGTACATTATTATACCCCTTGGATATATGTGGGACTTTATGAGGACGAAGGATACGGATATCAGGAAAGCTGGGGAGATGCTTCCGATAAGGCAGCTATGAAGACTAATCTTGAGAAGCTTAAGAAGTTTACGGAAGCGGGCTATGGAGTTATTATCGGCGAGTACAGTGTTCTTCCTCAGTATGTATCTGACGGAAATTATAATCGTAAGGCTGGAGATACAGAGTTTATTTCATATCTTCTTGAGCTTTGCGATGAATATGGGTTTGCACCGTATCTGTGGGATGCGGGAGACTGGTATGACAGAGCAGGCTGCACAATGAGATGGAGCGACATGGCAGCACTGTTCTTGAAAGAAGATACTATTGACACTCCGGACGAAGCGGATACCCCGGCAACAGGCGAAGCCATACCGGAAGTATGGGGAATTGTGCTTTTGATGAGCGGAATTGTTATTGTATGTATGTCAAAAAAGAAAAAAACAGCTCAAACGCAGTAATTTGAATAAAATAAGCACATGGGAACATCATTGTTCCCATGTTGGAAAACCGGGCGGCATAATATGTCACCCGGTTCTTTATTGTATATAAACACAAAAGTGTTTTAACAAATTGTGGACATATTTTTTCTATTGTGCTAGAATGAATCATTATAAACCAATGGGTATTTTTGGCATTTGTATATTCTGAATGACTTTGAATCAGAAACATATAAAAGCTGTTTAATCATAACGGATAGAATTATTACAAGGCGGAGAAGCTATTATATTGTAAATCCGTATTTTATTATGCCCTAATCAATTATAAGGAACCATACAGGAATTATGAAGAAGTTTATAAGCGATATTAAAAAATATTACCGGTATGTGATTTATGCCGGAAAATCAGAGCTGAAGGCTGAAGTTGCCAATTCATATTTGAACTGGCTGTGGTGGATTATTGAACCTATCTGCTTTATGTTTATTTATTCTTTTGTTTTCGGTTTTTTATTCGGCTCAAAGATAGACCATATTCAGATATTTGTATATATAGGTATTACACTTTGGGATTTTTTCAACAGGATGCTGACATCCAGTGTAAAGCTGGTACGCAGTAATAAGGCTATTGTATCTAAAGTATATATTCCCAAGTATACACTGATTTTTGTAAAAATGTATGTAAATGCATTCAAGCTGCTTGTAGCAATGGTGATATTATTTGGTATGATTCTTTTTACGGGAGTTTCCCTTACATGGAATGCATTGTGGCTGATTCCGATTATATTTACCATGTTCTGCTTTACATTTGCAATATGCACCTTTTTGATGCATTTTGGAGTGTATGTTGATGATTTAGCTAATGTAACCAGAATTTTTCTGAGAATACTGTTTTATCTGACAGGTGTTTTTTATAATCTTACTGATAAGGTTACAAACACATTGGGAAAGACGGCAGCTATGCTGATAGGACATTGCAATCCCATGGCAAGTGTTATAACGGCAACCAGAAACGCATTGATGTATGGTGAAATGCCGGATGTACGGTTTGTTTTTCTGTGGATGGCTATAGGACTTGTATTTTCGGCACTGGGAATCAGACTGATTTACAAGAATGAAAACAGTTATGTAAAGGTGATTTAATGAGCGAAATTGCGATTGAAGTAAAAGACTTATGTATAAATTATAAGACAATCGGTTCTTATTCCATCAAGCAGATGCTGCTTCGGGGAAAAAGGAGCAAGAAGGAAGATTTTAAAGCGGTTAAACATGTCAGTTTTTCCATACCCAAAGGTGAAATATGGGGGATTATAGGCAAAAACGGAAGCGGTAAATCCACGATGCTTAATGCCATAGCGGGCATTTTTTCTCCAAATGAAGGGTATATAGACCTTCATGGCCATACAGTATCACTGCTGTCCATAGGCGTTGGATTTAACAAAAGCGTATCAGGCAGGGAAAATATTGTTTTGTCAGGTATGTTGTTGGGATTTCCCAGAGAATATATACTTGATAAGATGGAAGAAATTATAGAATTTTCGGAATTGGGAGATTTTATTGATAAACCTGTAAGGACATATTCCAGTGGTATGTATTCCAAACTTGCTTTTTCCGTAACTGCTATTCTTGAAACGGAAATTATGTTGATTGATGAGGTGTTAAGTGTCGGTGATGAGCATTTCAGAAAAAAAAGTCTGGCCAAGATGAAGCAGCTGATTAATGATGATGACCGCACTGTTGTCATTGTCTCACATAGTATAACTACTTTGCAGGAACTGTGTACCAGAGTAATGTGGATGCATGACGGGGAAATCAAGATGCTGGGCGAACCGCAGGAAGTTCTTACCAAATATAAAGACTTTATGAAGTAGAATAGGTTGGTGAATACTGTGCTGTAATCTGATATAGATAATGGAACAACAATATTTACATTCCTTGACACTGTATGTGTATAATGCACCTGGAGGGAATCGAACCCCCGACAACCCGGCTCCGGAAACCGGTGCTCTATCCACTGAGCTACAAGTGCAAAATTAAGTTCGCCCAATAATAATACACCAAATACCGCAATTTATCAATCACTTTATTCTTTATTTTACATATTCAAAAAATTCTGCTAAAATACATAATATGTGTACGGATAAATCAATCAGAATAAATAAATATATAAGCAACACAGGCTTTTGCTCAAGAAGAGAAGCAGACCGCCTTGTGGCGGCAGGTCGTGTGGAGGTTGACGGTGTGGCAGCGGTCACGGGAACTCCTGTGTATGAAGGCCAACGTGTCACTATTGACGGTAATTTGGTAAAACCGATAGAGAGATATTCGGTATATGCCCTCAATAAACCTGTAGGCTATGTGAGCTCGTTATCAGACAGTCAGGGAAAAGGAATAGGCTGCTTTGTGCCTGACGGATTAAGACTGTATCCTGTGGGCAGGCTGGATAAGGATTCGGAGGGTCTTATGCTGCTTACTAATGACGGTGAACTGATGAACAGACTGCTTAAAGCGTCGGAAGGTCATGAGAAAGAGTATATAGTTACTGTTGATAAGAATGTCAGCAGTGATTTTTTATGCAGGATGGAACGGGGCGTTCCTATTACCAATAAAGCCACAGGCAAAAAGGTGGTCACTGCCCCATGCATGACAAAATATATCACAGATGACACCTTTTCCATAATCCTTATTCAAGGACTTAACAGGCAGATAAGACGAATGTGCGGATATTTCGGATATAAGGTTATAAGGCTTAGGAGAGTACGGATAAAGAATATCACACTTGGAAATCTTAAAAGTGGCAGTATACGAAAGCTTACTGCTGATGAGGTCAGTATTTTAAAGAATGGATTGAAGGAAGACAATGAATAAATCAGATAGAATTAAAGAATTGGTAAATAAGCTTAACGAGGCCGCAAAGGTGTATTATTCCGGGACGGATGAGATTATGAGCAACTATGAGTATGATAAGCTGTATGATGAGCTTATGGCCCTTGAGAAGGATACTGGGATTGTGCTGGCTGGAAGCCCTACCAACCGTGTTGGCTATGAGACGCTAAGCGAGCTTCCTAAGGAAGAACATGAAAAGCCTATGCTCAGTCTTGACAAGACCAAATCAATAGATGAACTGGCGGCGTTTGCAGGGGCTCATACTTCACTTTTGTCATGGAAGCTTGACGGACTTACGGTTGTGCTGACATACAGGGGCGGCAGGCTTGAGAAAGCGGTTACAAGAGGCAACGGTAATGTGGGAGAGGTTATAACTCCTAACGCGAAGGTGTTTGTCAATCTCCCTATGGAGATACCGTATAGGGGAGAACTGGTAATCAGAGGTGAAGCTATAATTACCTATTCGGATTTTGAACGAATTAATTCACATATAGAAAATGACCGGGATAAATACAAAAATCCACGTAATTTGTGCAGCGGCTCCGTAAGGCAGCTTAATAATGAGGTGACTGCCAAAAGGAATGTACGGTTTATTGCTTTTGCGCTTATCAAAGCAGACGGTGTGGATTTTGGCAATTCGATAGCCGCCCAGTTTGAGTGGCTTAAGGCTCAGGGATTTCAGGTGGTAGAGTACAGACTTGTGGATGAAAACAATATGGCAGAAGCTGTTAAATATTTTTCCGAGGCCATAACAGACAATGATTTTCCGTCAGACGGACTTGTGCTTTCGTATGATGATATAGCTTATGGTGAGTCACTTGGAGCAACGGCCAAATTTCCGCACAATTCCATAGCGTTCAAATGGGCTGATGAAACTGCGGTTACAAGACTTACCGATGTGGAGTGGTCGGCTTCAAGAACCGGATTGATTAATCCTGTTGCGGTATTTGAACCCGTTGAGCTTGAGGGAACCACGGTGTCAAGGGCAAGTGTTCATAACGTCAGTATCGTTCAGGAGCTCAGGCTTGGAATCGGGGATGAGATTACAGTGTATAAGGCGAATATGATTATTCCCCAGATAGCCGAGAATATTACAGGCAGTAATACTCTTAAGATACCCGATACATGTCCCGTATGCGGAGGAAAAACAGAAATAAGGCAGGCTAATGACGCAAAGGCTCTTTATTGTACCAACCCTGCATGTCAGGCAAAACACATAAAAAGCTTTGAGCACTTTGTGGCACGCAATGCAGTCAATATTGACGGAATATCTTCACAGACATTGGAAAAATTTATTGACCGGGGCTTTATAAAGAACTATACTGATTTATATCATCTTGACAGATACCGGAATGAGATAGTGGATATGGAAGGCTTTGGAGAGAAATCCTATGAGAATATAATTAATTCTGTGGAGAACTCCAGAACGACTTCACTTGCGAGAGTCATATACGGACTTGGAATTGCAGGGATAGGACTTGCCAATGCAAGGCTCATATGCAGAAGCTGTGACGATAACCCGGATGCAGTTACCGGTATTTCTGTGGAAGAGCTTACAGCCATAGAAGGAATAGGAACGGTTTTAGCCGAGGCTTTTTCGGGTTATTTTAAGGATGAAGCCAATAAGAAAGAATTTTATGAGCTTCTTAAAGAGCTTAATCTTGAGAAAGAGGTCAGGGACACTTCTTCGCCTATTGCAGGTAAAAGCTTTGTAATTACAGGAAGTGTTGATTATTTTGCCAATAGAGATGAACTGAAGACACTCATTGAGTCCATGGGGGGCAAAACTGTGGGAAGTGTATCTTCCAAAACAGATTATCTTATAAATAATGATGTGACAAGTTCATCATCCAAAAATAAAAAAGCTAAGGAGCTTGGAATACCGGTCATTTCCGAGGAGGATTTCCTTAAGCTTATCGGGAGGGACTAGAGATGCCAATCAGAACACAAAACAATCTGCCTGCCAAGGCAGTACTTGAGAATGAAAATATATTTGTTATGGATGAGGAAAGGGCAATCTCACAAAATATAAGACCATTGGAGATACTTATACTCAATCTTATGCCTCTTAAAGAGGATACGGAGGTGCAGATTCTTCGTGCGCTGTCCAACACGCCGCTTCAGATTAACATAACATTTTTGCAGACTGCGTCATACACTTCCACACATACGGCAGCCTCACACCTTAACAAATTTTATCTGACATTTGATGATGTTAAGCATAAACGTTATGACGGAATGATAATAACCGGTGCCCCAATAGAACATTTGGAATTTGAGGATGTGGATTATTGGGAAGAACTGACACAGATAATGGACTGGACTAAGACTAACGTGACCTCTACCTTCCATATATGCTGGGGAGCGCAGGCAGGCCTTTACTATCATTTCGGTGTCCGCAAGATATGGCTTGATGAGAAAATATCGGGAGTGTACAGGCATAAGGTACTGAATCGTAAGAATCCGCTTGTGCGTGGCTTCGATGATGTTTTTATGGCACCTCATTCAAGACATACGGCTTCATCACCTGAGGATATAAGAAATAATGATGACCTTATAATTCTTGCCGAATCTGAAGAGGTAGGCGATTTACTGGTTATGAATAAGGACGGAAGCCAGATATTTGTGCTTGGACATCTTGAGTATGACAGGCTTACCCTTGATAAGGAATATAAGCGTGATGCAGCTAAAGGACTTAATCCTAGGCTTCCGGCAAATTATTACACTAATGATGATACAACAGTAAGACCGTATCTTACATGGCGGGCTATATCTAACTGTCTGTACAGTAACTGGCTCAATTATTTTGTGTACCAGATGACACCGTATATACTTTAGAATACTGTTTAATTTTGCAAACGGTATAAAAGAAACAGGTTTGCGGCATGTAAGTGCCTGCACTGCCGGTTTCTTTTTTTGTTTGAAATTTTTGGGTTTTTTGACCGGTGTGATGCAATAATTTTCATGTTTCAGTGGTTTTTATATATATGGAAGGCGTCTGTTAGGGGCGTACAGGAAATTCCATTGATTAAAAATTTGTTTTTGAGTAATTGAATATGTGAAAAGATGTGTTGAGTTTTGGTGATTTTTGTAGTATTATTACATTACAATAAGATTCTTTGTCCGTTTTATAATGTTAATGGAAACACAGGAGAACTTTATGCACATTTTTTTTGACTTGGACGGAACATTGACAGACCCGGGACTGGGCATAACCAATTCAGTTATGTATGCTCTTGAGAAATTCGGGATATATCAGGAAAGAGAGAAGCTTTATAAATTCATAGGGCCGCCTCTTTTACATTCATTTAAGGAATTTTGCGGATTTTCCGAAGAACAGAGTATTAAGGCAATTGAGTATTACAGGGAGTACTTTGGTGATAGGGGACTGCTTGAGAATGAAGTCTATGACGGAATACCGCAGGTGCTTGAACAGCTTAAGAGCGCAGGACACCATCTTTTGGTAGCCACATCCAAGCCTACCTTCTATGCGGAGAAAATACTTGGGAATTTCGGACTTGACCGGTATTTTGAATATGTGTCAGGCTGTGATATGAACGAGAAAGACAGCACCAAGGCAGATATAATAAGGAAAGCAATGGATGTAAGCAAAGCGTCATGTGAGGATGTACTGATGATTGGTGACCGTAAATATGACATAATAGGTGCTAAGGCTAACGGAGTCAGGTCAGTGGGAATGCTGTATGGATACGGTGACCGCAATGAGCTTGAAGGGGCAGGCGCTGACTACATTGCAGAAACTGTAAAAGATATATTAAAATTCAGATAATTAGAAGAGGTAATTTTTTTGAAGAATGTATTTGTATCAGATTTAGAAGACGGAATGGTAATCGGAAGGGACTTGGTTACATCAACGGGAATACTGATAATTCCCGCCGGTGTTGTTATCACACGCCCTATTGTAAGCCACCTTGTATCTCTTGGAATTGAGACAATATGGATAGACGAAAATGCCGTTTTGGAGCCTGCGTCGGTGCAGGAGCAGGAACATTTCAGGGAGTTCAGTAAAAAATATATTGATGCAAAGGATAAGCTCAACAATACCTTTGGCAGGATGCTCAGCAAAAATATTGACAAAGCGGAAGTTGAGAAGATGATTGACGAAAGCTGGAATATGCTTGGAAAAGGATATAACTCTTATAATATGCTTGGAATGTTATATTCAATGCACAGCTATTCCGACACTACATATATGCACTGTATGAACGTGGGAATGATTGCATCCCTTATTGGCCAGTGGCTGGGATGGGATGCCGGTGAAATTAAAATTCTCAATGCATGCGGAATGTTTCATGATATAGGAAAGATTCTTATTCCCAAGGAGATACTTGATAAGCCCGGAAAGCTTACCAGTGAGGAATATGAGATTATGAAGTCCCATACTGTCAAGGGTTATCAGCTTATAAAGGATTTGGGGCTTGACCAGAGAATTGTCAACAGTACAATAATGCATCATGAGCGCTGTGATGGAACAGGATATCCTTTCGGAGTTAAGGGAGATAAGATTGATGAATATTCCAAAATAATTGCCATAGCCGATGTATACGAGGCAATGACAGCCAACAGGGTATACAGGGGTCCGATATGTCCTTTCGATGCGGTGGCGCAGTTTGAAAATAACGGTTTTGACAAGTATGAGACAAAATATCTGCTTGTATTTCTGAAAAATATTGTGGATTCATACCTTCATTCAAGCGTAAGGCTCAACAATGGAGAGCAGGCTGAGATTATTCTTATCAACAGGCAGAAAGGCTCCAAGCCGGTGGTTATGACCTCCAGCGGAAGACCTGTTGATTTGTCCAAAGAACCCGGACTTAAGATTGAGTGGGTTTTTGACTAGGTTCTATTGCCTTGTAGAAGGCCCTTGTGTTTAAAAGTGCGTTGAGCCCATGGCTTAATAAAAGTCCCATCAGATAAGCGTATATTCCCAGCTTGGGAATAAAGGCAACAATACATATAAGGTTAAGTATTTCAGAGAGCATACTGTTAACGAAAACCCGGCTGGTTTTGCCGAGGGCGTGCAGCATGCTCTTATATGTTGAACCGATAAATATAAACGGACAAAGCCATGCCATGATTCTTATATATTCATACAGGCTGTTTTCATTAAAAAGCAAAGCGGCGAATTTGGCACCTATTGTTATATATACGATTATGCATGCAAAACCGAAAGTCAATGAAAAAAGCAGTGCGGTTCTGGCGCTTTTCTTCAGTTTTTCCTTAGAGTTCTGGATTCTGGCAACGGATGGCAGCAGCATTTGGGCTACCGAGTTGGACAGCGTGGAAGGAAAAAGAATTACAGGCAGGGTCATTCCTGTTATGATACCGTATGAGCTTAGTGCCTGAGAAGAAGTCATTCCGTACACTTGAAGCATCAGCGGTATAAGTGCTGCTTCAACACTTTGCATTCCATGAAGAACCAGACGATTCAGGGACACCGGCAGTGCGGTTTTTATTATGTCAGGAAGATGCATAAAAAGTGATTTTTTGGCATGGGAAACATCCCGCTTTGATGATATGCGGCTGCCCTTAGATACAATTATGGTTGTCATGCAAAATGCTGCGGAAGCCATTTCACCGATGACAAGACCTATTGCTCCCACTGAGGCGTCCATATTTTTCCCCGATTCAAGTCTGATTTTTACTATGATATATATGCTTAATATTCTTATTATCTGCTCAAAAAGCTGTGATATGGCAGGAATACCTGCTTTTTCCTGACCTATATAATAGGCTGATACCATACAGTGTATACATGAAAATGGTATTGAAAGTGAGGCAATACGTATAAGCATCCCGCATTGCTCATTGTGAAATATGTTTGCGGCAATAAAATCCGAAGAGAAATATGTACATGCCGTACAGAACAGGCATAATGCCATTGAAAGACAGGCACACAGGGCGGCAGTTTTAACCGCCAGATGCTTTTTCCCTCTGACAGTGTAAAATGCGGTATAGCGTGATACGGAAATCTCAAGCCCGGCTATTCCTATGGCATGGCATATTGAGATAACCGGCATTATAAGCTGGAAAAGCCCCATGCCCTCCGAACCTATATTTCTTGACAGAAATATTCTGAAAACAAACCCAAGAATCCTTGTGAGAAATCCTCCGGCTGTAAGTATAATGGTTCCCTTTAAAAAAGCTTTTTTTGACATATTCAATCCAAGGTATTTTTTATCATTTTATTCAGCGGATGCATATTATATTAATAAGAAAAATGATAAGAGAAAAATATGAGTATTTATCTAGATAACGCAGCAACGACGCCATTGATGCCTGAAGCAGCAATGGCTATGAAGCAGTATTATTCCGCAGATTTTTATAATCCATCAGCAGCATATTCCCAGTCTCAGAAAATCCGCGATAAAATAGAAGAGTCCAGAGGCGTAATTGCAGAGCTTATAGGGGCGGATGATGATGAGGTTTTTTTTACCTCAGGGGGAACGGAATCCGATAATTGGGCAATCGGCGAAGGAGTAAGAAGGCGGGGGCATATTATGGCAAGCGCAATCGAGCATAAAGCTGTGCTTGAGCCATTGAAGGAGTACGGAAGAAGAGGCGGGTATTATGACCTGATACCTGTTGATAAGGAGGGAGTAGTTTCGGTTGACCATATAAAAAGAATGATTCGCCGGAATACGGTTATGATTTCGGTGATGACCGCAAACAATGAGATTGGAACAATCCAGCCCATTGAAGCAATAGCCCATGCCGCAAGAGAGTATGACATATTGTTTCATACGGATGCGGTTCAGGCATTCGGGCATATTCCGATTAATGTAAAAGAGATGTCAGTTGATATGCTCAGCGCATCATCACATAAGTTTAATGGGCCAAAAGGTGTAGGGTTTATATATATAAGAAAAGGCTGCGGCGTAAAACCGTTGATATACGGAGGCGGTCAGGAAAACGGTATGCGTTCCGGAACGGAAAATGTTCCGGGAATTATCGGTATGGCTGAAGCGGCAAGACTTTCCTGTATGCGAATGAAAGAAAAAAGCAGTCATTGCAGAAAATTGTGCAGTTATATGACTAAGAGAATAATGAGTGAGATAGATGATGTAAGAATTAATGGAGCAGCTGATTATGAAAACAGGCTTCCTAACAACATGAGCTTCAGCTTTAAGAATGTTGATGCACAGTCGCTTCTGGTTCTTCTTGATATGAACGGGATAAATGCGGCGGCAGGCTCGGCATGCAGCCACGGCGGAATTTCACATGTTCTCAGGGCAATTAAAGCAGATGATGATTATGTGGGCGGTACAATCAGAATGAGTATAGACAGCAGACTGAACATACAGACAGCGGACTATGTCATATCAGTTTTAAAAAGAATGGTTTCCATTGCGAGAAGTAACGGATAAATCGTTTCTGCGCAGGTGCTCTGCTGCAGCATATTTTCTATCCGCTGTAATGCCGGATACAGCGGATGGGAATTTATGTCAATGGAGCAAATGTAGGAAGTCTGTCTTCAAATGTAGTTACATACTTAAATCCTGTGTTTATAAGAATATCCTTAGCTGTTTTGAAGGCATACCCAAGTGATTTGGTGTAGTGGGCATCGGAACCAACGGTAACAATTTCACCGCCAAGCTCCCTGTAACGTTTAAGAAGAGAAATCATTGGAATAAAATTGGTTATTCCGTCGGAAAGGCTTCTTGTATTCAGTTCAATGCCATGTCCCTTGGCAATAATGTTTTTTAAAATCATTTCAGTTATATCATAGAAATCATCATCTATATATACATAATTTTTGTCCTTGACATATCTGCGTATGTAATCAAGGTGACCGTACACGTCATAATCATCATAGGTGGTCACATTCCTTAAAACTGCCTTATAATATTCCATAATTGCATCTTTTGTACTGCGGTTATCCCAGTATTGAGGATAATATGGGTCTGTTCCGTTGACGATGTGGGAAGAGCCGATAACAAAATCAAAGGGATATGACTTTACCAGTGCGGAGTTTTTTTCCTCATTGGCAGGATTAAGCCCCAATTCAATGCCGATTTTGATTTTTATTGAGTCGCTGTATTCTGACCTGATGCGCTTCAGCTCTTCAAAATATTTGTCCACATCAAGAATGAACATTGTTTTACCGTCTTCCATTGGATAGTCATAATCCATATGGTCAGTAAAACATATTTCCTTCATACCTTCTTCAATGGCTTTTTTGATATATTCCTCGGTATTTACCTGGCAGTCCGAGGAAAAGTATGTGTGTACGTGATAATCTGCTATCATAGATAACTCCTTAGTGCATCCTTAATTTCATTTTCACATTATAATAGAAGAAATATATTTGTCAATAGACTGCCGGAAGTATTTTTCGGATACAAACTGTTAATAATTTAAATGATTTTGCAGCATAATGTTTACACAAAAATAAATTAAGGGTTGAAATTTCTGGATAAAAAAGGTAGAATGTCACTAGAGTGATTAATATTAACAATCCTTTATTATTATTTTACATTTTCTTTAGGAGGAATTTAAAATGGCAGTAAAAGTTGCAATCAATGGATTCGGCCGTATTGGTCGTCTTGCTTTCAGACAGATGTTCGGAGCAGAAGGATACGAAGTAGTAGCTATCAATGATTTGACAAGCCCTAAGATGCTTGCACATCTTCTTAAGTATGACTCTTCACAGGGTAAGTACGAGAAGGCAGACACAGTTTCAGCCGGTGAGGATTCAATCACTGTTGATGGAAAGACTATTAAGATTTATGCATTCCCGGATGCTAATAATTGTCCTTGGGGAGAGCTTGGAGTAGATGTAGTTCTTGAGTGTTCAGGTTTCTATACATCTAAGGAGAAAGCTCAGGCTCACATCAATGCAGGTGCCCGTAAAGTTGTTATCTCAGCTCCGGCTGGTAATGACCTTCCTACAATTGTTTACAATGTTAACCATACAACACTTAAAGCTGATGACACAATCATTTCAGCAGCTTCATGTACAACTAACTGTTTAGCACCTATGGCTAAGGCACTTAATGACCTTGCTCCAATCGAGTCAGGTATTATGTGTACAATTCATGCTTACACAGGTGACCAGATGATTCTTGACGGACCACAGAGAAAGGGAGACCTTAGAAGATCAAGAGCAGGCGCAGTTAATATTGTTCCTAACTCAACAGGTGCTGCTAAGGCAATCGGTCTTGTTATTCCTGAACTTAACGGAAAGCTTATCGGAGCTGCTCAGCGTGTTCCTACACCTACAGGCTCAACAACACTTCTTTTCGCAGTAGTTGATAAGGAAGTTACCGTTGACGAAATAAATGCAGCAATGAAGGCTGCTCAGACAGAGTCCTTCGGATACAACGAAGATGAAATCGTATCTTCAGATATTGTCGGAATGAGATATGGTTCACTTTTCGATGCTACTCAGACAATGGTTTCTAAATTACCTGGCGGTAAGACACAGGTTGAGGTTGTTTCATGGTATGACAACGAGAACTCATACACAAGCCAGATGGTTAGAACAATTAAGTATTTCTCAGAGTTAGCTTAATTACAGATGTAATAAAATGACCTGATTAGGTCCGGTCGAAGCATTGGAGCGCAGACTATCTGCGGACAAGCTTTAGGACCGGACCTTTTTATTTCATGGGAAAATCCGTTATATGAAATAATGCTCCCTTTGGGATGCACAATCAAACAATATATAAAAGGAGATATAATAATGCTTAACAAGAAATCAGTTGATGACATTAATGTTAAGGGCAAGAGAGTCCTTGTAAGATGTGATTTTAACGTACCACTTAAAGCCGGCGTTATCACAGACGAGAACAGAATTGCAGCTGCGCTTCCTACAATTCAGAAATTAATTGACGATGGCGGTAAGGTTATACTCTGCTCGCATCTCGGTAAGGTTAAGAACGGTCCTAACGAGGGAGAGTCACTTGCACCTGTAGCCAAGAGACTTTCAGAGAAGCTTGGCAAGGAAGTTGTTTTTGCTGCTGATGACGAGGTAGTAGGACCTAATGCTAAGGCTGCTGTTGCGGCTATGAAAGATGGAGATGTGGTTCTCCTTCAGAACACAAGATTCAGAAAAGAAGAGACTAAGAACGAGGAGAACTTCTCCAAGGAGCTTGCTTCTCTTTGTGATGTATATGTCAATGATGCTTTTGGTGCATGCCACAGAGCGCATTGTTCAACGGAGGGTGTTACTAAATTTGTTGAAACAAACGTAGTGGGATACCTTATGCAGAAGGAAATTGATTTCCTTGGAAATGCAGTTAATAATCCTGTAAGACCTTTTGTTGCAATTCTCGGCGGCGCTAAGGTGGCTGATAAGCTTAATGTTATATCCAACCTTCTTGAGAAATGTGACACACTTATCATCGGAGGCGGTATGGCATACACATTCCTTAAGTCTCAGGGATATGAAATCGGTACATCGCTTGTAGATGACACTAAGCTTGATTACTGTAAGGAAATGATTGAGAAGGCAGAGAAACTCGGCAAGAAGCTTCTTCTTCCTGTTGATGCCGTTACAATCAAGGATTTCCCTAATCCGATAGATGCTCCGGTAGAGACCGAAATTTATGATTCTGACAATATGCCTGCAGACAGAGAAGGCTGTGATATTGGACCTAAGACACAGGCTCTTTTTGCAGAGGCAGTTAAGAGTGCTAAGACTGTTGTATGGAACGGACCTATGGGTGTGTTCGAGAATCCTACACTTGCAGCCGGTACAATTGCCGTTGCTAAGGCACTTGCAGAAACCGATGCCACAACAATCATCGGCGGCGGTGATTCGGCAGCAGCAGTCAATAACCTTGGATTTGGTGATAAGATGAGCCATATTTCAACTGGCGGCGGCGCTTCACTTGAGTTCCTTGAGGGCAAGGCTCTTCCTGGAATTGAGTCGGCAGACGATAAATAATTGATTTTAGGAATTGAACGGAGGAAATACTCATGCGCAGAAGAATTATTGCGGGCAACTGGAAGATGAACAAGACTCCTAGCGAGGCAGTTGCATTAATTAATGAACTTAAACCACTTGTAGTTAATCCTGACGTTGATGTTGTATACTGCGTACCTGCTGTAGACCTTACAACAGCTATTGAGGCAGTTAAAGGAACCAACGTAGAGATTGGCGCAGAGAATATGTATTTTGAGGAGAGCGGCGCCTATACAGGTGAGATTGCTCCTGCAATGCTTACGGACATCGGCGTTAAATATGTAATTATCGGACATTCAGAGAGAAGAGAATATTTTGCTGAGACTGATGAGACAGTCAATAAGAAAGTATTGAAGGCATTTGAGCATGGAATCACACCTATTATCTGCTGCGGTGAAACACTGACACAGAGAGAACAGGGCATAACCCTTGACTGGATTAGAATGCAGATTAAGATTGCTTTCCTGAATGTTACAGCAGAGCAGGCTAAGAAGGCTGTTATCGCTTACGAGCCAATCTGGGCAATCGGAACAGGCAAAACTGCCACTGCGGAGCAGGCAGAAGAAGTATGCGCAGGCATACGTGCCGTAATCGGTGAGATATATGATGAGGCAACAGCCGATGCAATCAGAATCCAGTACGGCGGTTCAATGAATGCAGACAATGCGGCAGAGCTTCTTGCCAAGCCGGATATTGACGGCGGACTTATAGGCGGAGCAAGCCTTAAAGCCGATTTCGGAAAAATTGTCAACGCATAAAATGTCAGGCTTTGTCATTTAATTTTAATAAAACAATTACACATTTCGACACAAGGAAAAACCTCCCATCGTTATAATGGACATGTAAACGATGGGAGGTTTAATTTTGCACTACAGGATATACATAGATGTGGTGTTTTGCATCAATTTTGTGATGGATTACATTGTGCTTGCAATAACGGATTCTATAGTGAAATGCAGTGCAAGGTCAAAGTCCTATGCCATAAGGCTTATAAGACGTCTGGCAGCAGCGCTGGAGGGAACGCTGTGGGTATGCCTGATAATTCTGCTGAGACTTTTTCATCCGTTATGGTATGTAATTACATATTTCGGCATCTGCGCACTTATGATTTTTACAATCAGCGGTAAAAGTAAAATCTCTGCCATATTTAAAGGAGTTGGGGTGCTGTACCTGATTACATGTGCATTGGGCGGATTCATACATATTTTGTATTACTACACTGTGTTTGGGTATTTTATATGTAATGTAGGAGCAAAACTGGGAATGGCTAACCTGTGGCTTGTGGCTATGGGGACTATTCTGTTTGTCCCCGTAATCAGATGGGGTGTGGAATTTACCAGACGGAAGATGGCGGTCAGAACGCTTATGTGCTCGGTAATTATTGAGTACAAAGGAAAAAGTGTCTGCGGTCAGGCGCTTTGCGATACAGGAAATTCTCTTACGGACCCATATAACGGAGAGCCGGTCAACGTGGCACAGGCAGACTGCATAGGATGTATCATTGACGATTATACGGAATGTGGATATCACCTTATACCATACAGTGCCATAGGAAATGATAATGGACTTATACCCGTCGTTAGATTTGACAAACTTACGATAACGGATGATAAAGGGGAATACATAATTGAGAAACCGCTTTTTGCAATTTATTCGGGGAAATTTGCAAAAGAGTCAGAGTACAAGATTATTATTCATCCGGAGATGATGAGTGGGACTAAAGGTTAAAGGAGTTGAAAAGAATGTTTTTAAAAGTAATGATGCCAAATTGCTTTCAATTTAAAATGGTACCGTCATTCAGAAGTCTTTTTTTAGAGCAGAAGGGAGATATTCATTATATAGGCGGGGCGGATGTACTTCCTGCGCCGCTTGAAGCAGAAGAGGAAGCAGAAGTTATTGCGGATTTGGGAACGGAATTTGATACCAAAGCAAAATCCATATTGATTGAGCATAATTTGAGGCTTGTGGTGTACATAGCCAAAAAATTCGACAACACAGGGGTAGGTGTTGAGGATTTAATTTCAATAGGAACCATAGGGCTTATTAAAGCCATAAATTCTTTTGATGCGGGGAAAAACATAAAGCTTGCAACGTACGCTTCACGCTGCATAGAAAACGAGATACTTATGTATCTTCGCCGTAATGCCAAGACCCGCATGGAGGTGTCTATTGATGAACCGCTCAATGTGGACTGGGACGGCAACGAGCTTTTGCTGTCTGACATTTTAGGAACGGACGAGGATATTATCTACCGTGATATAGAGGATGAGGTAGAGAAAAAGCTTTTGAAAAGGGCAATCGAAAGACTTAATGAGAGGGAGCGGACCATAATTGATTTAAGATTCGGGCTTTCCTCTCCTGACGATACTGAGATGACTCAGAAAGAAGTGGCAGATTTACTTGGCATAAGCCAGTCGTACATATCCAGACTTGAGAAGAAAATAATCAAAAGGCTCAAGAAGGAAATCGTAAAATACGAATAGGCTCAAATTAAGGAAATTATTTCCGAAGTTTTTTGAAATTTACAGTGATTAGAGCAGGGGCAATTTGTTAATCATATTTCATATACGAATTGAAGTAAAAAATACATTTATGGCAGGTATGAAATATGGCAGCGTACAAAGTTGAAATCTGCGGAGTGAACACATCCAAGCTCCCAATACTTTCACAAGAAGAAAAAGACCGGTTGATGATACAGATTAAGGCGGGAAACCAGGCGGCAAGGGAAAAATATATCAAGGGAAATCTGCGTCTTGTACTCAGTGTGGTTCAAAGGTTTTCAGCAAGCGGAGAAAATCTTGATGATTTGTTTCAGATTGGATGTATAGGACTGATTAAGGCGATTGACAATTTTGACCTTAGCCAGCAGGTAAAATTCAGCACTTATGCGGTTCCGATGATAATCGGTGAGATAAGACGATTTTTGCGTGATAACAGTCAGATAAGAGTATCCCGTTCTCTCAGGGATACGGCATACAAAGCAATTTATGCCAAAGAGCGGCTTATGAAGGAAAAACAAAAGGAGCCCACTATCAACGAAATAGCCACGGAAATAGGAGTTGATAAGGAGGACATAGTCTTTGCACTTGATGCGATTCAAAGTCCGGTATCCCTTTATGAGCCGGTGTACAGTGACGGGGGCGATACGCTGTATGTAATGGATCAGATAAGCGACACCAAAAGTGTTGAGGATAACTGGGTCAGCAGTCTTGCACTGCGTGATGCCATTTCCAGACTTGGAGAGAGGGAGAAAGAAATAATACGTCTTAGGTTTTTTGCAGGAAAAACCCAGATGGAGGTGGCGAAAGAGATAAATATATCCCAGGCGCAGGTCAGCCGTCTGGAAAAAAATGCACTGAAAGCAATGCGCAATTATTTAACCTAGTCTGAATATTCTATAACAAAAGACTCATAAGAGGAATCGTTACGATACTGGATAATGTGCCAAGCAGAACTACATTAGCAGCCACATCCTGACCTTCACCGAGCATCTCTGCGAAATTTAAGACGACGCTTGCAACAGGCGTAGCCGCCAGTATAAAAAGTGTCTGCTTCATAACTGCATCAATAGGCAGAAAATATACCAAAAGAAATGTTACAAGGGGCAAAAGAAGCTGTTTTATGCCAATGGCGAAATACTGAAGACCGCTTGTAAATATGGGCTTAATCGGAACAGTCGCAAGCCTCATGCCGAGAACCAGCATACAAAGCGGCGTTGTCATTCTTCCCAACAAGGTGATTACATTCATAATCGCATCGGGAATCTGCAGACCGCTTACAAAAATCGGTATGGCAGCCACCATTGAAATCATTGCAGGGTTTAAGAAAAGCTTTTTTACACTGATAAATTTCTTATCCTGCATTATAATATATGATACTACAGTCCAGCAAAGTATACTCATTGCTAAAAAAAACGCTAACGAAAACATCACTGTTTCCGGGTGTTGAGGAAAAAGTGCCTCCAACAGCGGCACGCCCATAAATGTGCAGTTGCCAAGTGCAGTTGCAAGGGTACACACCCGGTACTTGATGGTTTCGTATTTTTTGCGGAAAATCAAATAGAAAATCCCAAGAAATATAATCTGGATAATCAGTGCCAGTACAAAAAATATGCCAAGCTGTTTCACAAGCTTTATGGAAAAATCAGCCTTCTGAAAGGAGTATATTGTGAGACACGGCTGGCATACATACATTAACACTGTGGCAAATGCCGGTATGGCAGCGGATTTAATCATACGTGTTTTAATCAGGATAAAACCCGGAACGGAATATAAAAGCATGACAACTACTGATATTAACGTGATTGAAAAAAACATAGCGTACTCCTGTTCTGAAAATAAGCAGTTGTAATTATATCACGAAGATTTTCACTGTCAAGGATTTTGTTATAGTTGGATTATGGAAGTTTGTGGTATAGAGTTAAAGAATTAGGGGCCGCACTTGTTTTTACAAATGGAATGTGATAATATAATAGTAGAGTATGGGTGTTTATGACCTTTTTGTAATCAGAAAATTTTCCCGGCTATGGAATGGTAAGTAATAATATGAACAGACGCAGACTTACAGGACTTATAATCAAAATAGCAGTGCCGGTAATAATACTTGCAGTGCTTATAATAATTAAAGTTAATATGACCGAAAAACAACAATTCCGCATATCCAAGTATGTGCTTGTTAAAGTTGAGGGATTTAACGGCAGAGGGAAAGCGGCCATGACTCTTGATGAGATGGGGATTTATAATGCCCTTGCTGACGGGAAGGATATTGAGGATGTCAGGAGCCGGTATGAAAGTTTCGTTGACGGTCTTGCTTACTCTCTTGATATTGAAAACAATTTATCCAACGGAGACAGAATCACCCTGACGGTTTCCTATGATGAGGCACTTGCCGAAAAACTGGATATAGAGGTTGAAGGCGTCACAAGAGTGATTGAAGTAAGCGGTCTTGAAGAAGGCGATATGCTGGATGCTTTTGAAGATGTTAAAATAATAACAGGTGGTGTCAGTCCTTATGTATATGCTGCATATTCCAATGAGTCGGATAACGAATATCTGGCTTCTTTGGAATACGAAATTGACAGAACCTCCAGACTTTCCATAGGTGATGAGATAACTATTACCTGCAAAGCCGATGAACAGGCTGCCGCCTCAAGAGGATACTATTTTGATACACTGGAGATGAAGTATACCATAGAAGAGGCTGACAGGTATGTTAATGACCCCAAGGATGTTAATCTTGATGTAGTGAAGGAACTGGCTGCCGGCAATATTCAGGTCATAGTGAATGCTGTTGAAGATACTACAAGCCATATGTCCTATGAAGTGACGGGAGATATAAATTATCTGTTCAGGGACAGTAATGAAAGTGCGGAGGATTTTAAGTTTGAAAAAGCGGTGCTTGCATATAATGATTCCGGGTTTGAGCAAAAGCATGAGAATTATGTGCTGCTTTTTTATAAAGGCAATATAGTTATGCCCACAT
This sequence comes from uncultured Butyrivibrio sp., assembly GCA_964414835.1. Lineage (GTDB taxonomy): Bacteria > Bacillota > Clostridia > Lachnospirales > Lachnospiraceae > Eshraghiella. The sequence continues at coordinate 95,287 of CAYPWY010000001.1, read as the reverse complement.
ACGATTCGGATAATCCTAACCAATATCTTGAAAGCTGGTTTTGCTTTATGTATTCTGATGCAATAATCAGCATGGATGGAGAATGGACCATGGCAACCAATAATCCGGAGGAACGATATGTATGCGGAACCGGTTATGAGGATGCTTTGGCAGCGGTGCAGGCTGAAATTAATTCGGCATATACTTATACAGATATTGCGGTGGATTAATCTAAATAAGGAGAAGGTAATATGGCATATAGGAGAAAAAGCCTGAGAATAGGCGACATATTTTTGAAAAACGGTAAGATAAACCAGGAACAGCTGGAACGGGCTTTGACAGAGCAGAAAACCAAAAAAATCAAAATCGGTGAGGCACTGGTTTCATTAGGCTTTGTAACTCAGGATGAGATTAATAATGAGCTTTGCAAACAGCTTGATATTGAATACGTAGACCTTCGTAAGATAAATATAGATGAAACGGCGCTTCATATGGTAAATGAGGATATAATCCGTAAATATGTTGTATTGCCATTTGCTCTGGACAGCAAACAGGTAAATGTTCTTAAGGTTGCCATGGATAATCCTATGGATATTATGGCAATTGATGATGTCAGTATTATTACTGGAATGACAGTGCTGCCATATCTTGCCAACGGTAACGATATAACTGCCATGATAGATAAATATTTCGGGCAGTCACAGGCGATGGCAGTGGCAGAGCAGTTTCGTCAGGAACAGCAAAGCTACCTTGAAGCTGATGAAGACGATGATGTGCGTAAGGAGGACATTGAAAGCTCTCCTATTGTACAGTTAGTGCGTGGTATTATAGAACAGGCGGTAAGACAGAGGGCTTCCGATATACATATTGAACCTTTTGAGTATATGGTTAAGGTCCGATACAGGGTGGATGGTGTGCTTCGTGAGTCCATCAAATATGACAAGAGCCTGTATTCGGCAATAGTTGCCAGACTTAAGGTTATCTCAGGCATGGATATTTCGGAAAAAAGAAAGCCGCAGGATGGCCGTATTACAATGATTGTTGACCGTAAAGAATACGATATACGTGTCAGCAACCTGCCTACCGTATTTGGCGAGAAGGTTGTTATGCGACTTGCATCCAAGGAAGGATTCAGACGTGATAAAAAGGATTTGGGATTGACATCTCAGGATTTGGCTAAATTTGAAAATATCCTTAAAAATCCCCACGGAATCATTCTGGTTACAGGGCCTACCGGAAGCGGTAAATCAACAACGCTTTATACGGCATTAAGTGAGCTTGCCAGTGACGAGGTTAATATTGTAACCGTAGAGGACCCGGTGGAGGCCAATGTGGACGGGGTTAATCAGGTTCAGGTCAACCCGAAGGCGGACCTTACATTTGCCAGTGCCCTGCGTTCTATACTCCGTCAGGACCCTGACATAATAATGATAGGCGAGATTCGAGACGGTGAAACTGCCGGAATTGCAGTTAAGGCATCAATAACCGGACACCTTGTTGTAAGTACACTTCATACCAACTCTACGGCGGCGTCGGTGTCCCGACTTATTGATATGGGCGTTGAGCCTTATCTTCTCGGCGATTCCCTTGTGGGAATAATTGCACAGAGACTTGTCAGAAGGCTTTGCGAGTGTAAGACAACAAGAGCAGCCACCGATGAAGAGAAAAAAAAGCTTGGGGTGCCCACAACGGAGCAGATTCTGTTAAAAGAGCCTTGCGGATGCGAGGTCTGCGGACATACAGGCTACTACGGACGAATCGGTGTATACGAAATAATGCCTATAACTCATAAAATCAGTAATCTTATTGCGGGCAGGGCTAATGCTGATGAAATAACAAAACAGGCACAGCTTGAGGGAATGTCAACGCTGAGACAGGCGGCGGCAAAATATGTTCTGAATGGAACGACCTCATTTGCGGAGATGATGAAGATAACATATGAAGCGGATGACGAATAAATATGAACAAAGCCGCTTGAAATAATTATTAAGTTCCTCATGGAGCGGGAGGATATAAAATGGTTACAATAGAAGAGTTAATGAAGATTGCAAAGGATAATACGGCATCTGACGTGCACATTACGGTAGGGGTGCCGCCGAAGATGAGGGTTGCAGGAGAACTTATAGATATGGACTTCCCGCGTCTTCTTCCAAACGATACAGATGCAATAATTAAATCAATAATGAACGAAAAACAGCTTGATACCCTCAATCAAAAAGGTGAGGTGGACTTTTCATGGGGTATACCAAGTCTGGGAAGGTACAGGGTTAACGCATTTAACCAGAGAGGTTCCCTTGCAGCTGCTATCAGGCTTGTGGGAACTCAGATACCTAAGCCGGAGGATTTGGGGCTTCCACGGTCTGTTATAGATTTGCATCGCAAAAAAAGGGGGCTGGTTCTAGTTACAGGGCCTACGGGAAGCGGTAAATCCACCACACTTGCATCGCTTATAGACAAAATCAACGACAACACCTCTGCACATATTATTACCCTTGAAGACCCGATAGAGTATTTGCACCATCATAAGAAATCAATGGTTAACCAGAGAGAAATCGGAATAGACTCCAACAGCTATGCCAATGCACTGAGAGCTGCTCTCAGAGAGGACCCTGATGTTATCCTTGTGGGAGAGATGCGTGACCTTGAGACTATCTCAATAGCAATAACGGCAGCGGAGACGGGACATCTTGTTTTTTCAACGTTGCATACAATAGGTGCTGCCAGTACAATAGACCGTATCATTGATGTTTTTCCTCCTCATCAGCAACAGCAGATAAGAGTGCAGCTGGCTATGGTTTTGGAGGCGGTTATATCGCAGCAGCTTGTTCCTACCGTAGATAAACACAGACGAGTGGGAGCTTTTGAAGTGATGCTTATGACTACGGCAATCAAGAACCTTGTAAGAGAAAATAAAACATTTCAGATTGATTCTATGATACAGACCAGCAAGAAGCTGGGTATGAACACTATGGATGATGCACTTTTGGACCTCGTAATGCGCGGCGAAATTTCCTCTGATACAGCATTGAACTTTGCACAGGACAGCACGGCGCTCGAAAGGAAGATTAATATAATATAATATAATATAATAGAAATGATGCGTTTGACCGCAATCCTTATAGCAAAAATTAATTTTAATGAGTGACGTGCAGACCTGTTTTGTTTTACATGACACCGCAAAAATGTATTTATGCTGCGAAATTGCTTAAATGTGAAAAAATGTGAAAAAATGTGAAAAAAATAATCAATATGCTTGATTTAAAGAACCATTAATGCTAATATATAATTATATAAGTACATATTTATAAAGTGATCTGTCCAATAAAACGGACAAATATGGACAGAAGGGTAGAGGGTATATATGGCTAATTTCACATATAAGGTGATAACTAAAGAAGGCAAAGAGAAAAAGGGAACCATAGAGGCTGACAGCAAAGAGAAAGCTGTGGCAGTTCTCAAAAATGAGGGGAATACAATATTAGTAATTAATACAGGAAGCGTCCTCAATAAGCAAATTACAATAGGCGGGAAAAAGGTTAAATCCAGAGACCTCAGTGTATTCTGCCGTCAGTTTAACAGTCTTTTGCAAGCAGGTGTGGGCATCGTATCAGCGTTGGATATGCTGTCCGACCAGACTGAAAATAAATTGCTTAAAGAAGCAGTAAAGAATGTAAGAGACAATGTCGAAAAGGGCGAAACACTTGCCGGCGCTATGAAACGTGAGTCTGTTTTTCCTAATTTGCTTATAAGCATGATTGAGGCGGGGGAAGCTTCAGGTAATGTGGAAATATCATTGCAGAGAATGTCGGAACATTTCGAGAAGGATACCAAGGTTAAAGGAATGCTCAAGAAGGCGATGATTTATCCTATCGTGCTCCTTATTGTTGCTGTTGTGGTTCTCATAGTAATGGTAGTTGCCGTAATTCCTAATTTTGCCAGTATGTTTGAGGATATGGATACAGAGCTTCCTGTGGTGACGAAAGCGCTTATGTCACTTAGTGATTTCCTCAGAAGCAAATGGTTCATAGCAATAGCAGTTGTAGCTGCGGTGGCTGCGGTTATAGTTATGTTTAAAAGAAGCAATACGGGCAAGCATTTCTTTGCTGCGCTGGGCTTGAAACTTCCTGTATTCGGCAAGCTTAAAACAAAAACAGCCTGCGCCAGATTTTCAAGGACATTCAGCACCATGATGGCATCCGGCATGCCGATGGTTGAGGCTATGGAGATAACTGCAAGGACTATGGATAATATTCTTTATCAGCAGGCGCTTCAGGAGGCTGCCGTGCAGATTCAGCGAGGGGTCGCTTTATCACAGCCTCTTAAGAAATCGGGTTTGTTTCCGCCTTTGATTGTACATATGATAGGTATAGGTGAGGAAACAGGTAATCTTGAAGAGATGCTCAATAACTGCGCAAAATATTATGATGAAGAGGTTGAACTGGCAACACAGCAGATTATGGCGCTTCTTGAACCTATGATAATCGTAGTAATGGCTGCAATAGTCTGCGTTATACTTGCGGCAATCTACGGACCGGTCATTTCAATGAATAATGCATTGAGCAATATGTAAAAGTCTGCATGTTACATAGCATGAGTATTTGATGATATCTTAATGTGTTGTTTAGCCGATGGCACATTGATATATATGCGTGATACACGCAAATCCGGTGTAGGCCGGATGACTTTCTTACTTATTTTAATTCATTATATGAGAATTAAAAAATAAATTAAAAGGAGATATGGGCATGAAATTATTTCAGAAAAAGAAAAAAAATAACAAAGGTTTCTCTCTTGTAGAGCTTATAGTAGTAGTAGCTATTATGGCTGTACTTCTCGGAGTTCTTGTTCCTACACTTGTAAGAAACGTTGAGAAATCAAAACATCAGAAAGATATTAACAACTTATCTGAGGTTAGAAATGCATTCGAGATTGAAATGGCAAGCGAAAAATTCGCCGGATTGGAGGGAGAGCTTACTTACAAAGGCGGTACACTTGTTCTCATGTCGCCTGATCCAGCTGCAGAAGACGACTGGGCAGATTTCCTCGATCAAGTTGTACAGAATCTGAATGGCGAGGGAGCTGACAGTTATACACTTGAATACACCTCAAAGATTAAAGCCGATGATACTGTGGTAACTTTTACATTTAAAAACGAAAAGGTTACAGGTACAGTTGAATCCACAAAATACGGTACAGAAGATTTACAGTAATTGATATGAACAGGTATAGCATATGCTGGCTGAGATGATTCCTATTTACATAATTATTTTTCTGTATGGCATAGTGATCGGCAGTTTTGTTAACGTGCTGATATACAGACTGCCGCAGAACGAAAATATTACGACTGAACATTCTCATTGCATGAGCTGCGGACACCGGCTGAAGTGGTACGACCTTGTACCACTGTTCAGCTGGATGCTCCTGAGAGGACGATGCAGGTATTGTAAGAATAAAATATCAGCGCAATATCCGGTAATTGAAGCGGTTAACGGATGCGGCTATGTGTTGATATTTGCGGTAAATGGGTTGAATTTCAGCAGCATATTATACGTGCTGTGTTTCTCTGCTTTGACGGCAATTACTGTTATAGATTGGAGAACCTGCGAAATACCGGCAGGGCTTAACATAGCAATAATGATATCAGGTGTTGTCCATACGGCACTTGACTATCGTAATTTTGCGTATTATCTCATAGGCATGGTATCTGTCAGCGGATTTCTTCTTATATTATACATAATCACAAGAGGAAGAGGAATAGGCGGCGGTGATATTAAGCTTATGGCGGCGGCAGGGCTGCTGTTGGGCTGGAAACATATAATATTTGCCTTTGTAATCGGCTGTATTATAGGCTCCGTAGTCCATCTGACGCTTATGAAAATTAAAGACAAAGGCAGGGTTCTTGCTTTTGGCCCATATTTGTCCATCGGCATTTTTATTGTAATGCTGTTTGGGGATAAATTGATAAATTGGTATATTGGGTTGCTGTTTTAAACGTAACGGCAGTATTAAAAACTGTCCATCGTATGTGTACGCCTTTAGGTGGAGAGTAATATAAGGAGAGGTTGAGGATAATGGCTTCCAGAGTTTTAACTATTACGATAGGAAATGATGTCGCTAAGCTTTGCGATGTGGCATATTCCGCACAAAAAACAATACAGGTATTTGCGGCAGTTACAGTGGTCGCACCTTCGGGAGCCTGTGAAGACGGTATGATTACCGACATTCCTCTTATGGCAAAGACTATAAGAGAAGCGTGTGATGCAAATGGCATTACTACCAAAAACGCAGTATTCTGTATACAGTCAGCTAAGGTGGCAAACAAAGAGGTTGTGACCCCTGAGCTGAAAGATGTTAAATTAAAGCAGTTTATTGATGCGAATGCAACAGAGTATTTTCCTGTTAATATAGAAGATTATGTAATTGCTTATTCGGTGCTTGAACCTATTGAGGAGGAAGGCGTCAGAAAAAACAGGGTTATGGTGGCTGCAGCGCCTGTGGATATGGTTGAGAATTATTATGCACTTGCCGGAATGCTGGGCTTCCATGTAGAATCCGTAGATTATGCGGGCAACGCAACACTGCAGTTTATAAGGTATCAGATTGATGCTAAGCCCAGCATTGTTATTCAGGTGTCGGAAGACAGTACAATTGTTACTATTCTCAATCACAATGTGCTTCAGCTTATGAGAAACGTTCCGTACGGGAAGAGTACTATGGCTGCGGCACTTATGGAAAAGAGAGACATAAGTTATGATGAGGCCATGGCTGCCATGGCGGATACGCATAATGCCCTTAAAAGCTCTTTTGACGAGGGCGACTATGTTACGGATTCACTTAAATATCTTGTGAATAACATAAGCCGTGTGATGGATTATTACACAACCAAGAATCCTCAGGCACCTATTGAAAAAGCGTATATTCTTGTCGAGGGTTCCCGCATATATGGGATTGAAAGACTTTTTTCCAATGAACTTAATATCAGAGTGGATTCACTTGATGCCATAAGGCAGGTTGCGCCTCCGCCGGTTGACGGCAGTGAGCCTGTTGATATGACGTTGTATATTCCTAACGTAGGTTCTACAATAAACCCTGTTAATTTTATGCCTCGTTCTGCAATGGAAAAGGCAAGGAAAGAAAATGCCGGAAAGTATTTCAGACTCATACTTTTGGTAGCTGTACTTATAGGAGTTATACTTGTGGTATTCCCGCTTGTATCTTATCTTAACAATTTGTCGGAAAAGTCGGATTTAAAGCAACAGATTGCGGAAAAAGAATACATAAAGGAAACGGCTAATGAGTATTATGCAGCTAAAGATAAATACAGCGATGTAATGCAATATTACGATATGGCATACAGCAATGATGATTATTTAATGGATTTTATAGATTATCTTGAAGAAGCGATGCCTTCTGATATATCCATAAACAATATGTCGGTATCTGACGGAGCCACCACGATGACATTTACCGGAAGCTCCAAAGAAACCCTTGCTGCATTTGTTGTTTCACTTAAGAACAATCCAAGTATTTTTAACATATATGTTTCATCCTTCAATGAGCAGGTTGACGCATCGGGTGTTATAACAGTAAGTTGTTCTATGTCGTGCAGCTTTGTTGACCCTGAGATTTCAGGATTATTGGCAGACGATACTGATGATGAACAGGAAACGGCATCAGTTTCAGAAGAGGAGGCGGAATAATGAAGATTACGGACAGAGATAAAAAATTATTATGCGTCCTCGGTGCAATTATTATAATCTTTTGCGCATACTATTTTGGCTTTAGGACAATAAACAGCAGCAATGACGCTGTTGAAGAGCAGATAAGCGAATTGCAGGTGGAGTATAACAGCATTAAGCTTATGTTGGCAAATGCAGATAAGTATGAAAGAGATACGAGTACGTACCAGGAAATGTACGATACCATACTCGATAAATATGACAGCGGCTTCAGTCAGGAAGCTTCAATCCTGTTCCTGAAAGAAATTCAGGACAGAACCGGAGCATGGATTAATCAGGTAGGGCTTGCCCAGACGGAAAACATATATACCTTTGGAGAGGTTTTGACCTCCAATCCGTATGCCGAGGAAGGCAGCAAGGTTTACAGCTCTGATTATGTAGGTTATAAAACTACACTTTCTCTTACATATCAGGCTACATATGATCAGTTTAAAGATATGGTAACTTTTATTAACAGTTATAAGTACAAATGTACAATCGACAATATATCAATGCAGTATGCGGCAGAGACGGATGTGGTTTCAGGTTCGCTTACACTTACACAATACGCTGTTACAGGCAGCGACAGACCATATAATAATGTAAATATCGGACTGGTTCTTGCGGGTACAGGCAACATTTTCAATTCGGAAATATTTTCCGGAAGCGTTAATATAAATATGGAGAACGGCGAGTATATAATAAGTGATTATGATTACTATTTCAGTCTCCAGTCAAGTGATTCCGATATGGATTCAGTGGTTTTCGGACCTAAAAATGATTCGGCAGGAAGCTCAACCTTATCCTCCAACAGTGACGGAGTGCAGGATGTATATGTTCATTTCTTTGGTGAGGAAGGAGAATATTATGTCCAGTATCAGATTGGGGATACCCAATATCCTGCAACTGCTTATGATGACGGACAGCTGTTTTTGCCGGGAGATGAGCTTACAATGCTTGTAATAAGCTCTAAGCGCTCAGGAAGTGATGACAATAGCGGCGCCAATGTTACTATAGACAATGATACGGATATGACGTTGAAGATTAAGGTGGCTAACGAGGATAGCGGCAATCCAAGATTTGTGCTTAAAGATTACACAGGAGATGTGATTGTGTATAATTAGTGAGGTTTGACTATGAAGCGGATACGCAGAAAGGCACAAAATAATAAAGGATTTTCTCTGATTGAGGTACTGGTAACAATGCTTATCATTGCTATTCTGTGTGTGCCTCTTATCAGGACATTTGTGACATCTGCTAATGTGAACAAGAAAGCCAAGCGAATCCAGAATGCTACAGATGTGGCACAGAGTGTGGCTGAATATTTTGCCAACAACTCGTTAGAGGATTTGAAAAAGCTGGTGGCAGATGATGATTACAGCTTAGTTGAGGATTCGGATGGCAATCAGGTAATCACTTACAGCAATGTAAAGGACTGGCGTAGCGGAGCCTCTTTGGAATACTTTCAGGGAGCCGGCGGCGAGAAGTTTTATGTTGATGTCACAATGAACGGGAGAAGCGATGAATATATTATTCCGGAGCTTAAGGATTTTTACGGCAATGCTTCCGTGTCATGTATGTATCAGGTATACAAATACGACAAGGAAGCCATAACAAGGCTTAAGGGTTATGATTCTGACAAAAGCGGAATAAGCAAATCCTTTGACTTGTATGTTGATATAGACGGAGAAAGCTATAATTATTATGTGACCGTTACATACACATATGGCGGAGCCGTTTATACGACAGAAGAAATGGTTATCGGTGCGGGAACCATTGATGATAATTCTTCAGAGTTCCCAAGTGTATTTGTGGCTTATGAGCCTTACGATAAGATTAATCTTAACGATAAAATAACGGTTCACTATGACAACGCTTCCTCGCTTGATAAGCGTGGAGTCAATGTATATATTATACAGCAGTCTGTTACCGGTTCGGATGGCAATAATAAGTGGATGTCAGCTTCTAATGTGACTATCACAGGCTCGGCTACAAGTCCTCTTATAATGTCTGACATAAGTAATTTCAAGGAAAATAACCCTAATACGGCACTTTCGGTGGAATCCAATATTATAGATACTACAGGTTCTTCGGTGACAGCGGGAAGCGGACAGAAATTGAAACTATATGATATTTCCATATCTGTGAAATATGGTGCTGCCGATGGAGATGTGCTCACAACAGTGTCAACTGTAAGGGAGGAACTGCTATATGATTAGTTTTTGGAACAGATTGAAACATAATAACAAAGGCTCATCTTTGGTTATTGCAATAATTGCCGTGTCATTTGTGGCAATATTGGGAACGGTTATTCTGTCCTCAACAATGGCTAATTATCAGATGAAGGTAATGAATTACCAGTCAAAAAAGACTTTTTACAGCGCTGAGACAGCCCTTGAGGAGATATATTCGGGATTGGCTAACGAGTGTTACAGCCAGCTTGAAAGTGCGTATATTGCTTCTGTCACCGAGCTTGTAAGCAATGATAAAGCAATAGATAATGCCAAAGCCAATGAGAACATGCGAATCAGGTATCTTACCGGAGTTAAAAATAAGCTTGATATGGCTAACGGCGGCATTGATACATCTGATGATACTTATTCTAAGGAAAATCTGATTAAATATTTTGAATCTTTTATAACCAAGACAATTGATACCAGCCCTGAAAAATATGCGTATGTTGATTCGATCGGCAAGGTTGAAGTAAGCGGCGCTCAGATTATTATTAATGATGTTATTGTTGTATATCAGTCATTGCAGGATGATTATTATTCCAATGTTGCAGTTGATATGGTAATAGGATACCCTGATATTGTATTTAATTTTATTGATAACAGAAACCACCTTAATACATATCTTGATTATTGTTTAATCGGAATGAAGGGCGTTGCGGTAGGCAATGCATCTAACCAAAGTGATGCAACCGTAACAGGAGGCATATATGCAGGAGATGCCAATCCTATTGTAAGTCTGAATGGTCTTACTGTAAATAATTCCAGTAAACTTACATTGGATGATGGACTGTTGGTATCGGCAGGCAATGTTACCGTGGATGGAACAATGAATATTATAGGGTCTAAGCTTTGGTGCGTAAACTATAATGTAAACACCGCTTCACAAATAGACAGCGACAGCGGCAGTACATTCTATGTTGCCGATGACCTGAACCTTTCGGGAAATAACAGTTATGTAAATCTTGCAGGTTCATATTACGGTTTTGGCTGGTCTCAAAATGCAGGTGATACAGGTTCACACAGCAGTGCTATCGTAATTAACGGAGAGAAAAACACCATAGACATATCCACATTGAGCAAGATAATTATTGCAGGAAGGGCATATATCAATGTGTCAGACGGATATATGACTGCCGATAGCTTAGGACTTAAGGAGCTTCAGGAAATTTATCTTGTGCCTACCAGATATATGATTAATACTAATCCATGTATTCCTACTGATGATAAGGATGATGCGGTGAATACAGATGCCCTTTTGGATGAAAAGTCCTTTTTTGCGGCGGATTTGCTGGATGCTTCTAATCCTGTTGTACGTAAGGATGATGGAAGTACGGCGAGATATTTCTATCTTAACTTTAAAGATAACGCTTCAAGGGTTGCATATGTCAAGAGAGTGCTTGATTCTTCTTACAGCAGCTATGAGGGTTGGAGTGAAATTAATGCCATTGCAACCAGAAGCATCGAAAAGCTGGGAACCTCTTCAATTCCGGGAGGAGCGGCAATTAAGACTAACGGTAATCTTTACAGCGTTACGGGAAGCAGTATAAGCGCTACAGGTGTAAGCGTCAGTGCAGACGAACTGAGAAAAAATTGTGATGATAAGTTTAACAGATATGCGCTTTTGAAAATGTTCCTGTATGACATTGGAAGCGATGATGTTGATGACGATAATTCAAAGTGGGCGTTTGATATAAGTGACGGCGCACTTGTTACAATTAATGAATTAAAGTCTACAAAGGACAGCTATGGTAATTATGAGAGCGGGGCGGCCGAAGAACATGTTATAGACAGCAGCCGCAGTATTTATGATTACGTTATAGATACCGGCAAGTGGGACACTGTATTTGAGTCGGATGAGTATAAGGATTTATCTTATTACAAGGATGAAGCGGAAGCCGGATGTTATGGGGTGATTGCTCCTAGTGGAAGTGATGCAATCAGAATATCAAGTCTTGGAGTTACCAAGGGTGTGATACTTGCCAATGACCGTAATATTGTTGTTGATACTAATTTTACAGGACTTATAATAACCAATGGAAATATAACGGTTGAAAATAATGCGGTAATTAAGGCAGACCGGGAAATAACGGAAAACACAATAAATGCGATTCCATTACTCAAACAGTTTTTCTTCGCTTATCAGGGACTTGAAGGCGATGGACTCAGTGGAGATGATTTAACAAGTGAAGACTTGTTAAGCTACAATAATTGGAGAAAGAATTATGTTGCAGAGACAGAGGGAGAAATTGAATAGCGGTAAGCACAACATGGGTTTTTCCTTTGTGGAGCTTATGGTTGTTATAGCAATAATGGCTGTGCTTATAGGTGCGGCTAGCATCAGTTATATAGTTGTCAGTAAAGCCAATGTCAAGAAGGCTGCCAGCTATATTGATAATGCAATAGCCAGTTGCCGTGAAAAATCAATGACCAAGACAGGTGCATGGAGTGTGCGTGTAAGCGACGGATTGGTAGAGATTGTCCATGATGGTGAAACCGTTGACAGCAAAGAACTTCCGTCAAATGTTGATGTTTATGTCAGTGAGATAAATGGCGATTTATCGGAAACTTTAGTGGGTGAAGACTATGATTCCGTGTCGATTTCTTTTAAGACTCTTTCCGGTGAGGTTAAAACGGTTGAACCTGGAAGTATTAAAGGAAGCGGTACCTGTTGTTATATAATGTGCAGATATAAAGATAAAAAGCAATACACAATAAGATTGTACTACTCCACAGGCAAACATTCCGTTTCGGAGGATTAGTAAAGAGGGCTATTGAATGTTGAGAGCGATTCATTCACGAAAACTGAATAACAAAGGTTTTTCGCTTGTTGAGATTCTGGTTGCTTTGGCTATAACAAGCATAGTGGCAACATTGATTATGTCTCTTATAACATCGGGGACAGGCTTTTATAATAAGCAGAGCAATTCTATTGACCTTCAGAATGAACTGCAGGAAACCTCCAACAAGGTTTCAGACGCACTGATGGAGGCAACTCAGTTAGAGATAACCGATGATGGAAGCATGCTTGTTATCAAAACAGGAGATTTCTCAGATGATGATTCCAAGGTAAAGCCTAAATGTATTGTATGGGTTAAACCTTATGGTGACAATAACGGTTCGCTTTATGTTATGGATACAGAGGTTCCGGCAAGTTTTGATGAGGCAGCGGAGGGCTACTGTATGTCTAAATATGTGGAGGATTTTTCCGTTAAGATAGATGAAAGCTGTCTGAAACTTGATGAAGAAGGCAATGCCCAGATTGATGCTTTGGGCAATAAAATATACAGTCAGCCGGTTATGTTTAACATATCCATAAAGGTGTCCAATAATAACGAGGAAAAGCATGATTCCAAGACAATAACACTTCGTAACAAAATTGATAAGCTTGTATATATGGGCAAAGAGCTTAACATAAGTTCAAAATAATGCCCGCCCTTGAGGCTATCGGGGATATGACCCTGTTTGTGGGAAAGGAGTATTTCATGAAAAAGAGTATCTGTAAGAAAATAATTGCTATGGCTGTTGTCGTAATTATTGCTGCAACTTCATGGTTTGTGATTCGCGGCAAACTCAGTGTATGGGCAGATAATAGTGTGGTGGCGGGAACAACATACTACAATGCTGAAGAACTGGAAGTATATAACAACGGTACAATTGACTGGGTTAACGGTGAAAAAACATTAAAAGCAGAAGATAAAGCCAATGTACTTGCAAATATCATGGAAAATAAGCAGAAGCTGACTATTCTTGAGATTGTTCCGTATGAACTGGCATCTGTATTTCAAATTCTGATTCCTGATCAGGAACAGTCAGATTTGATGGCTTCATACGGCGAAGAAATTTTTGATACATTTTATGTCTATGGCTCAGATAATGTAAGGATTCTGAACAGCCAGAATGGTACAGCCAACAATATCACGGATGACGGTCAGCCGATTACTGTATATGCCAATAAAGCAGATGGCGTTTCAGACAGCCAGAAATTAGATAAGGCGGTGGCAATTGCAGATGCGGTTATCAATGGGTATCTGTATACTAACAGTACTACGGCGGACGAAGTTCTCAGTTCTGTTAATAATGCCATTGCTTCCGTCGGTGCAGCTGCAGAATGGAGCACCGGATTTTCAAAAAATAATTCACAGAGCGGAACTGATGGTTCCGTATCGGGCGAAATAACTGTTCAGGTGGGAGATGTTTCTTCATCTGTCAGTCTCAGTCAGAAGATTTTTGCGGATTATACAGCTGCAGGCCTTCAGGATTATTTTAAGGCTTCTGTGACCCGCGATATTCTGACGAAGATTACAGATAGTACGACCAACGATGAAATAGATGAGATAGCCAAAGCTGCGGTTACATCTGCTTTTGAGAAATTGGGTATGGATGGATACAGTGTCATTAATTGGTGGTCGTACTGCCAAAAAACGGAAGCTGCCGGTGCGGCTGACGGGAAAATTCATGTTGATTGTGGTTTTTATGTAATGAAAGACTGGTCTGACTATGGTTCGTATACTATTCAATATGATATAAGCCTTAATGATAAGCCATCCTACAGCTACAGTGCGGAAATAGAAAACTATTATCTTGACAGGCTTCTTGAGGGCTATGAGGATACTTCAATTTATGAATACTTTTCAGCAGGCAATGTGGAGGTCAAGACGGTAATTGCGGGGCAGCTTACTTCCGAGGATTTGTTTAATGAGGCGGATCCTGTTGACATCATATATGTTGCGGGATATGCAACGGACCTTAAAGGGCATATATACAGAAATGCATTTTTCCAGCAGCCTATTACAGATGCAGAAACAGCGGTTGATTTTTTGAAGAATGGTACTGCTGATGATGCGGATGAACTTTTCAGCACCAATGTTTATCATAAGGTGGGCAATGAATATGTGGAATACACATTTTCTGAACTTGTCAGTGAAAGCGTGTGGTATGATTCATATAGTAAAATCGGAAATGATTATGTTCCTAATGAGTTAAACTGGACTCAAGTCAAACTTATAATGGAATATATTTTCGGAGGTTATAATACCAACTACAAATATATATATTATGATGATGACGGAACTGAACATTCGGAGATTCAGCGGGTATCATGCATGTACCAGATATCAGCCTTTGCCAATAGTGGTGAAGCGACGGCAGATAATAATATGGCTAAGCTTTATTATCTGCTTTGCAAAACAACAGACCAGCCAAATACTACTGCATTGGATAAAGACATTAAAACATATTATAAAGATGACGACTATTTCTACAAAAAATATTTTACTGAAAAGACAGCGGAAGGGACTCCTTATACATACGCTAATGGTATCACAACTGCAGCGTATAATGGTGATGTTGACTGGACATTATATTTTTCGGCCCAAGGTGAGGTAAAGTGGTTCTTTTTTGAAGTCACAGAAGTTACAAAAAATCAGACTGTTGTCACTTCGCTTTGTAATATGCTGACGGCGCAGGAACTGGCGGATTTCAATTCCCAGTTGGCTGAAAAAGGTTCATTGTGGATACTTAACCAGACAAAAGAATTCTATTTATTCCTTACCAGCTGGTGTAATGACGGCAGATATATACCGTATAACGGCGTTGTTGGATTGCTGAACAGGGACGGCGTAGATTTATTAAAGCCATATACAGACAAGAACTGGTCAAATTCCGGTGCAAGGCTTCCGGGCGTGGAAAATCGTCTTGATGGAGATAGCTACACTACAATCAGCATCAATAATTATTTTCTCGGCATTGATGAGTCTGACTTTATAACTAAACCGGACGCAATGTTTACGACTGCTGAATTTACCGAAGGCGCAGATGTCAATACAGTGGCTGCGGAAATGGCATCCAATGAAAATGCTTTTGTTGTATATATGTACACATCGGATGTGCAATATGATAATATCAGAATCAATTTTAAGGCTGACGATAGCAACGGTAAGCTTGTAAGCGGAAATCTGACGGCACATTACAGAGTGCAGAACGAGTCCGGCATGTATGTTGACAAGACGGTTGCTGTTAAAGAGTACACAACAGATGAGCTTGCAGGCAAAAAGGAATTTACTGACTGCTATGACATAACCAAAGACAATGCAGAGCTGTATGAGGCATTTATGAATAAAACATTGTACTTCACTTTCACTGTGAAAAACGAAGTTGAAGGCAAGAAAAAAACTTACACATTGGATGACACGGCTTATCTGTATTTTGTGTACAGGCAGCTTAAAGATTTGGATTAACCTTTTGATAAGTAAATTCGTAGTCGTAATGCGCCTGCAGATAAATGTAACGCAAAGTTCCCTGAGCGTAATTTGCTTACGGATAAATGTAACGCAAAGTTTCCTGAGTGCAATGCACCTATTGGGACTTTGCGTTTTGTCTATTTGACACAGAAACTTCTTTTTATTTTTTTCCTGTATCATGACACCTGCAATTATTAAATTTTCTTTAGAAAAAGTTTATGCTTTCTTAATTGATTTCCCGTTGTTTATGTGCTATTCTCATCACATCTTTTATTTCGTAATTCAAGCAATGATTTTCCGGCTGATTCTCCATCAGTGTATTGTTTTTTTTGACTAAAAAAAGGAGGCGGTATATGTTAGGAACGGCGTATACTTCTGCCATCAATGGTATCAGCGCAGTGTGCGTTAAAGTGGAAGCTGATATTTCATCAGGTTTTCCGTCTTTTGATATGACGGGCAATCTTGGCGTGGCGGTACGTGAGGCAAAGGGCAGGGTAAGAACGGCTATTAAAAATTCGGGCATCAGACTAGCTCCGGCGAAAATGACTGTTAATATAGCCCCGGCGGATTTGCGGAAAGAGGGAACACATTATGATTTGGCCATAGCAATGGCACTTCTTGAGGCTGCCGGCAGCGTTGGTATAAAGCAATGCAATGATATATTGTTTATAGGTGAGTTGGGACTGGATGGCGAGGTGCGCCATGTAAGCGGCGTACTGCCAATGGTAATCAACGGATATAATCAGGGAATAAAACGGTTTATTCTTCCGCAGGATAATGTTAAGGAGGCGGCATATGTAAAGGGTGCTGAGATAATAGGGGTCGGAACTCTTTTGGAAACTGTTGAATATATCACCGGTAAAAGGAAAATCGCACCGGCTGATTACAGCAAGCCTGATGATGGGGATATAATATGGAATATAGATTTCTCTGACATACGAGGACAGATTTCCCTGAAACGGGCGGTTATGGTAGCGGCAGCATCAATGCATAATCTCCTGTTGATAGGACCTCCCGGCGCCGGAAAGACAATGGCAGCCGAGCGGATACCGACAATACTTCCGCCGCTTACTTATGAGCAGCAGCTGGAGCTGTCGCAGATATACAGTGTGGCAGGGCTATTGAGGGGCAGCGTTTCATTTATGAGCAGAAGAGTATTCAGAGCGCCGCACCATTCAATCACACCGCAGGCAATGGCGGGAGGCGGGGTTAATCCTGTGCCGGGCGAGATGAGCATGGCATGCCACAGTGTCTTATTTCTTGATGAATTTAATCTTTTTAAACCACAGACAATAGAGACAATCAGACAGCCGTTGGAATCGGGGAAAATAACTATCAACAGAGTCTGCACAAAAGTAGAGTATCCTGCGGATTTTATGCTGGTTGCCGCAATGAATCCCTGCAAATGCGGTTATTATCCTGACCGTGCAAGATGCCATTGCACACCTGCGGATATACGGTCATATTTTGGTAAAATCAGCAGACCGATACTGGACAGGATAGATATATGTGTCCATGCTCCGAAAACTCTATATGCAGATATGGAGCGGACAGACAATGACATATATACAGGAAGCTATATGAAAGAAAATGTATTGAAAGCTGTCAGAATACAAAGGGAACGGTTTGAGGGATGCAGTTTTTCCCTTAATTCCCAAATACCATCCCAGGCTATTGATAAATATTGTCAGATTGACGGCAATGGAAGAAAGTTATTGGAAAATATTTTTGACAAATATGATTTAAGCGCAAGAGGCTACCATAAGCTTTTGAAGGTGGCAAGAACTATTGCGGATATTGAAGACAGCAGGCTGATAACGGCAGAGCATTTGTCGGAAGCGGTAAGCTACAGGGCTGTGTGAGGCGCATATGGACAGAAAATATTGGTTTTGGATAAATAATATACCCGGAATCGGAAATATTAAAATACGCAGGCTTTTGAAAGCATTTGGGGATATTCCGTCACAGGTGGCAGGCGCTGATGAGATGACACTGCTTAAGGTCGAAGGAATAACCCGGTCGGATGTAAGCAAAATCCGTGACAAATCATTAAGAGAAGACATTTTTAAGTTATATGATGAATATAATATGGGCAGGACAGGGTTTGTTTTTCCGACAGACCCCCAATATCCCTGCAAACTGCGAGAGCTTTATGACAGACCTAATATATTATATTACAATGGAAAACTGCCGGTTAACGGGCGGAAAACAGTGGCGGTAGTCGGCTCAAGAAACTGCTCCGAATACGGAAGGTCTGTGGCAATGGAGCTTGGAAGAGTGCTTTCGCTGGCAGGTGCAGATGTAATAAGCGGACTTGCGTTGGGGATAGATGCGGCAGCCCATAAAGGCGCCGTGATGGCAGGGGGCTGTACTTATGCTGTTTTGGCAGGAGGTGTTGATTTATGTTACCCCAGACAAAATTTCAACATCTATATGGATATTCTTGGTAATGGCGGGATATTGTCGGAATTTCCTGCAGGGACAGCAACCAGACCCGGAATGTTCCCGCTCCGCAACAGAATAATCAGCGGATTAAGCGATGCTGTAATTGTTGTGGAAGCAGGAGAAAAAAGCGGTTCGTTGATAACTGCGGCTCAGGCGCTTGACCAGAACAGGCAGGTATATGCAGTTCCGGGCAGAATGGGAGATTCGGACAGCTTCGGGTGCAATAATCTTATATCCCATGGAGCGCAGATTGTAACCTCATACGATGAGCTGCTAAAAGACTTGGGATTGGACTGCGGCAATACCGTTCAGAATGAGAAAATTAATTTTTCACTTGCAACTGATGAAAAAATGTTGTATAGTCAGTTACTAGATTTCAGTCCCAAAAGCATAGAGAGTCTGATGCAGGCATCAAAAATGCCGCAGCCTAGGTTGTTTCAAGCTCTTTTGGAACTTGAACTCAAAGGACTGATAAGGGAAATTGGTAAAAATTTCTATATAAGGATAATGTGAAATGATTAGAGGTTAATGTTATGGCAAAATATCTGGTTATTGTGGAATCACCGGCTAAAGTAAAAACAATCAAAAAATTTTTGGGAGCAGACTATGAAGTGGCTGCGTCCAACGGACATGTACGCGATTTGCCGAAAAGCAGTCTGGGTATAGACGTGGATAATGATTTTGAGCCGAAGTATATTACCATCAGAGGCAAGGGGGATGTCCTTGCCAACCTGAGGAAGTTAGTCAAGAAATCCGACAAGGTATATCTGGCGACTGACCCGGACCGTGAGGGAGAGGCTATATCATGGCATCTTGCGGCAGCTCTTAAAATAGAAGAAAATGATATTAACCGTATAAGCTTCAATGAAATAACCAGGAATGCAGTCAAAGCTTCCATTAAGGAACCGCGCAAAATAGATATGAACCTTGTGGATGCACAGCAATCCCGCCGTATATTGGACAGAATGGTAGGTTATAAAATCAGCCCGCTTCTGTGGGCAAAGGTAAAACGGGGACTGTCAGCAGGACGTGTCCAGTCAGTTGCCCTCAGAATTATATGTGACAGGGAGAATGAAATTAGTTCATTTATTCCGGAGGAATACTGGACCATTGAAGCGATTCTTGATGTCAAAGGTGAGAAAAATCCCGTGCCGGCAAAATTACTTGGTAAAGACGGGGAGAAAATCAGCATAACAAGTGAAGAACAGGTCAGCTCAATAATGAGCGAACTTCAAGGAAAAGAATTTGCGGTGACGGATGTTAAAAAGGGAGAGAGAAACAAGAAAGCCCCCCTTCCTTTTACAACGAGCACATTGCAGCAGGAAGCATCGAAAGCTCTCAATTTTTCTACACAGAAGACGATGCGTATTGCGCAGCAGTTGTATGAAGGCGTAGATATAAAGGGAATGGGAACAGTAGGTCTGATTACCTATCTGCGTACCGACTCCACAAGGATTTCGGACGAAGCAGACAGACTTGCCCGTGAATTTATTAAAGAAAATTACGGAGAATCCTATTATATGGCTTCTGAGACTTCTGCCAAATCAGGTAAAAAAATTCAGGATGCACACGAAGCAATCAGACCGACTAATATAGATTTGATTCCTTCAAAGCTCAAAGAGTCGATAAGCCGCGACCAGTTCAGGCTTTACCAGCTTATCTGGAAACGTTTTACAGCAAGCAGAATGGCTAATGCGGTCTATGAGACTACCAATATAAAGCTTAGTGCCGGAGATTACAGATTCGGAGTATCTGCTTCACGAATCAAATTTGACGGATATATGTCAGTATATATGTCGGATGAAGACGAGAAATCCGATGCAGTTATGCTCAACTCATTATCGAAAGATTCTATTATAAAACTTAACAGGTATGATAACAAACAGCATTTCACACAGCCGCCGGCTCATTATACGGAAGCATCCCTTGTGAAGACACTGGAGGAACTTGGAATAGGAAGACCTTCTACATACGCACCGACTATTGGCACAATAATAGCAAGGCGCTATGTAACCAAGGAACAGAAGAACCTGTATGTCACGGAAATCGGCGAGGCCGTCAACAAAATAATGCTTAAATCATTTCCGTCAATAGTTGACGTTAATTTTACCGCAAATATGGAGTCGCTGCTTGATAAGGTTGAAGACGGAAGCGTAAACTGGAAAACGGTTGTAAGCAATTTTTACCCGGACCTTGATGAGGCAGTTAAGGTGGCGGAGAAAGAGCTGGAAAGCGTTAAGATTGAAGATGAAGTCACTGACGTAGTATGTGGGAACTGCGGGCGCAATATGGTTATCAAGTATGGCCCATATGGCAAATTCCTTGCATGTCCGGGATTTCCTGAATGTCACAACACGAAACCTTATCTTGAAAAGGTTGGCGTGGCATGCCCTAAGTGCGGCGATGACGTTATTATGCTCAGAACTAAGAAAGGCAGAAGGTATTTCGGGTGCGGGAATAAAGAGTGTGATTTTATGTCATGGAATAAGCCTTCGACTGAGAGGTGCCCTGAATGCGGCAGTTATATGGTCGAAAAAGGCAGTAAGCTGGTTTGCGCAGACAGCCATTGCGGATATGTAATAAATATTCCGAAAAACAGATAAAATAATTGAAATTATCAGATAAATATGATACACTTATATCGTTAAAAGAGGTAAAGGTTGTCTGTTTAAAGGGGCATGGTTACAATGAGCAGTGTACAATTGCTTGATAAGACTCGTAAGATTAACAAGTTATTGCATAACAACAGCTCACATAAAGTGGTCTTTAACGATATCTGCAGAGTTATGAGTGATATACTTGTGTCCAATGTACTTGTTATAAGTCGGAAAGGCAAGGTTTTGGGTGTAAGTATTAACAAAGAAGTGGATGAAATCAGAGAACTGGTACAGGAACAGGTAGGCGGTTTTGTGGACGGTATGTTTAATGAACGTCTGCTTAATGTTTTATCCACCAAAGAAAATGTCAATCTTGAGACATTGGGTTTCACAGAAGGCTACGCTGACAAATATCAGGCTATTATAGCTCCGATAGATATTGCAGGAGAGCGGCTGGGAACTTTATTTATGTATAAGGTTGACAGCCGGTACGATATTGATGACATAATATTATGTGAGTACGGAACAACGGTGGTAGGTCTTGAAATGATGCGTTCTGTCAATGAAGAAACGGCAGAAGAGGACCGTAAGGTCCATATAGTCAAGTCAGCTATCAGTACATTGTCGTATTCAGAGTTGGAAGCCATAATTCATATATTTGACGAGCTTGGACAGGGTGAGGGAATACTTGTGGCAAGCAAAATTGCAGACCGCGTGGGAATAACAAGGTCAGTGATTGTCAATGCACTTCGTAAGTTTGAAAGCGCAGGTGTAATAGAATCCAGATCATCAGGGATGAAAGGTACATATATCAAGGTACTTAATGATGTGGTATTTGATGAATTAGAGCGTATTAAATTAAAAGACTGATTTCAGTGAAAAGGAAGTCGCTGTATCGTTTGATATGGCGATTTTTTGTGTAATTTTTTATAAGATTGTTAAATGGGTATATTTGTGATATTTGCAGCTTGGTACTTTACTTTTTGCTCTAATGGTATTATTATGTTAAGTAGTATAGGTATATGTTGCAATATATGCTATTGCATATGATTATTAAAAGCGACGGAAGGAGAAAAATATGATTAATTCAGGCGCATTTGCATATGTTGATTTGCTTACAGCATCTGCGGATTATTCATGGAAGCGGAATGAGGTGCTAAGCAGTAACATTTCCAATGTTGATACACCGGGCTATAAGCGGCAGGATGTAAGC
Source organism: uncultured Butyrivibrio sp. (assembly GCA_964414835.1). Lineage (GTDB taxonomy): Bacteria > Bacillota > Clostridia > Lachnospirales > Lachnospiraceae > Eshraghiella. The sequence goes on along the minus strand of CAYPWY010000001.1, from coordinate 72,862 downwards.
TTTGAATCAGTATTGTCAACAGCAGTTGCCAAGGCAGGTTCAATGTCAGGAAACCTTACACAGACGGTGCGTAACATAAATTATAATTACGTTAAGCCGACTATCTATACCGACAATTCCAATCTGTCTTACAGAATTGATGGTAATAATGTTGATATTGACCAGGAAGAAATCGAACTGGCTTCAAACCAACTGTATTACAATGGAATACTTGATAGTATGAATCAGGAATTTTCCAGATTTAAGACGGCAATGACAGTAACTTCATAACAGATTTGATGGATTAACAGTTTTACGGAGGTATATACATATGGCACTTTTTACGGGAATGAATATTAATGCATCAGGTATGTCTGCACAGAGACTGAGACTTGATGTAATATCTGAGAATATAGCTAATGCTGATACGACAAGAACTGCTGAAGGCGGACCCTATGTCCGCAAGAATGTGGTTCTGACAGAGAAAGTCTCGACAACACATTCTTTTGGACAGGTTCTTAACCAGACTATCAATGGAATAGGCAACGGTGTTAAAGTTACGGCGATTACCGAGGACACCGATACGGATATGAATCTGGTTTACGAACCGTCACATCCTGATGCTGATGAGAATGGATATGTTTTATATCCTAATGTGAATATAGTTTCTGAAATGACGGACCTTATTGACGCGACAAGGTCTTTTGAGGCGAATACAACTGCCTTTGAGGCAAGCAAAAGCATTGCCAGCAAGGGACTCAGCATAATGGAATCATAATGAAATAGGAGACAATAAAGCATGGATAACGTAATATCGCTTACAGATTTAGTATCAGAGAGAACCGGGAATATTCTTAACACACAATCTTCTATGTCAAATAGCAGCACTTCTGAGTCGTCCAGCTTTGACGGGATATATAAGGCAGCAGTCAATATGATTGAATCCACCAACAATTATTTGCAGGAAGCACAGCAGGCAGAGGTGGATTATGCTTTGGGAAATCTTACCAGTACCCATGAACTCGCTGTAATTGAACAGAAGGCCAGCCTGTCGTTACAGTACACTGTTGCGATTAAAAACCAGCTTTTAAGTGCATATAAAGAAATTATGAATATGCAGATATAATATAAGCTTATGGCATATGATCGTGTGGCATGGTATTAGGAGATACTAAAATGCAAGATAGATTGAAAGCAGTTCTTGGCAGAATCAAAGAATTTTGGGGCAAATTTAATAAAAGACAGAAAATAACATTCATATCTGTTTTGGTGGTAATTGTGGCAGCTATAATTATTGTAGCTGTCGTGACGACCAGACCTAAAACAGTAGTTCTTAGAGCCTGTGCCAATGAATCAGAGGCAACAGAGGTCAGGACGCTTTTAAATGATGAGGGTATAACATCCTGCACCATAGATGCTGATAATGTGGTCAGGGTTGATGAAGAGGATTATGTTGAAGCTAAGCTTGTGTTAGGCTCCAACAATATATCGTCAGATGGATATTCACTTGAAGATGCGGTCAGCGGAGGATTTACTGAAACCGCATCAAATGCAGAGAAAAAATATAAGGCATATCTTGAGTCTAAGTTCGCAAAGGATTTGGAAGCGATTGACGGAGTTAAAGCAGCAAGAGTGACTATTGATTTTTCGGATTCGGGCAGTACAGTATTTACTGAGAATGAAGACGCTTCAATCACTGCGATGCTTACGCTCACAAAGGAAATGTCAGAAGAACAGGCAGCGGCAATTGGCTTAATGCTTGCTGCTAACGTTGGCAATGATAACACTAACAAGGTAGTTGTCATGGACAGCAAAGCTAATCTTTTGTACTATGGAGGCACTAATAATTCATATGTGTCAAGCAGTGCCAGCAGTAAAGTACAGGAACGGCTTGAGAATTCCATAACAGCACATATCACAAGCATGCTTATATCCACCAATCTGTATAACGAAGTGACGGTTTCTCCGCATCTGGATGTCACATTTGATGATGTTGAAATTGTGGACACAGAATATACTATACCGGACGGAAGTGATGAAGGTCTTAAGAGTTACAGCTATGAAGTCAATTCCATCGGAAGCATTGCGGACGCATCGGGAACAGCAGGTACCGAGTCTAATGACGAGGACACTACATATGAATTTCAGACTGCGGACGGCAACAATTCGGAATATACGCTTTCGGAATATAACTGGCTTCAGAATGAAAAGATAACCACAACAAGACCTGCATCTGGAACAATTAATTATGATAATTCTTCTGTAACCGTAGTGGCTACGCTTACAAATTATATTTATGAAGAAGATGCACGCAGTCAGGGACTTCTTGATGATATGACATGGGAAGAATATAAGGCGGCTAATTCCGAACCTGTTGCTGCTGAAGTCGATGAGACGTTTTTGGATGCAATATCCACCGGAACGGGAATTCCCCGTAATAATATACAGATGTTAGGGTATACACGGAATATATTCTATGATGCAGAGGAAAGCTCAACATCTCCGTTTTTCATTGTACAGATTGTGCTGGCAGTGCTCATTGCAGGACTTTTGATATTTATCATTATCAGAAGCACAAGGCCTGTTGCAGTGGAGGAGACGGAGCTTGAGCTTAGTGTTGAAGATATGCTTGCAACAACCAAAGAAAATCGTGCACCTGTTGAGGATATTGACTTACAGGATAAATCCGATACCCGTGTCGCCATAGAAAAATTTGTTGATGAAAATCCTGAGGCGGTGGCGTTATTGCTGCGTAACTGGCTCAATGAGGGGTGGCAGTAAATTAAAGCTTAGGAGGAGTTATTATGGCAAAGTCTAAGACGACGGAATTGGATGGAGTACAAAAAAGTGCAATTCTTCTTATTGCCCTTGGACCTGAAAAATCAGCTAAAATATTCAAACATCTTCGTGAGGATGAAATAGAGCAGTTAACATTGGAAATAGCCAATACAAGCAGTGTGTCACCGCAGACCAAGGAATCAGTTTTATCAGAATTTTATGAGGTCTGTCTTGCACAGCAGTATATTGCGGAGGGCGGTATTGCATATGCTAAAGAGCTTCTTGAAAAAGCTCTCGGACAAGAGAAGGCAAAGGATGTTATCGGTAAACTTACAGCCAGTCTTCAGGTTAGGCCTTTTGAATTTGTCCGCAAGACCGATCCGGGTCAGCTGTTAAACTTCATACAAGATGAGCATCCTCAGACAATTGCACTTATTTTGTCGTACTTGCCGGCATCACAGGCAGCACAGGTAGTGTCTGCGCTTTCTCCTGAAAAACAGGCCGATGTAGCCAAACGTATTGCTATGATGGACAGAACGTCGCCGGATGTAATCAAAGAAGTTGAGAGCGTGCTTGAACGTAAGCTTGCATCCTTAGTTAATCAGGATTACACCATTATTGGTGGTACAGATGCCATTGTCGAAATTCTTAATGCGGTTGACAGAGGAACAGAACGTCATATTCTTGAAACTCTTGAAATTGAAGAGCCTGAACTTGCCGATGAAATCAGACGTAAAATGTTCGTATTTGAAGATATTCTCTCACTGGATGACAGGGCTATACAGAGAGTACTCAGGGATGTTGACAATAATGACCTTGCAGTTGCGCTTAAGAATGCCAATGAAGAGGTTCAGAGCGTTATTTTCAACAACCTTTCAAAGCGTCTTGCTGCTATGATTAAGGAAGATATGGAATTTATGGGACCTGTCAGACTTAAGGACGTTGAGGAAGCACAGCAGAAGATTGTTAATATTGTCCGTAAGTTAGAGGATTCTGCCGAGATTGTTATATCAAGAGGCGGAGGTGACGAGATAATTGTCTAATCTTTTGAAATATGGAAATGTGATTATTAAAAATGATAACAAAATGGTGATAGATTCCAATAAGCTCTTGGAGCAGTTGATTGCCGAACAAAAGCAGCATAATAATTATGCTAAGAGAGCGGAAGCTCCTGATGCGGACGGATTTATCTGCGGATTGAATGCAGCTACGGTTGAGGAACTTATAACAGAGCCTGAGCTTACAGAGGAAGAAGAAACCAGGATTTCCAAAGTGCTTGATGATGCTAGGGAACAGGCACAAAGTATTATAAGTGATGCCAATGCTCAGGCAGAACGGATTCTTGCACAGGCAAGGGACGAGGGATACAGCCAGGGCATGGAAAGTGCCGCTGCATCCATAGAAAAGCAGCTACAGGAAAGACGGGATGCCCTTGAACAGGAATATGCCGACAAGAAAGCGGCGCTTCAGGCAGAATATGATGATATGAAAGCACATATAGAGCCGGAGCTTGCTGAAGTGATACTTGAAGTGTTTTCCAAAGTCACAGGTATTTTGGCGGAAGATAAAAAAGACTTGATTCTCCATCTTGTCAACAATGTTATGAGCAACACTGAGATGAGCAGAGAATTTACCATACGAGTGTCGGAAGATGATTACAAATATTTAGAGAGCAACCGGGACCTTATATATGGCGCGGCATCTTCAGAGTACAATATTGAAATATGCAAGGACATTAAGATGTCAAGAGGTCAGTGTGTTATTGAAACGGATGCAGGTGTTTTTGATTGTAGCTTGGATATCCAGCTGGAAAATCTTATTGAGGAAATTAAGATACTCAGCTGCATGCATTAGATAATTAGAGGTAAGCCGTTTTGGATACAGCAAAATACTTAAATCTTACGAACAGAACTTTTTACAAAAAGATGGGCAAAGTTTCCAAGGTCGTGGGACTGACGATAGAGTCAATAGGTCCGGATGCCAGATTGAATGATGTCTGTCACATAATGCTCAAAGACAGTCCGGGTGAGTACATTAACGCAGAAGTAGTGGGCTTTAGGGAAAAAAGAGTTATCCTGATGCCATTTGAAGCGGTTGACGGAATCGGTCCGGGCTGTATTGTTGAAAATACAAACCAGCGTCTATGTGTTAATGTAAGTGAACAGCTGCTTGGCAAGGCGGTTGACGGACTTGGAAATCCTATTAACGGAGAAACCATTACCGAATTTGAAAGGTATCCGGTGGAAGCAACACCGCCTGATCCGTTGAAACGAGTAATAATAGACACCGTCCTGCCCTTGGGTGTTAAGGCTGTGGATGGTCTGCTGACAATAGGCAAGGGGCAGAGAGTCGGTGTTTTTGCAGGAAGCGGTGTAGGCAAAAGTACCCTTATGGGTATGTTCGCCCGCAACACCAAAGCGGATATTAATGTTATAGCTCTTATTGGAGAGCGTGGACGTGAGGTCAGGGAATTTATAGAGAGAGACCTTGGTGAGGAAGGCATGAGACGCAGCGTTGTCGTGGTTGCAACCTCTGACAAACCGGCACTTATTCGTAATAAAGCAGCTAAAACTGCAACGGCAATAGCCGAATATTTCAGGGATAAGGGAAAGGACGTTCTGCTGATGATGGACTCGCTTACCCGTTTTTCCATGGCACAGAGAGAAATAGGTCTCGCATCAGGGGAACCGCCGGTTACGCGCGGATACCCCCCCAGCATGTATAGTGAGATGCCTAAACTGCTGGAACGTGCGGGCAACGGAGAAGTCGGTTCGATAACGGGACTTTACACAGTTCTTGTAGACGGAGATGACTTCAATGAGCCTATTACCGATACGGCACGAAGCATACTTGACGGACATATTGCTTTATCCCGTAAAATGGCACAGAAAAATCACTATCCTGCCATAGACGTTCTGGGCAGCATTTCCAGGTGTATGAGTCAGATTGTTGATGATAAACAGAAGGAACTTGCAGGAAAGCTCAGGAATGTTATGGCTACATATATGGAGTCGGAGGACTTGATTAACATAGGAGCATATAAGGCAGGAAGCAACAAAAATATAGATTATGCAATCAGTAAAATAGACAAGGTCAATGAGTTCCTTATGCAGGACACAGGCTCCAAAAAGAGCTATGAAGAGGAATTGGAAGAACTGGCGGCTGTTTTTCAGGAACAGCAGGAAGGTGAAGACTAATGGCGAAGTTTTCCTACAGAATGCAGAACATTCTGGATATAAAATACAAAATGGAAGAACAGGCACGTCTGACCTATGCCGGCGCATTGACAAAGCTTTCGGAAGAAAAAAACAAACTGGATATGATGTTTGCGGTAAAAAAACAGCTTGAGAATGATTACAGAGCTATGGCGCAGGGACATATTAATGTACGAGACTTATTGGACGGCAGATATGCCATAGATTTTCAAAAGGAATGTATCAAGACTCAGCTTGTGGAAGTCAGAGTCGCAGAGAAAAATTTTGAGCTTGCGAGAGTAAGGCTTAATGAAGTTATGAAGGAAAGAAAAACACACGAAAAACTCAGGGAACATGCTTTTGAAGATTTTCTTGTTGAACTTAATGACCAGGAGAAAAAGGAAATAGATGAACTTGTAAGCTACAAGTACAGTGCAGAGGCGAGGTAAAGCATTATGGCAAGAGACAGAGACGAAGAATTAATTGATGATATGGATTTCAATGAAGACGAAGAGAAAGGCGGCAAAAAAAGCGGCAAGATGATGACGTCTTTGATTGCGCTTTTTATTGTTGTAATATGGATTGCGATATTTGCGCTTCTCATAAAGCTTGATGTGGGAGGCTTTGGAAGTTCTGTTTTATATCCTGTGTTGAAGGATGTTCCGGTGCTTAATAAAATACTCCCTAATGTAAGCGAAGAGATGATTTCCCTCAGCGGTGATACATATGGCACTATGCAGGAAGCAATGGACAGAATTAACGAGTTGGAGAATGAAATCGCTCTGTATAAAGACAATGCCGATGCCAATGCCGAGACTATATCCTTATTGCAGGCGGAAGTATCAAGACTTCAGGCATATGAGGAGAACCAGACCAATTACGAACAGCTGAAGAAAAAGTTTGATGAAGAGGTTGTTTTTGCAGACCAGGCACCCGATATAGAAGAATATGCAGAGTGGTATGCAGCAATGGAACCTGAGAATGCAGAAGAGATATATCGAAAAGTTGTTGAGCAGCTTCAGATGGATCAGGTTATACAGGATTTAGCCGACAGATACGCAGCCATGAAGGCGGATGCGGCAGCGGCTATATTTGAAGAGATGACAGGAGATTTGGAGAAGGTTGCCCATATTTTGTCATGTATGAAGAGGGATAATGCAGCAGCAATACTTGCGGCTATGGATTCAACCCTTGCCGCCAAGCTTACATTGCTTATATATCCTACAGGGGAATAATGGCTTTCAGCCAATATTCATATATAATCTAAAGAAAGGAGGAATGAGAGATGACAGCAGGAAATGTATCCGCTGTTTCTGATGCCGCTATAGCAATGACCAATGTCAGAACCGGGCAGGGTTATGTTTCGCCTGTTGCCGGAAGCGGTGAGAGCTTTCAGTCTCTTATGTCGGCTACAACAGGAAAGCAATTGGAAAGCAACATAAGCCAGTCTGACAGCAGCGCAGATTCAAGCAATTTTGACGCAAATCAAAGTATCCAAAATTCCCAAAGCAGCGCTGATAAGATTAACAAGGCTGATAATTCCGAGACGGTATCGCAGGATGATGTTGATAAGGCTTACGAGGATGTTAAGGATGTTGTAGAGGAGCAGCTGGGACTTACAGATGAGGAATTAGATGAGAAGCTTAGTGAGCTTGGTCTCACGGTTGCAGATTTGCTGATGCCTCAGAATGTGGCGCTGCTTGTGGCTGAAGTCAACGAAACTGATGTTACGGCTATAGTTACAGATGAGTCGCTGGCTAAAGAGCTTAATACACTGACGGAAGAAATCACTCAGGTCGTGGAGAGCTTTATTGAAGGCACAGAAACCACAGTCGAAGATTTTGCAGATGAACTGGCAAAGATTGAAACCCCTACTGTTGAGGATAATGCTGTATCGGAAGATAAGCAAAATGTTTTAACATCCGCTGACGGGCAGACTGCAGCAACTATTGTTAAGGACGAATCAACTGACAGCGAGATTAAGGTGACTGTTGAAAAAATTCAGACTGATTCATCGCAGGAGCTTGTCGAAACACCTGAAAATGCATCCGGCAGTTATCAGGAAGATGACGGAGTCGGCAGCGAGCATAGAGAAGATGGCGGCGGCAGACATGAATTTGCAGAAAACATTGTGCATAATCTTACTCAGGCAGTCAATGAAAGCATTGCTTCAGTTGCAGAGTTTACCGAAAGCTACACAGTAAACACCTCAGATGTTATCAATCAAATGCTGGATGCAATCAAGGTTAATGTAACTTCGGAGACTACATCAATGGAAATTCAGCTTACACCTGAAAACCTTGGCAGGATTAATCTCAATGTGGCATCAAAGGATGGCGTTATTACCGCCACAATCACGGCGCAGAATGAAACAGTCAAGGCAGTTATTGAGAATCAGATAGTGCAGCTTAAGGAAAGCCTTAATAATCAGGGCCTTAAGGTTGAACAGGTTGAAGTCACCATAGCAAGCCGGGAATTTTCCATGAATCACGAAAATTCAGACGACAGCGGAAGCAGACAAAGCAGACAGGGAACACGAAAAAGGTTCAGAACAGATGATGAGCTTTCCGGAATTGACAAAACCATTGATGAGCTTCTGGAACAGCAGATTATGGAAACTAACGGAATCAGTGTAAATTATACAGCATAAGAAAGGAGATATATATGTCATCAGCACAGGTTATTAATGGAAAAGTTGTTGCGAGTTATACATCCGGAACCAATTTAAGCGAAGACAGCAGCAAGGGGACCTCATCTATGGATAAAGATGCGTTTTTGAAAATTCTTGTTGCGGAAATGCAGTATCAGGACCCGCTTGAGCCGTCTTCCAATACTGAATGGGTAACGCAGATGGCAGCTTTCTCACAGATTGAAGAATTGCAGGCAGTAAGCGATTCAATCAATGAACAAAAAGCAGCGTCTCTTGTGGGCAGACAGGTTATTATTGCAGCCTCAGACAACGTTGACGGTGATGTTAATTATGTTACCGGAGTTGTTCAGTGTATTGAGAAAAAGTCTGACGGAATCTATTTTTCAATAAATGATTACCTTTATTCGGTAGATAAGCTTTATGCGGTAGTGGATGATGATTACTATCAGCAGCTTATAGACGGAACAGCGTCAGTAGAGTAAAAATATCAGGGATGAGGAGTAAGATATGAACATCAAGGATGCGAGATTTACATCCATTGAGCAGGTCACGGGACATTATCTTAACCCAAATACTTCACAAACTCCTGTTAAGGAAAGCAGTTTTTCTTTTGAAAATATTTTAAAACAGAAGGTTGATGCGGAATCAGATGCAGGAAGCCGGACTGGTGAAATTAAATTTTCAAAGCATGCAATGCAAAGGCTTACTGACAGGAACATTGATTTGTCTTCGGAACAGCTTGACAGGCTTAAAAAAGGAGCACAGTTGAGCAATGAGAAGGGAATTAAGGAATCTTTAGTGTTAATGGATGAATATGCATTTATAGTTAACACACAGAAAAATACCGTGATAACTGCTATGGAGCAGGGTCGTAATGGTGAAAATATTTACACCAATATCGACGGAGCCGTTTTAGTATAAGTTGGACCTTTTGGAAACTTACTGTCTTTGAATGACGGATAAGACAGCGAAACGGCTGAATCAATTATTAAACATACAAGTCGAAAGACTGGTGTCAGGAGGTCATTAATTATGATGAGAGCACTTTATTCTGGTGTGGCAGGTCTTAGAGCGCATCAGACCAGAATGGACGTTATCGGTAACAATATTGCCAACGTCAATACAGTAGGTTATAAATCGCAGTCAGTTACTTTCAGCGATGTTTTATACCAGACAACATCAAGCTCGTCAGGACCAAACGAGCAGACAGGTGCCGGCGGTACTAATGCAAAACAGATTGGTCTTGGTTCTACAGTATCTGCAATCAGCACTAAAATTACCGAAACCGGTGGTTATCAGACAACCAATAATCCGTTTGACCTTATGATTAACGGAGATTCTTTCTTTGTTGTCAATAATAACGGAGTAAATTATTTTACAAAAGCAGGTAACTTTCAGCTTGACACTAATGGTACATTAGTTACATCACAGGGTTATTCTGTTATGGGATGGTTAGCTGACAGCGAGGGCAATATAAAGGTTGACAATGTTTCAAGCATCAATCTGTATGCGCCTGAAAATCAGTATGCAGACCCTATGGCGACAACTGCCACAACGATTTCAGGAAATATCAACAAAGAAGATGAAAGCTTTAGCGCAGAAGGAGGAACACGTTCTGTTAATGTGTCGTTCTATGACAATCTGGGCTACAAGTATCAGGCAACTCTTCAGATTTCACAGAACAGTGAATATGAGTATGGAATTAAAGCGGCGGCTGTAAGCTGCAACGGAAGAACTCTTGAGCTTACGGAAGCACAGCTTAATGCGCTTATTGATACCAATGCAACAATTTCATTTAACGAAGCTAACGGTTCGTTGGAAGATCCGGCAGACGGAATCATTACACTGAATGTTACATCACTTGGTATTGCAGCACTTGAAAGCGACATAACAGTTGATTTTTCCACTGTAACATGCAGAGGTACTGAGACGTCCCTTGAAGCTTCCAGAGGAGCGCTTGACGGAAGCGGAGCAGGAAGAGCTGTCGGCACAATGAGCGAGGTCAGCATAAGCAAGGATGGTAAGATTTCAGCTACATATGATAATGGTGACCAGAGAGTGATTGCTCAGATTGTTGTTGCCAATTTTGTTAATCCGTCAGGACTTGAGAAAGTAGGAGACAATCTTTTCCAGGAAACACTTAACTCAGGTGAATTTGATGGAATAGGAGAAGACATAACTGCCGATGGCGGATACTTTGCAACAGGTGTGTTGGAAATGTCTAATGTAGACCTTGCGGCAGAGTTTACAGATATGATTACAACACAGAGAGGTTATCAGGCAAACTCAAGAATTATTACGGTTTCTGATACACTTTTGGAGGAACTTATTAATCTTAAGAGATAGTTAAAACTTTAAATCCCTGCTCATGCTTATGTTTTTTGCGTGAGCAGGGAGGTTTTTGAAAGGATGTGCCATGATAGAGTTAACCAGGCTTAATGGAACTACTTTTGACTTGAACCCCGATTTACTTGAAGTTATTGATTCAACTCCGGATACGGTCATAACTTTGACCACAGGACGAAAATTAATTGTAAAAGAAAGTAGACAAGAGGTAAAAAATTTAGTATTATTATATAGAAGGGCAGTTTTTGCCGAATTATTGAGATTGGAATAGTGGGTGGTATTAAGATGGATCTTGCTACTATAATAGGTTTAATTTTATGTCTTGGACTTATGATTCTTGGTATTGTTACCGGAGATGACGGAATGGCTGCGCTAGGCAACTTTATCGACGGTAAGTCAGCACTTATTACATTTGGCGGTGCCTTTGGAGCCGCGCTTGTGTCTACCAAGCTGAAAGATTTTGTTAACGGTATTAAGGGAATTAAGTTAGCTATCAAGCAGACCAGGAATGACCAGACAGAGATGATTAAGAAGATAATTGAGCTTTCCAACGTTGCACGTAAGGAAGGCTTATTAGCGTTAGAGGATGCAGCAGCGGACTTGGAAGACCCTTTTATGAAAAAGGGTATTCTTCTTATAGTGGATGGTACTGAACCTGATTTGGTGCGTGCTATTCTGGAAACCGAGCTTACATGCATTGAGGAAAGACATAAGAAAGTTATATCAGTGTGGGAGACTTTAGCTGCTATGGGTCCTGCCTGGGGTATGATTGGTACCCTTATCGGACTTATAAATATGCTTAAGCATCTTGAGGATGTCACTACCGTAGGTCCTAACATGTCGGTTGCTCTTATCACTACCATGTATGGTTCGATGCTTGCTAACTGGATAGCCGTTCCGGTTTCCAACAAGTTAAGGGCTAATAATGCTGAAGAAATCACAATGAAGGAAGTTATAATTGAGGGTCTGCTTTCTATTCAGGCAGGCGAGAATCCTCGTGTAATAGAAGAAAAGCTTAAATCTTTCCTTGCACCTACCGAAAGAGAAAGATACAGTGCAGGCGAAGCAGTCGGAGGTGAGGAAATCAATGGCTAGAAAAAAAGGCGATGACGCACCTATGAAGACAGATGGCTGGATGACAACATTTTCTGACCTTATGAATCTGCTCTTGTGTTTTTTCGTGCTTTTATTTGCGATGTCCACTATTGATACTGAAAAATGGCAGAAACTGGTTGCCTCATTTTCCTCAAGTTATGATGTATTTGACTCAGGAGGGTCGGGTGTTGATGATGGTATGCTGATTGCCAGCGGCGCCAGCCAGCTTACGGAATTAAGTGAATATTATTCCAGCGTAGGACTCAATCAGGAGGGCAGCCAGAATGAAGTTGAAGATGCTCTCATTAAGCTTCAGGAAGCACAGATAAAAGAATCTGAGCAGATGGGAGATATAATTGAGCAGATGCTTGAAAACCGTGGACTTGAGTCTGATGTTGAGGTTCAGGTCACGCAGCATTATGTTTGTCTCAATATGAAAGGTGCACTTCTTTTTAATTCGGCGTCAGCCACGCTGACTTCTGATGCAACTAATGTTCTTTCCGAGGTTGGCAATATACTTAAATTGTATCAGGATAATCTTATTGAGATTGAAGGCCATACGGATAATGTGCCGATGCTGAATGACCCTATTTTTACCAATAATAATGTTCTTTCGGCTTATAGGGCCATGGCAGTGTTCGATTATCTTGTGAATAAATGCGGAGTCAGTCCGGATAATCTGAAATGCGCAGGACGAGGCGAGTATGACCCGGTGGCAACCAACGATACGGCGGAAGGAAGGGCTCAGAACAGACGAGTTGAGATTAAGATATATAACAGCTACAGCAGCTACTAATATAAGAAAGCAGGGTATACGCTATGAGAAAAGGAATAAGCAACATACTTGTTTTGGCACTTGTGATTGTCAATCTTGCTCTTACAGTTATTTTGATATTTACATTCTTGCCTATGATTAAGAAAACCAACAATCTTGTTACAAAGATATGTGATATAGTTGATTTGGAGATTGGCGGAGAAGAAGCGGATAGTCAGGTTACGGTTGCGGATTTGGAAAGCGTAACGGTATTGTTTGGCGAGGATACTACCAGTGTGGTCAATCTCAAAGATAATAATAACGCAAAATTCGGTGCAACAATTAACCTTAATAAGAAATCAGATGATTATGAGACAATGAAGACTCAGATAGAGCCTGCCATGAGCCAGATTGCCAGTGCAGTTAACCGTGTGGTTCAAAGCTATGACAGCAGTGCAACCCAGGCAGAGATTGAGGTTGCCGCAACAGCAGCGCTTCAGGAATTATTTGCATCAGATTGTATATATTCAGTATCATTTACACAGTATGTAGTTGTAGTGCAGTAGTATATATGTTTGAAATAAATTACAGAAAGAAGGTGAGAGAAGATGGGTGAAGTCCTTTCACAGAACGAGATAGATAATTTGCTGAAAGCACTTAGCAATGGTGAGCTTGATGTTGAAGAAATGAAAGGCACAGAGGAAAAATCGGTCAAGAATTATGATTTTGCCAGACCGGCTAAATTTTCCAAGGAACATCTTCGAACACTTGAGATTATATTTGAACATTACGGACGTCTCCTGTCCACCAACCTGCCTGCATATTTCAGAAGACCGGTGCAGGTGGAGGTTATGAACTCGGAGGCTGTTACATATTCGGAATTTTCCAATGCGCTTTCCAATCCGGTACTTTTGGGAGTGGTTAATTTTGAACCTCTTGAAGGCAGCATAGTAATGGAAATCGCATCAAATATTGCGTTTGCCATGGTTGACAGGCTTCTGGGAGGTATGGGTGATGCCCTTGACAAGCCACGGGAGTTCTCGGAAATTGAACTTGTTATACTGGAACGAATGTTTAATATCTGCGTTAATCTTTTAAGGGAGCCATGGCAGAATGTGGTGAGCATACATCCAAGATTGGAGCGAATAGAGACAAATTCGCAGTTTGCACAGATTATATCGCCAAGCGAGATGATTGCCATCATTACAATCAATATCAAAATAGGTGATGTGGAAGGTCTTATGAACATATGTCTTCCGTATATAGTTCTTGAGTCCGTTATGGATAAATTGAATACCAAGTATTGGTTTTCAACTATGCAGGATAAAGATGTCAATACATATGAAGAGGCTATATCATCACTGATTAGCAAAGCACAGATACCTGTGAAAGCGGTGTTAGGAACCAGCAGTATCTCGGTCAACGATTTTCTTAATCTTGGAATTGGAGACATAATAAGACTGAATACCAAGATGGATGAAGAATTAAACATTTATGTTGGAAATATTAATAAATTTACTGCGCTGCCGGGCTCGGCAGATGATAAGTATGCAGTCAGACTTACAAAAGTACTGAGAGGAGATGACTAAAATGGATGGTATGTTATCACAGGATGAAATAAATGCACTGTTGACAGGTGCTAATATTGATGGCGGCACAGAAGCGAATGATACATTGGATAATGAATCCCTTACTGATGAACAGAAGGATGCCATCGGAGAAGTATCGAATATAAGCATGGGTACTGCGGCAACGACTCTTAGTACTTTGCTTAATCAGCCTGTAAATATTACAACACCTCTTGTAACTTATATGATGTGGGATGAATTGGCTGAATCATATGACAAACCATGTGTATTTTTGCAGATACAATATACCTGCGGGCTTGATGGCAATAACGTTCTTGTCCTTAAGGAACGCGACGTTGCCATAATAACCGACCTTATGATGGGCGGAGCAGGTAATCCGTCTGATGAACCGATAGGAGAGCTGCATCTCAGCGCTATAGGTGAGGCGATGAACCAGATGATGGGTTCGGCAGCGACATCTATGTCATCAATGCTTGGTAAGAAAATAGACATAAGTCCGCCAATTGCCAACAGGATTGACCTTAATGAGAAGCAGGAGGATGATACACTTCCTGATTTCCTTAACAGAAAATTTGTCAAGGTTTCATTCCGAATGACAGTAGGCAACCTGATAGACAGTGAGATTATGCAGTTGTATCCGTTTGATTTCGCAAGAAGCCTTTACGAGACTTTCTCGACAGGAATGATGGATTCGACAGACAATTATGACGGTAATTCAGCATCAGAAAATGCGGCGGATGCACCGGAACCTTCATATCAGGAGACACCGCATCAGCAACCGCAGCCAATGATGCAGGAACCTATGACAGCTCAGCCGCAGATGCCGTACGGACAGCCGATGCCGGGTTACAATATGCCGCCGGCGGGAGGGTATATGCAGCCGCAGATGCCGTATGGACAGCCAATGGGATATGGTTATGGTATGCCGCCTCAGAGCAATGTTAACGTTCAGCCGGCAACATTCCAGCCGTTTACAGGCGCTGATACAGTTGAGGGACATGAAAATATTGACTTAATTATGGATGTACCTCTTGAGGTTACGGTTGAACTGGGCAGAACAACCAAGTCAATCAAGGAAATTCTTGAGTTTGCACCGGGAACAATCGTTGAGCTTAATAAAATTGCCGGCGAACCTATAGATGTCCTTGTCAACGGAAAATATGTCGCTAAGGGTGAGGTCGTCGTTATTGAGGAAAGCTTTGGCGTTAAGATTACAGAAATTATAAAATAACAGTAGGAAAAATTGAAATTTTAATGTATAATATATATTGAAATAAGGATTATTTCTTTTAAAGGAGAGAGAGATATGGCAAAAAACATATTGATATGCGATGATGCTGCATTCATGAGAATGATGATTAAAGATGTCCTTACTAAAAACGGTTACACTGTTGTAGGCGAGGCTGAGAATGGTGCTAAGGCTGTTGAGAAGTATGCAGAGCTTAAGCCGGATCTTGTGCTTATGGATATTACCATGCCTGAGATGGATGGAATACAGGCACTCAAGAAAATTAAGGAAAGCGATGCAGGAGCTACTGTTATTATGTGTTCGGCAATGGGACAGCAGGCGATGGTTATCGAATCAATACAGTCGGGAGCCAAGGATTTTATAGTTAAACCGTTTCAGGCGGACCGAGTTCTTGAAGCGGTAAGAAAAGTCGTAGGTTAAGATGATTTGCGCATCAATGGGCAATAGTGTTGTACAGTTTATAACTGTTACCCTGATATTTGTTTTTGTTTTAGCTATTACATATTTTACAACAAGATGGGTGGGCTCATATCAGAAAAAAAGAATGAGCTATGGAAATATTAAGATTATTGAGAGCTTCAGGCTTTCCAATAATAAAATCCTTGAAGTTGTGAAAGCTGGAAATAAGTGTTTTTTAATCGCTGTATGTAAGGACACCGTTACGACATTAGGTGAAGTAGATGAAAGCACATTGGAATTTGAGGAATCTGTGAGCAAAGAGTCCTTTGGGACCGTTTTTAACAGATTCAGGTTTTCCGGCAAGGAAGAGGCAGATGATGAAGAAGAAAAATAGACTTGCATATACTGTCAGTAAATCTGCAGTGCTGTTTCTTGTAATTTTTTTCATAGCTGTTCATAACAGAAATGCCGTGTATGCCACCGAGGTGTTGGGCATTGAGGAAACTACAGCTGCAGATCCTGATACATTTACAATAGGAATATCAGCAGGGAATGGAAGTGACCTGGCAAGTGTATTACAGATAGTTTTGGTATTGACTGTAATTGCTTTGGCGCCTTCCATTCTTATTATGCTTACATCTTTTACCAGAATTATTGTCGTTATGCATTTTACAAGGACGGCGCTTGGAACACAGTCAACACCTCCCAATCAGATACTGATAGGCATTTCGCTGTTTTTGACATTTTTTATTATGGCACCTACGTTTACAACGGTTTATAATGACGCCATTAAGCCGTTGTCCGAAAGCGAGATAACGGCGGAAGAGGCATATGATATAGGCATCGAGCCTATAAGAACATTTATGTTCGAGCAGACTAATACAAAGGATATAAGAATGTTTCTTGATATAGCGGATATAGATACCGTTGAGGAATATGATGATATACCTACTTACGTTCTTATACCAAGTTTTATTGTAAGCGAGCTTAGGACAGCCTTTATAATAGGATTTTTGATATATATACCTTTCATTATAATAGATATGGTGGTGGCATCGGCGCTTATGTCCATGGGTATGATGATGCTTCCGCCAACGACAATTTCATTGCCGTTTAAAATATTACTTTTTATTATGGCAGATGGATGGAATTTGATTATCGGCAACCTTGTAAATACATTTTACTGATAAAGGAGTGGGCAGATGACGCAGGACCAGGTTATTGACATAACAAGACAGGCATTGTTCCTCATAATTGAATGTGCAGCTCCGCTTCTTTTGATATCGTTGGTGGTTGGATTGGTTATAAGTATATTTCAGACAATTACCTCAATTCAGGAGCAGACTCTTACATTTGTGCCTAAAATAGTGGCAGTTTTTGTGGGAATGATGATTTTCGGTTCATGGATTTTGACTAACATTACTGAATATATGCAGGAGTTGTGGTCTGATTTTAGTGTGTATATCAGGTAGGTGCTGTTATGTTTAACTATGAGATAGCGTTAAATTACTGGGAAGTTTTCTTATTGATTCTGGTACGTATTGCTAGCTTTATATACACGGCACCGTTTTTTAATATAGCCAGTGTGCCGCAGAGGGTTAAATTGGCATTAGCCATATTTATATCCATCCTGATATTTATGGTTACACCTGACAAGAGTCTTGCATATTCGGGTATTTTGGATTTCGCAATTCTTGTTGTGAAAGAAAGCGTGGTAGGACTTCTGCTGGGCTTTGTGTGTACCGTATGTGTGCAGGCAATTACTTTTGCCGGACATATTATAGATGTCAATATAGGATTGTCAATGGCCAATATGTATGACCCCACATTCAAATCGCAGACCAGTATATCAGGAACCTTTTACTATTATACTGCATTTCTGCTTATGATGATATCCGGGTTGTACCAATTTCTCATATCTGCAATCGTTGATTCCTATGACATAATTCCGATTAATTCGGTAAGTGTTAATATGACATTGTATGATTCATTTCTGGAGATAATTGCGGGATTTTTCATTGTCGGCTTCAGAATTGCATTGCCCGTTTTTGTAGCACTTATGCTTTTAAATGTAATCCTGGGTATTCTTACCAAGGTTGCACCACAGATTAATATGTTTGCCGTAGGTATGCAGATGAAATTGTTGTTGGGACTTGCGGTTATGTTTTTGACAGTGGGACTTTTGCCGTCAATATCAGCATTTATAATGAATATGATGAAACAGGCTGTGAGAAGTATAGCGGGAGGTCTCATATGATAAAATATGACCTTCAGTTTTTTGCAAAGGATGGTCCCGGCGGGCAGAAAACAGAGCCTGCCACTCATAAAAAGCTTGATGATGCCCGTAAAAAAGGTCAGGTAGCCAAAAGTAAAGATTTGACCGGAGCTGTTATACTTCTGTCATTTTTTCTTATTTTAAAATACTATGTGGCATATATGGGAAATCAGCTGATTGGCGGATTCAAGGAAAATTATGCCAGAATAGGAGAATTATATGGAGGAAGCGTTGAGTTTACCTCCATAGGAGTTTATTTCTGCAATATACTGCGTAATTGTTTTTTTGATATATTGCTGATACTTTTACCAATATTGGCAGTGGCATTTGTGCTTTCCTTCGTTATGGATGTGATTCAGGTCAAGTGGAGACCTACCGCAGAGCCCATGAAGCCTAAATTTGACAAGTTTAATCCTATTAACGGTGTCAAAAGAATTTTTAATGTTAAAACAGTAGTACAGCTTTTGAAACAGATTGTTATACTTGCCATATGTGTATTAGTGGCATATAACAAAATCAAAAAACAGATAGGAATGTTTTTTTATCTGTATGAAATAACCCTTGAGCAGGCAATAGCTGCTATGGGTGATTTGATTATAAGTCTGGGAATTACCATAAGCATTATATATCTCATTGTGGGTGTTACTGATTATGTTTTTGAAAAATGGAAATTCAAAGACGATATGAAGATGACCAAGCAGGAAGTAAAGGATGAATGGAAGGACACAGAAGGAAGTCCCGAAGTAAAAAGCAAACAGAGGCGTCGTATGCAGGAAGCGTCAAGGAGACGTATGATGCAGGCTGTGCCCGAAGCCGATGTGGTTATCACCAATCCTACTCATTTTGCGGTTGCCCTTAAATATGAGCCGGATTCCGGCAAAGCACCGGTGGTTGTTGCGAAAGGTGAGGATTATCTTGCACAGAAGATTAAGGAAAAGGCAAAAGAATTTGATGTGGAGATTGTGGAGAATAAGCCGTTGGCGCGTATGCTTTATTATAATGTAGACCTTGATGCCGAAATTCCGCAGGAGCTTTATCAGGCAGTGGCAGAGGTGCTTGCCTTTGTATGGAAGCTTAAGCATAAAATATAATCAAAATATGAAAGGAGCTTAAAGAATATGAAGTTTAAAAAGACTGACTTGTTTATAGGTATATATCTGCTTGTAGCTATAGTTTGTCTTTTTATTTCGGTTCCGTCAGGACTGCTGGATGTGCTGCTTGCTGTAAACATATCCGTTGCCATGATTATTCTTTTTACCTCGCTGTATGCGAAGGAAGCTCTTGATATGCAGGCATTTCCGACAATACTTTTGTTTACCACGATTTTCCGTATAGCTCTCAACGTGTCATCAACCAAACTTATTTTGAAAAACGGTGACGCGGGAAAGGTAGTTACAGCTTTCGGACAGTTTGTAGGCGGTAACAATATGGTAATAGGTTTTGTCGTTTTCATAATTCTGTTAATTGTCCAGTTTGTGGTAATCAACAAAGGTTCTGAACGTGTATCCGAGGTAACGGCAAGATTTACATTGGATGCTATGCCCGGTAAACAGATGGCTATCGATGCGGACTTGAACACAGGGGCAATAACGGATAAAGAAGCCAAAATGCGAAGAGACAAGATTCAGCAGGAAGCATCGTTCTTCGGAGCAATGGACGGTGCTACCAAGTATGTCAAGGGAGATGCCGCTGCAGGCCTTATAATTACGGTGATAAATCTTGTGGGCGGTCTTTTGATGGGTGTTATAAGCAGTGGCTTAAGCTTTCAGGAAGCACTTAGCAAATATGCACTGCTTACAATCGGCGATGGTCTTGTAAGCCAGATTCCTTCACTTATGATTTCACTTTCTACAGGTATTCTTGTAACCAAGGCATCCAAGGAAAATGAACTTCCGGATGAGATTGTAGGTGAGCTTTTTACGATGCCTAAGGTGCTCAAGATGGTAGGTATAACACTTGCCGTATTGGGAATTGTTACACCATTGCCATGGTGGCTTTTTGTGTTGATAGGAGGAGGACTTTTTGCACTGGGTGTAATGACAGACAAGAAGGCTGCAGTGGAAAGCATAGAAGCAGAAACGGAAGATGCCGATATGGAGGCGCAGGAAATCAGAAAACCGGAGAATGTGGTTTCACTTTTGCAGGTTGACCCTATTGAACTTGAGTTTGGATACGGAATAATCCCGTTGGCAGATGTCAATCAGGGCGGAGATTTGCTCGACCGTGTTGTTATGATAAGAAGACAGGTTGCTCTTGAGCTTGGTACAGTTGTACCTATTATACGATTGAGAGATAACATACAGCTGAACCCCAATCAGTACATAATTAAGATAAAAGGTATACAGGTAAGCGAAGGTGAGATTCTGTTCGACCATTATATGGCTATGAATCCGGGTTTTGTTGAGGAAGAAATCACCGGTATTCCTACATTTGAACCTTCATTCCACCTTCCTGCAATATGGATTACCGAGGGACAAAGGGAGCGTGCCGAATCACTGGGTTATACGGTTGTTGACCCGCCATCAATTATTGCAACGCATTTGACAGAGGTGATAAAGGCCCACATTGCAGAACTTCTAACGAGACAGGATACACAGAACCTTATCAACAATATCAAAGAGAACAACCCTACACTTGTGGAGGAACTTGTGCCTAAGCTTATGAATGTCGGTGAGATTCAGAAAGTATTGCAGAATCTTTTGAAGGAAGGCATATCAATCAGGGATTTGCTTACAATTTTTGAAACCCTTGCGGACCATGCGGCTGCCACAAGGGATACGGATATACTTACGGAATATGCAAGGCAGAGCCTTAAGCGCGCAATATCCAACAAATTTTTCATGCCAAATGAGACAACCAGTGTTATAACATTAGATCCTACAATAGAACAGGAAATAATGAATTCCGTTAAGCAGACGGAACAGGGGGCATATATTAATCTTGCTCCGGACAGAATAAAAGGTATAGTTGATTCTGTTAAGTCAGAGGTTACCAAGATGGAGGATATGGGCAAAAACCCTATGGTAATCACTTCTCCTATTGTGAGAATGTATTTTAAACGTATCATAAGCGATTACATTGAGGATTTGACGGTTATATCCTATAATGAGGTTGAATCCGATGTAGAATTACAGTCAGTTGGGATGGTGACGGCATAGTATGATAGTTAAGAAATATACAGGAAGTAATGAAACCGAAGCGGTGATGAAAGCAAAAGAAGAATTGGGATCTAATGCTGTTGTGCTCAATGTGCGTACAATGAAGCAGAGAGGTTTGGCCAAGCTGTTTAAGAAGGATTTTGTGGAAATAACGGTTGCCCTTGAGGAAAAAGAATTTGCTCAGACAGTAAACAGCAAGAAACCGACATTCAGCAGCGTCAGCGAGGAAGCTGTAAGGAAGCAGTCCAAGATAAGCCTGCTGGCTGACGAGCGTATTGATATGGTCAAGTCACAGCAGGCGGAAAGCCTGGAAAGAAAGCTTGACAATTTGCATGATATGCTGCGCAGTCAGATAATCAAGGAGGAATCAGTTCCGGCAGACCAAAAAGAAGAAACCGTTCCGCCGGCGCAGAATGAAAATAATGTCAACTTTAAATCGCTTAAGCTCATATATAATAAACTTCTTGAAAATGAAGTTGACGAAAAATATGCTAATGCCATAATTAATGATATTGAGAGCTCTCTTAAGAAGGAATCTAATCTTGACAGCATATTAGCATCAGTATACCAAAAAATAATTCTTAAATTAGGGGAGCCTGCTGTCCTTGAAAGTGACGGCCGGCGAAAAATTGTTTTTTTCATAGGACCTACGGGAGTGGGGAAAACTACGACCATAGCCAAGCTGGCATCGGATTTTAAAATTACACAAAACGAACGCGTTGCAATGATTACATCAGACACTTACAGAATAGCTGCAGTGGAGCAGCTTAATACGTATGCAAGTATTCTTGACGTACCGGTAAACGTTATATATACGCCTACGGAGATTGTTGAAGCCATAGAGGAGCTTTCGAAGTTTCAGATGGTTTTTATTGATACTGCGGGACGCTCACACAAAAATGAAGAACAGCGCAATGAAGTCATTGAGATGATTGAGAATGTAAAGCAATCTGAGATTGATGCAGATGTGGTGGTTTTTCTTGTATTAAGCGTTACCACTAAATACAGTGACATGATGAGTATTTGTGATGCATACAGTGATTTGGATAACTACAGACTTCTGTTCACCAAATTAGATGAAACGGATTCACTTGGAAATATACTTAATATAAGATTATATACGGATGCACTGTTATCATACACAACAAGCGGACAAAATGTACCGGATGATATAGAGGACGCAGATGTTCAAAAGCTTGCCAAGAGTCTTCTTGGAGGAGCTTAGGGTTTTGTACCGGAGGTATTTATGGATCAGGCAGAAAGATTACGTAAAATAGTTAAACAACAGAATCAGGTAAATTCATCTCATGTCAGAATTATTACAGTCACAGGCGGTAAGGGCGGCGTAGGAAAATCCAACGTGTCTATTAATCTTGCGCTGCAGTTTCGCAGACAGGGCAAGCGGGTAATTATATTTGACGCAGATTTCGGTCTTGCCAATATTGAAGTGATGTTTGGTGTGATTCCTAAATATACGTTGGCAGAGCTTATATTCAAGGGAAGGGAAATTAAAGATATAATTACAGAGGGACCGGAAGGCGTAATGTTTGTGTCGGGAGGTTCCGGAGTTGCAAAACTTGTCAACCTTGATAATGAGCAGATAAAAAGGATTGTTTATAAGGTGTCAGAACTGGAAAAAATGACAGATGTTATCATAATTGATACTGGAGCAGGCATTTCCACGTCAGTGTTGGAATTTGCGGCGGCAAGTCCGGAGGTGATTCTGGTTACCACGCCGGAGCCTACGTCTATAACGGATTCATATGCACTTTTAAAAGCGTTGGCCATGTATCATGGCTTTGACAGAGATACCACCAAAATCATGATGGTTGCCAACCGGGTTTCATCCATGGCGGAAAGCCGCAACGTATTTGAAAAGCTTTCGGCGGTAGCCGGCAGGTTCCTTGATATAAAACTTAATTATCTGGGAGCAGTGCCTCATGATACGGCAATGACTAAGGCGGTAATGAAACAGAAGCCTGTAACAATAGCCTATCCTTCATCGAATTCCGCCAAATCATTTTCCAGAATAAGTTCACGCCTTATAAATAATGAAACCGAAGTGCCGGACCGTAAAAAAGGCGTTGCAAAATTCTTCGAGAGGGTTTTTGGTGCAGGAAAAGCCTGAAATAAAAATACACCAAACCAAGGAGGGTAATTTTGGTTAACAGACTAATAACTGAAGGTAATAAAGTAGATTTCACGGAGGTTCTGACTCAGATACAGGAACGTGACGGAATGGCTGCCAATACATATGCCAGTCAGGTACTTGATATTGAAGAAAACGGAAATCTGAGAGTATCTATGCCGATTTTGAGACAAAGGCTGGTTCCATTGTCGAAGGGGAAAATTTACAATGCGTGTTTTTATACTTCCAAAGGCTTATATCAGAGTAAAGTAGTAATAATCGACAGATTCAAGAATGACAATTTGTATACTATGGAGATACGGCTTGAAACAGATTTGTCTAAGTATCAAAGGCGTCAGTATTACAGATTGGAAAAGGTGCTTCCGGTTTATTATACTTCCGTATCGGAGGAAGATTATAAGTTTATAACAGAGAATGGAGAGATTCCTGAAAGACTTATGGATATGTCCGTATATGAAAGCGGAAGTACTGTTGATATAAGCGGCGGCGGGCTGAGATTTGCAGGAGGAATCCAAATAGAACGCGGTGACAAAATGCTTGTTGTTTTTGAAGTTATGGTTGATGGTCAGACAATAAAATACATGCTGCTGGCATCCGTTATTATGTCCTTTGAGCTTCCAAACAGTCCGAAACGATTTGAGCATAGGGTTGAATTTAAAAATATTTCAGATAAACACAGGGAAATACTTATCAAATACATATTTGAAGAGGAACGAAAAATCAGAAAAAATAGAAGGTAGGCAGTATGGGCAGAAAATTTTTAATAATTGATGACTCTGCACTCATGAGAAGAGTTGTATCTGATATAATAAAACAGAACAGTGAATATGAAGTATTGGATATGGCAGTTGACGGCGTTGAAGGATTGGACAGACTGGTGAGCCATCCGGGCTTTTATGATTTGGTTATTCTGGATATAAATATGCCTAAAATGAACGGCATTGAGGTACTTGAGATGCTTCAGAAAAACCGTATGCATGAAGCTGTGGTGGTTGTAAGTACAGTTGCTAAGGAAGGCGCTAAGGAAACCATCCGGGCACTTGAGCTTGGAGCACTTGATTTTGTCACAAAACCGGAGAACTTCTATGAGGTTAAGGGTGAAGGCTTCAAAACCAAGATGGTCAATATGATAGAGCTTGTTACAGGTAAGGACCTTAACCGAAACAGGCTTACGTCCGTCGGCAGTTCTGACATCAAGGTGCCTCTTAAGAATATGATGATGTTTTCAAAACGGAACAGCCAGACTGAGCAGGCAGCAGCCAGAGAAACAGTGGACATTGATGCTGTTGTGAAAAGTATCGGTACGGTCAAACGAGGCAAGAGCAAGCTTGTAGCAATAGCCTGTTCAACAGGAGGACCTAAATCATTGCAGCATGTCATACCGAATCTTCCGGGTAATCTGGATGCCGGGGTTGTGCTTGTACAGCATATGCCTAAGGGATTTACAGCATCGCTTGCCATGAGACTTGATTCTATCAGTAAGATTCAGGTTTCAGAGGCCAAGGACGGAGATGTAATCGAAAAGGGGCATGTGTACATTGCACCGGGTGGTATGCACATCAGAATAGAACGCCAAAGCGGTAAACACATAATAAAGTATCATGATGTCCCGGCAGTTGAAGGATTAAAGCCATGTGCCAATATAATGTATGAATCACTAAAGAATACCGATTATGACGAGATTACCTGTGCAGTGCTTACAGGCATGGGGGCGGATGGAACCAAAGGCATACAATCCCTTTCTGATGCACATCGGAATATTTATGTGATCGGACAGGACGCAGATACCTGCGTCGTATACGGAATGCCGAGAGCGTTAGCTGAGGCAGGACTTACCAACGAAATACAGCCGTTGGAGAAAATAGCAGAAAGTATTATTAAGAACGTGGGGGTATCGTAAATGGACGTTAGCCAGTATCTTGAAATTTTTGTTGAGGAGACAAGAGAACATCTTCAGAATCTCAATGAGCATCTTCTTATTTTGGAAAAGGAACCGGAAAATAAAGACACAATCAATGAGATTTTTCGAGCCGCACATTCACTTAAAGGTATGGCGGGAACTATGGGATATAAGCGAATGCAGAATCTTACCCATAATATGGAAAATGTTTTTTCCGAGATTCGCAATGACAAGATGAAAGTCACATCGGAGTTGGTGGACACGTTGTTTCAGTGCCTTGATGCGCTTGAAGCATATCTTGACAATGTGGTTAATTCACAGGATGAAGGAACAGATGACAATGAGCCGATAATCAAGCTTTTGAATGATTTCCTTAACAGCAATATGGCAGAAGATAATAAAAAGGAGGAGGCATCGCCTGCAAAACAGGAAAAAGAAGCACCTTCAGCAGCGCCGTCATCAGGATTTGACAATATAGAGTTTGCAGAGTTTGAGAAGCATGCAATAATAGAAGCAGGCCACAAAGGGTTGAACGTGTACGGAGTTAATGTACATATTGACCATAATTGTATACTTAAGGCTGCAAGAGCGTTTCTTGTATTTAAGTCTCTTGAGGAGATGGGCGAGATAATTAAATCAATCCCTTCAACACAGGATATAGAGGATGAAAGATTTGATTTTGATTTTACTATGTTTGTAATTTCCAAGGAGCCTCTTGATAAAATTCTTGCAACGGTTAAGAATGTGTCTGAGATCAGGGGCGCAGAGGGCGAACCGGTAACAGTACAAGAGGAGGAGCTTAAGAAGGAAGAGCCACAGGAGCAGACCGTTAAAGACAAGCCTGCCAAAACCGCCGGCGAGACATACAAACCGGCAGCATCGCAGGCAAAATCAACAGGGAAACCGGTGGTTAACCGTTCGGTTCGTGTTGACATAGAAAAGCTTGATGTACTTATGAATCTTGTAAGTGAGCTTATTATTGCCAAGAACGGACTTGTAGCATCCAATGCATCGGAGCAAATCCAGCACAGTCAAAGCTTTAATGAGCAGATAGAATATCTTGAGAGAGTAACTACTAATCTTCATGAATCAGTTATGAATGTGCGAATGGTTCCTATTGAAACAGTTGTAAGCCGTTTCCCTAGAATGATTAGAGATTTGGCCAAGAAGCTTGACAAGAAAATGGAGTTATACATGTCAGGTGAGGATACCGAACTTGACAGAACCGTTATTGATGAAATAGGTGACCCTCTTATGCACCTGCTTCGTAATTCGGCTGACCATGGACTTGAAAGCCCTGAGGTAAGAAAGCAGTTAGGCAAACCGGAAACAGGTTCAATATTTTTGGATGCATATCAGGATGGCAACAATGTAGTTATTGAAGTAAGGGATGACGGTGCCGGAATTGATGTGGACAAGGTTAAGAATAAAGCTGTCGAGAAAGGAACGATTACTCCTGAGCAGGCAGAGGTAATGACTGACAAAGAGATAATAGAGCTTCTGTTTAGGCCAAGCTTCTCAACCGCAGAGAAAATTACCGATGTTTCAGGAAGAGGTGTAGGACTTGATGTTGTTAAATCCAAGATAGAAGCTCTTGGAGGAGATGTTGAGTGTCACAGCGTTAAGGGTGAGGGAAGTACATTTACAATCAGACTTCCGCTTACACTTGCCATTATACAGGCGCTTATGGTTAAGCTTGGCAGTGAGCAGTATGCGATTTCTCTTGGTTCAATACAGACAGTTGAGGATATACCTGTGGAGGACATTAAGCATGTTCAGGGCAAGGAAGTTATTACTCTTAGAGGAACGGTAATACCTATCATAAGGCTGGGACAACTTCTTGAAGTACCGGATGTGGAAGAGGCAGCAGAGACACTTACTGTTGTTATAATCAAAAAAGGCGATAAGCAGGCAGGCCTTGTTGTAAGCAGTCTTATTGGACAAATGGAAATAGTAATAAAATCACTTGGCAAATATATAAACATCAATAAGATGATAAGCGGAGCAACTATCCTTGGCGATGGCGATGTAGCACTTATTATTGATGCCAATGCTATTGTATAGGAGGGGTCAATATGGAAAATACAGCAACACAGAATGATACGGCGGCAAAACAGTATATTGTTATTAAAATCGGCAATGAACAGTATGGAATAAGCATCAGGTATGTTGATAACATAGTGAGAATGCAGACCATAACAAGAGTGCCGAAATCACAAAGATATTTTGTGGGTGTTATTAACCTGAGAGGTGAGATTGTTCCGGTAATGAGTCTCAGAAGAAAATTTGAAATTGATGATGATGAAATTACCAATTCCTCCAGAATAATCATAATCAAACCTGAACAGCAGGCAACAGTAGGATTTATTGTTGATTCTGTCAGAGAAGTGGTTACACTGGAGGAGAACCAGATAGAGAAAAACAATGTAAGTGTTGACAGTGATGGGCAGACATATATCGGGGCCGTCGGCAAATATAAAGGCGAGCTCATATCAATACTTAATATACAGTCCCTGATTTGTGACAAAGAACAGATGTAATATAATACATCAAAAAATGGAACGGTGATTAATATGTCAGAATTAAATCTTGATATGCTTACTGATATGCAGTTCGATGTACTTAAGGAAATAGGTAATATCGGTGCAGGAAATGCAACAACAGCATTATCACAGCTTATAAATATGAAAATAGATATGAATGTTCCAAAGGTTGCCCTTGTTCCTTTAAGCGAAATTTCCGGAATAATCGGCTCTGAGGAAACGATTGTTGTGGGAATACTGCTTGGTATGCAGGATGATATCAGCGGAACAATTATGTTCATTCTCAAAGAAAAATCGGCGCATACCATAGTAAATGTCCTCATGGGAAGGTCTGTTAATTCTCTTGATGATTTCGGGGAAATTGAATTTTCGGCACTGAGCGAAATCGGCAACATCATAGCCGGCTCATATCTTTCAGCATTATCGACGCTTACAGGACTTACAGTGAGCGCTACGGTTCCGGCAATAACAATAGATATGGCAGGAGCAATATTGAGTGTTCCGGCAATTGAGTATGGCAAGATAGGTGATAAGGTACTTTTTATCGAAACACAATTAGGTGAGAATGATTTTCTCAATGGGTATATAGTAATGGTTCCGGAGATAGAATCCTACGGAAAAATACTGTCATCCCTTGGAATTGAAATTTGAAGTAAGGTATACAGTCGCAGAGACTGACTGTCGGAATGGATAAAAAAATGGGTAATATGATTAAAGTTGGTATGGCAGATATGAAATTCTGCAAGGCACCGGATGCGCTTACTACGCTTGGACTTGGGTCATGTATAGGTGCCTGTATATATGACCCGGTGGCAAAAATCGCAGGAATGGTTCATTATATGCTTCCTGACAGTACAAGAATCAAGAGCAATCAAAACGTGGCAAAATTCGGAGATACCGGAATAGGCGAACTCATAAGACAGATGGAGGGGGCAGGTGCGCACAAGTCACGAATGGTAGCCAAAATAGCCGGTGGAGCTAAAATGTTTGCGGTTGCAGCAGGGGTCAATCTTCCCAGTCTTAATGTAGGAGAAAATAATATTGAAGCGGCAAGAATTAATTTTCAGGCTAACGGCATTAAAATTATAGCCGAGGATGTGGGCCTTAATTACGGAAGAACCATAGAATTTATGGCTGAGGACGGAAGTCTTATAATTAAATCTGTGGGCAAGGACATAAAAGTAATATGATTAAGAAAAATCCCCTCAGGCGCAATAAGGAGAAGTACATCAGGTAACGAAAAATTATGGCTGGAATGTTACGCCTGCGGTTGGAGAGGTAAGGTGATTTTTTGCAGAGAGAGCATAAATTTCTGCCGTTAGTAATTTCGTTGGCGGCAGGTCTTGTAGTCAGTATAAGAATGATACTTAATCGGGATAATTCTATCAGTTCAGTGCTTATCGTATTGGGAGTCATGCTGGGATTTTATGTTTTGGGACTTATATTCAGAGCTGTTCTGGGTATGCTTTCGACCAGGGAAGAACCTGAATCTGAGCAACAGCAGGATAGTGAAGATAATGAAGATAATGAAGATATAGAAAACGATGGTGGACAGCAGAGCAAATCCGAGACATAGAAGACATTAGAGGTAGCATATAATGGATGAAAAGGGCAGAAATAAGCTTTGGGAGGAATATTTTGCCAATAAGACACCACAGCTTAGAGAGCAGATAATAATAGAATATTCACAGCTTGTAAAACTGGTAGCCGGAAGACTCAGTATGTATCTCGGATATAATGTTGAGTATGAGGATTTGGTCAGCTATGGTATTTTTGGGCTTATAGATGCCATAGATAAATTCGATTTTGCCAAGAATGTTAAATTTGAAACTTATGCCAGTCTCAGAATAAGAGGAGCGATCTTAGACCAGATTCGTAAGATGGACTGGATACCAAGGTCTGTGAGACAAAAGCAGAAAAAGATTGATGCCGCGTATGCTAAAATAGAAAATGAGCGTGGAAAAATTGCTACCGATGAAGAATTAGCCGGAGAACTTGAAATGTCAGTTGATGAGCTTTATACCTGGCAGGGACAGACTAAGGCAGCAAATCTTGTATCACTTGATGAATTTGTTGAACAGGGCAGCGAGATGAAAATGGATGCCGTTGCAAATTCACATTTTGAAGAACCGGAAAAGGTTCTGGAGAAAGAAGAACTTACCAAAATGCTTACTGAGGCTATGGAGCTTCTCACCGAAAAAGAAAAAAAGGTGGTTCTTTTATATTATTACGAAGATATGACACTTAAGGAAATAAGTGCGGTCCTTGAGGTTTCTGAATCCAGAATTTCACAGCTGCATACGAAAGCTCTTGTAAAACTCAGAAAGAACATGGGCGAATATATGAATATATTTATTGACTAGGAGGGACTATGACACGTAACGGATATTTTCAACTGGAAAACAAAACGGACGGCTTATATTTAACTGTTGTTCAGGCTGTTGAAGGAGGGTATGCCCCCGGATTTGAAGAGCTTATCCGTTATTTTGATAACAAAAATATTCAATATGACAGCGTGCTGCAGTTAAAAGATGCCTTTGACGAAGCGTCATCAGGCAATGCTGTTCGCATCTGCCCTAATATAACTCCTTTTGCCGGCTGGTGCGATTATATGGTATCTCCTGATTCCATGAAAGTTACTGCTGTAATGTATCCTGCAGTCATGGGTATGACAGAGGTCGATTTTAATGAAGTACAGTCAGCGTTGGCCGGTAAAAAAATCAAATTTGGCATTGTCGATGATAACATAAACAAGATGATTAATGAGAAACAGTTCTTTTCGCCTGTTGAGGTGGCACTGGGGCAGGAGCCTGTTGACGGTTACGATGCGGAACTTACATATAACTTTAATACCGAGATATCTTCCAAACCTCAGGTTAATGATGACGGAACAGTTGATTTTCACAAGCTTGATTTGATTAACAAGGTCAATGAAGGCGATGTTGTTGCGCAGATAAAACCGGAGGATCCGGGAACGCCGGGAATGGATGTTTATGGCGTGGTGATTAAACCTAAGAAAGTCTATCATAAAAACTTTAAATTCAGTAAAAATCTTAAAGTGTCGGAGGACGGATGCAGGCTGATTTCACTTGTTACGGGACATGTCAGTCTTCAGAATGAAAAAATATTTGTGTCCAATGAATATGAGATAGCGGCAGATGTTAATAATGGGACTGGAGATGTGGACTTTGACGGCAATGTTCATATAAAAGGCAATGTGCTGGCTGGTTTTAAAGTCAGGGCATCAGGGAATGTTGTAGTTGACGGCGTAGTTGAAGGTGCGAAAATCACCGCAGGAGGCGATATAATCCTGCAGCGGGGGATTCAGGGCATGAACAAGGGTGTTCTTACCGCAGGAGGGAATATTGTATCCAAATTTATTGAAAACGCAACGGTCAAGTCAGGCAAAGATATAGATACCGATGCAATTATGCACAGCAAGGTAACATCAAGGAGAAATATAGAGGTACATGGTAAAAATGGTTATCTTATCGGCGGTTATGTAAGAGCCGGAAACCTGATTACGGCTAAGACTATCGGTTCCGACATGGGAACCAACACGATTGTCGGCGTCGGCTCAGACCCTGAACTTGCCATGCAGATTGAAAAGCTCAAAAAACAGATAACCAAGGCGGAAAAGGATAAAGAGCAGCTTTCGCAGGCCATAACAATGCTCCGTAAGAAACAGGATGCTGAAGGAAAGCTTGAGCCAAGTAAAATCGATATGCTACAGAAAGCAATGAAAAATATAATTCTTTTGGAAAATTCCATAAGGGAAATGAAAAAAGAATACAGCAGTCAGTCGGAACTTTTAGTGGAAAATGGTGATGCAAGGGTTAAGGTCACAGGAAGTATATACCCTGGAGTTAAAATTGAAATTGGCGATATATGCTTCTTTGTAAGAGACAAAAATAATTTTTGCCAATATGTGCGCAAGGGTGCGGAAATTACCAGGATTAACCTGTAGTTGAAAGGCGGTGATTGTTATGAAACCATTGGAATTTAATATGAATGTCGGAAGGACACATGATATTACTCCATTAAAGCAGGCAGAGGAAGCAAGGCCTATGGTGGAGCAACAGCAGATTTTCCATTCCAATGAGAAGGCTGCTGATATGAAACAGGAACAGGTATACCAGAAGAAAGATGAGGATATGGATTCTGAATACGATGCAAGCAAGCATGGAAGCGGAGCTGAGTATCAGGGGAACAGGAATAAAAAAAATAAAAAAGAAGGTGATGAAGACGGCAAGGTTGTAATAAAGAGCCGTGCTTCATTTGATGTAAAAATATAGGAGAAGCTTATTATGACAGGCATAGAGGTAACATTATTAATAATAGGTGCAATGATATTTGCTGCCAGTTTTATTTTTTCATCCAAGAGCGACAAAAAAGCAGAAGCTAACTATGAACTCAGCAATAAACAAAAAGAAGATATGAAAAATCAGATTCTTGCTATTTTTGATGAGCAGATGGACGAGCTGGCAGGGAAAACCGAAGTACAGCTGGACAAGTTATCCAACGAGAAAATGACGGAAATGAACGAATATTCAGAAACAATCCTTGGAGAGATTAATCGTAATCACAATGAGGTTATGTTTCTTTACGATATGCTTAATGAGAAAAAGAAGGAAATTAATAATACAGTCAGGGACCTTAATGTTGTAAAAAAAGAAATTGCCAGAGAAGCGGAGAAAATTTCACAGCCAAAGGATGTGGGAACAGTGGAAAGTGGAGCTATGTCCCCAAATGAAAAGAAGCCGGAACCAAAGGCTAAAACAAAGAAAGAGAAAGTACTTGACCAGTTAGATGCTGTTTCAGAGACAGTGGCAGATGATGTTGAGGCTGATGCCCAGGCGGAGGCAGTAAAGCCTAAGAGAAAACGCACCAGCAATGCCAAGACCGCAGCAGAAAGGGCGCGTACAACCGTTAAGAAGGAAACTGTCCGTGAGGAGAATAAGGACATTACGGTTTTTGAAAATGGCAATAATAACGAGAAAATTCTTGAATTGAGCAGAGCAGGCAAGTCAAATGTTGAGATAGCCAAGACACTTGGACTTGGAATCGGTGAGGTCAAGCTTGTTGTGGATTTGTTTAGGGGAGGCAAATAATGAAGCTTAAATATTATTTGAGAGGTCTTGGAATCGGGATTCTCATTACTGCCGCAATCCTGACCATTATATATCATACAAAAGGCAGCCTCACAGATGCACAGATTAAGGAGAGAGCGCAAAAGCTTGGAATGGTTATGGCAACAACTGAGCCGGATGTACTTTTTAATGCATCAGATGATACGGAGGGAGCATCCGGAGAATCTATGGATGAGACTGATAATCAGGATGGCACGACTGATGGAGAGACAGAACCGTTCTCTGGCGAACAGAAAACAGAACCTGCCACTGATGAACCTGAAACAGAGCCTGCCACTGATGAACCTGAAACAGAGCCTGTTACTAAAGAACCGGAGCCCACAGAACCTATAACTGCTGAACCGGAACCTGTTGTTAATTCAGTTACATTGACAATACGCCGCGGTATGTCATCAGAATCTGTAGCTGCGGAATTGGCAAGACTTGGCGTAGTTGCAAATCAGTCAGAGCTTAATTCCTATCTTGAGAATAACGGGTATTCAGAAAGAATACAGACCGGTGATTTTATTATCACATCTGATATGACTTATGAACAGATTGCAAGGATTATAACCAGAAGTTAAAACAGTTAAAACCAACCCTGCATATTTTGGACTGCAGCGGACAAAGAAAGCACCTTGAATACAGAAATTGATTTTTATATTATTTCTGTACCCAAGGTGTTTTATTATGATTAGTTGTCTTTATTTTCCAGTTCCTTTAATGCACGAACCTTAAGTGAAAGTCCGAACAGATTAATGAAACCTTCTGCATCATGGTGGTCATATAAATCACCTGTGGTGAAAGAAGCGATTGATTCATTGTAAAGTGAGTATGGTGAAGTAGTTCCCGCCTTGATGATATTGCCTTTATAAAGCTTGAATTTTACTTCTCCGGTAACCTTCTCCTGTGTCTTTTCTATAAATGCCTGAACAGCCTCACGAAGAGGAGTGAACCATTTGCCCTCATATACAATCTGTGCAAACTTATTGCCCATATCAAGCTTCATAGTTGTTGTATCGCGGTCAAGAATTAATTCCTCAAGCTGCTGATGTGCTTCGTAAAGAATTGTTCCGCCGGGTGTTTCATATACACCGCGTGATTTCATACCTACAACACGGTTTTCCACTATGTCAACAATTCCTATACCATGCTTGCCGCCAAGACGGTTAAGCTCTCTGATAATATCTGAAACCTTCATCTTTTTACCGTTGACAGAAGTAGGAACACCCTTCTCAAATGTCATTGTTACATACTCACCCTCTTCAGGAGCTTCCTCAGGAGAAACGCCGAGAACAAGAAGGTGCTTGAAGTTAGGTTCATTGGCAGGATCCTCAAGCTCAAGACCCTCGTGACTGATATGCCAGAGATTGCGGTCACGGCTGTAGCTGGTATCTGCTGAGAATGGAAGGTTGATTCCATGCTGTTTGCAGTATTCTATTTCTTCCTCACGGGAATTTAATGTCCATTTGTCATTTCTCCAAGCTGCGATAATCTTGATGTCAGGTGCCAATGCTTTGATTGTAAGCTCAAAACGTATCTGGTCATTACCCTTTCCTGTTGCTCCGTGACAGATGGCGGTAGCGCCTTCCTTACGTGCAATTTCCACAAGTCTTTTGGCAATGACAGGTCTTGCCATTGAAGTACCGAGAAGATATTTGTTCTCATATACAGCATGAGCTTGTACGCATGGAACTATATAATCATCGCAGAACTCATCCGTAAGGTCCTCTATGTATAACTTTGAAGCTCCGCATGAGATGGCTCTTTCCTCAAGTCCGTCAAGCTCCTCTCCCTGTCCGCAGTCCGCACATACGCAGATAACTTCGTAGTCAAAATTTTCTTTTAACCACGGTATAATCGCTGTGGTGTCAAGACCGCCTGAATAAGCAAGAATAACTTTTTCTTTCATTATTAATGTCCTCCTGAATAGTGTATTTGTTAAAAACTAAAATTAATATACATCATTTGTAAGGTTTATGCAATAACTATTTTAAAAAATGTATAAAAATTAAAAAATGCTTGCATATTATGCAATGATAATGTATAATTATGAAAAATGTAAAGAAAGTAAGAAAAAATGCTTTACACAAGCATTTTATAGTAATATTATCATTAGTGGAAACATTTGGAGGTAATTATGATTAAGGTTGGAATTATAGGAGCAACCGGCTATGCCGGAAATGAATTAGTGAGAATACTTCTTGGACATAAGGAGGCACAGATTGTGTGGTACGGTTCAAGAAGCTACATAGATAAGGATTATTCAAAGGTTTACGGAAATATGTTTAAGCTTGTGGATGCCAAATGTATGGATGATAATATGGAAGCGCTTGCAGACGAAGCGGATGTTATTTTTACGGCAACCCCACAGGGCTTTTGCGCATCTGTCGTCAATGAAAACATTTTATCCAAAACCAAAATCATTGATTTAAGTGCTGATTACAGAATTAAAGATGCTGCAACATATGAGCAGTGGTATAAAATAGAGCATAAAAGTCCTGAGCTTATAAGTAAAGCAGTATACGGGCTTTGTGAAATCAACAGGAAAGACATTAAAGGTACAAGGCTTCTGGCAAATCCGGGATGCTATACAACCTGCTCAATACTGACGGCGTATCCTCTTGTGAAAGAAGGAATAATAGACCCGGACACCCTGATTGTGGATGCCAAATCGGGAACATCCGGTGCGGGAAGAGGAGCAAAGCTTGACAATCTGTATTGTGAGGTCAACGAAAACATTAAGGCATATGGAGTGCTTACCCACAGACATACACCTGAGATAGAGGAACAGTTGGGATATGCATGCGGTAAGGAAATAAAAATAATTTTTACTCCACACCTTGTTCCTATGAACAGAGGCATTCTTGTTACGGAGTACGCTAATCTTACTGAAAATGTCACATACGAACAGGTACGGGCTGCCTATGAAAAATATTACGGCGATGAGTATTTTATAAGGCTTCTTGATAAGGATGAATGCCCGCAGACAAAATGGGTTGAAGGCAGCAACTTTGTTGATATAGGATTTAAGCTTGACAGCAGAACCAACAGAATCGTTATGATGGGTGCTCTGGACAATATTGTGAAGGGAGCAGCAGGACAGGCTGTTCAGAATATGAATCTTATGTTTGGAATTGATGAGACGGAGGGGCTTAAAATGGCTCCGCTTTTCCCATAGGAAATAACAACGGAAAGAAGGAAAAATAATGGTTAAAGGTATAAAGGGCGGCGTGTGTGCGGCAAAGGGCTTTAAGGCAAACGGACTGAACGCCGGAATCAAGAACAATATCAAAAAGGATATGGCGCTTATATATAGTGAAACACCATGTAAAGCAGCAGCAACTTTTACTACCAATAAGGTAAAAGCAGCTCCTGTAAAATGGGATTACAAGCTGGTACATGAATCTGATTTTGTCCAGGCGGTGGTTGTAAACAGCGGCATTGCCAATGCCTGTACGGGAGAAGAAGGAATGGGATATTGTATGGATACATCACGCAAGGCAGGCGGGATGCTGAATATTCCCATGGATGCGGTACTGGTTGCGTCAACAGGCGTAATAGGCAAACAGCTTCCTATGGATATAATTTGTGCAGGAATTGAGAAGCTTCCGGTGGGAATGGCAGGAGACGAAGAACATGCCACACTTGCAGCGGAAGCCATTATGACTACCGACACCAAATCAAAGCAGGTGGCGGTACAGGTTGAAGTGGGAGGAACCACGGTTACAATCGGAGGAATGTGCAAAGGCTCAGGTATGATTCATCCCAATATGTGTACAATGCTTTGCTTTATAACTACTGACTGCGCCATAAGTAAGGAACTGCTTCAGAAATCCCTCAGTAACTCCATAGAAGATACATTTAACATGATTTCGGTAGATGGCGACACCTCTACCAATGATACGGTCATTGTGATGGCAAACGGTATGGCGGGCAATAAAGAGATAACACAGGAAGACGGAGATTATGAAAAATTCAGTGAAGCTCTTTACTACATTAATGAAGAACTCTCCAAAATGATTGCAGGAGATGGCGAAGGCTGTACATGCCTTTTTGAGGTAAGGGTTGAGCATGCCCTCAGCAAGGCAGATGCCAAAATGCTTGCCAAATCAGTAGTAACATCAAGTCTCACAAAGGCCGCTATATACGGACACGATGCCAACTGGGGCAGAATACTCTGTGCCATGGGATATTCAGGTGCGGAGTTTGACCCTGATAAGGTTGATATATATTTTGAAAGCGAAGCAGGAAAGCTTAAGATAGTTGAGGCAGGAAGAGCAACCGATTACAGTGAGGAAGAGGCAACGGATATTCTTTCAAAGGAACATGTGACGGCAATATGCGACTGTGGTCAAGGAGATTTTAATGCCACAGCATATGGCTGTGACTTGACACACGAATATGTAAATATCAATGCAGATTACAGGTCATAAAGGAGATAAGGCATGATTAATTTAGATAAAGAGATGGCGAAGGCGGAAGTCCTTATAGAAGCACTTCCTTATATACAGAAATTCAACCGCAAGATAATTGTGGTAAAATACGGCGGAAGCGCTATGGTTAATGAGGATTTGAAACGCAAGGTAATTGAGGATGTTGTACTCTTAAAGCTTGTAGGGTTTAAACCCATTATCGTACATGGCGGCGGTAAGGAAATCAGTAAATGGGTAGATAAGGTGGGAATGGAAACCAATTTTATTAACGGACTTCGTGTTACTGATGAGCCCACTATGGAAATTGCCGAGATGGTGCTTAACCGGGTTAATAAAGGTCTTGTGAATCTTGTTCAGGAACTGGGCGTTAAGGCTGTGGGTATCAGTGGAAAGGACGGAGAACTTCTGAAGGTTCAAAAGAAACTTTCCGGCGGACATGACATCGGTTATGTGGGAGAGATTACAGAAGTCAAACCTCAGGTTATACACACTCTTCTTGAAAATGATTTTCTACCGGTTATATGTCCTATTGGAATTGATGATAATTATAATACATACAACATTAACGCAGATGATGCGGCCTGCGCAATAGCCAAAGCGGTCAAGGCGGAGAAACTGGCATTTTTGACTGATATTGAAGGTGTATACAAGGATAAGGATGACCCTGAAACACTTATTTCGGAATTGAGGCTTGATGAAGCGGATGAGCTTATAAAGGATGGCTGCATAGGCGGCGGAATGCTTCCTAAGCTCAACAACTGTATTGACGCAATCAAGGAAGGCGTTTCAAGAGTCCACATTATGGACGGACGAATTCCGCACTGCCTCCTTTTGGAAATATTCACCAATAAAGGTATCGGAACCGCAATTCTCAACAAAGGAGCTGAAAAATTCTATGTCACAGACAAGTAATATAATAGAAAAAGCAGAAAATAACATCATACATACATACAACAGGTATCAGATAGTCCTTGATAAAGGCGAAGGCGTTTATCTTTATGATGCAGAAGGCAAAAAATACCTTGATTTCGGTTCGGGAATCGGTGTGTTTGCGTTTGGTTATAATAACAAGGAATATAATGATGCGGTGAAACAGCAGATTGACAAGCTTGTACACACATCAAATTATTTTTACAATGAGCCGGCAGCAGATGCCGGCGAAAAGCTTGTTAAGGCAACAGGGCTTTCCAAGGTGTTTTTCACTAACAGCGGGGCAGAGGCCATAGAAGGCGCGTTGAAGCTTGCCAAAAAATACGGCAATAAATCAGGCCGCAGTGAAATTATTGCCATGGAACACTCTTTTCATGGAAGAACCATAGGTTCACTGTCAGTTACAGGCACTGCACATTACAGGGAAGCATTCCAGCCATTGATGCCTGGAGTGCATTTTGCAAGATATAATGATTTTGAAAGTGTTAAAGGCTTGGTAAATGATAAAACTTGTGCTATAATAATGGAAACTGTTCAGGGTGAGGGTGGAATACATCCTGCTTCACAGGATTTTATCAGCAGTGTAAGAGCTCTTTGTGATGAGAAGGATATTCTTCTTATTCTTGATGAGGTACAGTGCGGCATGGGAAGAAGCGGAGCCATGTATGCTTATGAAAAATACGGCGTTAAGCCGGATATTCTTACCACTGCCAAGGCCCTTGGATGCGGTGTTCCAATCGGAGCATTTGTTGCTTCTGAGAAGGCAGCGGATGTTTTGACGGCAGGAGACCACGGAACCACATACGGCGGCAATCCCCTTGCATGTGCAGCCGTTGCCAAGGTATTTGAACTGTTTGAGAAGAATAATGTACTTGAAAATGTCAACAATGTGGGTGAATACTTATATCAGAGACTTGAGGAGATGAAGAATAAATATTCTGACATTGCAGACCATAGAGGTATGGGACTTATTCAGGGACTTGAATTTGATAAGCCTGTTGCGCAGGTCATTAACAGACTGCTTGACGCAGGAGTTATCACATTTGCGGCAGGAACTAATGTTATCAGATTTATACCGCCTCTGATTATTACAAAAGCACATGTTGACGAGATGATTGATAAGCTTATGCAGTGTTTGTAGGATTATGCTTCCTGCGGGCTGCAGGAAGGATTAGGATATATGAGAAGAAAATTTGTTTTGGCGCTGGCAGGTATCGTTGCGTTATCTGTTACGGGCTGTAAGGTAGAATACGCTGAAAATATGACCAGTGAAGAGGAATCACAGACTGTTGAGAGTGAAAATACGGTAAGAGTCAGATACAGCGATGAAAGGTTCAGCTCTTATCTTCAATATTGCGAGGAAGAATATGAGAAGCTCAATGATGATGTTGATATAGTTTTGGAGCTGGCTGCATCAGAAGAATATGTTTCAGGTATCAATACTGATTCTGCATCCGGCAGAGATGTTCCTGATGTGTATATGGCGGTCAACAGTGATTTGGCGACCTTGTATCTGGCAGGACTTGCCGCCAAGAATGTTTCGGATGAGTACGGAACGGACAATTATTGTGATACGGCAATCAATGCCTGCTCTTATGGTGATTATCTGGTGGCATATCCTCTTGCATACGAGACAAGCTTTTTGCTATACAATACGGAGTTCCTTGATAAATCAGATACAGCAAGCTTCACAACCCTTAAAACATATTCAGAAAATGCGGATTTTACTTCAGAGGAAAGTGCGGCAATAGAGGCTGTATTTAAATGTGAGGTAAAGGATTTATTCACTAATTACGGTTTTATCTCCGATGGAATAGTGACCGGAGGAAGCAAGGGCGATGATACAGCCCAGCTCAGCTTTGTTAATGATAAAGTGATTGAATCGGTTGGCGAGTATCTGGCTCTTATTGATTATTTCAGTATAAGTACCGAGATTACCTATGATGATTGTATAAGCAAATTCCAGAACGGAAATTATCTGTCGGTTATTGCAACCACAAATTCTCTTTCTTCAATGGAGGAGTGCCAGATGGAATACGGAATATCGGCATATCCTGATTACAGCGTGGACAAAACAACCTCCCCGTTGTCAATAACCACAGCGTTAGTAGTGAATCCATATTCTATGTGCATTGATAAGGCATCGGATTTTGCGGTTTTTGCCACAGCAGGACAGGCAGACAGGCTTTATGGATATACAGGACTGCCGTCATGCAGGGATGGTGTAATATATGATAATGCCAATATAGCTGACATATATGATTCATATGCCAAATCCACACCGAAAAATAAGCTTATTTACGGTGAGCAGATATATCCGCTTCTGGAAATTGCACTGCATAATATTGTTGCAGGAGAGGATGCTGAAACAGAGCTTAATAAAGTGGATGATTACATGAAAACACAAATAGATTGAATGAAATCTCCTGAAACAGTTAAAACTAAGAAAAACTGTTTCAGGAGGTATTTTTATGTGGGGATTTTTGATAGCACTTTTATCAGGTCTTCTTATGAGTGTGCAGGGAGTTATGAATACCGGAGTGACCAAGCAGACCAGTATATGGGTGGCTGCCGGATTCGTACAGATAAGTGCTTTTATAGTGTGCGTTGTAGCATGGCTTGTGACAGGGCGTGAAAGTGTAAGTGCAATTCTTCATGTTTCGCCTAAATATATGCTTCTTGGCGGTATAATAGGAGCGTTTATTACAATAACGGTCATCAAAAGCATGGAGCTTTTGGGACCTGCCAAATCTGTAATGCTTATAGTAGTAATGCAGATAGTAACCGCTTATCTGATTGAGCTTTTCGGAATACTGGGAACCAAGAAAACAGAGTTCTCATGGGGAAAGGTTATAGGGGCGCTGATATGTATCGTGGGAATTGTGATATTTTGCATGAGCGGAAAAGATGTTCAGGGAAATTAATAAAAATGGTTGTATTTGACAAATGAATTGGTTAAAATAAAAATATGCATAAAGGGGCCTTATGTAGATAAGGAGTTATATGCTTAAAAATAACAAGATATTATATGCTGTTATTGGTGTTTGTGTGATTTTTGCAGGGGTATGCTATGCCATATGCAGAAATGCAGAGGACACCGGAGCAGTGTATGAAGATAATGTTCAGACAGCAGAATCTACACAGTATATCAGTGCACAGACAGAACCGGCAACAGAGGCTTTGATATGTGTGTATGTCTGCGGTAGTGTTCAGTTTCCTGATGTGTATTATATTTCATCAGGGAAAAGAATTGCCGATGCAATAAAAGCAGCAGGCGGTGCTACCGATGAGGCGTATTTGCAGGCTTTGAATCTGGCGGAGGTTCTGTCGGACGGACAGCGGCTTTATGTTCCGTCTTATGAAGAGGCGGCTGAAGCAGCAGCTTTTCAGATGCAGGCAGACGTGTCAGCCTCCCAATCGCAGGGACTTGTAAATATAAACACGGCAGATACGGATGTGCTTATGTCGCTGCCGGGAATCGGTCAGGCAAAAGCACAGAGCATAATTACATACAGAGAAGAAAACGGAGCATATAAGACTATTGAGGACATTATGAATGTATCCGGAATCAAGGAAGCTGCTTTTTCCAAGATAAAGGATTTCATATGTGTATAATCTCATAGTCTGAATACCGTAGAAAGGGTAAGTATATGAGCAGGGTATTAGTTGTTGATGATGAGAAAATGATTGTTAAAGGAATCAAATTCAGTCTGGAGCAGGATGGAATGACTGTTGATTGTGCTTATGATGGAGAGGAGGCATTAAAATTTGCCAAAGATAACGATTATGATGTTGTGCTTTTGGACATAATGCTTCCTAAAGTGGACGGACTCAGCGTGTGCCAGCAGATTAGGGAGTTTTCAGATATGCCTATAATAATGCTGACTGCCAAGGGCGATGATATGGATAAAATAATGGGACTTGAGTATGGCGCTGATGACTACATAACAAAGCCTTTTAATATACTTGAGGTTAAGGCGAGAATGAAGGCTATTATG
Source organism: uncultured Butyrivibrio sp. (assembly GCA_964414835.1). GTDB lineage: Bacteria > Bacillota > Clostridia > Lachnospirales > Lachnospiraceae > Eshraghiella. The sequence continues at coordinate 30,311 of CAYPWY010000001.1, read as the reverse complement.
AGGCGTAATGGCCGAGGGGAAAAGCGTGTGACAAATGATGACGGCATATTTGTGTCGGGAGATTTGAAGCTTGACAGTGACAGCAGAAGACTTTACATAAAAGGAAGAGAAGTTAATCTGACTGCCAAGGAATTTGATGTGCTGGAGCTTCTTGTAAAAAATCCCAATAAGGTGTACGCAAGAGACAGCCTGCTTAACATAGTCTGGGGATACCAATATCCGGGCGATGCCAGAACTGTGGACGTACATATCAGAAGACTTCGTGAAAAAATTGAGGAGAATCCTTCTGAGCCTAAATACGTTCATACCAAATGGGGGGTAGGCTATTACTACAAGGGATAGTGCATAACCCTGACAAATAAGGAATCGAATCAGTCATTCAGGAATGGGAAAACAATGGCAGCAAAAAAACGTATGATTTTAAAGAAGGATATATTTGGAGAATCAGGAAAATTCAGCCCCAAGAAGCTTGCGAGCCTCAGACTTATAATCATTGCCATAATCATAATGTCTATGGTTATCCCTCTTGTCATAAGCGGAAAAATAATTCTTAACAGATACAGCTCAAAGGCAATGGAGGATGTGGTAATAGCGGTTCAGGGACAGGGAAGCCTTTTGGCGGCGGATATTGCCACTACATCTTATCTTGATAATGTAAGTTCTGAGATGGTTGATGCCGAACTTGAACAGATGATGTATACCTACTCATCACGAATTATTGTCATCAATAAAGACTGTGTAATTATCAAAGATACATATGATTATGAGGTAGGAAAGACCATAATCAGCAAAGAGGTTTTGTCCGCTTTTAAAGGCAGCGGTAATGCTGATTATAATGTCAAGACAGGCCGTGCAGATATTACTATGCCTATTTATGCCATTGAAAGTGAAGACATAATAGGAGTTCTTAATATTACATTGGCAGACAGCAGTGTGATTGATATGCATACGTATATAAGCAAGATAGTGTTCGCATTGACTATTGTTTTCAGCATGATGGCTCTTTTGATTTCATTAATAGTTTCCAATGCCATAGTAAAGCCATTAGATAAACTGAATAAGTCGATTTTAAATGTGACAGGCGGAGCCAAAGGGATGCGCATTGAGGACAGAAGCCTCTATGAGTATAACAGAGTTGCCCAATCGGTCAACAAAATGCTGGACAGAATGAAAGTTGTGGATGATTCCAGAGAGGAATTTGTTGCCAATGTTTCACATGAGCTTAAGACACCTATGGCATCAATGAAGGTTCTGGCTGACTCATTACTGGGACAGGAAGAGGTACCTAATGAGATTTACCGTGAATTTATGGGTGATATAGTAAGCGAAATCAACAGGGAGAATGAGATTATAAGTGATTTGCTTACGATGGTCAAGGTGGACAGAACCAATGCGGAGCTTAACATTTCAACTGTCAATGTTAATGACCTTGTAGAGCTTGTTTTGAAACGCCTCAATCCGATTGCAGAGGAAAGAAACGTGGAGCTGATAATGGAAAGCTTCAGACCCTTTGCGGCAGAGGTTGATGAGGTTAAAATGACGCTGGCAGTCAACAATATTGTGGAAAATGCTATAAAATATAATAAAGAAGAAGGCTTCGTCAGAGTATCCCTTAACGCTGACCATAAGTATTTTTATATAAAAGTAGCCGATTCGGGAATAGGTATTCCTAATGACTGTGTTGAGAGAGTGTTTGACAGATTTTACAGAGTCGATAAAGCCCGGTCAAGGGAAACCGGAGGAACAGGACTTGGATTGGCAATAACCAAAAGTATTGTATTAATGCACAAGGGAACTATCAAGGTTTACAGCAAGGAGAACGAGGGAACAACTTTTACTATAAGAATTCCTTTGTATCATGCTAATGCCGGAGGCGATATAATATGAAAAACAGATTAGCAGCAATAATTATTATCATATGCATCTGTGTACTTTGCGGCTGTAATAAACAGGATGAAAGCTATGATGATTTTTTCAAATCAGGATATGTGGTATACACTGCCAACAATGAAGGAACAGGACTTGATTCCCAACATTATGATATAGATTATAATGATGTTAATGATATAGTGAATAAATTGTATAAGCTTGTATCTAAATCTACGGATGACGGGGTTTCCGGAATATATGCAGAGTTATCAAGAAGACCGGAATTTTCAATAGAAGACCGTGTTTTATATGTTGATTTGCCTGAAAATTATAATAATATGAATAATGTGAATCAGGTGCTTCTTCGTGCATCCATAGTCAAAACAATGGTACAGGTCGAAGGGATAGATTATGTGGCATTTTACGTTAATAATCAGCCATTGACACAGTATGCAGGCTCCGGCAGCAACGGAAATACCGTATTAGGTGCCACGCTTCTTGATTCAACAAGCTTTGTGGATTCGGTTATGAATGCCATGGACGTGGTGGAAAGATTGGAGACTACCCTGTATTATTCAGATGAAAGCGGACAGTACCTTACGGGAGAGAAAGATTATATAGCATATAACAAAAACTCATCAATAGAACAGGTCATTATAGAGCAGCTTATTGACGGACCGGAGCATAGTGAGTGCAAGTCGGCGCTTCCCAAGGATTTGAAGGTTTTAAGCGTGTCAACTAAGGATGGCATATGTTATGTGAATTTTGATTCTTCCTTTATGAATGATATAGCTGACGTGACAGCTCAGGTTACGATTTATTCGGTAGTGAATTCATTGTGTGAGCTTGACGGGGTAAAAAAGGTTCAGTTTCTTGTCAATGGAAGTCAGGAGGGAAGTTACAGAGAGCAATACTCACTGTCCGCCACATATGAGAGAGATTTGGACTTGGTTATAGCAACTTACTTTAACTAAATAAAAGAGGTGATATTATAAAAAGACCTTTAGTAGGGGCGGCGGTATTTCTTCTGGCAGGAATCACAGCCTTTGAACTTGCCGCTCCGTTTGTGTTTGTGTTTTCTTTAGTCGCAGTATTTCTTATTATTTTCCTGCAGGTAAAAAACAAAAGCCTGCATCCTTTATATCTTATTTTTCCCATTATTGCAGCAGCCGGTTTTTTGTCAAGAGGGTTCAGTGAAGACAGAAGCGAATTTCTGGTAACGCTTGAGTCTGGGGAACAAATTGATTGTCAGCTTACAGGCACTGTTATGCGTACCCAAAATTCCGATAGCGGGTACAAAATTTATCTGAAAAATGTTACGGTAGTTGACGCTGAACCAAAGCAGGTAGAAAACTGCCTTATATATTCCAAAGAAAAATACCTTAAAGGCGACAGGCTGGCTGTGTCGGGGACGGCAAGGTGTTTCAAAACTCCAGACAATCCCGGCGAATTTGATTTGAGACTGTATTACAGGACTGTTGATTTATTTTACAGTGTATATGCAAATGAAACGAAGCTAATAGACTCCTCGGATAATCCTGTATATAAGCTGGCGGATAAGCTTTCGGATAAGCTTGAAAGCGCGCTCTATTCGGTTACGGATGAAGAAACGGCATCAGTGTTCGGTGCTATGCTGCTTGGTAAAAAAGAAGATATAGACAGTCAGTTATCGGAGCTTTTTACCAACTGCGGAATAGGACATATTCTTGCAATTTCGGGACTTCATATATCGTTGTTAGGAATGGGTTTGTACAAGCTTATAAGAAAATGCGGAGCAGGATATGTTATGTCAATGGCAGCAGGAAGCGGATTTATTATTTTTTATGGTGTAATGACAGGCGGAGGTGTCTCACAGACCAGAGCACTTATAATGTTTATTGCAGCGGTGCATGCCAACGTGGCCGGAAGAACTTATGATATGCTTTCCGCAGCAGCTCTTGCAGCAGTATTGATGTTGTTGAAAACACCCATGCTTATACACAGCAGCGGTTTTCTGTTATCATTTGGAGCAATAATCGGGATTACTGTGGTAGGAGGAGCCATCAGGAATAGTTTTAATATACAAAACAAGACTTTGGGTGCCTTGATTACGGGTATATCGATACAGCTTGTCACGCTGCCGATTATAATGTACTACTATTATCAGATTCCTGTTTTATCTGTAATATTGAATCTGTTGGTTGTACCGCTTATGACTGTTGTGATGGTATCGGGAATAGCCGGAGCCTGTGCGGGATGTGTAAGCATTACGGCAGGAACGTTTGCCATAGGACCGGGAGTGATGGTTATCAGGCTGTATGAGAAAATCTGCAATGCAAATATGAATATAGATTGGGCGGTGTATATCTGTGGCAAGCCGCAGCTTTGGCAGATAACGGTATATTATATATTGCTGGCTGCCGTCATATGGCTTATATCAAAACATACAGTAAAGCCTGTAATAACCGTAATTATTCCTGCGTTGTCATTACTCATTATGAGATTTGACAGCGGTTTTGAGTTGGATTTTATAAGTGTGGGGCAAGGCGACGGAATATTTATCAGAATGGCAAATGGAAAAAATGTTTTGATTGACGGGGGAAGCAGCGATAACAGCGGGCTTTACCAGTATACACTTGAGCCGTTTTTACTATCAAAAGCGGTGGACCAAATTGATTATGCAATAGTAACCCACTGCGACAACGACCACATAAGCGGACTTAAAGAGCTTATGGAAAATGGCAGTATACATATAAACAATTTTTATATGCCTTCAACTACCTTAGTGGATGATGCGTATACATCACTTTGGAATACGGCTTTGGAGTATGCAGATAATACAGAGCTTATATATGCAGGAACAGAATTGACAGGCGGGGATACAATGATTACATGCATCCATCCGTCATACAACTATCAATGCAGTGAACGTAATGATTATTCAACTACGCTTGTTGTGGAAAATAAAGGTTTTACGGCACTGCTGACAGGGGATATATCAGCATCACAGGAAACGGAACTCATTGAAACCGTCAGAAAGTACGCACCATTTGATGTTCTGAAAGCAGCTCATCATGGCTCAGACACATCAAGCAGTCATGAATTTTTGAAGGCAGTGAATCCGGGACTTGCAGTGATTTCCTGCGGACTGAATAATTCTTATGGACACCCATCGGAGCAGACTTTGAGCCGGCTTGAAAATCTGGATATACCGTATCTTACAACTATGGAGCATGGTGCAGTTATAATCAGGACTAAGGGGCAGGTCTGCAATGTGAATGTGTTCTATTGATAATGTGACTGATTGAAAGGTTTATACCGGTTTGATACCGTAGTGCAGGAGCAGTTGTTTTTGGAAGACAATTATGTTAAAATATTACTATGAAGGAAATTATGAAGCATATTAAAGAAGGGACTTTCGCATCGTCATATTTGTTGTATGGCGAGGAGGATTACCTGAAGAAGAATTACAAAAATAAGCTGAGGGAAGCCATATGCGGAGATGACACAATGAACTTTTCTTATTATCAGGGGAAAGACGCCGATGTGTCAGATATTGCCGATACAAGCCGTACAATGCCGTTTTTTGCAGAACGCAGACTTATAATGATTGAAGACAGCGGATTTTTCAAAAGCAGTTCAGAGGAAATGACTGAACTGGTTAAGACAGCTCCTGAAACTACTGTTTTTGTTTTTGTGGAAAGCGAGGTCGACAAGCGCAATAGACTCTATAAGACTGTTAATGATACAGGACATGTCTGTGAGATGAAATCACAGACAGAGGAAGCACTTATGACTTGGGCTGTTAAGATTTTCGGAGCGGAGGGCAAGAAAATAACCGAAAATGATATGCGCTATTTTATCGAGAAAGCCGGACCGGATATGAACAGCCTGTATAACGAGGCTCAAAAGCTTATATCCTATACAGGAGATGATGATGTGGTAAGCAGATGCCACATAGATGAAGTTATTGCCCCAAGACCTGAGGACAGAGTGTTCGATATGATTAACGCAATGTCAGCAGGTAAGACCAATCAGGTTATGCGTCTGTATGGGGATTTGCTGGCGCTTAAGGAGCCGCCTATGAAGATTTTGGCGTTGATGGGAAGACAGTTTTCACAGCTTTTGGCAGTGAAAGATATGAAGCAGAGCGGAGCAGGTAATTCTGAAATAGCCGGAAGGCTGGGGATAAGACCTTTTTTTGTGGGAAGGTATGTGTCAGGAGCAGAGCACTACACCATGCAACAGCTTAGGCAGGCAGTTGAAGACTGCGTGTGTGCTGAAAATAACGTGAAGTCCGGTAAATGTGAAGATAAGTATGCGGTAGAGCTTTTGCTTGTGAAATATAGCACATTATAGTGTGTGTTTGAATGGAGAGATATAATGGATAACAGTAACGGCAAAAATGACGGATTAATTCAAGAAGAGAACGCCGTAATAATTTCAGAAGAAAACAATGAGGCTGTTTCAGAAGAAAATAATGATATTATTCCGGAAGAAAATGATATTGAAGTGTCTTCAAAGAAGAGACCGTGCAGATGGACCAAAGAAAAAACCATAATAGCAGCTTTGGCTTTTCTTGTAGTGGCTGTTGTTGTTTTTAATGCGCTTTTTCTGTCAGGGGTAATAAAGCTTAGAAAAGACAATATTCCGGCAGCAGCGGTTGCGGATATGACAACATGGGATAATACTGATACCCAGGTCAGTGAAACGGATACATCCAAGCCTACGGAGCCTACAGTTGAGGAAACAACGGAAAAAGAATCCGAAACGGAACAGGAAACTACAACGGAAACTGCGGAAGCGGTAACCGTTAAGCCGTCTGAACAGACACAGCCGGAAGCAGTTCCTGAGCCGGACACAACGCAGGCTGTGGTCAATACCAATGCCTCATATGTGGCGGAATTTACAGTGATTAACAGTTGGGAGGAGAACGGCAGAAAATGTTATCAACTGTCCGGAACAGTTACAAATAAATCCTCCGTAGGAATAAAATCATGGACCGTCAGTAAGGATGCCGGAACGGATATAGAAATAAAAAGCTTTTGGAACTGCACATGTACGGTTTCGGGAAGTAAGATTGTAATAGAGCCTGTTGACTATAATACGGAAATTGCTGCGGGGGCTAGTGTTTCGGACATAGGATTAATAGTGTCTTCCACAGGTACGCTGACAGCATTTTCATATAGCGGAAATACTACCAATGTGGCATCAGGTTCCACAGGCGGAAGCACACAGGGAAGCCAGAGCAGTTCATCTCCATCAGGCGGCAGTACCTCGTCTCAGGTTACACCGTATACACCGCCGAAACTGGAAAGCGGAACACCGGTTGGCAATCATGGACAGCTTTCAGTAAGCGGAACAGACCTTGTGGACCGTAACGGTGCCAAATACCAGCTTAAGGGCGTAAGCACTCATGGACTTCAATGGTTTCCACAGTATGTCAGCAAGGATGCGTTTAAGACTTTAAGAGATGAATGGGGAGCCAATGTAATAAGGCTTGCAATGTATACAGGCGAGGGAGGATATTGCAGCGGTGCTGACAAGTCATCCATGGAGACTCTTGTAAGCCAAGGCGTCGAAGCCTGTACTGAGCTTGGAATGTATGTAATAATTGACTGGCATATATTAAGCGACGGTAATCCCAACACATATAAGTCGGATGCCATAGCCTTTTTTGATAAGATGTCAAAGACATACAGTAAGAATGTGAATGTGATTTATGAAATATGCAACGAGCCTAATGGGAATGTTGACTGGAATACAATTAAGCAATATGCTGATGAGGTGATTCCCGTAATAAGGAATAATGCGCCTAATGCAATAATTCTTGTTGGAACTCCCACATGGTCCCAGGAGGTGGATAAGGTTGCAGCTAATCCTGTAGCCAATCCTAAGAATGTAATGTATACGCTTCATTTCTATGCGGCGACCCATAAGGATGATTTGCGTAACAGGCTGAAAACTGCGCTGGCGGCAGGAACCCCTGTATTCATATCTGAGTTCAGCATATGTGATGCGTCAGGTAACGGCGGAATAGATTATGATTCAGCTAAGGCGTGGAAAGACTTGATTAACAGTTACAATATATCGTATGCAGGCTGGAACCTCAGTAATAAGAGTGAAACGTCGTCACTTATAGCTTCAGGCTGTTCCAAGACATCAGGCTGGAGCACCGATGATTTGTCGGAAACAGGAAAATGGCTGCGGGATTTTATTGCAGGTAAATAGAATACAAAAAAGCCCCTCACCGTATGGCGGGGGGTTTTTGAATATATGCGGGCAACGAGCCAGGCAGACAAGCCCGAAAGGGCAGTTGTTGGGCTATTGCCGCAATAACAGACGAAACCTGCAATGCGTGTTTCATCGGTTTTAAGATGTGCAGCCGTTATACATCCTAAATTATATTCTAGTTTATTGCATTAACAAGATTAGTTAAGCGTGAAACCTTTCTTGCGGCATTATTCTTATGGAAAACTCCCTTAGAACAAGCTTTGTCGATTTCAATAGTAGCAGCCTTGAGTGCGTCATTAGCAGCAGCCTTATCAGCAGCAGCCACAGCAGCCTCAACCTTCTTAATGTAAGTTTTAATCTTAGACTTAATGGCCTTGTTTTTCTCGGCCTTAGTAGCATTAACTAAAATTCTTTTCTTAGCAGATTTAATATTAGCCAATTCAGGCACCTCCAATTATTTGTAAAAATATATTGTTAATGTCAAAACAGACACGGGCATTCTGACATAAACACACTGTAATATTTTATTATATGAATTCCGTAATGTCAATACATAATTGAAGAAAAAAATTACAAAATAATAACACAAACCTTAAGGAGCAATGTGATGAATGAAAAAACATTGACACGTATAAGAACTGACCTTGCCCTTGAAGCCAAGAACAGTATATCAGAAGATAACAGTGCAATCAAGGGTGTAAGAGTTTCGGAAGAAAAAGATTGTAAACACGATATAAATATAATAAGAATGGATGTGTTGAACAGAGGAGGAGCACAGATAATCGGAAGACCTGTAGGCACTTATATAACAATGGAAGTGCCGAATCTTGCAAAGCCGGACAATGGGACTCACAGGGAAATATCCAAGGCTCTTTCAAAACAACTTAGAAGGCTGATAACTGATGCGTATCACTGGGACACCAAAACTCCGAAGATTCTTGTAGTAGGGCTTGGGAACCGTGAAGCAACCTCAGATGCCCTTGGTCCAAAGGTTATATCCAATCTTTTTATAACAAGGCATATTGTGGAATATATGGGTTATGAAGAAGTGGAAGGGGCATTTGCGGTTACAAGTGCCATTGTTCCGGGTGTTATGGCACAGACCGGAATGGATACCTGTGAGATAATCAGCGCCGTAATCAAAAAAACCAAGCCTGATATTTTGATTGTTATTGATGCTTTGGCGGCACGAAGCATAAGAAGACTTAATTCAACCATACAGCTGACAGACACAGGAATACATCCGGGCTCAGGTGTAGGCAATGACAGAAAAGCAATAACCAAAAGAACCATGGGAATCCCCGTAATTGCAATAGGTGTTCCCACAGTTGTGGATGCATCAACATTGATATATGACAGCGTAAAACGCAATAATGTTGAGGAACCCATGCAGATTTCGGAAGAGTTTTCCCAAATGTATGTAACATCAAAGGACATTGATGCCATTATCAAAAGAATGAGCTTTACCATATCGGAAGGCATAAACATATGTATGGGATTTGATGAGTTTAAATAATGGAGAATATCCTCATCCGGCGTAGAATATATTGTATCAGACAAAAGAACTATATATTCCGTGAAAGAGCAGAACTGAATGAATAAGTATCAGTGGATGAGAAGACAGCGCAGAAATAATAGAAATATTTTCAAATCCTTTTTTATATTGGTTATAATTGTTGTAGTATCATTTCTGATACTTAAAGGATGCCAGAGCATTGCAGAGGATTTTTGGGCTAAGGTAAAAGAAAAATCTCTTGATGCGGCAGCTGATATTGTAATTGATACATTTACAATAAATGACTTCTATGAAAACTATGAGAATGCTGACTCAGACTATGGTGCTGCAAGTATTGTCATGCGGGATTTTTTTCCGGTGGGTGATATGTATATAAAGCAATATGTGGAGCTGCCGTCTGACGTGGAAGCACCTGACTATATGATTGAGGAAACAAAACCTCAGGTATCGACCGCCGAGGTGGAATCGCAGACCTCAGACGATGAAACTGAAACACATTCCCGCGGTGAAGAGGATACCGCAAAAGAGGACGAGTCCGAAGCCGAAAAGGAAACCTCACCGTCAAATGAAGCTGACACAACAGATTCTTCGGGCAGTCAGATAATGGCTGCCGCAGCAGGTGTGTATTCTATTGATAATCTTATGGATTACAATTATGTGCTGAACAGCTTCTATGTTGTTCCATCGGTTACAAGCCTGAGACCTGAGGTGCTGGATTTGGAAAAAATAACGGCAGTTAATCTTACCATAGAAAAGGATGCTTCAGTTCCCCAGATACTTATTTTCCATACGCACTCTCAGGAACAGTTTGCGGATTCAGACCAAAACGGCAAATCAATAGTAGATGTAGGCAGCTATCTTACAGAGCTTTTAAGAGATAAGTATGGATATAATGTTATGCATCTTACGGATACTTTTGATATTGCGGGAGGTGTTCTGGACAGAAGCGAAGCGTATACCTATGCCAACGAAAAACTGAATCAGGTGCTGGCTGAAAATCCGTCAATACAGGTGGTGATAGATTTACACAGGGATGGTGTGGATGCAAGTACGTATCTGGTGACAACAATTAACGGAAAACAAACAGCAAAGGTCATGCTTTTTAATGGGGTAAGCTATACAAAGGAACAGGGAGATATTGATTATCTGTATAATCCTTATCTTACGGAAAATCTTGCGATGACATATAAGATGTATCTATTGGGAGCAGTGAACTATCCGGATTTTTTCAGGTGTATATACATATCAGGATACCGTTACTGTCTGTATCATGTTCCCCGTTCAATGCTGATAGAAGCCGGTGCCCAGACCAACACCTATGAAGAAGTGTATAATGCCATGGAACCTCTTGCAGAACTGCTTGATAAAGAGCTTACGGTTAATTAGCGGTAAGCTCTTTTAAATGGGCATAAAAATCAGGATATGATATGTTTACACATTCGGCATCTCTGATAGTTGTAGTGCCGATAGCATTAAGTGAAGCGATAGCAAAAGACATAGCTATTCTATGGTCTGAATAGCTGTCGATTAAGGCACCGTGAAGGGGTTTGCCTCCGTGAATAATCATACCGTCATCAGTACCCTCTATATCTGCACCCATAAGGGAAAGGTTATTAACCATAGCGTCAATTCTGTTGGATTCCTTGACCTTAAGCTCAGCGGCATCGCGGATTACGGTGTCGCCGTCAGCATATGCGGCAAGAATGGCAATTATAGGAATCTCATCTATAAGCGTAGGGATTATATCTCCCTCAACAACTGTTCCGTGAAGGGATGAAGGGCGTACAAGAATGTCCGCAACAGGCTCGCCGCCTGCAAGACGTTCATTAAGTATCGTTAAATTGCCGCCCATTGCCTGACACACTCTTATTATTCCGTCACGAGTAGGATTAATGCCCACATTCTCAACAAGAATCTCTCCGTTTCCGGCAATAAGCCCGGCAGCGATAAAATAAGCAGCAGAGGAAATATCGCCCGGAACATGAACCGACTGCCCAAATAATTGTCTGGCAGGCAGCACTGAGGCTTTCAATCCCTCTGAGCGGATGTCCGCACCGAAAGCAGAGAGCATAAGCTCTGTGTGGTTGCGCGAAAGCGACGGCTCCGTAACACTTGTGCAGCCATCGGCGTAAAGCCCAGCCAAAAGCACACAGGATTTGACCTGAGCACTGGCAACAGGCGATAAATAGTCAATGGCATTGAGGGGATGTCCTTTAATTGTAAGAGGAGCAAGCGTTGTGCCGTCGTGACCTGATATATCGGCGCCCATCATCCTGAGAGGAGTGATAATTCTGTCCATTGGTCTTTTCTGAATGGAAGCATCACCGTTAAGGGTACTGGTGAAATCCTGACCTGCCAGGATTCCGCTTATAAGCCTTGTGGTGGTTCCGCTGTTTCCCACGTCCAGCATTGATTCAGGCGCGCAAAGACCATGTATTCCCTTTCCATGCACCGTCACAGTGTCACCGTTGTTGACAATATTAATTCCCATTTTCCGAAAACAGGAGATAGTGGACAGACAGTCCGCACCCTGCAAAAAACCCGTTATCTCAGTTGTTCCCTTGGCAATGGAGCCGAACATAACTGCTCTGTGTGAGATTGATTTGTCTCCTGGCACCTTGACAGTGCCGTTTATTTTCATAACGCTGTTAAAATCCATAGTAAAATCCTCGTTTATTTATGTATGTATGGTATATCCATTACCGGTAAGTATATCATTGGCAGAGGTTAATGCTTTGTCATCGTAAAAGTCAATCATAAGCACACCGTCCTGATATTCGCGGTTATGTATAATTTCAATATTCCTGATGCTGATGTTATTTTCGGAAAGCAGCAGTGTTATTGCGCTTATGGCGCCTTCCTTGTCTTCTATGCTGCAATATAAAACACTGCGTGCCAGAATAGGACCCTTTGTTCCCACATTAATGGAATCCCTGTATTCTTTAGAACGGACAAACATATCTGAAATAGCATGTCTGTCGCCCGATATAACATAGTCCTTAACTTTAATGAGTGCATCTATGTAGCAGTCAAGAAGATTGGTAATCTGTGTCTGGTTGGTGACACATATCTGGGACCACATGTCCGCAGATGATGAGGCAATACGGGTGATGTCCTTAAAACCGCCTGCCGCAAGCATACGCATAAGCTCATCATCAGTATCGTTATCATGAACCAGATTGACCAGACTTGAAGCAATGAGATGTGGAACATGGCTTATTCCTGCAACCGCATAATCATGCTTGTCAGGTTCGGTAACAATAGGAATCGCTCCGGTCAATTCAACCAGCTTTATATAAAACTGAAGTGACGCATCGGAAGTTTTTACGGTAGGAGTTATGGCATAATAGGCATTTTCAAGAAGAACATCGCTGGCAGCCGAATATCCGGTCTTTTCCGAACCTGCCATAGGATGCCCGCCGATAAAACAGTCCTCCATATGCAGTTCTATGACCGTATTGTGAATATATCCTTTCACGCTGCCCACATCTGTGATTATACAGCCCGGCTTGATAATTTCACGAAGAAGTGACAGGTATGTTGAGTTGTGTTCAACCGGGGTACACAGAAAAATAATATCACAGGCTTTAAATGTGTCGTCAACCTGATAGGTTCCTTTATCAACCACCTTATCTGCCACTGCCATATCAAGAGGCGGATGGCTTCTGTTGTATGCGATTATGTAAATGGACGGGTCGGCTTTTTTGAAAGCCTTGGCAATGGAACCGCCTATAAGTCCCAAGCCGATAAAGCCTGCTGTAATCATAATAAACTCCTGACAGTAAATAAATATATAATTATTTTACTATATTAATCCGGCAGTTGCAATGATAAAAATATTCTGTAATACTGCAAAAATACCAAAACCGGGAAATGCTATTATTGTCTAATTCCCTTTTTTGTGCTATTATTTAATAGATTATGATTATATATAGAAAGTCGAGATAGATATATGTCACATATTGACCAGAGTAAAGTCAGAAATTTTTGCATAATAGCGCATATTGATCATGGCAAATCAACACTTGCCGACAGAATTATTGAGAAAACAGGGCTTCTTACCAGCAGGGAGATGCAGGATCAGGTTCTTGACAATATGGAGCTTGAACGTGAACGTGGAATTACAATCAAAGCGCAGAGTGTAAGAATAGTATACAAGGCACAGGATGGGGAAGAATATATATTTAACCTGATAGATACACCGGGGCATGTGGATTTCAACTATGAGGTATCAAGAAGCCTGGCGGCATGCGAAGGAGCAGTGCTTGTGGTGGATGCGGCACAGGGAATAGAGGCGCAGACTCTTGCCAATGTGTATATGGCAATAGACCACAATCTTGAAGTGTTCCCCGTAATTAATAAAATTGATTTGCCAAGTGCGGAGCCGGAGCGTGTCAAAGATGAGATAGAGGATGTCATAGGTATAGAGGCACAGGATGCGCCGCTTATATCGGCTAAGAACGGTATCAATATAGAAGATGTTCTGGAAGCAATCGTAAATAAGCTTCCGTCGCCTTCAGGCGACCCGGAGGCACCGCTTTCGGCACTTATTTTTGACTCGGTTTACGATTCTTACAAAGGAGTAATCGTGTTCTGCAGAATAATGAACGGAACCGTTCGCAAAGGAACACGTATCCGTATGATGGCAACAGGGGCAGAGGCAGAGGTTGTTGAAGTGGGATATTTCGGAGCAGGACAGTTTATATCATGTGATGAACTTTCTGCGGGACTTGTGGGCTATATTATGGCAAGCATCAAAAATGTAAAAGACACCCGTGTAGGTGATACAATTACCGATGCAGTGAATCCTTGCAGCGAGCCTCTTCCGGGCTACAAAAAGGTTAATCCCATGGTATTCTGCGGATTATACCCGGCAGACGGAGCACATTATGAGGATTTAAAGGAAGCCTTGGAAAAATTACAGCTCAACGATGCCTCCCTATTTTATGAACCTGAGACATCTGTGGCTTTGGGCTTTGGTTTCAGATGCGGTTTTTTAGGACTTCTCCATCTTGAAATAATTCAGGAAAGGCTTGAACGGGAGTATAATCTTGATTTGGTTACAACGGCACCGGGTGTTGTATACAAGGTTCACAAAACAGACGGAACGGTAATCGAACTCACCAATCCTTCCAATCTTCCTGACCCATCGGTAATCGACTATATGGAGGAGCCGGTTGTTGATGCAGAGATTATGGTCACATCTGATTATGTGGGAGCCATTATGAAGCTTTGTCAGGAACGACGGGGTGAATATATTGGAATGGAATATATTGAAGGAACAAGAGCACTGATAAAATATGTGCTGCCGCTTAATGAAATCATTTACGACTTTTTTGATGCGCTTAAATCACGCTCAAGAGGTTATGCTTCTTTTGACTATCAGATGAAGGGATACAAGCGTTCCAAGCTTTGTAAGCTTGATATTCTTGTTAATAAGGAAGAAGTGGATGCACTGTCATTTATTGTGTTTGAAGAAAGCGCCTATGAGCGTGGACGTAAGATGTGTGAAAAGCTTAAAGAGGAAATTCCGAGACAGCTTTTTGAAATTCCGATTCAGGCGGCAATAGGAAGCAAGATAATAGCAAGGGAGACTGTCAAGGCGCTGCGCAAGGATGTGCTTGCCAAGTGTTACGGCGGAGATATTTCCCGTAAGAAAAAGCTTCTTGAGAAACAGAAAGAGGGCAAGAAGCGAATGAGACAGATAGGCAACGTAGAAATTCCGCAAAAAGCATTTATGAGTGTGCTTAAGCTGGATGATGAATAATATTGAATGGAGCGATGCTATGAAATATCTTGAGAATGCCAAAAATCATTTTATTACCATTACAAAACACAGACATGAGGTAATCAAAAACTGCTTTAAAGCAGGAATAGGACTTCAGGGGCTTTTCCATGATTTGTCCAAATATTCTCCTGCGGAATTTATTCCGGGTATGATGTATTTTCAGGGAGACAGAAGCCCTAACGAGATGGAAAGAGAGACAATCGGATATTCGACTGCATGGATGCATCACAAAGGACGCAACAGGCACCATTATGAATATTGGAATGATTACAGCCCTAAAACAAAGTGTCTTGAAGGTGTTGAGATGCCTGTAAAATACTTTGTCGAGATGATTTGCGACAGAGTTGCCGCCAGCAAGATTTACTACGGCGAAAACTATACTGACGAGGCTCCGCTAAATTATTATTTGCGGAAAAAGGGTAAAATACTTATTAATAAGAAGACTGCTTATGAGCTTGAAAAAGTCCTGAGGCTTCTGGCAGATAAAGGGGAAAAAGCCATGTTCCGTTATCTGAGAAAAAAGCTGCGCAGGGACAGAGCAAGAAGGATACGCTGTGCGGCGGCAAAAGCATTAAAAAGATAAGAGATATTTATGAACACTAAAAAACTTGGAATATATGTACACATCCCATTTTGTGTCTCCAAATGCATATATTGTGATTTCTTTTCAGCGCCTGCTGATGATGAAGTCAAGGCAGCTTATATTAATTCGCTGTGCATTCAGGTTCAGTCAGAAGCGGCGAAGCTTTCAGCTGATTATCAGGTTGACAGTATTTTTTTCGGAGGAGGAACCCCGTCAATTCTTGATGCCGGGCAGCTTATGAGTGTTTTGCGTACAATCAGAATACATTTCACGGTTACTGATGACTGTGAGATAACAGTCGAGTGTAATCCGGGTACCGTAAATGATGAGCAGCTGCGCACATATATGGCAGAGGGAGTAAACAGGATAAGCTTCGGTTTACAGTCCGTCAATGATAATGAGCTTAAAGCGCTTGGAAGAATACACACCTTTGCGGATTTCGTAAAATCGTATGAAAGCGCAATCAGGTGCGGATTTAATAATATCAACATTGATTTAATGTCAGCCATACCGGAACAGGATTTGGCAGGCTGGAGGAAAACGCTTCGCACTGTTGCAGCACTGAAACCGGCACATATATCGTCATACAGCCTTATAATTGAAGAAGGAACACCTATTTATGACAGATATGTGTCAGGAGAGAATCTGAAGCTTCCCACAGAGGATGAGGAAAGGGCGATTTATTATGCCACAGGAGAAATTCTTGAGGCTAATGGGTATGAGCATTATGAAATATCCAACTATGCCCTGAAAGGCAGAGAATGCCGTCACAATGTAAAATACTGGACACGAGGCGACTACCTTGGATTCGGTGCAGGAGCATCATCACTTATAAAAACCCGGCGGATTGACGCAGTTAAGAACGTAAAACGATACATTGAATCACCGACGGATTGTTATAAAAGTATAGAGGAGCTTAGCTCCGCCGACTGTATGTCAGAGTTTATGTTTTTGGGGCTGCGGATGATGCGCGGGGTATGCCGTGATGATTTCAGGCTTGCTTTTGGCAGGCAGCTTGATAATGTTTTCGGTAATATAATAAAGAAGTATGTGTCTACGGGACATATAATTGACGATGGAAAAAGAATATGCCTTACGGACAAGGGAGTTGATGTAAGCAATTATATTTTTGCTGACTTTCTTTTGTAATGGCAGGTTACGGAGGTATCATAATGAAAAAACTTGTTTCATGGAATGTAAACGGTCTGAGAGCCTGTATGGATAAGGGATTTATGGATTTTTTTGACAAGGCGGATGCCGATGTTTTATGCCTGCAGGAAATTAAATTGTCACAGGGACAGCTTGACTGGAACAAGGAAGGTTATTATGCTTATTGGAATTATGCCGAGAAAAAAGGTTATTCAGGAACTGCGGTTTTTACCAGAGAGGAGCCTGTCAGTGTATCATACGGCATAGGTATTGACATGCATGACCATGAGGGCAGAGTGATAACCTTGGAATTTGAGAATTTTTATCTTGTGACGGTGTACACCCCTAACTCCCAAAGGGAACTTACAAGACTTGAATACCGTATGCAATGGGAAGATGATTTCAGGGAGTATCTGCTTAAGCTTGATAAGAATAAGCCGGTTATAGTTACCGGTGATATGAATGTGGCTCATAAGGAGATTGATTTGAAAAATCCGAAAACAAACCGCAAAAATGCAGGTTTTACAGATGAGGAACGAGGCAAGATGACGGAGCTTCTTGAATCCGGCTTTACTGATACATTCAGATATTTTTATCCGGATGTTACAGACAGATATAGCTGGTGGTCATATATGTTCAAGGCGCGGGAGAAAAATGCAGGCTGGCGTATCGATTATTTTCTTTCTTCAAGCAGGATTGATGACAAGCTTGTGAGCGCAGATATACATCATTCGGTTATGGGTTCTGACCATTGCCCTGTGGAGCTGGTCATTGACTTATAAAAACGATTGTGCTAAATTAAGGTCGATATAGTTAATAAAGTTAATACACATATTTTTAATAAAAGGAGATTATAAAATGGCTAAAAAACCTACAGTGCTTCTTATCCTTGACGGATATGGGCTTAATGACAAGACAGAGGGCAACGCAGTGGCACTTGCCAAAACACCTGTTATGGACAGACTTATGAAGGAATATCCTTTTGTAAAGGGTAATGCCAGCGGAATGGCAGTAGGTCTTCCGGACGGACAGATGGGTAATTCAGAGGTTGGACACCTTAATATGGGTGCCGGAAGAATCGTGTATCAGGAACTTACAAGAATTACTAAAGAGATTCAGGATGGCGATTTCTTTGAGAATGAGGCCCTTTTAAAGGCTGTCAATAACTGTAAGGAAAATGATTCGGCGCTTCATACATTCGGACTTCTTTCGGATGGAGGCGTACACAGCCACAATACACATCTTTACGGATTGCTTGAGCTTGCTAAACGTCAGGGATTGGAGAAGGTTTATGTACATTGCTTCCTTGACGGCAGAGATACACCGCCTCAGTCGGCAAAGGGGTTTGTTGCAGACCTTCAGGCAGAGCTGGACAGGATTGGTGTGGGAAAAATCGCTACCGTTTCAGGACGTTACTATGCAATGGACAGGGATAACAACTACGACCGTGTGGAAAAAGCATATATTGCAATGACAAAGGGCGAAGGCGGCACTGCAGATAATGCTGTTGACGGAGTTCGGGCATCATATGACGCAGGTGTCAATGATGAGTTTGTAGTTCCTTTTGTAGTAAAGGAAAACGGCGCACCTGTTGCGACTATTAACGATAAGGATTCAGTGGTATTTTTCAACTTCCGTCCTGACAGGGCAAGAGAAATTACACATTGCTTCTGTGACGACGATTTTGATAAATTTGACAGAGGAGCAAGAAAAGATATTGTTTTTGTATGCTTTACAGAGTACGACCCGCTTATTCCTAATAAGGATATTGCATTTAAGAAGGTGGAGGTTACCAATACATTCGGCGAGTGGCTTGCAAATAACGGAATGAAGCAGGCGCGTATTGCCGAGACAGAGAAATACGCACATGTAACGTTTTTCTTTAACGGTGGTGTTGAGCAGCCTAACGAAAATGAGGAAAGAATCCTTGTAAATTCTCCTAAGTATGTTCCAACATATGATAAGAAACCTCGTATGAGTGCATATACGGTTACTGATAAGCTCAGTGAAGCTATAACAGCCAAGGATGAAAACGGTGATGCAGTTTATGATGTAATTATCTGCAATCTTGCAAACCCTGACATGGTAGGACATACAGGCGTTGTTGATGCGGCAATAGAGGCAATCGAAGTTATTGACAAGTGTGTAGGCGAGATTGTGAATTTTGTAAAAGAAGTTGACGGAACATTGTTCATCTGCGCAGACCATGGAAACGCAGAGCAGCTTATTGACTATGAGACAGGAGCACCGTTTACTGCTCATACTACCAACCCGGTTCCGTTTATCCTTGTAAATGCAGACCCGTCATATAAGCTGAGAGAGGGCGGATGTCTTGCTGATATTGTTCCGACTCTTATTGAATGTATGGGAATGGAGCAGCCAAAGGAAATGACAGGAAAGTCGCTTATAGTAAAGTAAGATATTACCTGAAACACAAATAATTTGTTGTTGCAAAATATTTTAACTTGTGGTATACTCGTCTTTGCGTGGGATTTATGCCCATATGTACGTTGTTTAAGATTAAGGAGAGATTGAAGTGGAAGTTGTTAAGACAATTATATCGGTTTTATTAATAATAGATTGCATCGTACTTACTGTTATAGTTCTTATGCAGGAGGGCAAGCAGGCCGGACTGGGAACTATAAGCGGTATGGCAGAGACATACTGGGGAAAGAACAAAGGACGTTCCATGGAAGGCGCACTTGAAAAGATTACTAAGATACTTGCTATTGTATTCTTCATTGCGGCTTTGGTTTTGAACCTTAAATGGTTCAACTAGTAATATACTAATGAACTTTGACCTCTTGGCTTTGCCGAGAGGTTTTTCTTTGCGGGGACCAATCAGTTATAGGATTGCCGGAAGGCATTTGCCTGCCGGTGCAGAAGCTTGTGAACCCGGCAGCAGGTGCTTAACACAGTTATTTCAGGAAAATATGCAGGAGGTAATATGGATAACGATTCATTTGAAAAAAGAAAAAAGGTTATCAATGATTTAATACATGACAAAGCATATGTGCCCATGAAGGCAAAGGAGATTGCCATTCTTCTTAATATATCAAAGGAAGACCGTCCTGCGCTTCAACAGGTTCTTGATGCGCTTGTTTTGGAAGGCAAAATAGGTGTATCAAGAAAAGGCAAGTATGGAAAAGCTGAGAATACTGCAATTCTGGGGACTTTCCAAAGTACGCAGAAAGGCTTTGGCTTTGTTGTGGTTGAGGATGAACCGGATAACGATATATATATTGCCGAAAAAGATATTAACGGCGCACTTCATAACGACAGAGTTCAGGTTGCGGTGACTACGGAGCGGTCTGACGGCAAAAGGCGTGAGGGCAGAATCCTTAAGGTTATAGAGCGTGGAACGCTGAATATAGTAGGAATATATGAACAGAACGGAAGCTATGGTTTTGTGGTGCCGGATAATCTCAAATTTGCCAGAGACATATATATTGCCCAAGGACACAACAATGGGGCAATAGACGGGCATAAGGTTGTTGTAAAAATTACTTCCTATGGTGACGATAAGCACAATCCTGAGGGGGATGTGGTGTCAATAATAGGGCATGTCAACGACCCGGGAACCGATATTATGTCAATAGTTGCAGGATATGAGATACCTACGGATTTTCCTGAGGAGGTTATGGCGTATCTATCCAACATTCCTGACAAAATTAATCCTGATGATAGGATTGGACGTAAGGACTGCCGTGACTGGCAGACCGTTACAATAGACGGAGAGGATGCTAAGGATTTGGATGATGCCATCACACTGACCAAGGAAAATGGTGTGTACAAATTAGGTGTCCATATTGCCGATGTGTCCAATTATGTTACAGAAAATTCGCCTCTTGATAAAGAAGCGCTTGAGCGTGGTACAAGCGTATATCTTGTGGACAGGGTTATACCTATGCTTCCTCATAAGCTCAGCAATGGAATATGCTCACTTAATCAGGGGGTTGACCGTCTGGCTTTAAGCTGTATTATGACAATAGATGAAAAAGGCAATGTGATTGACCATGAGATTTGTGAAACTGTCATCAATGTGGACAGAAGAATGTCATATACGGCGGTAAAAAAAATAATAGTGGATAAAGATGAAGAAACCAGTGCCCAATACAAAGAACTGGTGCCTATGTTCTTTTTGATGGAAGAACTGGCAGTCATTCTCAGGGATAAGCGGCATAAGCGCGGTTCCATAGATTTTGATTTCCCTGAAAGCAAAATAACTCTTGACGAAAAGGGCAGACCAATAGAAATCAAAGCTTATGAGAGAAATTCTGCTACCAAAATTATTGAGGATTTTATGCTTATAGCCAATGAGACGGTTGCAGAGGATTATTTTTGGCAGGAGCTTCCGTTTGTATATAGGACCCACGATAATCCCGACCCTGAGAAAATACGCTCTCTTGCCACATTTATTAATAACTTTGGTTATGCAATAAGGATGACAAGCGATGAAATCCATCCCAAGGAGCTTCAGAAGCTCCTTGAAAAAATAGAGGGAACAGATGAAGAGGCTCTTTTAAGCCGTCTGACACTGCGTTCAATGAAAAGGGCGCAATATACCACAGACTGTACGGGACACTTTGGCCTGTCTGCTAAATATTACACTCATTTTACTTCTCCAATAAGGAGGTATCCCGATTTGCAGATTCATAGGATTATTAAGGAAAACCTGCATGGGGGAATTACGGACAAGCGTATTGGACACTATAATGGTATTTTAACGGCAGTTACAAAGCAGGCGAGTATGACCGAAAGGCGTGCTGATGATGCCGAGCGTGATGTGGAGAAGCTTAAGAAAACAGAATATATGGCAAGACATATCGGCGAAGTGTTCTCAGGGGTAATATCAAGTATAACCGCATGGGGGATATATGTGGAGCTTCCTAATACAATAGAAGGAATGGTCCATGTTACCGCTCTTGAAGGTGACTATTTCAAATATGACCAGCAGCACTATGAAATGGTGGGTGAAACTACCGGAATTGTGTATCGTCTCGGTCAGCAGGTTAAGGTAAAATGTACCGGTACCGATAAATTACAGAGAACAATAGATTTTAAGTTGGTTGATACTGACAATAACAGGTGATTTTATGGAGAAAAAAGACAACGGCTTTAAACTTATTGCCAACAACAAAAAAGCATATTATGATTATTTTATTGAGGACAAGTGGGAAGCCGGAATGGAGCTTTTCGGTACAGAGGTCAAGTCTGTAAGAATGGGCAAGGCAAGCATCAAAGAATCTTATATTAAGATTGAAAAAAATGAAGTTTTCATATATAATATGCATATAAGCCCCTATGAAAAAGGCAATATTTTCAATCGTGACCCCATAAGAGTGCGCAAGCTTCTTATGCATCGCAGTGAGATTAATAAGCTTGCCGGTAAATCCGGTGAAAAGGGCTATACAATCGTTCCGCTTCAGGTATATATGAAGAATGGTCTGGTCAAAATAGAGATAGGTCTGGGCAAAGGTAAGAAACTTTATGATAAGCGTCAGGACATCGCCAAGAAAGACCAGCGCCGTGAGAATGAGCGTGATTTCAAAATCAGAAATATTTAGCCTATCTTGATGCACCATCAGACGGTATGCTTTTGGTGCAGATGGCTTGATATATATACGGGCTTGTACAGGTTTCGACGGGGATTTTGAATTCGGAGAAGCAAGCCGCAAGGTAATGCGTTAAATTCCAAACTAAATATAAACGCTGAAGATAATTTAGCAATCGCTGCCTAATGGCAGCTGTCAGCTCTGATGCACCCGTACATCAGAAGTCTGGCATCGACTATGCGGGAAACGACACGCGCAAAGCTTTGAGCGCGCGGGCGTATTATGAAGCTACCGAACATTGAATTGTGTCAGTTCAAGTCTTTGGGAGGAAATTTCAAATAACTGACTAAGCTTGTAGAAGTACGATGGATAGGTTTTCGGACGCGGGTTCGATTCCCGCCAGGTCCATTTGCGAAGTCTTACACAAATTGCTTTACTTCATTGGAGTATTTGACGTTACAATTTGGAGTAGGGCAGCAGTATTAAAGAAAGCAGAGAGTTTACATACTTTCTGCTTGTTTTTTGTTATGGAATTTGTATATTAAAAATATCACAGGGCAGTTTAATCCAACTGCTAAACTGGCTTTACTGTTGTGCATTGCGTTGGATAAAACATTTGAAAAGCTTTTTTATTTTTAGAAATTACACCGGAGGATACCATTTAAAAAATTAAAGAATGATTCTTGATTGCATAAGCAAAATCGCTTATAATTTGACATGAAACAAGGTTGGATGATGACGTTGTATCAAATTAAGTCAAAGAACCTAAACGGAATTGTGATTTATAAAATGTTATCATAAACTGGTATCTGAGAGGTAATGGTAGAATGTTATGAAGTTAGATATAATCGGGTCGGTTGCCAGTGGAAAGACTACTTTAGCAAAAGAAATATCAAAAAAATATCAAATTCCATTTTATGAGAAGGATAATATTGTGTGGGAACGTACTCCTAATGGAGATAAGAGAAGACTTCCTGAAGAGAGAGACAGAATTTTTAAAGAAATCATAGAAAGTGAGAATTGGATTGTAGAGGGCTCACCCAGAAAAATTTTGCAGGAAAGCTTTAAATGCAGTGATTATATAATTTTTCTTGATGTCAATACAAAGACCAGACTGCTTCGGGTATTTCGCCGTTGGATAAGACAAAGATGCGGAAATGAAAAGTACAATTCTAAGCCAACATTAAGATTTCTTTTCTGTAATATTAAATGGGTATTTGAGTTTAATGCGGAACGTAAAGAAATTATTAAATTATTATCAAAGTATGAAAATAAATGCAGAAGTTTTAAAAACTCAAAGCAAGTGATACAATTTATTAAAGATGTATATTGACAAGGGAGATTTAGGAAATGAGACTGCTTATAAAACAAAAAGTATTCCGTTTAAGTGATACTTATGATGTTTATGATGAGAATGGCAACCCCAAATATTTTGTTAAAGCGGAAATAATATCCATAGGGCACAGAATACATGTGTATGATGCCCAACGCCGTAATGAACTGGGAATGATTAAGCAGAAAATAATTACAATGCTTCCTGCATTTGAAATAGAAATCGGCGGAAGAAATTACGGGAGAATCCAACGCAGATTTTCCATGTTTAAGCCCAAATATGATGTGGAATATAACGGATGGCGGGTTGAAGGAGATTTTTTGGGATGGGATTATGATGTGCTGTCGGGATGCAGCGCTATAATGCATATCAGCAAGGAATTGTTTCATTGGGGAGATACATATGTAATTGATATAGCAAATCCGGCAGATGAGCTTATGGGACTTATGCTGGTTATTGCCATTGATGCAGCCAACTGCTCCAATGGTAATTAGCATAGGCGAATATAGGTGTAACCCGGCATAAAATGCTGATGAAACAGATGTATGAACGGTTACCCAAACTATGACAGGAGGAGGGTTTATGGCAGAAAATAATAATCAGTATGTTGTTAACGGTTATAAATTTGCCGATGAAAATGATTACAAGGCTGCCCTTAAGGAAAAAGAGGGTATAAAATATCTTAATTCCCAAATCGACCTGAATGATATACATAAGGTTATTAAGCTGTATTATGATATTGTGGAAAAAAATGTTTTCCGCACTCCCATAGGAATCGGATATGTGAAACAGCTTCGCACTGCCATAATTAAGCATGGAGGTTCCAAGGATTTACCATATGTCAATGTTCCTGTATATGAGAAAAACAGCGGGGGTTCAGATGCCCCTCTGCAATACATTAAGGCGGCTGCGGACAGCAGGAATAAAGCTAAAGAAAACAATAATAAAACCAAAGAAAAGCTGAGAACATCCATTATTATTAATGTGGTGCTTGTTATAATGGTTGCGGCAATGTTTTTTGTCACACTCAGCAGTTCCAATCCCAATATCATCAATTACGAAAGAGTACTTCAGGATAAATATGCAGGCTGGGCGCAGGAGCTTACAGGGAAGGAACAGGAATTGCGGCAGCGGGAAGAAGAATTGAACAGGCGTGAAATGGAAAGTACGGCTGATGATATGCAGGAAGAAGAAGCTGTTGAAGATAATTAAATTTCACAGAATGGACATAATAATATGTTATAACATAATCAGACTTTTACAGGTTTAGGAGATGAATGTTATGGGAAACAGAATTCTTGTAGTGGATGATGAGAGCAGAATGCGCAAGCTTGTGCGGGATTTTTTGTTAAAAAGCGGATACGAAGTGGTGGAAGCAGAAAACGGAGAGCAGGCAGTTGATATATTTTGCAGTGACAATTCGCTTGATTTGATAATACTTGATGTTATGATGCCTAAAATGGATGGTTGGCAGGTATGCAGAGAAATCCGCAAGCTTTCCGGAATCCCCATTGTTATGCTTACGGCAAGGGGAGATGAGCAAGATGAGCTTCTTGGGTTTGAACTGGGAGTTGACGAATATATTTCCAAGCCATTCAGTCCTAAAATACTCACGGCCAGAGTTGACGCAATACTGAGAAGAAGCAAGGCGGATGAAAACGAAATACTTACATCGGACGGAATAGAAGTGGATAAAACTGCACACATTGTCAGAGTGGATGGTCAGAACGTGGACCTGAGTTATAAGGAATTTGAACTGCTGGCATATTTTATGGAAAATAAGGGCATAGCGCTTTCAAGAGAAAAAATACTTAATAATGTATGGAATTATGATTATTTTGGTGATGCAAGGACTATAGATACTCACATTAAAAAACTGAGAAGTAAGCTCGGTAAAAAAGGTGATGCCATTAAGACTATATGGGGTGTCGGTTATAAGATGGAAAATAATTGAGGAGTAATGTATGGCCAGACATTCACTTAAATTAAAGCTTACAATTATAATGGCAATTCTGGTAACGGCAGTAGTAGCGCTGATTTGTATACTGAATACCACTTTGTTTGAAAAATATTATGTAAACAGCAGAATGGACGAGCTTAAAAAGTCGTATGAGGAGCTTGTGGAAGTCTTTTCCGTGAAAGATACGTCTATTGATGAAGTGCAGTATACCATAAATCAGATTAATTATGCACACAACATTAATGTATTTGTCATTGACGGAACATGGAACATTGCATACAGCTCACAAAGCGGATATGATGATGTTATACGCTGGGTGCAGGATATTAATTTTAATCCCAATGTAAGTAAGACTATACTTGAAGATAATGATGAATATACATTAATCAAAAGCTATGACAGCTTTACCAATATGTCATATATTGTCATAACCGGGATTCTGAGTGACGGGTCCCAGATTATTATGCAGGTAACAATACAAAGCATCAGCGACAGCGTCCAAACATATAATAAGTTTGTCGTATTAATCGGAGTAGTTATACTGATGATAAGCATAATTGTGGTATATGTTATTTCATCAGACTTCACAAGACCTGTCAAGGAGTTATCATTGGTTGCAGAGCAGATGTCCGAGATGAACTTTGACGTAAAATATTCGGGAAAGGACCGCAGTGAAATAGGAATCCTTGGACACAGCATAAATATCATGTCTGACAAGCTTCAAAAAAACATATCAGACCTTCGTGCTGCCAATATTGAACTTGTAAAGGACATTGAGATAAAAACCCGCAATGATGAGATGCGCAAGGAATTTCTGGCAAATGTTTCCCACGAGCTGAAAACACCCATAGCGTTGATACAGGGATATGCGGAGGGGCTTAAAGAGGGCATAAATGACGACGAAGAGAGCAGGGATTTCTATTGTGACGTGATTATGGACGAAGCTGCCAAGATGAATAATATGGTCAAAAAACTTCTGACGCTCAATCAGATAGAATTCGGCAACGAGCCTGTTAATATTGAAAGGTTTGATATGGTGGCGCTGGCGGATTCAATACTTAAAGCCAATGGAATTGTTTTGTCTCAAAGGGGGATTAAACTAAACTTCACGCATTGTGAAGCAGCAATGCTCTGGGCTGACCAGATACAGCTTGAGGAGGTATTTACCAACTATCTGACTAATGCGATTAATCACTGCGAAGGTGAATGCAGGATAGACATTGATATAGCAACAGAAGATAATCTTGTCAAAGTATCTGTTTTTAACACAGGGAAAAATATACCGCAGGAAGATATCGGACGTATATGGGAAAAATTTTATAAAGTTGACAAGGCACGTACAAGGGAATATGGCGGAAATGGCATAGGACTTTCCATAGTAAAAGCCATACTGGACAATTATAATGCTTCCTATGGAGTACGAAATACAGAGACAGGAGTATGTTTTTGGTTTCAGATTGATGCCCAAAATAATTAGTATTGTTGAAACGAAAAAAAAGTGTTATACTGTATAAAAGCCCATATTGGGATTCAAATACGGTCATTGTCACGTCAGACATTTGGGGTGGTCAACGGACCTTTCTTGGAGGACTATTTTGAAAAAAAAGACTATTATTATATCTTTATTATTAATATGTATTTTTATGATTACGGGATGTACCAAGGTAATCGATTTGACCGAAGAACAGAACGACCTTATTGCGGAGTATGCAGCAGGTGTTCTGGTTCAAAATTCATATACCTACAAAGCAAAATATCCTAATTGGAATATTGCAGTACAGGAAGAAACGGAGCCTGAAACGGAAGAAGAAACCACGGGATATGATGACGAAAATGAAACGCCGCAGGAGACGGCTGCCATTGACCCTGTTGATGAGACAACGCCGCAGGGAGAGAACAGCCAATATTTAGCCAATGCCTCTGAAGCATTTGGAATTGAGTCTGTGCAGGTTACATACAAATCATATAAGGTAGCCGACGAGTTTCCTGACGACCCGGATGTATTGTTTTCTGTTAAGCCTGAGCCGGGGTACAAGTTTATTGTAGTTTCTTTTAATCTTCACAATTCCGGTGACGAGGCGGTAGTTCTCAACAACCGTGATAATCAGACAATACTTAAAGCCACAATCAACAAGGCAAGTGTCAATAATTTTGCCACTTTGCTTCTTAATGATATTACGGCATTGTCAGATGTTACAGTCGAGGCAGGAGGCGATTGTGAGGCTGTGGCGCTTTTCATGGTTACTGAAAGTGTTGCGGATGATATGGAAAGCTTTAAGATTTCATATAAATATGACGGTAAAACAGAATCACTTACTATTAAATAGAAGCATGGTATAGTTATATATTTTTATATGTATTGTTCTTAATTATAGAGACTATTCTGAAAATGCTCTATTGACAGGCGATATGTAAAAGTATGGTGAGACAAGCATACTTTCTTATTTTGCATATAGGCAGAATTATTATGAGGGCATCTGGCAGAGTGTCGATGAACAGATGAAATATTATGTGACGGATAAAGAATATTTCCGGGGAACGGAAGTTTGGGGCATATGGATGAAGGCAGTCAATCTTCGCAACTAAAATCAAGCGGTTTCATTTCCAACTTTGTATAATCAAGACAGAACAGTCGAAATGAGGGAAAAAAGATGTGCGAATGGCCAAAACAGCTCCAGATGATTATTGATGAGATAGACGCCTGTATTAAAAAGAATGATGATGAGGCATTGGCGCTTAGCCATCTTTCCGGCAGATTAGGATATTCGGAATTTTATTTTTCAAGAAAATTCAGGGAAATATCAGGGATGCAGTTTCGGGATTACCTGCGGTACAGACGGCTGGCTTTTGCCCTGAAAGAACTCAGAGATACGGAAAATGGAATACTGGATATTGCTTTGCGGTACGGGTTTTCTTCCCATGAAGCTTTTACCCGGGCTTTTAAGGAAGCTTATGGTATTTCGCCAAAGGAATACCGTCAGAATCCAAGACCAGTTGTGCTTCGTACGATCCTGAAACCTTTTGACTGTTACTTATCAGAAAATGGAGTAAGAGATATGGAGAAAACAGCAAAAGATATCAAGACATATTTTGTGACAATTCCGGCACACAAGTTTTTGCATATTAGAAACTATGAAAGTATTGGATATTGGGACTTCTGGCAGAAACAAAGTCTCATTCCGGATCAGGATTATGAGACAATCTGTGGTTTATTGGACAGCATCAAAGACAAATTGGACGACATGGGCGGCAGTGATGCAAATAGTGGAAGCGGTCAGATTATGGCTTATATCAATGATCCGTCAGGCAGAATATGCAGTTGGGGGATTCCGCTGGCGGAATGTTATGGTGTACGGCTTCCTCTAGATTATAACGGCGATGTGCCTTCCCAAATGCTTATGATGGATGTCCCGGAAGCGGAATATATCGTTTTTGAGCACGGTCCCTTCGACTACGAGAAAGAAAATTGCAGTGTGGAAGAGAAGATAGAAGCGGTCATGAAGGACTTTGACTATGCGTCAGCCGGGTATTGTCTTGATACCACTTCCGGCAGAGTGTTTTACTTTTATCACGATCCGGAACGGTTCTGGAAATTTGTCAGACCAGTACGGAAATTGGAATGAACTTATAAAATGTGTTCCCGTCATTCCAAAGGCAGAACGGGAACACATTGCTTACTCTAAAAAGCGCCGGGATTTTCACATTTCAAAATAAATTTGAGGACCATCAAAAATGGCTTATGAGGTACGCTCTTTTTACAGGATGCAGGGAAAATACGAAGGATTCTTGCTGAACTATACTGTAGAAACGGCAAAATAAAGCTGCCGCTTCACGATTTTTAAATCGTTATTCGACAGCCCCTTGAAATATATAAGGTATATCTGACAATAACATTTCCCGCCGCCGAGGAGTTTTTCTCCGAGGGGGGCCTTTCCGTTCCCGCCGCCGAGGAGTTTTTCTCCGAGGGGCCTTTCCGTTCCCGCCGCCGAGGAGTTTTTCTCCGAGGGGCCTTTCCGTTCCCGCCGCCGAGGAGTTTTTCTCCGAGGGGGCTTTTCCTTTTCTGCAGTTGAGGAGTTTTTCTCGGAGGAGAAAGCTTTACATTTACAGGCAATAGCTTCTTTTTGAAAAAATAGAAAATAAAAGCAAAAAAGGTGTTGACTTTTGTCATACATAGTGGTAGTATATCACTTGCCGACAAAAATCACACAATTACAACAATTAACACAATTTAAAAAAAATTCAAAAAATTGAAAAAAGTTGTTGACAAATGGAAGATGATGTCGTATTATAAATAAGCTGTCGCTGAGAAAACAGCAGGCAGAGAACCTTGATAATCAAACAGTGA